>NZ_JBICSP010000010.1:136049-139484 GCF_043197135.1 Actinoplanes sp. NPDC049265 | reverse complement strand
GCCCGGCCCGGTGGTGCTCCGCCCGGCCCGGTGGTGCTCCGCCCGGCCCGGTGGTGCTCCGCCCGGCCCGGTGGTGCTCCGCCCGGCCCGGTGGTGCTCCGCCCGGCCCGGTGGTGGTGTTTCACGTGAAACAGGTGAGGGCTGCGGCAGGTCTACGGGCCGACGGGACCGCCGGTCGCTCCGGGGCGGTGGGCGCGATGTGGCCCACGTCGGCACGGGGAGGAGCGTCTTGGTCTGTGCCTCCCACGCCAGATCGGCCGTCCCGCCCGTCTGAAGGAGGCCTGTGAGATCCACCCTGTTCTGCTCGGAACGAGACCGGAGCCAGCCGCTGGATGACTGTCGGGTCAGAAACGACACCCGCGATCGATGGGGCTTCTGACATGCGATGTCTCCAGAGCCGGCCGCTTAGCCGTCTCACCTGAGCACGGCTAGACCCACGAGGTGTCACCCTGGCGCGAGAACACACCGAGCCCCATCCTGTGGCGCCCGGATGCTCGCTCAGTCGGGAGCGGCGGCGGCTCCGCGGAACGCTGGCTACGGGAGAGGGCCGGCGTCGACCTGGTACGCGTGAGATGCAGGCACGAGGTGATGCGTCCGGTTCCGTTGGTCGTGAGCGGTTCAAGGTGCACACCGAGACCGGCTCCACCGACGAGCTGCGGGTGGCCGGGCTCCTGATCGCCCAAGAAAGGCGCGGCTCGCCAATCGGCGAGCGGCTTCGAGGCTTCGCACCCATCGGGTCTCGGAGCTCAGGGGATGGCCCCCAACTGGGGTGAGGTTTGGGAGTCGGAACAGGAGCAGTCGGCTTCGTCGTTGACGGGCTGTACCGCTAGGAGGACCACGGCCGTGCGCTGAAAGGTGGGCGCCACGCCCAAGGCGACGCAGCCATGATGGTGCGCTGACGCGAACGCCGGACACCGTTGTGCTCTGAGAGCATGCGGCCCTCGGTTCGACTGGGACAGGAAGCTCTACGGACGGGGTGCGGCATGGAGGCGGACTTTGGCTTCGAGGCCTGCCAGGCCGGCTGGCAAATGCTCCCCCGGGTCTCTGGGGAAAGGGCCGTCGCCCGGACCTGGCTACTGCGCTATGACCAAGTCGTTGACCCCGGTCCTCGGTGCCGTCTAGGCAGGAGCGGCTGGGCTCCACAGACTAAGCCCCGACTCGCCTTCCACAGCCACGAGGCGGCGCCGCTCGGGCATCGCGGGCCACGTGGTTTTCGTCCTTCAGAGTCGGTTCAGCAAGTCGGACCTCACTGAGGCGGTGCTGGCGCGATGGGCTTTGGCAATAGCGAGGCGCCCCTGGCGAAGGCGCGGACCCCTTGGAGGAGCTCAAGGGGGACCAGGGTTGGGGACGGGTAGCCGCGGCCAGGCGATCGGAGCCGGGCCGTGCCGCGACCGCCCGCGGTGTCCACCCCGGGGTTGCTAGGGACGTTGATCGGATTGGACTCGGTTGCCGACGGCGGCGGTCTGTTCCGGACAGGCGGCCGCGCGGTGGTGACGGCGACTGGGTTACTCGGCGGCCAGCCGTGGTTGGTTCGGATCCGCGAGAAGGTGGCTTGCCGTAGCGATGCGGGGGTCCAGCCGGCTGTTCGGCAGATGGGACCTGGCCGGCGTTCTGCTCGTTATCGCGGGCCTCACCTTCGTCTCTCAGCGGCGATCCTGTAGTCGATGTAGAGACATCTATCAAAGTAGAGCCGAGTGCTGGCTGTCGATGTCGGGTGGTTGTGGCGCGGCGGGGTGGATCGACTGAGGTTGCGTGATGCATCGGGGAGGGGCGTTATCCACAGGCTGTGGGTGGGGTTGTTGAAGAAGGGGCGGGTGGGCCGTTTCACGTGAAACGGGGAGGGTGGGTGTGGGTTGTCCACGTGGGTATCCACAGGGGGTGCAAGCGTTCTACGTCGCGTTTCACGTGAAACGGCGGGGGTTGTGGATAACTTCTGTGGATAACTTCGGGTGTGGTGTGGGCCCCACGGATAGTGATCGACTTCTACGTGAAGGGCTGGGTGCGCTCGGTAGAGGGCGGCGCGGTCGGCGGCTGGAAAATTGACCCGGGACAGTGCCCTCTGCCTGCACTAAGGTCAGGCTCGTGCCCGACAACGCCGCGTCTCTGCCGGACTTCACTCGCTGGCCGTCGTTTCCCTTCGAGGGAGACATGCGCATCAAGCCTCTTGCCACTCCGGTGGCCGTGGAGCCTCCGCGAAGCGGCGAGGACGCTGCCGAATGTGTGGCCTGCAATACGCCGGACGATGCGTACATCTGGTTCAGCGAACGATGGCGCGTCCGGGCGATGGACCGGCCCACCGGGCTGCCGATGGTCGTGATTCTCGAATGCCGCTCGCATCTCGACCTCGGCGACCTGCCGAACCTGCTCGCAGCCGAGCTCGGCGTCATGACCGTCCGGCTCGAGCGGGCGATCCGCTCGCTCGACGGCGTCGCGCGGGTTCACGTGAACCGGTGGGGCGACGGCTCGGCGCACCTTCACATGTGGTTCCTCGCGCGGCCCTACGGCCAGCTCCAGCTGCGCGGCACCTTCCTCTCGCTGTGGGACGACATCCTCCCAACGATCCCCGAGCAGCAATGGCGCGAAAATTTGGCGCTGGTCGCCGCGTGGCTGGCCGAGTTCGGCGGCGAAGCGAACGCCGAACCGCCCCACATCCAGTGGGAATCGCCGGGAACGTTCAGCCCCTCCCCCGCCGCCGAGACCACGACCACAGCGTCAGCGACCGCCCCGGTCAGTGAGGCGACCACGTCGGTGGCTGATGCGAGCGGCGCGGCTGCGGCTTCCTCCTTGGGTACGCGGCCAGGGCAATCGAACGCGGACAGCCCGCCGGACGGAGCAGCCGGTGAGGCAGCGCAGGGTGGCGCCCCGGCCGAGGTGGAACCCGCCGAAGGCACCGCGGCTACCGAGCCTTCGAACGGTGAGGAGCCTTCTGCGACCGCCGGCGACACGGCGAGCCCTTCGCCGGGCCAGGACATCCCACGCCAGGCGACAGGCGAACAGTCGAGCCGCGTGTAACCGGCGCTGCAAGACGATCCTGTCTCAGGCGTGGGGTGCGTTCGAGACCCAAAGCTGAGAGCGCGTTGCGGCAGTGGCAGGGCAAGGTCCGACGCGGCAGGCTGAAACTTGCTTCTTTCAAGCAGGCGCCCCCGGACAGTGGTAGCCCTGAGTGGTAACCGAGCCCCGGATACCGCCCAGGCCTACCACTGTTTTGGGCAGTGGTCGCCACGGCGGGGCTACGACGAGGTTGGTGCGCTGCGCTGCTCAACTTCACTCAGAGCGCGCTGTGGCTCGGCGACCAGCACGTTGTCGGAAGCCCCGTGCAGGGCGGCGCAGCACCGGACGCGATTCCCCACTCGGTCGCTCGTTCAACGCGGCGGCTTAGTGCGCTACTTGTCGCACTGCGGCCGAGGTGCCGCTTGTAGTCGGGCGGCTGGTGCG
>NZ_JBICSP010000010.1:0-135956 GCF_043197135.1 Actinoplanes sp. NPDC049265 | reverse complement strand
TGGTGCGCTGCTTGTTGCCGGGTCGGCTGGTGCGCTGCTTGTTGCCGGGTCGGCTGGTGCGCTGCTTGTTGCCGGGTCGGCTGGTGCGCTGCTTGTTGCCGGGTCGGCTGGTGCGCTGCTTGTTGCCGGGTCGGCTGGTGCGGCGAGTGTCGTCGGGCGTATGAGTCGCGTTCGTTGGGCGATCGGGGTGGGTCCCGCTCGCTAAAACCGTCGGGCGGTGCTCGCTGCCACCGTCGGCCGCCTGCACCGGGCCCAGCCGGTCGGGCTCGTACCCGGGTGGACGCGCACAGGTGGTGCGCCCCGTGTCGTCGGCCGGGCGGGTCGCGTCTGTTCGGACGGCTGGGACGCTGCTCGACGTCGCGCAACTGAGGCGCCCTCAACAAAGGGCGACTGGTGTGCCGCTCGGCTGAGAAGGACTCAGAAGGCTTTCAGCGGACGGACCTGGTTGCGGCGCGGATCACCAAAGATTTGAGGATCGTGCCGAAGTTGAGGTTGGCGGCCTGCAGGGCTAGGGGTAGCAGAGACGTCTCCGTCATGCCGGGCGAGACGTTGACGCCGAGAATGTGGGGGTTGCCGTCGGGGTCCACCACCAAGTCGACGCGGGAGAGGTCGCGTAGGCCGAGGGCGTGGTGGGTGGCCAGTGCCGTCTCCGCCACCAGGGCGGTCACCGAAGGGTCCAGGCGGGCCGGCGCGTGCCAGGTTGTCAGGCCCGCGGTGAAGCGGGCGGCGTAGTCGTACACGCCGTTATGGGGAACGATCTCTACGGCGGGAAGGGCCTGAGGGCCATCGCCCAGGTCGACGATGGAGACCGCCACGCCGGTGCCGGGGATGAAGCGCTCGACGAGCGCCGTGGAGTCGTACCCGAAACAGCCCACCATCGCGGCCGGCAGCGCCGACGCCTCCCGGACCACCGACGCGCCCAAGCCGGAGCCGCCCTGCGCCGGCTTGACCATTAGCGGCAGGCCCAGCCGTGACGCGATGCGGTCGAGGACCGCTACGGCGCCGAGTTCGGAGAAACGATCATGCGGGAGGGCGACCCAGTCCGGGGTGCGGATACCCGCTTCGCGGAGCATCGACTTCGCCGACGGTTTGTCCCAGGCCAGGCGGGAGGCCACGGCGTCACAGCCGACGTACGGTACGCCGCAGAGGTCCAGCACGCCGCGCAGCGAGCCGTCCTCACCGGTGGCGCCATGCAAAGCGACAACGACCGCGTCCGGTGGGTCCGCCTCCAGGTAAGGCAGCAGCGCGGTGTCGGCGTCACGCATCTCGGCCGCTATCCCGGCACCGCGCAGGGCGTCGAGGGCGCGGCGGCCGGAGCGGAGGGAAACATCCCGCTCATAGGAGAGGCCGCCGGCCAGCACCAGCACCTGGAGATCGGCCGGATCGCGGCGGGTCCTGTCGTCCACGGCGGGCGACTGACCGGTCGGTGCGGCGTCACTGGTCGAAGCGGTCGAGTCGGAGGCGCTGGTCATCGGTGGCCTTTCGGCGCTCGGTGCGGCAAGGTCGCGGTCGGCTCGGACAGAGAAAGTTGCCGCGGCTCTCGATGGCGGAAGATTGCGGGCAGACCGACGAGCGGTTCGGTGCGGACTGTGTCGGCTGAAGTGCTGGAGCCGGCCGCGGCCACTCTAGTGGCTGGCCGCGGCGAGGTCCGAGCACGCGGGGATATCGGCTGTCGCGGTGGGGATGCCGCTTGCGGCCGGCACCAGAACCGATCGGGTGTGACTTCTGGGGCGAGAGATTCGGTTGAGGCCTCGTGGTGGAACGACGGAACCCGCTGCCGCCCGAGGTCCGACGTGGACTGCGACTTTGGGCTGCTCCAGGTGCCACCAGATGTCTGTCCGAAATGTCCACGGCGAATGCGTTGGAGCAGCGAGGGATCGGAGCCGCTGATCAAGGTCCACGGTGGACGTGGGATCCGATCGAAGTCGAGTTGAGGGCCAGGAAAGGCGAGGCCATGCGGTGCCGGCAAGGGGATGGGTGGCCGGTCACCGGTTCCTACCGCCTTGAGGGGCTGGCTGGCGCTCAGCGCCGGGCCCTGAGGTCGACGGCGGACCGCCTTGGGAGGCTGGCTGGCGCTCAGCGCCGGGCCCTGAGGTCGACGGCGGACCGCCTTGGGAGGCTGGCTGGCGCTCAGCGCCGGGCCCTGGAGTCGACGGCGGACCGCCTTGGGAGGCTTTCTGGCGCCCAGCACCAGGGCCTGGGGTCGACGGCGGGCCGCCTTGTGGGGCTGGCTGGCGCCCAGCACCCGGGCCTGGGGTCGACGGCCGATCGCCTCGGTAGACCGGCTGGCGCTCGGCTCGCTGAAACGGATCGCCTCACGAGGCTCGGTCGCCCCCAGCTCCGGGGGTCGACGGCGGACCGCCGGGCGAGGTCGGGCGGCGCTAACCCCTAGCCCCGAGACGCCCAGGCGGACCGCCCGGGCGGCCGTCGTCGGCTGCTTGATTCGCCCAACTCGACCGACAGCTGCGCTGTTGCGGATATGCGGCCTCGACCGGGAGGTGGCGCAGGCGTGCGGCCAGTTCGAGGGCGAGGGGCAGGTTGTCGATCGCGAACGGCTAGCCGGCCTGGTTCCCAGTGAGCGTCGACCGACCGTCTCGGGAGGAAGGGGGGCGCCCGCCGCCGGCTCGGTGAGTCGACGGCGGGAAACGCTGCCCCGCTCGCATGTTTCACGTGAAACGAAATCACGTGAAGTCGAGGGTGCGGGGTTGGTCATGCCAAGTCGGGGCCGGGAGCGTCGGCTGCGGCAGTGCCGGTGCGGCGGCGGGGGGCTGAGGACGGGACACCGAACATGGAGCGCATTGCCAACTCGTGCTCCATCACGCCGGCTAGGCGGCGCACGCCCTCGCGGAGGCGAGACGGCGATGAGAAGGAGAAGTTGAGGCGCATGTTCTGTGTTCCGGTGCCGTCCGCGTAAAAGCCGGTGCCGGGCACGTAGGCCACGCGGCCGGCGATCGCGCGGGGCATCATTGCCTTGGAGTCGAGGCCCTCGGGGAGGGTGGCCCAGACGAACAAGCCGCCGGCCGGCGTTGTCCACGTCGTACCCTCGGGCATCATGTCGGTCAGGGCCGACAACAGGGCGTCACGCCGCTCGCGGTACACCTCGCGATAGACCTTGATCTGCTCCTGCCACGGCATGGTCGACAGGTACTGCGTCACGGCCCCCTGAGCGAACGCACTGGGGCAGAGGATCGCCGCCTCTGAGGCCATCACGAGCTTTTCGCGTACCGCATGAGGGGCCAGGATCCAACCCACCCGCAAGCCGGGGGCGAAGGTCTTGGAGAACGTGCTCAGGTAGAAGACCCCGCTCCGGCGGCGCGCGCGCAGCGGCAGCGGCGCGTCTCCCTCGAAGCTCAGCATCCCGTAGGGATCGTCCTCGACCACGAGCAGGTTGTGCTCGGCGCAGATGTCCAGGATCTCCTCGCGGCGCGACTCGGACAGGGTCACGCCGGCCGGGTTCTGGTAGGTCGGGATCGTGTAGAGGAACTTGGCGCGTCCGTCGGCTGCGGTCAGCGCCTCGACCAATGCGGCGGGGATCAGGCCGTCGGCGTCCATTGCCACGTGCCGCACCTGTGCCTGGGCTGCCTGGAACGCGCCGAGTGCGCCGACATACGTCGGCCCCTCGGCGAGCACCACGTCGCCCGGGTCCAGGAACAGCCGCGACACCAGGTCGAGCGCCTGCTGCCCGCCGACCGTGACCACCACGTCGTCGGGGGACGCGTCGTGGATCCCGGACAGCTCCATCACCTCGCAGATGCGTTCGCGGAGCTCGACCGTGCCCTGGCCGATGCCGTACTGCAGTGACGTCGTGCCCTGCTCGGTCGCGAGCTTGCCGAGCATCTCGCCGACCGCGTCGAGCGGGAGGGCGGCGATGTACGGCGAACCGCCGGCCAGCGACACCACCTCGGGCCGGCTGGCCACAGCGAACAGGGCGCGGATCTCGGAGGTGGTCATCCCCCGGACCCGCCGCGCATAGCGGTCGGTGTAGTCGTCCTGTGTGGTACCGGTCATGCGAGTCACCCCAAACAAGAGTCAGAAAGGGCCCATGCTAATCACCCGACCCACTCGTAAGCCTGTTCATTAAGAGGTCGATCAAGGAGTGGGAAGCGTAGGATCAGCGACCGGATGTCCGCCGACGTTGAGGGGTCCCGTCCATGTCGCGACGCCTGGTCAATCTGACCCTCGACACGCTCGAGGATCTGCCGAGACCGTGCCGCCAGTGCGTTTACTGGGAGCTGGACCCGGTGTCGGCCGAGCGAGCGTGCGCCTCCGGTGATCCGGGGCTGGAAAAGGAAGCCTGGGTCTCGCAGACGCTGCTCGAGTGGGGCTCCTGCGGAAAGCTGGCCTACGTCGACGGGATGCCGGCGGGATTCGTGATGTACGCGCCGCCGGCCTACGTGCCGCGTTCGATGGCCTTCCCGACCAGCCCGGTCAGCGCCGACGCCGTCCTGCTGATGACCTCGCATGTGGTGGCCGCGTTCGCCGGCGGCGGGCTCGGGCGGATGCTCGTCCAAGGGGTCGCGCGCGATCTGACCAAGCGCGGGGTCAAGGCGATCGAGGCGTTCGGTGACGCGAAGTTCGGCGAGGCCGGCGAGGGCGAAGAGGGCTGCGTCGCGCCGGTCGATTTCTTCCTCTCGGTGGGATTCAAGACGGTACGCCCGCATCCGCGCTATCCGCGACTGCGTCTCGAGCTGCGCACCGCCCTGTCCTGGAAGTCCGACGTCGAATACGCGTTGGAGAAGCTGCTCGGCTCGATGAGCCCGGAAGCCCTCCTCCGCCCGGTGCGGCCGGCCGCGGCAACCCGCAGCGAAAGCTGACCGCACCGAAGATTCCCCGCGAGCCGGCGCGGGAAAGAACGGAGGGCTAGGAACGCCGGGAGGCGATCGCCATGCGCAGCTGACGCACGTCGATCGAGCCGGTCGGCACGTCGTTCTCCACCGGGTAGTACATCCGCTGTACCGCCGCCAGCATCGCCTCGACCAGCTGCTCGCGGAACAGCGGGTTCACCAGCCGGTCACGGTCCTTGGGCGATGTCAGATAGCCCAGATCCACGCGTACGGCCGGCATCCGCGTCAGCCGCAGCAGCTCCCACGTCTTGGCGTGTACGCGGCAGTTCTCCATCCCGGTACGGACGACGATCTCTCGTTGCACCAGATTGGCGAGCCGCTCCCCCACGGTCGACGTCAAACCGCTGCCCGTCCCGTAGTGGTACGCCGCCACGCCTCCCGCGTCGGGGTTGCTGTTCTCATCCAGGTGCAGCGAGATCAGCAGGTCGGCGCCGAGCCCGTTGGCCAGCTCGGCCCGCTGCGCCCCGCTCATCGGCTCGGCCGGCTTCGGCCCCCGGGTCAGATGCACCCGCATGCCGGCCGCGGCCAGCCGGCCCTCGAGGCGCGCGGCCACGTCGTACACCAGGTCGGCCTCGGTCCAGCGCAGCGGACCGTCCGGAACCACCACGCCGGTGTCGTCCCCACCGCCGTGCCCGGGGTCGATGACGATCGTCTTGCCGACCAGGTTGGGGCCGGAGTGCCGGAACGCCTCGGCCTCGCGCAACCACTGCGGCCGGCCGCCGACCACCTTGCGGCCGAGCCGGCGCAGCGCCTTCATGGTCTGCGGTCCACACGACCCGTCGCTGGTGAGACCGACCTCACGCTGGAACTGGGCCACGGCCCGGGCCGTCCGGGCACCGTAGATGCCATCCGCGCGGCCGCTGTCGTACCCCATCTCCAACAGCCGCTCCTGCAACGCGCTGACATCTTCACCAACCAGAGCATTGGGTACGGAGTGAAAGAGCGTCCGCGATCCCAGCGTCCACCGGGCACCCTCCAGCGCGGCCCAGGTCTCCGCCCCCACGATGCCGTCGACGCCGATGCCGCGGCTCTGCTGGAACGCGCGCACCGCAGTTTCAGCCTCGGCATCGAAAGCGTCGGTGTCGAAAGCGTCGGTGTCGGGAGAGCCGGCGTCGCGAGAGCCGGCGTCAGGAGAACCGGCGTCGGAGGTGCCCGCGTCGAGAGAGTCGGCCTTGAAAGTGCCGGCGTCGGAAGTGCCGGCGTCGAAGGAGCCGGCGTCGAAGGAGCCGGCCGGCGCGTCAGCGGTGAGGAACTCGAGCTGGACCAGGATCGATCGGATCTCCGCGACTGCCGGTCCGGTCTCTCCACGTCGGATCGCACGCACGAGGGCGACTCCTCAAGCTCGAAGGGGGCAACCGTCCGGAGCGTACTACCCAATCACAGCCGTCCCGATAACCGCGTGGGGCACCAAAAAACGACACCCCGCGCTCCGGCCGAGCGCGGGGTGTCGTGTGGCGAGATCAGAAAGCCGACTCGATCAGGTTGATCAGGGCGCCCTTGGGCTTGGCGCCGTTCACCGAGTTGACCGGCTCGCCGCCCTTGAACACGGTCAGCATGGGCACCGACATGACGCGGTAGGCGCGGGCCGTCTCGGGGTTCTCGTCGATGTTCAGCTTGACGATCTCCACCTTGTCGCCCATCTCCGCGGCGATCTCCACGAGCAGCGGCTCGATCTTGCGGCACGGCGCGCACCACTCGGCCCAGAAGTCGACAAGCACCGGCTTATCGGACTGGAG
The DNA here is from genome assembly GCF_043197135.1 of Actinoplanes sp. NPDC049265. Lineage (NCBI taxonomy): Bacteria > Bacillati > Actinomycetota > Actinomycetes > Micromonosporales > Micromonosporaceae > Actinoplanes > Actinoplanes sp. NPDC049265. Next base: position 129,376 of record NZ_JBICSP010000010.1, on the reverse strand, counting down.
TACGTCACTGACGAACGTGGCGTCGGTGACCGCCTTGGTTGCTCCCACGAGAGGACCTCCTGATTTACAGCTCGACGAAAGAAGCGATGAAGCGCTCGGCGTCCAGTGCGGCCGCACAGCCGGTGCCGGACGCGGTGATGGCCTGCCGATAGGTGTGGTCGACCAGGTCACCGGCGGCGAACACGCCGGGGATGTTGGTCCGGGTGCTCGGGGCGTCGACCTTGACGTACCCCTCGTCGTCGGTCTCGATCTGGCCCTTGAAGAGCTCGCTGCGCGGGTCGTGGCCGATCGCCACGAACACCCCGGTCACGTCGAGCACCTTGGTCTCGTTGGTCGCCGTGTTGCGCAGGCGGGCACCGGCCACCTTGCCGTCGTCGCCCAGGATCTCTTCGACGACCGAATTCCACTCGACCTTGATCTTCGGGTTGTTCAGCGCCCGGGCCGCCATCACCTTGCTGGCGCGGAACGAGTCGCGGCGGTGCACGATCGTCACGGTCTCGGCGAACCGGGTGAGGAAGGTGGCCTCCTCCATCGCCGAGTCACCGCCGCCGACCACGATGATGTGCTGGTTGCGGAAGAAGAACCCGTCACAGGTGGCACAGGACGACACGCCGTGGCCGAGCAGCTCCTGCTCGCCGGGGATGCCGAGTGGGCGCCAGGCGGAACCGGTGGCCAGGATCACGGCGCGGGCGAAGTATTCGGTCTTGCCCACGTACACCGTCTTGAGACCCTCGGCACCCGGCTCGGTGACCTTCTCGCCCAGCTCGACCCGGGTCACGTCGTCGGTCAAGAACTCTGCGCCGAACCGCTCGGCCTGCTTGCGCATGTTGTCCATGAGCTCGGGGCCCATGACGCCGTCGGGGTGCCCGGGGAAATTCTCCACCTCGGTGGTCGTCATCAACGCACCACCGGACTGGACGCCCTCGATGACCAGCGGCTTGAGGTTCGCACGGGCCGCGTACAGCGCCGCGGTGTAGCCGGACGGTCCCGAGCCGATGATGATCAGGTTTCGGACCTCGTCCACTGCCGACTCCTCAAATCTTGTCGCCGCCGGGGCACACACCCCGGCGAATCCGCACCCTAGAACGTCAGAGTAGGGACACGCCATTCCCGTCCGGAACACGCCGGTGTCCGGCGTCACGAACTGGGAAATCCAGGGTCTCTCAGCCTACCCGGACGCGGCGGACAGCCTGCGCGCCACGATCGGGCGCGCCGCAATCCGGGCCGGCCGCCCAGGCCTGCGCGACGCCGTTGGCGGTGAAGCGCACGATCAGCGCCGGCGCCCCCGCGAATCGGGCGTAGTCGATCGTCTGCACCGTGATCGGGCCACCGGCGTTCTCCACCGCGATCGCGTGCAGGCAGGCGGCCAACGCGTCCCGGGCGGTCAGCCGGCTCAACGCGGGATCGCTGGCGATCAGGGGCCTCGACTCGGCCGACTTCTGCGACCGCTGGGTGCCGTCGGCCGAGCCGCCCTGGTCGGTGGCGATCATCGGGTCGGCCGGCGGGATCGGATTCGCCGCGCGCAGCGACCGCTCCGAATAGTCGACGCCGCTGGCTGTGATCTGCTCACCGGTGAGGCCGCCGACCTGGGCCGGCGCGGCCTCGGGGGCGTTCAGCGGCAGTTGCGCCGAGCCCGCGCTCGAGGTGGCGTCGTCGGCGCTGTTGTTGCCGCTCAGATAGCTCGCGCCCAGGCCGGCGAAGGCGACAACACCCGCGGCCGCGGCGATGGGTGCGGCCCAGCGCAGGCGCCGCCGGCGTGATGAGGGCTTGCCGTCAGAAGACCGGCCGGTGGGTACGGAGACCAGATGCCGATCGCCACGCACCGGTGCCAGATGCGGGGCGGTCGGCGTGGCCAGGGCGGGATCGATGATCGACGGCTCGGCGACCGGCGACTCGACGGGCGGGTCGGAGGCCGCGGCCGGCGGCACGCTGAACGCATCGGACAGGCGTACCCAAAGGGTCTCGGGCATTGGCTCCGCGGCCGCACCCATCGCACCCAGCTCGGCCGACACCGAGCCCATCCCGGGCGACAGCAGCGCGAAGGCCGACCGCCATTCCGGGTCCTCGGCCACCAGCCGGGCCACGCGTTCCTGCTCGGGGCCGTCCAAGGCGTCGCCGATGTAGTCGGCCAGCAGGTCGACGTCGACCGTGCCGAACTCGTCCGCGGTCATCGGCTCTCCTTCCCCTCGGACGTCGCGCGCACCGACCCGGATGGGACGCTGCTGGTCGCCTGATGGTTCCCGTGACCGTCGTCTCCCTTGCGCAGGTGGCCGAGTTGCAGGGCCATCCGGGCCCGGCCGCGCGCGCATCTGCTCTTGATCGTGCCCTCCGCCACGCCGAGGATGTCGGCGGCCTCGGCTACCGGGTAGCCCTGTACGTCCACCAGCACCAGCGCGGCCCGCTGCTCGACCGGCAGCTCGGCCAGCGCCTGCCGGACCAGCAGCGCGGTCTCGTGGTCGTGGGCCGGAGCGGCCGGCTCGGGGCCGGACGCCGCGCCACCGTCGTCGCTGTGCCGGCCGTCCGGTAGCGGCACCGTCGGATGCGCCTGGCGTTTGCGGACCCGGTCCAGGCAGGCGTTCACCACAATGCGGTGCAGCCAGGTGGTGACCTGTGCGTCGCCGCGGAACCGGGCGGCGGCGCGGTGGGCCGACAGCAGCGCGTCCTGGACCGCGTCGGCGGCCTCCTCACGGTCGCCCACGGTGCGCAGGGCCACCGCCCACAGCCGGTCGCGATGCCGGCGGACCAGCTCGGTGAACGCCTCGGGGTCACCGTCGACGTGGGCCCGCAGAAGGTCGGCGTCGCTCACGCCCTCGGCTGTGCCACCCGTGGTCACGCTGCGAGTCCCGCCCGGGCGCGCCCGGTCAGTAGCCCCAGAGCTCGAGGTTGTTCATGACCAGCTTGTACTTGCCGCTGCCGTCGTCGGCCTTGGGCAGATCGGTGACGAAGACCAGGATGTACTGGTATTTCTGGTCCGGGTCGAAGACCGCGAAGATCGACTTGGTGCCGTCGGACTTGCTGCCGCCGGCCTCGCCGAGCTTCTTGTACTTCTCGACGATCTGCTTGTCGCCCTCGGTGTTGTCGCCGTAGTCGGTGGTGCCGACCCGGACATCCATCGAAGCGCCGGCCGTCAGCGTCTCGACCCGCACGTCGGCGATCGAGTGCGGCTCCCTCAGGTGGATCAGGACGCCCATGCCCTTTTTGAAGTTGCCGAAGTTGGACTGGTTGAAGCGCTGCGTCTCCCAGCCCGACTCGGGGTCGTCGTCGACCGTGAGCTTGGCCTCGCCCTTGTCGACCCGGTCGCCGTCGGGCGGGTCGACGATGCGGACCATGTCGGCGGTCAGCGGGATCTTCTGCGGAGCCGGGGCCTCGGCCTGAGTGCCCTGGGGCTGCTGGTCGCCGTCCTGGCCGGCCGGCGCGGCGCCGGCCTGGTTGGTCTGCGACGGGTTGGGCTTGCCGGAATTGCTGATCGCCCGGATGCCGAAGATCAAGCCGATCAGGGCGATCACGACCAGCGCGCCGACCCCGACGATGATCTTGCGGTTGTTGCGGACCGGCTCGGTCGCCGCGGTGGCCTGGGCGAAGCGGAGCGGACCGACATCTTCGTAGTCGTCGTCGGCCGAGTCGAGCCGGTCGAGCTCGGCCGCCAAGGCGTCGGCCTCGGGTGCCGCGACCCGCTTGTCCAGCAGGTCCATGGTCAGATCGTCGAGGTAGGCCGGGACGCCGGCCCGGATCGTGCGCGGCGCGGGCAGGACGCCACTGGCGTCGCGGTCGGCGTCGGGCAGCGCCGACTGGCCGAGCTCGTCATGCGGCCAGGTGCCGGTGAGCGCGTAGTAGAGAAGGCCACCGACCGCCCGCACGTCGCCCTCGACGGTGTCGGCGGAGTCGGCGCGCGCGTCGGCCAGCACCACCCGGCCGTCGTCGGCGATCAGTGTCGTGCCGGGGTGCACGTTGCCGTGGACCATGCCCGTGGCGTGCACTGCGGCCAGCGCGTCGGCGATCGAGTGGGCGATCGCGGTGGCGCGGGGCGGGTCCAGCGGCCCGTTGGCGGCGATCATGTCGCGCAGCGCCTCGCCGTCGACCCACTCGCGGACCACGTACGCCCGCTGGCCCTCGTCGATCGCGTCGTACACGCCGCAGAGGTTGGGGTGGATCACCCGGCTCGCGGCGACCGCGGCCTGAAGCATCTCGGTGGCCGAGTCGCCACCCGGATAGCGCAGCACGACCGCCACCGGGCGGCGCAGGATCACGTCGACACCGCGCCACACCTGACGGCCGGCGCTGTCGTTGTTGACGTGTTCCTCGAGCTGGTAGCGCTCCGCCAGGATCTCACCGACGGTGGGTGCACCGAAGGTCATGACCGGACCGGCCTCATCGGCCGTGGTCTCCTGGCCTTCGCCGACCTGGGTCACCCGTCCTCCCTCGGTGGTGCACACGTGTCCAGAGCGACCATACCCGCACGCCGCCAGCGGCCCACAGGTCATCCCCCTGGCGCGGCCGCGCCAAACAATGCCCTGGCTGGGGTGGTTCGTCCGAATGGCGGAGCTGAACTATCCGATCAGAAAGTTATCCACAGCTTGTACACACCCGTCAACGGCCAAGTTTGCGACGAACCGTCCCAACAACCTGGCCGATCTCCGGTACACGCAGCGCGGCGGCGACGCCGAGATACGCGATCAGGATGACCACGCCGCCCACGGCCAGCTGGAGCAAGGCCTCGAGACGGTCGGGAGCACCCCCGCCGGGCAGCAGGCGGACAACGAACCAGCCGAGCCCACCAGCCACCGCCGCGGCCACCACGACCTTGAGCATCGCGGCAACCAGGGAGCCCAGGTTGAGCCGGCCGATCCGCCGGCGCAGGACGCTCAGCGAGATGACGGCGGACAGAGCGTACGAGACGGCGTTGGCCGCCGTCATCCCGGCCGCGGCCATCGAGGCGGAAAGCAGCTTGGCCAGCACCAGATAACCGACGATGCGCAGGGCCACCACCGGGATGTTGATCAGCGCCACCGTCTTGTTGCCCTGCAGCGAATAGAAGGCGTAGGTGCACAGATAGCTGATCGACAACGGGAGCACGACCAGCGAACCGGCGATCAGGACGGTGCCGGTGGCGTACGCGGCATCGAAACTGAAGTTGCCACCCTGGAAGAGCGTGACCGCGATCGGAACACCGAGCACCGCGTAGACCGCCACGATCGGCGCCAGCGCGGTGGTCACCAGCCGGATGCCGCGGCGCAGATCCGCGCTGACATCGGCCAGCCGGCCCTCGGCCGCCGCCGCGCTCATCTTCGGCAGCAGGGCCGTCATCACCGACACGCCGATGATCCCGTGCGCCATCATCGTCAGCAGGTAGACGTAGTTGTAGGCCAGCGTGCTCGCGTTGTCGTTGCCGGAGACGCCGCTGAGCACCCGGACCACCACGAACACCGCGATCTGGTTGACCACGACATAACAGAGCATCCAGCCGGCCAGCTGCCCGATCTCGCCCAGCCCGAGACCGCGCGGGTCCCACTTCCACTTCCACGCGAAACCGACCTTGCGCAGCGCCGGCAGCAGCCCGAGCGCCTGCACGACCATGCCGAGCAGGGTGCCGCCGCCGATCACCGCGACCCGGGCCGGCGTCATCGCGGCGATGGTCAGGCCGTCCGGGCTGTTGAAGAACAACAGGAAGACGCCGCAGGCCGCGATCACGACCACGCTGTTCAGGATCGGCGCCCACATCGGAGCGGCGAAATGCCCGCGTACGTTGAGCACGGCGCCGATCAGCGCGGACAGGCCGGTGAACAGGATGATCGGCATCATCAGGTACGCGAACATCGTGACCAGGTCGCGGTACTCGGCCGAGGTGCTGCCACCGGACTGGATCCAGGTGACGACCGGGGCGGCCAGGGTGACCAGGACCGTCGCGATGCCCAGGCTGATCACGGCGAAGGTCAGGAGCTTCTGGGTGTACGCCTGCCCGCCGTCCGCGTCGGCCTTCTTACGCCGGACCAGCGTCGGGATCAGGACACTGCTCAGGATGCCGCCGAGCAGCAGCTCGTAGATCTGGTTGGGGAGGAACTGGGCGCTCGTGTAGGCGTCCCCCACCGCCGAGCCCAAGGTCATGCCGACCAGGGCGTTCCGGACGAAACCGATGATCCGGCTGACGAAGCTCCAGACGGCCATGATGGCGCTCTGCTTTGTGGTGCCCGGGCCGGGTTCCTCGGGCGGGAGGGCGCCTTCCTCGGACGCCACCACGCCGGGCGCGGGGGATTCGGCCGGGATTATGCCGCTGTCCTCGATGTGCGCGGGGAAGCCGGCCGGGGGCTCGCGGTGGGCGTCATAACCCGTTTCGTGTCGGGCCCCGGCGGCGTAGATGTTTCCGGCTTGGCCGCTTTGCCCAGGGTCGCCGGCGTCGTTGTAGGCGGGCTGGTCATAGCCGGGCTGGTCGTGGCCGGGCTGGTTGTAGCCGGGCTGGTCGTGGCCGGGCTGGTCGTGGCCGGGCTGGTTGTAGCCGGGCTGGTCGTGGCCGGGCTGGTCGTGGCCGGGCTGGTCGTGGCCGGGCTGGTCGTGGCCGGGCTGGTCGTGGCCGGGCGGACCGGCCTGGGCGAGTTCGTCCCGGTCGCTCGGGCGGACGTAGGTCGCCTCGGGCGGGCCGTCCTCGTGCTCGGCGTGCGAGCTGCGGTACAGGCCGCCGGTCACGCTGTCCTCCCCTGCTCGTCCATCGTTGCGAAGCCTAGAGCCGTCGCGCTGTCCCCCGTTTCCCCGACCCCCGCCCGCCGCCCTCGCCCCTCTTGCCAACCGCCTCGCGATCGCGAAAATCGCACCGCACCCCCGCCCGCCGCCCTCGCCCCTCTTGCCAACCGCCTCGCAATCGCGAAAATCGCACCGCACCCCCGCGCGCCGCCACCGTCCCCCGCCCCAGTGGGTGGGCAGGAACGTAGCTCGCCGAAGGGACGGGACGGCACGTTGTCCACAGGCCCGCTGCCGTGTGGAAGAAGAGGCGGTGCTAGAGGTTGCGGCGCAGAACGGTGCCGGGGGCCGCTCCGGCCAGGGTTTCGACCATCCAGGAGGCTTCGGCCGGGACCAGCGGCTCGCTCAAGGCGTCCAGGACTGTGGGGTGGTCGCAGCCCGACTCGGTCAGGACGCGCACCAGGTCGGCCACGTCGGTCAGGTCGCCGGATTCGGCGATTTCGCGGGCTGGGCGGCGTACCTCGGCGAAGGAAGGGTCTTGGGCCAGCTCGGTGAGGCGCCGGTCGGCCAGCTGGAGCATGCGGTCGAGGTCGGACTGGGGGAAGCGGTGGCCGGAGCGGACGTCGGTTCTGGGCTGGTCGGCGGACAGGTAGGCGGCGATGGCGGCGTCGTCGAGGACGCGGGGGGACGGCCACCAGCGGGCGTCGGTGAAGAGAGGGAGCGGGGGCTCGCGGCGGGGGTCGGGCAGGGCCGGGCCGGGGGGTGGGCGCAGGAGCGATCGGTACGCGGCGGTGCGTACCGCGGCGATCTCTTGGGGGTTGTCCTCGGGCTGTTCGGGGGCGAAGGGGGACAGCAGGGCGACGACCAGGCCGGGGTGTGGCAGGGTCGGGTCCTCCAAGGCGATCACGCGGGCGCAGAGGTCCAGCTCCCACCACCGCAGCGCGACCGGCAGCGGGAGTCCGGGGGCGGTCCAGCCGAGCTGGATCGGCTCGCTGTGGGCGGGGCCGCGCAAGCCGAGGGCGCGTTCACCGCCGGCCAGGTCGGCCTCGAAGACCAGGGCGTAGCCGCCGACAACGGGGAACGAGACGCGAAGCGGGGGCAGGTCGGCGCGGTCGCCGGTCAGGACTGTGGCCCAGAACGCCGGGTCCTCACTGAGGCGGAGCAGCTCGGCAACGGGCACAGCGCCCATACTGCCCGCTTCGGGCCGGTGCCGCCACGACCGATACGCTGGTCGTCCCATGTCTGTACTGAACTCGGCGCAGCGTAACGCCGTCGCGGAACTGCTGCGCGTCTCTCCCGTCTCCGATGAGCTGGGGCGTCGGTTCGCCGCCGCCGGCCATGAGCTGCACCTGGTCGGTGGGTCGGTGCGCGACGCGCTGCTCGGGCGGCTCGGCGACGACCTCGACTTCTGCACCGGCGCCCGGCCCGAGCAGACGCTGGCGGTGGTCAAGGGCTGGGCGGATGCGATCTGGGAGACGGGGCGCGAGTTCGGCACGATCGGGGTGCAGAAGGACGGACTGCGGATCGAGATCACGACGTTCCGGGCCGAGGCGTACAACGGGGTCACCCGCAACCCGATCGTCACGTACGGCGACAACCTGCTCGACGATCTGCAGCGACGAGACTTCACGATCAACGCGATGGCGGTGTCCGTGCCAGGGCACGAGTTCACCGATCCGTACGGTGGCCTGCGGGATCTCGCCGCGGGCCGGATCCGTACCCCCGCCGCGCCCTCGCTCTCGTTCGGCGACGATCCACTTCGGATGCTCCGGGCCGCCCGGTTCGCGTCGAAGCTCCGATTCGCCGTGGATGAACCGGTCGTCGCGGCCATGCGGGACATGGCCACCGACCTGGACCGGATCACCGCCGAGCGGATCCGGGACGAGTTCACCAAGCTGCTCACCGGCGCCGATCCGGTCGCCGGCCTGCGGCTGCTCGTCGACACCGGCCTGGCCGACCGCTTCCTGCCCGAGCTATCCGGCCTCAAGCTCGAGATCGACGAGCACGCCCAGCACAAGGACGTGTACGAGCACACGCTGATCGTGGTGCAGAACGCGATCCGGCTCGAGGGCGAAACCGGCCCGGACTTCACGCTGCGGATGGCCGCCCTGATGCACGACGTGGGCAAGCCGGCCACCAAGGACGTCGGCCGGGACGGGCGGGTCAGCTTCCACCACCACGAGGTGGTCGGCGCGCGGATGACCAAACAGCGCATGAAGGCGATGCGCTACCCCAAGGACGTGATCTCCGACGTGGTCGAGCTGGTCGCTCTTCACCTGCGCTTTTACGGGTACGGGCGGGGCGAGTGGACCGATTCGGCGGTACGCCGCTACGTCACCGACGCCGGGCCGCTGCTCCCCCGCCTGCACAAGCTGACCCGCTCCGACGTGACGACCCGCAACCGGCGCAAGGCGGCGCAACTGGCCGCCGACTACGACGCGCTGGAGGAGCGCATCGACCGCATAGCGGCCGCGGAGGACCTGGCCCGGGTACGCCCCGACCTCGACGGCAACGCGATCATGGAGCTGCTCGGGGTGCCGCCCGGCCCGATCGTCGGCCAGGCCTGGAAGTTCCTCAAGGACCTGCGGCTGGAGCGCGGCCCGCTGAACCGGGACGAGGCCGAGGCGGAACTCATGAAGTGGGCCCGGGACCAAAACTTGTCGTAGGGCCCGAGCACAATCGGCGGCATGCATCTCGTGGTGGAGTCGCCGATCGGTCCGCTCGGCGTCTCGGTGGAGGGTGAGACCGTCGTCGGTGTGCGGTTCGCCGCGTCCGGGCCGGTGGACGGGAACGGTCCGGCGGCCGATCAGCTGCGGGCCTACTTCGCCGGGGAGCTGACCGATTTCGCGTTGCCGGTGGAGATGCGCGGTGGGTCGGACTTCGAACGGTCGGTGTGGGCCGAGATCGCCAAGATTCCGTACGGCGAGATGGTCACCTATGGCGATATCGCCACGACGCTGGGCGATGTCGGCTTGTCCCGGGCCGTGGGGACGGCGTGCAACCACAATCCGGTGCCGGTCATCGTCCCGTGCCATCGGGTGGTCGGGGCCGGGGGCAAGATGGTCGGGTTCGGCGGTGGGCTGGAGCGCAAACGGAAGCTGCTGGAGCTCGAGGCGCGAGTCGCCCTCGAGCGCTCCTGGGGCATATGACCTGCAGTCGCGGCGGTGCTCGCTGACCGGATGCCGCGCGGTCGGATCAGCGGCGGCAGGGCGGCCGGGCCAATACCGTGCCGCTGGGGGTGATTGGGATTTCGCGGGCGAGCATCGAGTTGGGGATGCACGGTGGCGGGCTCGCGGGCAGTGGGGTGAGGTAGTCCGTCATGTCGGGGCGGGTGAGGGACGCCTCGACGGAGGCTGCGCCGGTCACGATGACGACTCCGGGAGTGCGCGGGGGCGTGTTGCCAGGTCGGGCGCATGCGGCCGCCACCGACACCAGTAATACAGCGCTGGCGAGCGTACCCATCAAGAGGGTTTTGGGATGAAGGGGTTGCGACCCGGCCGGGGGCGGCACGGCGGGGCGAACGACACGAGGGGCCGAGCTAGTGGCCCGACCCCTCGGAGGCGTCATGCGCGAAAGTCTAGCGCTCGACCTCGCCCTTGATGAAGGCCTCGACGGCGGCCTTGGCGTCGTGGTCGTTGTACTGCTCGGGCGGCGACTTCATGAAGTACGAGCTGGCACTCAGGATCGGGCCACCGATGCCGCGGTCCTTGGCGATCTTCGCCGCGCGGACCGCGTCGATGATGACGCCGGCCGAGTTGGGTGAGTCCCACACCTCGAGCTTGAGTTCGGCCATCAGCGGGGTGTCGCCGAAACTGCGGCCCTCCAGGCGGATGTACGCCCACTTGCGGTCGTCGAGCCACGGCACGTGGTCGGACGGGCCGATGTGCACGTCGCTCTTCACCATCTCGTGCGGGATCTGGCTGGTCACCGACTGGGTCTTGGAGATCTTCTTGGAGACCAGGCGGGTGCGCTCCAGCATGTTCATGAAGTCCATGTTGCCGCCGAAGTTCAGCTGGTACGTGCGCAGCAGCTCGACCCCGCGGTCCTCGAACAGCTTGGCCAGCGCGCGGTGCACGATCGTGGCACCGACCTGGCTCTTGATGTCGTCGCCGACGATCGGCAGGCCGGCGTCGGTGAACTTCTGCGCCCACTCGGGGTCGGACGCGATGAACACCGGCAGAGCGTTGACGAACGCGCAGCCGGCGTCGATGGCTGCCTGGGCGTAGAACTTGTCGGCCTGCTCGGAACCCACCGGCAGGTACGAGACGACGACGTCGACCTCGGCCTCACGCAGGGCCTGGGCCACGTCCACCGGCTCGGCGGCCGACTCGTCGATGATCTCCTGGTAGTACTGCCCCAGGCCGTCGAAGGTCGGTCCACGCTGGACGGTTACGCCGGTCGGGGGTACGTCGCACAGCTTGATGGTGTTGTTCTCGCTGGCGACGATCGCCTCCGAGAGGTCCATGCCCACCTTTTTGGCGTCCACATCGAACGCTGCGACAAACGTCACATCTCCGACGTGATAGTCACCGAACTTCACGTGCATGAGACCGGGGACGCGGTCGGTCGGGTCGGCGTTGCGGTAGTACTCGACGCCCTGGATAAGGGACGAGGCGCAGTTACCCACACCGACGATGGCGACGCGGACGGAGCCCATCGCGTTTGCCTCCTTGGTCATCACGGCCGGTCCTCAGGCGGGCCCGGATCTGCGGGGGTGTGGTCCTCTCCGGCACGCCCGGAAGGGGACCGGCCGGAGCGCTCATTCGTGATCAGCTCCTCCAGCCAGCGGACTTCGCGCTCACAGGCGTCGAGTCCGTGTCGTTGCAGTTCGAGGGTGTAGGCGTCGAGCCGGTCGGAGGCCCGGGAGAGAACCTCACGCAGCCCCTCTCGACGCTCCTCGACCCGGCGGCGGCGACCCTCGAGGATCCGCAGCCGGGTGGCCCGGTCGGTCCGGGCGAAGAAGGCGAAGTGCACGCCGAAGCCGGCGTCGTCGTACGTCTCGGGACCGGCCTGGGCGAGCAGGCCGGCGAACCGTTCCTTGCCCTCGGCGGTGATCTTGTAGACGACCCGGCCGCGTTTGCTGGTCATCGGCGGCGCCTCGGCCACGTCGGCATTCCCCGCGGTGGTGATCCAGCCGGCGGTTTGGAGGCGCTTGAGCGTGGGATAGAGAGTCCCGTAGCTGATCGCGGCGCGAATGGTGCCCAGCTTGGTGGCGAGTTCCTTGCGCAGCTCGTAACCGTGCATCGGCGCTTCCTGCAGGAGGCCGAGGATGGCCAGCTCGATCATCCCGGTCACCCCTCTCCGATGTATCGGCCCGATACATCGCAACGTTAGGCCGGGCCGTAGCAAACGGCAAGCAAGTCATGTGTACGCGACCACGGCGCCACCGAAAGTGATGACTGTCGCCTCCCCCGTAGTGACCGCGTACTCTCTACGCCGTGCGGACGCAGCGGCAGGTGGTGGACTACTCGCTTCAGAAGCGAGCGCTGCTGCGTGACCTGCACAACGGGCGCGTCGGGACGCTCGAGGTGTGCGATGCCAGTCCCTACCTCAAGAACGCCGCCCGGTTCCACGGCGAGCCGACCGAGGACCGCTGCCCGGTCTGCCGCCGCGACAACCTCACACTGGTGCACTACATCTACGGCGACGAGCTCAAGCAGTCCGCCGGGCAGGCCCGCAAACTCGCGGAACTGCCCGTCCTGGCGATGACGTTGCGTGAGTTCCAGGTGTTCGTGGTCGAGGTGTGCCAGTCCTGTTCGTGGAACCACCTGACCGAGCAGTTCCTGCTGGGGCGGGATGCCCTCGACGCCGACGAGCCCGGCCGGGACGCGGCCGCGGCGGGTTCGACGTCACACCGATGGGAGGGCCGTCGATGAACCGTTCGGCCCTCGCTAACGTGGACACGTTTGAGACCGGTACGGGCATCCAGCGCCGGAATCGGTCATTCTGGACATCCGACAGGGTGGCTGCGGCTGCGCAGCCCATGACGTCAGTCTGTGGCGTTGCCCGCGGCGGCCCCTCCAGGGCTTCCCGGGCGCGGCACCATGACCGGTAGGTGTGACCGATGAACTCGTACGGCGATCCGCAGTCCGCGCGTGCCCGGGCCAGTGTGCCCGGGTCCGGGCCTGCACCCACGCCTGACGCCTATCGGCGTGGCTCCGGCCGCGCCGGCGTGAGTGGCTCGGCCTCCGTGGGCGGAAACAGCGGCCGCGTCCCGGTGGGCGCCCCTCCCAACGGCCGTCCGCCGGTGGGCTCGGCCTCCGTCGGCTCCGCTCGTGTCGGGGCGCGCGCCTCGGTGGGTGCGGCGGCCGTCGGCGGCGCCCCGGTGGCCCGCGCCGCGGTGCGCCCAGGCCCGGCCTACGACGAGCTCGGCCCCGGCATCGCGCCCGGCGGCGGAGGCGGCCGAGGCGGCAAGGACCCCAGCAAGGCGGCCAAGAAGCGTCGCCGCGCCAACATCCTGACCGCCGCCGCGGCGATCGTGGTCATCCTGCTCGGCGGCGGTGTGGTCGCCGGCACGTGGTTCTTCGACGACGTGCAGCTGACCGAGCCCAAGGCCGAGGACCAGGTCACCCAGCTGCTGACGGCGGACGGGAAACAGCTGGCCACGGTCGGTAACACGACCCGGCAGCTGGTTGCGTACCAGAGCATCAACCCGGTCATCGGCGAGGCCGTGATGGCGGCCGAGGACAAGAACTTCCTCGAACACCACGGCATCGACATGAAGGGCATCCTGCGCGCCGCGTGGAACAACTTCACCGGCGGTGACACGCAGGGCGCGTCGACGATCACCCAGCAGTACGCGCGGCACGCGGCGGAGCTGAAGGAGATCAGCTACAACCGCAAGCTGCGCGAGGCGGTGATCGCCCGCAAGATGGAGGACCACTACAAGAAGCCCGAGATCCTGGGGCGGTACCTCAACTCGGTGTACTTCGGCCGGGGCGCGTACGGCATCGAGGCCGCGGTGAAGGCATACTTCGGTCCCAGCCGCTCGTCGATCACCCCGCCCGGCAAGAAGGGCGCGATCACGCCGGCCGAGGCCGCGGTCATCGCCTCGGTGATCAAGCAGCCCGAGCCGTCGGCCGGGCACAAGGGCTACGACCCGCAGAACAACATGCAGGCGGCCCAGGAGCGCTGGCACTACACGCTGAACAACATGGTCGAGAAGGGCTGGCTCAAGGCCGCCGACATGCCGGCCGCGTACCCGACCAAGACCCTGGTGAAGTTCGACCCGGAGTCCTGCCGCACCGCGTGCGGCAACGACAAAGCCACCGGCAAGATCGTCAAGTACGTCAAGGCCGAACTGCGGGCCATGGGCGTCAGCGACGAGGACCAGAAGAAGGGTGGTCTGCGGATCACCACCACGATCAACCAGGACGTGCAGAAGGCGGCCGAGACCGCGGCCAACCGCAAGAGCGACGACTCGCCGCTGCACGACTTCGACGCGAATTACAAGACCGCGCTGGTCGCCGTGAACCCGGACAACGGCCAGGTGATGGCCTACTACGGCGGACCGGACGGGGTCGGCTGGGACTACGCCGGGCCCAACTACAACGACTCCGGCGACTTCATCGGTGGCGGTCGGCCGCCGGGCTCGTCCTTCAAGATCTACACGTTGCTGGCCGCGCTGAGCGACGGGTACGGCTTCGACACCAAGTGGGACTCGAAGGCGAAGAAGGTCGGCGGCGACGCGATCAACAACTCCAGCCGGAACAGCCTGCTCTGTGACGACCGGCGGTGCCCGCTCGACGTGGCCACCATCCAGTCGTACAACTTCCCCTTCTACCACCTGGCCGCGGCGCTCGGCCCGGACAAGGTGGCGGAGGCCGCGCACAAGGCCGGCATCCAGTTCATCACCGGCCAGGACGGCCGGATGGACCTGAGCAAGGCCAGCGAGAGCGAGCTGCGCAAGAACCTCGGCAACGAGGTCGGGTACGGGCAGTACGCGATCACGCCGCTCGACCACGCGAACGGCGTGGCCACGCTGGCCAACAACGGCACCTACATCAAGGCGCACTTCGTCAAGTCGGTGCAGAAGCGCAACAACGAGACCGGCCAGTTCGAGACCCTGCAGAACGAGAAGGTCGTCAAGAAGGAAGCCTTCGATCCGAAGGTGGTGGCGGCGATCGACCACGTGATGGGCGAGATCGTCGATCACAACCACCGCAACCTCAAGGACGGTTACGACGCGATCGGCAAGTCCGGCACCTGGGAGTTCAAGGACGGCAGCACCAGCGAGAACGGTGACGCCTGGTGGGTCGGCGCGACCAAGCACATCGCGGCGTCGGTCTGGATCGGGCGGGAGAAGAAGAAGGGCAACCAGATGCAGCCCCTTCCCATCTACTCCACGCCGAACGGCAAGAAGGGCATGACCGGCGGTTCGGTACCGGGAGAGACCTGGAAGGTCTTCATGGACCTGGCCAACAAGGCGATGAACGCCAAGCACGACGACTTCCCGCCGGACGAGAAGGTCGGTGACCCGAACAAGAAGGGCAACGGCCTGCCCGACGAGAAGCCGCAGGACCCGTGCGCGATCCTCGGCCCGGCCTGCCAGGACGGCAACAACAACCAGAACCAGGGCAACCAGGGCGGCATCGACATCCCCGGCCTCCCCGGCGGCAACAACCAGGGCGGTAACAACAACCCGGGCAACAACAACCCCGGCGACAACAACCCGGGCGGCGGCAACAACAACCCCGGGGGTGGAAACAACAACCCGGGGGGCGGCACCAACAACCCGGGTGACAACACCGAGCAGGGTGGCGGCGGCCAACAGAACGAAAACGACTAGCGGCCCGGATACCTGACGGCGCTCGTCCCCGCATCGCCGGGGGCGAGCGCCGTTTTCGTGTGGTTCATGAGGCATGATGCCAAGTCATGAGCACCGAGCCTGATCACCTCGAGAAGTCCGCGGGGTCGGACGCGTTCATCCGAGGCCTGTCCGAGGCGATCGGTGGCCCGCTCGGCGCACACGCCGCCGACCCGAACGCCCGGCCCGGCCGGTTCTGGACCGCCGCACGCATCGTGCTCGCGCTCTGCTGCCTGACCCTGGCCCTGCACTGGGTGCAGAAAACGCCCTGCCGCGACGGCGACTGGCAGAACAACATGCAGTACACGCGGTTCTGCTACACCGACGTGCTGGCGCTGTACTACGCCGAGGGCCTCAACGAGGGCAAGGTGCCCTACCGCGACCACGCGGTGGAATACCCCGTGGTCACCGGGTTCCTGATGGGCGCCATCGGCCTGCCGGTGCACGCGCTCGGCCGGGCGAACCCGTCGATCAATCAGGGCACCTGGTTCTACGACGCCAACGCGCTGGTGCTCGGCGCCCTGGCCGTCGCCACCGCCGGGGTGATGCTGGCCCTGCGCCGACGCCGGCCCTGGGACGTCGCGCTCTTCGCGCTGTCACCGATCCTGCTGCTCATCACCACCATCAACTGGGACTTCCTGGCCATTGGCCTGTACGCCTTCGGCATCCTGGCCTGGACCCGCCGACATCCGGTGCTGGCAGGCATCCTGATCGGCCTGGGCGGTGCGGCCAAACTGTGGCCGCTGTTCGTCCTCGGACCGCTGCTCATCCTGGCCCTGCGGGCGAGACGCGTGCTGGAGTGGGGGTACGCGATCGCGGCGGCCGTCGGCGTGTGGGTCGTCGTCAACGTCCCGGTCCTGCTGCTGTGGCCGGACAGCTGGCTGCGGTTCTTCAACCTGAACACCAGCCGGCCGGTCGACTGGGGCACGATCTGGTATGTCGGCCGGTTCCTCGACACCAAGTGGAACACCGGCGTCGACGGCGACCTCGGCCCGTTCCAGTGGCTGAGCGACCACGTCGGGGTGCTGAACTGGCTCAGCTACGGCCTGTTCTTCCTCGCCTGCGCCGGCATTGCCCTGCTCATCTTGCTCGCCCCGCGCCGCCCCCGGCTGGCGCAGGTCGCGTTCCTGGTGGTCGCCGCGTTCCTGATCTTCAGCAAGGTCTGGTCGCAGCAGTACGTGCTCTGGCTGCTGCCGCTGGTCGTGCTGGCCCGGCCGCGCTGGGGCGCGATCCTGGCCTGGACCGTAGCCGAGGTCGGATACTTCGCGGCCTTCTACGCCGAGCTGCTCGGCGCCGGCGGCAAACCGGTGATTCCCGAGGGTACGTTCGTGCTGGCCTCGGGGCTGCGCCTGGCCACCGTCGGCATCCTCTGCGGGCTGGTGATCCGGGAGATCTGGCGGCCCCGGCTGGACGCGGTGCGCGAGTCGTACGCCGACGACCCGGACGGCGGCATCCTGGACGCCGCCCCGGACGCGCCGTGGATCGCCGACTTCCGCTCCCGCTTCCTGCGCAAGCCGACGCCCGCCACCCCCGCATGATGCCTCGGACGGTTTCGCCCCCCGGCTGGACTGCGAAGCACGCCTAGTTCAGGCGGAAGATCACGGTCTCCTGGTCGACGTCCTCGCGGCGGATGCCCAGGGTGTCGACCGGGACGTCGCCGGCCTGCTCCCAGGCCGTGCCGGTCACCCGGGAACGGTCCAGGATCACCGTCTGGATGCCGGCTCGCCGCAGGTAGTCGATGCTCGCCTGGTCCGGGAACGAGGTCACCGCCTGCCGCAGCTCGGCCTGGCCGGCCGCCGCGAACCCGCCGGTCCCGTTGGCCAGCGGCTGGAACCGGGACGTCGACCACAGCATCGCGATCTGGTCGCCCACGGCGGCGGTCGGCAGCACCAGGGTCGGCACGCTCTCGTTGCGCAGCACCGCCGGCTGGTCCGGTTGCACCGGGTGCGGGGTCGCGGCGATCGTCTCGGTCAGCACGAGCAGCAGCGGTACGAAGGTGGCCAGCCGAAGCCACGGGCCCGGGAACGGCGGGATCCGGTGCGACGCCCAGTGCTCGGCCCGCCGGACGAAGTCGGCCACCGCCCCCGCGGCCAGGATCGCCAGCAGCAACGTCACCCAGAGCATGAGCCGGCCCGGCACCCGGGTGCCGAACGACGCCGGGTAATGCCCGAACAGCGGCAGATAGCTCCACTTGCCGCCGAGGAACGACGTGCCCATGGTCAGGATCACGCTGATCGCCAGGCCGGCGACCAGGATCAGCCGCTGCCACCACCGCCACACCGAGAAGACCAACCCGGCCAGCGCCAGCGCGTACAACGCGAACCCGGGCAGCAGGGCCATCTCGGACGGCCAGCTCAGCGCCGCCCGCGGCACCTCGTGCGCGCCACCCCAGATCCGCGACTCGGCCGGGGCGATCAGCAGGCTCCGCCACGGCGCGGAGAAGAAGGTGATCTCGGTGCCGGCCGGGCCGCCGGCCGGCACGCGGGCGTACGGGATGGCGATCAGCGCGCCGATGCACGCCACGATCGTCACGCCGAGCAGGTCGGCGATCCACACCTTCCAGCCGAGCACCGGCCGCTTCCGCTTGCGGTGCCGGCGCCACCACCGCAACGGCACGCCGAGCAGGATCAGCAGGACCACACCGGCCAGCACGTACGCGAACGGGATGCCCAGCGTGAACCCGAGGCTGACCTGCCAGGCCGCCACCAGCCAGCCGACCGCCACCCAGCCCGTGTGGCGCCGGGCCGGCCGGAAGCCCCACCGGATCGACCAGCCGTGCCCTCGGGCCAGCAGGGCCAGGGCCAGCGGGATCCCGCCGGCCGACACGATGTCGAGGTGACCCTCCTGGGCCAGCCGCCACGGCGCGAAGGCGAAGGCGACAGCGGCCACGGCGGCACCGGTCTTGCCCGCGCCGAGCTGGCGGACCAGCGCGTACCCGCCGATGAAGAGCAGGGCGTGGGCCAGGACGAACAGGATGTTGTAGCGCAGTACGGCCGCGTCGGGGCCGGAGCCGAGCATCCCGGCCGGGGCGTAGCCGAGCAGGCTGTCACCGAAGGCGAAGCTGTTGTGCTCGGGATAGAACGCGTTGGACTGCCACAGCTGGGCCGGATCGGTCAGCAGCGCGTGTCCGGCCCAGGCGATCTGCCACGCCTGGCGGGCCGGGTCGTAGAGCTCGTGCGGCGTGGTGTGCAGGGGATATTGCAGGGCGGGCCAGGTCAGGGCGACGGCGAGGACCAGGCCGGCGTAGATGACCAGGGCGTACTCGCTGCGGAAGGCCCGGCCGACCCGGCGGACGGCGCGGCGGATCCGGCCGGGGGCGCGTTCGGTGGTGGCGGCGAAGGCCGACCACGGGTCGGGTGGGGCGTCGGCCGGGCGTTCGTCGGTGAGCGCCTTCTTCCGCTTCTTCCCGGTCTTTTCCTTCTCAGCCTTCTCTTTGGCCTTCTCGTCCTTGACCTTCTCCTCGGCCGGCGCCTCGGCGGATTTGTCGTCGGCCGGGGACTTTTCGATCAGGCCGGCGTTGGCCCGGTCGACCTCGCTCAGCGACTGCGCCACCGGCGGCGCGCCGATCCGCGCCGACCCCTCCGGCCCGGCGGGAATGACCCCGGCCCCCTTGATCTCGCCGGTGAAGGCGCCCGGCCCCTTGCTCCCCTGTGGACCGACCGGCACCCGCCCGGCGCCGCCGATGAGACGGCGCGCCAACGCGCCGATCCCCCGGCGGCCGGGAGCGGCCGGAGCCGGCGGAACGGCCTCGAGGTCGACCTTGGTCTCGCCGACGGCCCGCTTCGGCTCGGCTGGCTCGCCGGCCGGAGCCGTGGGCTGCTCAGGAGTGGCCGCCCCGCCGGGCGAGGGCTCGTCCGTCGTCATCCGTCTCCCCCGGGACGTCTGCTCAGCTGCCCGCGCGCTCGCGCAGCAGTGCGATGTCGGCCGACTGGCCCTCGACGCCGCCCGGAGTCTCCACGATGACCGGTGCGCCCGCCGCTCGGACCACGGCCACCACCAACTCCGGGTCGATCTTTCCACTGCCCAGGTTGTCGTGCCGGTCGCGGCCGCTGTCGAAGGCGTCCTTGGAGTCGTTGGCGTGGATCAGATCGACCCGGCCGGTGATCGCCTTGACCCGGTCGACGATGCCGAGGAGTTCTTCGCCGCCGGCGTGCGCGTGGCAGGTGTCGAGGCAGAAACCCGCCCCGAAGCCGCCCACCGCGTCCCACAGCCGGGCCAGGTTGTCGAAGGTGCGGGCCATCGCGTTGTCGCCGCCGGCGGTGTTCTCGATCAGCACCGGCAGCGGGAGGCCGCCGTCCTTTTCCGCGTACTCGAAAGCCTTGCGCCAATTGTCGAAACCGGCGGCCAGGTCGTTGCCGGCGCCGACGTGACCGCCGTGCACGATCAGGCCTTTCGCGCCGAGCGCGGCGGCCGCCTGGGCGTGCGCCATCATCAACTTGCGGCTGGGGATGCGGATCCGGTTGTTCTGGGTGGCGACGTTCACGATGTACGGAGCGTGGATGTAGACGTCCACCTCGGACGCTCGCAGCGCATCGGCGTCGGAGCGGGGCTGGGGCGTCTTGTATCCCTGCGGATCGGTCAGGAAGAACTGCACCGCGTCCGCTTTGCGGTCGGCGGCCGCGGCGAGGGGGTCGGCCGGGTCGACGTGAGCTCCGATGCGCATGGGTCGAGCCTACGACGCCGGTACGACAGGAGCCCGACGGTGTGCGCGCGACGGCGTCACCGGGCCGCGCGACCTCTCGTTAACGGATTGATCACGGAATCGGCCCAAACTGGGGGAAACGCATGTCAAAGCTCCGGCACCGGGTGGCCGCGCTGACCCTGGGGGGCCTACTCCTCGGCGCACCGCTGCTGACCAACGGAACAGCCAGCGCCGAGCAGATCGAGACCGGACACCAGGTCGTCTTCGGCGGGGACGGCATGTTCGGGCTGTCCTGCCGCTCGACGCCGGATGTGAGCTCGCTGACGGTTCCGGCCGAGTCGAGGGTGCGGGTGGTCAACCGGACCGGTCACGCGGCGACGCTCCGGCTGGGCCGCGACGCGCGGGGCAAGCTGCCGGACGACGCCTCGACCGAGGTGGTCTTCCGGCGCGGCACGACCGCGGTGCAGCTGACGCCGTCCTGCGCGCTGGGCACCGAATCGACTCCGGTGCTGGTCACGGCCACGCCCACGCCGACCAGTCCGTCCGCGCCCGACCCCGGTCCGGGCACGGTACCGCTGCCGTCGCAGACCACGTCCGGCCCGCCGACCACGACCCCGCCGGGCACTACGCCGCCGCCGGCCACGTCCAATCCGCCCGGCTCAGGTGCGCCGCAGACCGGGACGTCGGCGCCGGCCCATCGGCCGCCGACGCGCACCACGACGGTGACCAGGAAGCCGGCCGCGAACAAGCCGATCGACGAGCGCACGGTGACACCGGCCGCGGCGGCGACGGTTCCGACGATGCCGCAGGGTGGAGGGGCGGTGACCAAGGTCAAGACCAAGTTTCAGCGGGGTACGGAGCGGAGCGCGCCCACGTTCGCCGGAATGCCGGTCGGTGAGCAGAAAACCATCGTGGGCGGCGTACCCACGGTCGATCTGCCGAGCGTGTCCGAAGCCGCAGCTCTGACGCCGGACGCGTCCCCCTCCGAGATCGCGGCGGCGGAGCCGGTCGCGGAGATGCGGCCGATGCCGGAGAGCCGACCGATCGGTCTGCTCGGGGTGATCGCCGGCGTGTGCGTGCTGGGCGTCGCAGTAGCCGCTATTCGGGCATTTGTGTCGGAACGTGCATCTCGGTCATTCATCGCGTAAGCTACTGGCAGCAAGCTCCGCGGGGCGGCTGCGTCCAACCTCATCGGTGTGGTCGTTCCTCCCCAGGTCCCACCCAACGAAAGCGGACCGGACGCCCCGCGGCTCCTCGGACGGGCCCTGTCGCACCTGCGACGGGGCCCGATTCCGTATCCGCGGGCCGACCTGGCTACACTTGACCGTCCGCCTGGTGCGCATCGTGCCGGCGCGGCTGACTCAAGACCTCCTGCCACGGAAATACCGCGGCCGCTCAGCCCATAGGAGGTGAGATTGTCTTGCGTCATTACGAACTCATGGTGATCCTCGACCCCAGTCTCGAGGAACGCACCGTCGCCCCCTCGCTCGACACGTACCTGAACGTGATCCGGACCGCGGGTGGCTCGATCGAGAAGCTCGACGTGTGGGGCCGGCGCCGGCTCTCGTACGAGATCAACAAGAAGGCCGAAGGCATCTACGCCGTGGTCGACCTGCAGGCGACCCCCGAGGCCGTCGCCGAGCTGGACCGTCAGCTGCGGCTGAACGAGTCCATCCTCCGTACCAAGGTCATCCGGCCCGAGACCCGCTGACACTCGTTTTTGTCAGAGGGCTCTGAGAGCCTTCTGCGTGAACGACGGCAAGCGGCGAGGAGAAAGATCATGGCAGGAGACACCACCATCACGGTCGTCGGCAACTTGACCGACGACCCCGAGCTCCGCTTCACCCCTTCGGGTGCGGCGGTCGCGAAGTTCCGCATCGCTTCGACGCCGCGGACCCTGGACCGGGCGTCCGGGGAGTGGAAAGACGGCGAGCCACTCTTCCTCGCGTGCAACATCTGGCGTGACGCCGCCGAGCACGTCGCCGAGTCGCTGACCCGCGGCTCACGGGTGATCGTGCAGGGCCGGCTGCGCCAGCGGTCCTATGAGACCCGCGAGGGCGAGAAGCGCACCGTCTACGAGCTCGAGGTCGACGAGATCGGCCCGTCGCTCCGCTACGCCACGGCGAAGGTGCAGAAGATGAGCCGTTCCGGTGGGAGCGGCGGAGGCTTCGGCGGCGGTGGCGGTGGTGGCAACCGGCAGTCCGGCGGTGGCAGCAACGGCGGTGGCGGCGGAGGCAACAACTTCGACGACCCGTGGGCCACGGCGGCGCCGGCTTCCTCCTCCAGCGGAGGAGGCGCCGGCGGTGGTCGCAGCTCCTCGTCCTTCGATGACGAGCCACCTTTCTAGGTCTTAACGTTCAGGAGTAAGAGCAATGCCGAAGGCTGCTGCGCTTCGCAAGCCGAAGAAGAAGGTGAACCCGCTCGACAAGGACGGGATCACCTACATCGACTACAAAGACACCGCGCTGCTGCGCAAGTTCATCTCCGACCGCGGCAAGATCCGCGCTCGGCGGGTCACCGGCGTGACCTCTCAGCAGCAGCGGCAGATCGCCCGCGCGGTCAAGAACGCCCGCGAGATGGCGCTCCTGCCGTACACCGCGACGGCGCGCTGAGGGGAGGCCCGGACATGAAGATCATCCTCACTCAGGAGGTCACCGGCCTCGGTGGCCCCGGCGACATCGTCGAGGTCAAGGACGGCTACGGCCGCAACTACCTGCTCCCGCAGGGTTTCGCCATGCGCTGGACCAAGGGAGCGGAAAAGCAGGTCACGGTGATCAAGCGGGCCCGCGAGGCGCGCGAGATCCGCGACCTGGGCCACGCCAACGAGGTCAAGGACCAGCTGAGCGGTCTCAAGGTGTCGCTGTCGGCCCGGTCCGGCAACGGCGGCCGGCTGTTCGGCTCGATCACCCCCGCCGAGATCGTCGACGCGATCAAGGCCGCCGGCGGTCCGTCGCTGGACCGTCGCCGGCTCGAGCTGCCCGGCCAGATCAAGACCACCGGCCAGCACAACGTCAAGATCCGGCTGCACCCGGAGGTCACCGCGACCTTCCCGGTCACCGTGGTCGGCGCCAAGTAGTCGCTCGAAGTGCGGAGGCCCTGTGTCTGCGGAAAGCGCAGACCGGGGCCTTCTCGCATGTCTGCGATGGGGGCCGAGCCCCCAAACCCCCACGAGGCCGGGCAGCCGCCTCGGCGGGTGTCGTAGATCCGCATCCCCAACGAGGCCGGGCAGCCGCCTCGCCGGGTGTCGTAGATCCGCACCCCCATGAGGCCGGGCAGCCGCCTCGGCGGGTGTCGTAGATCCGCATCCCCAACGAGGCTGAGTAGCCGCCTCGCCCGGTGTGGTAGATCCGCACCCCCACGAGGCCGAGTAGCCGCCTCGCCTGGTGCTGTAAATCCGCCTTCAGCTCAGGCTGTTGCCGGTGATCGCCGAGGTCAGGACCGTGGCCAGGCCGCCGCCCATGACCGCCGCGGCCAGCCCGACGCTGACCGCCTTCCAGGAGCCGCTGGCCCAGCGCAGGCCGACCGCGACACCCATGCTGAGCACCAGCGACAGACCGAACTGAGGCGCGGCGCCGGCCAGCGTGTCCAGGGCGTGCGCCTTCTCGTCGCCGTTCAGCACGACCAGGTAGTAGAGCAGGAACAAGACGACGGGTACGCCGTACCAGCCGGCCGTGTAACCAACCGCGGCGAACGGCCCGCCGGTGTCCTCCTCGATCTCCTCCTCGTCCGGCTCCAGCAGGCTGGTCGGACGCACCGCGGTGGCCAGCCCGCCACCAACCGGCCGGCGCTCGTACGCCCCCGTGCTCGAAGCGCCGCCGCCGACCCGCCGCGGCGGCCACGACGTGTCCTCATCCAATCCACCCGCGCGCCGAGGCGGCCAGGAGGTGTCCTCGTCGACGCCACCCGCCCGGCGCGGGGGCCACGATGTGTCCTCGTCCACCGACGCCGACCGCGGCGGCAACTCCTCGCGCTGGGCCGGCGGCGGCATCGCTTCGACGTTCGGTGACACCGGGGCGACCGACGCCGTGCCGGTCCCCTTGAACGGCACGAAGTCCTGCGTGTTGTACCGCCGCGACTCCCCATCGGCCAGGTCGCTGCCCGAGTCGAGTTCCTTGCGCCAGTCCGTGCTCGTGGCACTCTCGCGATAGATCGCGGTGGTCCGCCCGGAAGTGTCCCGCTCGGCCTGCAGCCAGTCCGGCTCGACCCGGCGAATCTCGGTGACCGCGTCGCCGACGAACGACTCCGCCTCGCCGCGCAGCTGGTCCCGCCAGTCCACGTCCCGCGAATCGGCCGGCCAGTTCCCATCCGTCCGGGTGCCCGCCTCCCGCCGCCAAGCGTCCGGACCGACCGGTTCGTCACCGCGGCTCATCCGTGTGCCGGTGTTGCCTGGATCGTCGGCGCGGCTCATCCGTGTGCCGGTGCTGCCCGGGTCGTCGGCGCGGCTCATCCGCGTGCCGGTGCTGCCCGGGTCGTCGGCGCGGCTCATCCGCGTACTGGTGCTGCCGGGGTCGTCGGCGCGGCTCATTCGGGTGCCGGTGCTGCCGGGGTCGTCGCCGCGGCGCCGGTTGGGGTTCAGCGGCCGGGCACGACCAACCGCATTCGGGGTACGTCCACCGCCCGCACCGCCGCGCGTATCGCCGGACGGCTCCTCACCCCGCCAGCCGATCGCCCGCGTGCCGCCGGACGGCTCGTCGTCGTCATCCCGCCCACGGCGGCGCGGGGCGTCGACATCGTCCCGGCGCCACGTCTGGGTGGCATCGTCGTCGTCCCGGAAGCGAGGATCGGAACGCCAATCCGGACGCTCCTCGCCCGCACGCCGCCCCGGACGCCCGTCATCCCAGCCGGGTCGTCCTTCGTCGCGTGCCGGTCGTCCGTCGTCCCAGCCTGCGCGTTCTTCGCCACGGGCCGCTCGTCCGTCGTCCCGGCCGGGCCGGCCTTCGTCCCGGGCCGGACCGCTCTCGATGGCCGGGCGGGCCTCGATCGCGGCGCGGCTCTCGATGGCACGGGTCTCTATGGCACGGGGCGGCTCGCCGCGACTCCAGTCTTCCGGGTCGATCCGGCGGCGGCCGCCCTCAGAAGGGGGGCCGTCACGCCAACTTCCGGTATCACCGGGTCGTGTGCGCCGGCCGTCATCCCGCCAGCTGCCGGTATCGCCTGGCCCGGCCCTCCGAGCGTCCCGCCACCCGCCGTCATCCGGGCCTGGTCCGCGTCCCGGAGCCCCCGGCCACGGCCCCGGACCTGGCCCCCCTGGCCCTGGACCGTCTGTCCCCGGGCCACCTGGACCACCTGGCCCTGGACCACCCGGACCACGATCGTCGGGGCCGGCCGGGCTGTTGCGGCGCTCGATGCTCTCGGCGATGGCCTCGTTGCGGTACCACTGTCCGGTGTCGGCGTCCCGCTTCCAGCCGCCGGTGACCGGGTCGCCGCCGCTCGCACCGTTGGCGGTCGGGTCGGTCGGGGACAGGTCACGCCGCCACGAGTCATCGCCACGCCGGCCGGGCGGGGCACTCTGCGGGCCGGGCCGTCCTTGCGGGACGTCGTCGCGACGCCAGCTACCCGTTTCCCCGGGACGAGGAGCCGGACGCTGGCCGTCGTCCCGCCAGCTGCCGGTGTCGCCGGGGTTGCCACGCTGGGGGTCGCGCCAGCTGCCGGTGTCGCCGGGGTTGCCACGCTGGGGGTCGCGCCAGCTGCCGGTGTCGCCGGGGTTGCCACGTTGCGGGTCCCGCCAGCCGGTGTCGCCGGGTGCGGCCTGCTGCGGATCGCGCCAGTCGCCGGGCGGGCGCTGGCCGTTGCCGGCGTAGTTCTGCGGCTCGCGCCAACTGCCCGTCTCGCCCGGGCTCGGGCGCTGGCCGTTGTCCCGCCAGCTGCCGGTGTCGCCGGGGGCCGCCCGCTGCGCGTCACGCCACGAGCCGGCGTCGGCCGGGCCGTCGCGCCGGGCCAGATCGGCCGGCCCTCCCGGCGCGCCGTCGCTCTGTGCCCCGGGCGCACCCGACGCGGCCTGGTCGCGCCAGGAACCGGGTGCACCTGGTGGGGCCTGGTCGCGCCAGGAACCGGGCGCGCCCGGTGCCGCCTGGTCGCGCCAGTTGCCGGCCTCTCCGGGTGCGGCGCGCTGGGCGTCACGCCACGAGCCCGTGTCCGTCGGGCCGCCGCGCCAGCCACCAGCGTCGGCCGGTCCGGGTGGCTGCGAGGTGGGGCGCCCGCCAGGCTCGCCGGGCGCGTTTCGCCAGCTCCCGGTCTCGCCCGGGCCGGCCCGCTGGGCGTCACGCCACGTGCCGGCGTCGGCCGGACCGGGCTGTTGTGCGTCACGCCACGAGCCGGCGTCGGCGGGGCCGGGTTGTTGTGCGTCACGCCATGAGCTGCTGTCGGGGCGCCCGGGCTGTTGGGGGTCGCGCCAGCTGCCGGTTTCGCCCGGGGCGGCGCGCTGCGCATCGCGCCACGAGCCGGCGTCGGCGGGGCCGGGCTGTTGCTGGTCGCGCCAGCTGCCCGTCTCGCCCGGGGCGGAGCGCCAGGAACCCGGGCCGGGCTGCTGCGGGTCGCGCCATGAGCCGGTGTCGGAGGGGTTGGCGCGCTGCGGGTCGCGCCAGCTCTCGGTGGGTGGTTCCTCGGGACGCCAGCCGATCGCGCGCGGGCCGCCGGTGGGCGGGCGCTGTTCGCGGCGGTCGTCGTCGCGCTGCCAGCCGCCGGACGCGGCTCCGTTGACCCGGGGCGAGTCGGCCGGGTCGCGACGCCAGCTCGGTCCCTCGTCGTCGGAGGTCCGGCGGCGGCCCGACTGGTCGGTGTTCCAAGACGTCGGGCTGGTCGGCGAGGCCTGGCCGCCACCGAAGGAAGCCGGGCCGCTGGGTGGGGTCTGGCCACCACCGAAAGATGCCGGGCCGCCGGGCGGGGTTTGGCCGCCGCCGAAGGAAGCCGGGCCGCTGGGTGAGGGGCCGGGAGGGCCGTTCGGGTCGTCGGTGTTCCAGGCGGGAGCGGCCGAGACGTGCCGCGGCGCGCCCGGATCGGTACGCCAGGACGGTGGCGACGTCGAGTTGCGGGCCGCCTCGGGGTCGTCACGCCAGGACGGTGATGACGTGGAGTTGCGAGCGGCCTCGGGGTCGTCACGCCACTCGCCGGATGTGCGGTTGCGCCAGTCGGTGCCCGGGTCGTCGGGGGTACGCCAGCTCGGGGCCTCACTGGCGGCGGCCAGTGCCGACGCGTCGAACATCTGCATGCTGCCGGTGTCGGCGTGACCGGCCCAGTTGTCGGCGTCGGAACGCGTGCTCCAGCCCGTACCAGAGCTGGTCCTTGATCCTGGATCGCCGGCGCGGCGACGACCACCGGAGCGGGACTCGTCGCCGTACTCCCGGCGCCAGCGGTCGCGATCGTCCTCGCGGACCAGGTGGCGGCCCTCGTCGAAGGGGGCCGAGCGCGCGCCGTTCTCGGGGACGGTGGAGCCGTTTATGGTCGGGACCGGGCCGGTGGTGTTCCAGGACGGGCGGCTCTGGTCGGGCTGCTCGACCAGGCTCTGCCAGGACGGCGACGGGGTGGCGCTGGGGCGATCGGTGGACTGCCAGGACGGCGCGCTCGGCTGCCATGGCGCGCCCGGCGAGCTGGACTGCCACGGCGCGGCGCCGCTGGCCGGCCAGGGCGCGCCAGAGGACGGCTGCTCGGTGAACTGCTGCCAGGCCGGTTTCTGCTCGGGGTCGGGGGGCGGGCTGCCACTCACGCGGTGCCACGAGGTGTTGCCGGCGCCGTCGGAGTTTTGCCAGGTACGGGTGGGTTCGTCGCCGTCGGCGCTCGGCTCGGCGGCGGACCAGGCCGTGCCGGAGATGGCGAGGGGTTGGCGGGAGTTGCCAGGCGGCTCGACCGGGGGCGTGAAGCCTTCGGCGCCGTCGCCGGTTTGCCACGCCTCGGTGGTGGTGCGGTAACCGTGCGTACCCGAAGTGGATCGCCACTCTGTGGTCTGCCGCCAGCGCGCGGTCTGGTCGGTTGCGCGCCACTCCGCGGTCTCGGTGCGCCAGCCCACGCCGTCGGCCGGGAACGCCGGGCGACCGGCGGCGGCGGAGTCGGACCAGCGGCTCAATTCCTGGCCCTGGCCGCTGTTTTCCTCGGGCTGGGACGCCCACGCGTCGGCTCGTTCGGCCCACGCGACGGCCTCTGGAATGGGTTGCATACTCCCCGTGTCGGTTACCGAGCTCTGCGTGCGCGAATTATCGGTACTTTCCGGACTAAATTGGGGAGAGCGGGACTCAGACGCGCGGCTTTCGCGCGGCAGGCGGGCGCCGTAGTCCCAATCCCGTTGGTCCACCTGAAAAGCGTGACCGCTGAAAACGCGAACCGCAACGCCCAGAAGCGATGGTTTGGTCACGCCGGGAAGTTTTTGCTCGTCCACACGCTGAGGACAGCGAAATGCCAGTTCGGAAAGGCACACCGAGGTTCATCCCCAACGGTTATCCCCAGGCTGTGCACAGGGCTGCGCACAGCCGGGACCGGGATGTCCACAGGTTGTCCCAAGCCTCGTCCACCGGCCAAGTTGGGCAGCTCAGTGGCCGCTTCGTATGCTTCGTCGGCCCCGGGACTCGCATCACTCCGGCGTGGTGGGTGGTTCTGGCCACAGGATCAGCCGAAAGTGTCGTACCCGGGTTGTTTGATCAGTGGTGGCCGGGCGCGGACCGGCCCCGCGTGAGCGGCCGTGCGGAGGGGGAGCATCGAGTGTCGATCACCGACGACGCACGTCCACAAACCCCGCCTCGTCCTGCAGAGGGCGGCGGCGGGGGCGGTTTCGACAAGTCGCCACCACAGGACATCGCGGCCGAGCAGAGCGTGCTGGGCGGCATGTTGCTGTCCAAGGACGCCATCGCCGACGTGGTCGAGATCCTCAAGACCCAGGACTTCTATCGTCCCGTCCACGCCACGGTCTTCGACACCATTCTCGATCTGTACGGGCGAGGCGAGCCGGCCGACGGCGTGACAGTGGCGGCCGCCCTCTCCGACTCGGGTGACCTGCAACGCATCGGCGGCGTGCCCTACCTGCACACGCTGATCGAGAGCGTGCCCACCGCGGCCAACGCCTCGTACTACGCCCGCATCGTGTCCGAGCGCGCCGTGCTGCGCCGCCTGGTCGAGGCCGGCACCAAGATCGTCCAGCTGGGGTACGGGACCGGCGGCATGGGCGGACGCGACGTCGACGACGTGGTCGACCTGGCTCAGCAGGCGGTGTACGACGTCACCGAGAAGCGGGTCAGCGAAGACTTCGCGGTGCTCGCCGACATGCTGCAGCCGACCCTCGACGAGATCGAGGCGGTCGGGGCCACCAACGGCATGATGACCGGCGTACCGACCGGTTTCTCCGATCTCGATCGCCTGCTCAGCGGGCTGCACCCAGGCCAGCTGATCATCGTGGCCGGCCGCCCCGGTCTCGGTAAGTCGACCGCGAGCATGGACTTCGCCCGCAACGCGGCCATCCGCGCCAACTGCGCCAGCGCCATCTTCAGCCTGGAAATGAGCAAGATCGAGATCGTCATGCGTCTGCTGTCGGCCGAGGCCCGCGTGCCCCTGCACGTGCTGCGTTCCGGCCAGCTCTCCGACGACGACTGGACCAAGCTGGCCCGCCGCATGGGCGAGATCAGCGAGGCCCCCATCTTCGTCGACGACACCCCGAGCATGAACCTGATGGAGATCCGAGCCAAGGCAAGGCGCCTCAAGCAGCGCCACGACCTAAAATTGATCGTCGTCGACTATCTCCAGCTGATGACCAGCCCGAAGCGCACCGAGAGCCGCCAGCAGGAGGTCGCCGACCTCTCCCGAGGCCTGAAGCTCCTGGCCAAAGAGGTCGAGTGCCCTGTGATCGCGGTCAGCCAGCTAAACCGTGGCCCCGAACAACGCACCGACAAGCGCCCCCAGCTCTCCGACCTCCGAGAGTCAGGCTCCATCGAACAGGACGCCGACGTCGTAATCCTCCTCCACCGCGACGACTATTACGACAAGGAGTCCCCCCGGGCCGGCGAGGCCGACTTCATCGTCGCCAAACACCGAAACGGCCCCACCGACACAGTCACCGTCGCCGCCCAACTCCACTTGTCCCGCTTCGTCGACATGGCCGTCGTCTAGCTGCGCCATCCGGAGCGATCTCAGCGCCGGTCAGGAATCGCTGTCGACGTCCCAAGCGTCGTCGTCATCCTCGAACTCCGCGCTGAGGTCTTCCTTCTCCATCCAGGCAGCGAGCCCGGCGCTGCAGATCGCTCGGAGGGCATCTTCTGACGGCAGTTCGGTCTGAAGGTCACTTCGGGCTACGTGCTCGGCTTGTGTTCGGTCGACCTTGAATCGCTTATCGAAGAAGTCGAAGTCGTAGAGAAAGGCCGCCGCGGTCGATGGATCGAACGTCCAAGTCTTCGACTGGACGTTCCAGACCACTGCCTGCACTGGGCCGTTGAGCGTGATCAGGTGGGCAATCAAGCTGGACGGCCGGTCGGAGACGTCACTCTCCTTGACTGCGAGATAGACGAAACCTGCGTCGTCAACCATTGGGCCTCCCTTGTCCGAAAACCTCATCGCGGGTGAGGCCGTACAAAGCCAGAAGGCCCTCGACCGTTCGTCCCTGCTGTGCAAGCTTGGACTCGTAAAGATGCCATGCCTCGGCGTTCTCGCCAAGCCACGCGTCAAAGGACGTATTCGGGTTCTTGTTAGGATTCAGTCGGTCCACTCCAGCCGGCTGATGATTATCGATGTGCTTTTCCTTGTTAACCTTGAGTATCTGCAAGAATGCTTTGAGGCGCTTGGTGAATCGCACGCTCGGTAGCCGTAGATCCTCGTAATACTTGTGCGTCAACTTGCCGATCTCGTACGACAGTGCGGTGGGGAACTGGAGCTCGAACAAGGCCCCATCAACGTCCGCTACCGTGACGTTGAGGCCATTGTGACGGCCGCCCGACCCCCAGAAGTTGACCTTGCGCTTTACGGTATAGCCCTGCTCGGTCAGAGCATCCAGCGTGGCTGCGACATTCTCGACATATCGATGCTCGGACAGCTGAATCGAAAACCTGACGCGGTCCTTTGTGCCCGCCATGAACCGGTTGAAGTCAAAATTTTGAGTCTTCGATTCCGGAGCCATGGTGCGTGCGATGGATTCGACCGTCTTTGCCCGGTACTCGGTTCCCACGAGTCGAGCGCCGTCTTCCGCACCGCTTGGATTGAGGTCGGCCGCGATCCTTTCCAGGTCCGGCATGATTCGATCCGCCATTGCTTGACATCTCGCGTTGTCAGCAACCAGGCGGTTTCGCAACTCCTCGCTCAGTGAGGCAAAAGCCTCGTGTTCCAAATTCCGCGCCACGTTGGAGTTTCGATCGTCGTGCGGTGAACTGCCGGTGGGGTCGGGGAGGTGGGCTGGGGTGGGGGAAAGGTGGGCCGGGATTGTTGAGTACTCGCCGTTGGGGTTGGTCAGGAGGGCGCTCACCGAGACCACATTGGACGGGTTGGGGTGGCCGGAGTGGGTGTAGAGCGGGGTGTCCTCGGATTGGAGGCCGGTTTGGGGGTCCAGGTAGAGGATTGTGCCGCCGTGGTTTATGGCGGACCAGGCATGGGTGTCGCCGGACTCGGACTGGGTGATGATGAAGGCGAAAGCGCCATGCTCCAAAGAAAGTAGCTGGCGGGACAAGTTTGTGAAGGCCTGAGGGACGGACCGCTTTGGGTCCTGGGCGGGCTGGGTCAACGATACGAAAGAGCCCTGGGCGGTTGACTCTATGCGGGCCCGGCCGGACCGCTCGGGGTTCAAGGGTCTGGTGGGGTCGCCCTGGGCGTACGAGTCGAAGGTTCGGGGGGCCGAAACCCTCGGGCGGCCGTGTACGTAAGTGTCGAAAAGGGATAGGACGCCGTCTACGCAGTTGATGCCTCGGGTGGCGTCGGCGGTGGGGCCGCCGTCGTTGGCCAAGGTGAACCAGACGCCTTCGCGGGGGTCGGGGTTGCGGACGGGGCGGCCGTTGTGGTCCTTCGGGACGGCCTGCTCCAGTTCCCTTTGATGTACGGCCAACGGGCGCCGCAATCCGCCGGGCTCGTCGTAGCGCCGGCTTCGCTCCACGGGGGCCGGCACCTCGTCGTCGGTGACGCGGGAACGGTCGTCGGTGTCGACGCCGCCGGAGGCCAAGGTGCCGACGTCGTCGTTGAGGCGGGTCCAGGCGTCGAACTCCACCTCGGTGCGCGGCGGCCGGACGAAACCCGCGGCCATCAGGTCGGCCTGGGCGGACAGGATGCCGGCGCGGGACTCGGCCTGCCGCGCGGCGGTGCTCAGCTGGTCGGCGCGCAACGAGAAGCCCTGCGAACGCGCGTCCGCGGCCTGGGTCGTGAGGCGGCCGGCGGACGTCGCCCAGTCGGCCGACTCGTCGTTCAAGGCGCGGGCGTCGCGGTCGCGGCGGTCGGACTCGAAGGCTGTCCGGGAATGGTTCAGATATCCGACGTACGCGTCGATCTGCTGCTGATCCGCCGGTGGGCGCGCGGGGGTCGGCGGCCGGGGCGGAGCGGCCGGAGCGCCGGGGCCGAGCGCTGCCGCGATCAGGTCCAGGTCCGAGTGGGGGCGGCCGGAGTCCGGTGAGGGAGCCGTCCGCGCAGGTGCGGCTGGGAGATCGCGTGGCGGAGCGTGGGTGCTCCCGGGTGCTCGGTGGCCGAGAGGAAGTTCCTGGTAGGGAGTCTGGCCAGGGTTGGGGCGACCGCCCGGCCGGTCCATGTTGGACGGCACTGTGCCGGTCGGGTCGGGCACCGGCCGAGCGGGAGTTGCGGCGGGAGAAGGCGATGAAGCGGGAGCGGGAGTCGAGGCGGGAGAGGGAGTCGAGGGGGGAGAGGGGGATGAGGCGGGAGAGGGGGATGAAGCAGGAGCGGGAGTCGAGGCGGGAGAGGGGGATGAGGCGGGCGGTGTGGTGGAAGGGGGTGAGGCGGGGGAGGTCACGCCGGGCGGGGCGGCAGGAGTGGGTGATGGGGAGAACGCGCTGGTGGGTGTGGTTGGGGACGCTGGATTGGGCGCGGACGGCGGCGGAGTGTGGTCGGGGAGCGGGGGCGGCGTCGAGGCGGCCGTCGTCGTCAGGGACGGGGAACCCAGATCGTGGAGGACAGAACGGCTGGGTGAAGACGTCGGCTCGGAAGCGTGATGGGGAGCGCCATCGGCCGAGGACGGCGCGTGGTCGGGAGAGGAAGAGGGATGGTGGGGGGTGGAAGAAGGCGCCGGGGTGGAAGGTGGGGACGCGGGGGGAATGGCGCCGGAGAGGGACGACAGGTCGCCGCTGGGCAGGGGTGACGATAACGACAGCGCCGATGTGTCGGGAATGGACACGTTGTGAACGCCGGACATCGCTGAACCGACGCCGCCGGACGAAGCCGACTTGGCGACTCCTTCGAGGTCCGGCAGGTCGCCGGTCACCGCCGCCCCGCCGAACTCGGCCAGCACCTCCCCGGCCGCACCGCGAAACACCCCATGCGACCCATGATGGCCGGCCCCGACCTGCGACCCACCGGCCGCGAACCCGCCCCCGAACCCGGCCGCCGTCGACAACCCCAGGTCAGCGGCATCCACCCCGTCCCGGCGCCCGGTCACGTTCTGATAGCCCTGGATCAGCGCATTGGTTGCGAATTCCTCCCGCGCCTCCTCCAGGCCCTCCCGCAGCGCCCCGCGGGCCAGCGCCATCCGCCCGGCCCGGGTCGACAACTGCTTGATCGCCCGGGATCCGGCCTGCCGCAACGCTTTTCGGCCGAGTTGCTCGACCAGCCGCTTGAAGATCTGCTGGATGATGACGCGGGTGGCGGCGATCAGGCCGCCGGCCGCGGGCGAGGCGGTGCCCAGGGTGGCCGCGACCGCGATCGCCATGCCGATCAGCTCGATCACGAAGAGGCCGAGCTCGATCCACGCCTCGATCTTGGCGCCTTCGATGTCGCAGCCGCATTCCTCGACCATCTGGCCGAGTTCCTGGGCGACTTCGATCAAGGATTCGAGGGGTACGCCCGCCCAGGCCTCCTCGAACGCGTCCGCGCCCGCCCCGGAGTAGCCGGCCCGGATGGTCGTGGCGGCGGCCGCGGCGTCGTCGCGCGGGGCGGTCAGCGCGGTAGCCAGCGCGTACCACTGGTCGGCGACATCCCAGGTGGCGGCCTCGTTCCCGGAAGGCCAGTCGAAGCCCACCACCCATTCGAGTGCTTCGTAGGCCCAGCCGGGCAGGTCCCACGGGGTGTACTCGAGCGGATGCGGGATCGGGCTGGGCAGCACGCTCACGCCGGGTCCTCGTACGCGTGCTCCACCCGTACCCCGGCGTCTTGATCTGTGGTCCGCAGCTCGGCCACGACGGCCCGCACCTGCTCGCCCAGCGTGCGCACCTGCCGCGCTGTGGCCTCGAAGGCGGCCAGCACGTCCTGCTCGGCCGGCCGGTAACCGGCGTCGAAAGCGTGCCCGATCTCGTCGTTACCCCACGGATGCGCACCGGACGCCGGCAGCAGCGTGGTGCGCGTGCCGGCCAGCAGCTCACCCAGCGCCTCGCCGGCGGCGAAGAGCGCGTCGGCGCCCGACCGAGCAACGGCCCGGTCCAGTTCGACGTGATCACTCATCCGGATCGCGCACCAGGGATGGCAGGTCGCCGTCGTCCAGGTATTTCACGGCGCGGGAGGTCGGCGGAAACACCTCGGCCATCATGTCGCGAACCTGACGCTGGGCGGACGCGGCCGCCGCCCGTACGGTCGAGACAATCAGCGACGCCGATGGATTCTTGCGCAGCTCGAGATCGGCCAGATGCCCCCGGGAATCGACCGTGGCCGTCACCTGGCCGTCCCGTGAAGTCACGCTGACCCGGACCTCGGCTAAGCGTTTCTGCAGGTCAGCAAGGCCCGACCGGACCTGACGGACCTGTCCGGAGACCTCTTCGAAGCGTGCCCGCAACGCCTGGTTGGCGTCCCGGTCAGCGGTGTCCGCCACCCGGCCCTCCCCTGCCGCAGAGCGAATTCTGGGTTCGCACAGTACCGCCCCGCGCAACCTTGCGTGGTCCGGTAATTTCACAGCGCGAACACCGCCCGGGAGGAGCTCCATGATCACGTTGGCTCAGGCCGAGGAGATCGCTGCCGGCTGGGCGCGGCTCGAGAGCGAGAGGCGTGGGTACGAGTGCACGCCCGTCGTGTCAGAGTTCGATCTCGGGTACGTGGTGTGGACGCGCCGCCCCGGCACCGACACGGCCGAGCCGGGTGACGGCGGGCGTACCGTCATCGATCGTGAACTCGGCCTGGTGACCACCTGGCCGGCGGTGCCCGTGGAAACCGTGGCCCAGCTCTACCGCGAGCGGCATCCAGACCTGTCGGCCCAGCGCCGCACGGTCGACCCGTCGGTCGAACTGCTGCGCGGGGTGCGCCGCCGGTACAGCCCGACCACCGCCGCCCACCTGACCGTGGACGGCCGCGTCTTCCGCGCCCGTGGCGCCAAGGGTGACCAGCGGATCAACCACCATCTGTTGATCGACGGCATGTTCCGGGCCGCGGCGCCGCACGGCGAGTTGGTCCGCGGCTGTGAGCGCCACGCCGAGCTGATCGTGTTGTCGGACGCGCTGCACGAGGCCGAGCGGGCCCGGTCCGAGCCGCTCACGCTGGAGTCCGCGCGCGAGGTTCTGCGGGGGTCGGTGTTCGAGGCCTTCTATGTCCGCGAGCCCGGTGATCCGCTGGCCGGCGCCCGCGCGGTCCCCTGCGACACGTGCGCGACCGGGCTGGCCGGCTTCGGCGTCACCTCCTGGGACGACGTGCCGGTGTGGGGCCCGCCCTGGTATGACGACGAGCCGGCCGAGCCCGAGCGCTTTCCCGACGAGGTGGCGCGGCGCCTGGCCGGCTGCGGGTGGAAGCCGCTGATCGGCCGGATCGGCCGGGAGGCGCTGGCCGATCAGAAGATCACGATGGCGCGGCAGCACGGGCATCAGGCGTTCCCGGCGGCGCGCGGCCTGCTCGTGGACTTCCCGGTGATGGTGGCCAAGAGACGCATGCCGGGGGTACGCCACCGCGTGCGGCTCTACCAGTTCGACATGCGCATCGCGTTGCACACCGCGCCCGTACTGGCCGACTTCGCCGAGGTCATCGGGGTGCCGCTGTTCCCGTTCGGCACCGAGGAGGACGGCGACTCGATCCTCGCGGTGGACGAACGTGGCCGGGTCTTCGCCCTGGACCAGGGCGGTGAGTGGCTGCTCGGCGAGACCGTCGACGAGGCGATGACTGACCTCGTGATGGGTGACGGTCCCGCCGCCCGGGTCCAGGACGACGGCACGTGGTGATGCATATTTGTGCTCAGAGCGCTCTGAGCACAAATATGCATCAGTCGAACAGCTCGCCGAGGAAGCCCTTCCGGCGGCGGTAGTGGCCGTGGTGGCCGCCGTGCTGCCGGTAGTGGCCGTGGTAGCCGCCGTGGGCCGCGTGGCCGTAGGCGGGCTGGCCGTAGCCGGGCGCGGGCGCCGGCGGGTAACCGGGAACGGGCGGGGGCGGCGCGTATCCGCCACCGTGGGCGGGCGGCGGGGGCGGCGGGCTGTATGCGCCACCCGGCGCCGGGGCCTGCTGCGGCCGGGGCGGGGCGGACGGCGGGGCGCCGGCGTTCTGACGGTTCCAGTTCGCCTCGGCCTCGAAGAGTTTCTCCAGTTCACCGCGGTCGAGGAAGATGCCGCGGCATTCCGTGCACTGGTCGATGGTGACGCCGCTGCGCTCGTACGTCCGCATCTCGCCATGACACTTGGGACAGGTCATCTGCATTCACTGACGGTACAAGGCCGTGTCACTTCGCGGGGCCGTTGTTCCTGTGGGTCTGCTGAGTTCCGCCGCCCAGACGAGCAGGGCCACCGGGTACAGCAGGTAACCGAATCGGGTGGTCGGCATCAGCAGGATCGCGGTCAGTAGGCCGTAACCGCAGAAGAGGGCGGCCGCCGCGGCCGTGCGCGGTGGACGGCGCAGCAGCAGCGCGGCGATCGTCAGCCCGGCCAGGACGAGCAGGCCCAGGGCGACGTAGCGGCCGCCCGGCACCGAGGTGGCGATCAGGTAGCCGGGGAACGGAGACTGCGCCGGGCTCGTCACCAGGCCGTGGCCGGTGGGGAAGCGGATCACGTTCTCCAGGTACGCGTCCGCGTCGACCAGCAGCGCCGGCAGCAGCGTGATCACGGGCAGGCCGATCGCCCCGGGCAGGTAGCGGCGCCACTGTCCGTTCACGACGGCCAGCACCAGCAGGACGCCGACCACCGGGAAGGCGAAAGGTTTCATGGCCGCGGCCGCCCCGACCGCGAGTCCCGCCGCCCCGAACCGGTTCCGGGCGCAGAAGGCCAGAGCCAGCAGGCAGAGCGCGAGTACGGGCAGGTCGTCGCCGCCGGTGGCCAGGGTGAGGGCGCAGACCGGAAACACCGTGGCGGCCTGCACCGCCCGCACCGTCGACGCCGCCCAGGCCACGGCCGCGACCATCACCACGGCGAACCACACCCGCGAGTCGGTGAACCAGTGATCGCCCAGCCACGCCCGGGGCAGCCCGAACACCGCCATCCCGGGCTGATAGGGGTGATAGCCGCCGAGCTGCTCCGACGCCGGCAGCGCGGCGATGCCGGCCCGGCTCAGATAGGGCGACCCGGTCGACGCCAGATGCCGGCCCATCTCCTCGACGACCACGACCTCCTCCTGCGCTCGATCCAGCCGCCCACCGGCGCGTTGCACGGCCTGGACGACCAGCGGCAGCAGCGACACGGCGGCGAAGGTGGCCCAGGTCAGCAGCAGCCGGTTGACGAAGGGCACCAGGAGTAGTGCCGCCAGGTAACCCCAGGCCGCCACCGAACCCCACGCCCGATGCGGCAGCAGGGTCGACGCGAGTGCTGTGAACAGGGCGAACGCGCCCGACAGGGCGTACAGGGCGGCGTCCAGGGCCCGCCCGCCCGCGGCCGCGTCGGCCCGGGCGAGCAGTCGGGTGATCACGCAGGCAAGTGTGGCAGAGACGACCGGTGCGGCCCGGGTGGCCGGCGGCGCGGCAACCGGACCACGCTGCCGGCGTCGTGCAGCGCCCCGGCCAGCACGCCGGGCCGGCCGCCGGTGCCACGCTGCAGGGCCGCCAGTATCCGGCGGCCGCGCATCGGCCGGGCGAACAGATGCCCCTGGCCGGCCACGCAGCCCAGCTCCCACAGCGCGGCGCGTTGCGGCTCACTCTCGACACCGTCGGCGATGACCGTCAGGTGCAGGCTGCGGGCCAGGTCCACTGTCGACCGGATGACCGCCGCGGCCTCGTCGGACGTCTCCACCGCGGCCACGAACTCGCGCCCGATCTTCAACTGGTGCAGAGGAATCCGGGAGAGCACGGACAGTGGCGACACACCGGCGCCGAAGTCGTCGAGCACCAGGCGGACGCCGGCCGCCCGCAACTCGGCCAGCGCCCGCTCGACCACCTCGAGCTGACTGATGGTCAAGGTTTCGGCCAGTTCGAGCACCAGCCGGTCGGACGGTACGCCGTGGCTGCCGAGCCGGGACCGGACCGCCTTGGGAAAGTCGGGGTCGAGCAGGCTGCGCGGCGACACGTTGACCGCGACCGGGATGTCGAAACCGGCCTCGCGCCACGTGTCGGCGGCCGACAGCGACTGCTCGAGGACCGCGTCGGCGAACGCGGGCAGCTGCCCGGACCGCTCGATGGTCTCCAGGAACTGCACCGGGGTCAGGTCGCCGTGCTCGGGGTGATGCCAGCGGGCCAGCGCCTCGGCCGCCACCACCTCGCCACTGCCCAGGTCGACGATCGGCTGGAAGTCGACCGAGAACTCCAGCTCGGCCACCGCCCGGCGGACCTCGCCGCCCAGCATCAGCCGGCCGACGTCGGCGGTGTCTCGTGAGTGCGCGTAGTCGACGGTTCGCTGGCCCGAACGTTTCGCCTGGTACATGGCCACATCGGCGCGGCGCAGCAGCTCGGTGACGCCGCCGCTGCCCGGGGCCAGGGCGATGCCGCCGCACGCCTCCACGGTCAGCCGCATGCCGTCCACGTCGATGGTGCGGTCGAAGGCGGCGAGCAGGCTGTCGGCCCGGTGCCGGGCCATGGCCGGCGAGGGCAGACCGGTGAGGAGTACGGCGAACTCGTCGCCGCCGAGCCGGGCCACCAGGTCGGCGGGGCGCGCGGCGTCCTGCAGCCGGACCGCCACCTCGCGCAGGACCTCGTCGCCGGCGGCGTGCCCGAGCGTGTCGTTGACTTCTTTGAAGTGGTTGAGGTCGATCAGCAGCAGGGCCAGCATGCCCTCGTCGGGGCGCTCGGTGAACATCCGGCCGGCCTGGTCGAGCAGCTCGCGGCGGTTGGCCAGGCCGGTCAGCGGGTCGTGGGCGGCGTCGTAGGCGTACTCCCGCGACATCCGTTCCAGCTCGGCGTACGCGGTGGCGTTGCGGATGGCCGTATATAGAGCGGAGGCGAAGGTCTTGAGCTTGTACGTCTCCGACGGCGTCAGACTGATCGACCGGTTCACCCGCAGCCGCAGCTCGCCGACCGGGTTGCTCTCGATGTGACCGGCCAGCTGGCGGGTGATCTCGGCGCCGTCCCGGCCCGGCGCGTCCGCGGGCGGCCCGTCGTAGACCACGCCCTCGGTGGTGCCCCGGACCAGCCGCGGCGACTCGCCGTCGCTGAGCTCGATGTCCACCTCGTCGACCGAGAACAGCTGGGCCGACCGGGTCACCGCCGCCTCCAGCACGGCGGTGAGATCGACCACATTGAGCTCGTCGGTGGTCTCGGCGAGGCGCTGCCAGGACTGTCGTTCCTCGCGGTTGCGGACCTGTGCGGTCTGCCAGAGGTGTACGCACACCACGATCGGCAGCACCAGCAGCAGGAGACGGGCGTCGCCGCCGAGCGAGAGGATGCCGACCACCAGCGTGGCCACGGCGTAGCGGGCGACCGTACCGAGAACTCGCATGTC
This sequence comes from Actinoplanes sp. NPDC049265, assembly GCF_043197135.1. Taxonomy (NCBI): domain Bacteria; kingdom Bacillati; phylum Actinomycetota; class Actinomycetes; order Micromonosporales; family Micromonosporaceae; genus Actinoplanes; species Actinoplanes sp. NPDC049265. The sequence continues at coordinate 89,388 of NZ_JBICSP010000010.1, read as the reverse complement.
CCAGTCGGTGCGGAGCGACGTCCACAGGCTGACCCGCATGGCCAGCGCGATGACCGGGTTGCCGAGCGACTCGTCGACCACCCACATCGCCAGCGCGGCGGTGGCCAGCGCGCCGACCTGCAGCACCGGGTGATCGGCGTTCGGCGTCAGCGGGAAGAGCGAGTAGACCAGGCCGGCAACGGCCGCGGCGAGCACGTCCTTGGCCACGCCGAACAGTGCCTTCTGCGGCGCCAGCCCGGTGGTCAGCTTGGCCATCGCCACCGCGGCGCAGGTGCAGAGGATGAGCCAGGGCGGTGAGAGGACGGCCAGGCCGATGAGTACGCCGACCTCGGGCCAGGAGATGCCGCGGGTGTGTGAGCGGATGCGTACCCGCCACTGGGTGCGACTGCCGACCGCGATCGCACAGATGATGCCGGCCGAGACCATAACCGATGGTCGCGGCGCGGACCAGGCCGCCACCAGCGCCGACAGCACGGCGACCCCGCCTGCAACGACGACGAAGCTGACCAGCAGCGAGAGCCGCTTGTCAGCTACGTCGTCGTTGAAGCCTGTCTTGCGGGTCACGGGCCTCCTCCGCGGCAGATCGGAGAAACGATCCGATCCGTCATCAGGGTATTGCGGTGGGTGGCCTCCGGTCATCTATCTCAGCCCCACTCGATACCGCGCATGGCGCTACTCCTAACCCCCTGGCGGTTCCGGTGAGCCTTCGCGAGCTCCGCCGGAACGCTTGTTGATGAGACCGTGTCGCGACACAGGGAACGTTATGTGATCCGGTGAGGCTTTGGTAGGCATTCATGTCGGTATGCGCAGAACGCGAGAATCCCTCGCCTTGGCGTCACGGAATGCGCTGAATCAAGAACTCAGGGCAATGTAGAGGGTCGTTTTAGGCAGGAGTATCCGAATAGCGGACAGTGTTTTTCCGCTAACCCAAAGGATTGACAATCAATATCCACTGATGTGTAGTTATCAACGGACCGGCACGCCGCTGACCAGCGGAGAGGTGCCGCTATTTGCCGTAGTGGAATTGTGCGGCCTCCCGGCTGGATATGCGAATCAGATTCCCCCCGCCGGTCGATAAACTCCCGTTATGCCCGACGAATCCCTGCTGACTCACGTTGACGAGACCGGTGCGGCCCGCATGGTCGACGTGTCCGCCAAGGCGGTGAGTGCCCGGCGCGCGGTCGCGGCCGGCCGTCTCGTCACCACCCCCGAGGTGATCGCCCTGCTCCGCGGGGACGGCCTGCCCAAGGGGGACGCACTGGCCGTGGCCCGGATCGCCGGGATCATGGGCGCCAAACGGACCCCCGACCTCATCCCGCTCTGCCATCCGATCGGGTTGACCGGCGTGACCGTCGACCTCGAGCTCACCGACGACGGCGTGGCCATCACCGCGGCTACCAAGACCACCGACCGCACCGGCGTCGAGATGGAGGCGCTGACCGCGGTCGCCGTCGCCGGACTCACCCTGATCGACATGGTCAAGGCGGTCGACCCCGCGGCCAGCATCGAGGCGGTGCGGGTGCTGCGCAAAGAGGGCGGCAAAACCGGTGAGTGGGTACGCCCGGAGCACCGGCCGTGAGGGCCCGGGTGATCGTCGCCTCCAACCGGGCGGCGGCCGGCGTCTACGCCGACACCAGCGGTCCCCTGCTCGTGGCCGGCCTGCGCGACCTCGGCTGCGAGGTCCCCGGCGAGCCGGTCGTCGTGCCCGACGGCGCCCCCGTCGCCGAGGCATTGCGCGCAGCCGTCGCCGACGGCGTCGACGTGGTCCTGACCAGCGGCGGCACCGGGGTCACACCGACCGACCGCACCCCCGAGGCGACCCGCGGCGTCCTCGACTTCGAGATCCCCGGCATCGCCGAGGCGATTCGCGCGCACAGCCGCGACAAGGTGCCCGCGGCGGCCCTGTCCCGGGGGCTGGCCGGGGTGTCCGGGCGCACGCTGATCGTCAACCTGCCCGGCTCGACCGGCGGTGCCAAGGACGGTCTCGCGGTCCTCGGCCCGATCCTGGCCCACACGGTCGACCAGATCCGCGGCGGCGACCACGCTCCCGGCGGCTCCCATCCCGCGAGCGCGCCCCACCACGAGGGCGGCGGTTCGCACGCCGGGGGTGCCGCCCGCCACGAGGGCGGCGGTATTGATTCCGCGGCCTCCTCCCCACCGTGAGGGCGGCCCCGCTGATGGCGGCCCGTGAGTGCTCCCCACCGCGAGAGCGACCTCCGCCGCGGGCACAAACCGTGCGGGCGGGTGCGGGCGGGAAGGTCTCGGGGTCGGTGATCGCATACAGTCGACCGGCGGGGTTCGCGGAGGCGATAGGGTCGTGGGTGTGAGCGCTGTGGATTGGGCTACCGCTCGGCGGCTGGCCTACGAGGCGGGTCGCGCGGCGGCCGGGCCGGCCGAGATCGTTCCGCTGGGCGCGGCGGACGGTCGTACCCTCGCCGAACCTCTGCTCGCCCTCACCGACCTGCCCGCCTTCCCCACCTCCAGCATCGACGGCTGGGCCGTGCGCGGTCCCGCGCCGTGGCGGCCGGTCGGCCGCGTGCTGGCCGGCAGCACCCCCGCGCCGCTGACCGAAGCCGGCACCTGCGTCGAGATCGCCACCGGGGCAATGGTCCCGGCCGGCGCCGAGGCACTGATCCGTGTCGAGGAGTCCACCCGGGACGCAGCCGGTCTGGTCGAGGGGGCGCCGCGGACCACGCCCGAGTGGCGCCTGCCCGGCGAGGAGGCGACCAAGGGCGAGGAACTCCTACCGATCGGCACGTCGGTCGACCCGGCCGTGATCGGTGTCGCGGCCACCTGCGGGTACGAGACCCTGACGGTCACCGCGCGCACCCGGGCGGCGCTCCGGATCTTCGGCGACGAGCTGCTCACCAGCGGCCCGCCCGGCGACGGCCGGGTCCGCGACTCGCTCGGCCCGCAGATGCCCGGCTGGCTGCGCCGCGGCGGCGCCGACATCACCGAGGCCGACGTGACCGGCCCGGTCGAGGACACCCTGGACGCCCACGTGACGGCCATCCGCACCGCGTTCGAGCGGGCCGACCTGGTCTGCACCACCGGCGGCACCATGCACGGCCCCGTCGACCACCTGCATCCGGCGCTGGCCGAGCTCGGCGCCGAGTACGTCGTGAACACCGTCGCCGTCCGCCCCGGCTTCCCGATGCTGCTCGCCCGCCTGCCCGGCCCGCGCGACCGTTTCCTGGCCGGCCTGCCCGGCAACCCCCAGTCCGCGGTGATCGCCCTGGTCACGCTGGTCCAGCCGCTGCTCGACGGGCTGGCCGGCCGCCCCGCGCCGATCCTGCCGAGGGTGGTCACCACGGCTCCGGTGCGTGGCCGCGGCAACGACACCCACCTGGCCCTGGCCCGCCTCACCCCCGACGGCCGCGAAGCCACCCCGGTCGGCCACGTCGGCTCGGCGATGCTCCGAGGCCTGGCTAACGCCCACGGTTTCCTGCTGGTCGCCCCCGGCACCCAAGCCACCGCCGGTGACGAACTGCCCTTCCTCCCGTTGCCCCTCCTGTCCGGCGAACGCCGATGACCGAAATGTCACCAACCCCGGCCGGCCCGCCCAGCGGCGCGAGCACGCCGCCGGGTGCTGCCCACGTCCGGCGGGAGCCGATGGTCCAGGTCAGTGACGTGCCGCTCGACCTCGCCGCGCACGAGGCCGCGGTGGCCGACCCGCGGGCCGGCGCGGTGGTCTCGTTCCAGGGCGTTGTGCGCGACCATGATCATGGGCGGGGCGTGACGCTGCTCGAATACGAGGGGCACCCCACCGCCGAGGCCGTCCTCCGCGAGGTGGCAGCCGAGATCGCAGCCGACCCACAGGTCTTCGCGGTGGCCGTCTCGCACCGCGTCGGCACTCTCGCGATCGGCGACGTAGCCCTGGTCGCGGCGGTCAGCACGGCCCATCGGGCGGCTGCCTTCGCCGCCTGCGCCCGCCTGGTCGACGAGGCCAAGGCGCGCCTGCCCATCTGGAAGCGCCAGGTCTTCACCGACGGCACCGACGAGTGGGTCAACTGCCCGTAACGATCCCGCCGACGCCCGGCGAGGGGCGAGGGACGTGTCGCGTTGGGGGCGACGCGCGGGGTTACAAGCGCGGGGCAAGGGGCGCGTGCGCGCGGGGTGGCGGAGGCGAGGCGGGTGATCAGGTGCGGAGGCTGCGGCGTTTGTCCGTCCAGCGGTCGATCGGGAAGGCCGGCGCCGCCCCGGAGCTCCACGGCAGGGCGTTGACCATCACGATCAGGGCGATGGCGTACGCGTTGCGCACCAGCACGTCCCCGCTGGTCCACATCGGAGCGAACAGGAACAGCAGGTAACCAGCGCCGGCCGCGACGAACCAGCCCAGCCCGGGATACCGCCCGCCCAGCCCGGGCCGGGGCCGCACCGCCGCCCAGCGTTCCCGCACCCCGGCCGCCACCATCAGCAGCACCCCGGGCAGGACCCAGATCAGCTCGTTCGGCAGTGTCACCGGCCCGACCACCGCCCCGGTCACTCCGACCAGGGTGAACGCCGTGATCTCGTCGCCCTCGCGATGCGCGGCCCGGGCCCGGATGAACCCGACGGCCACCAGCAGCAGCGCGAACGACGCCCAGAGCAGCAGCGGCGTGGTGGCCGAGTTGTACAGCCGCGCCAGCACCCCGGCCAGGGACTGGTTGCCGATCCGCTCGACGCCGCCGGTGCGGTCGAGGCGCCACAGGACCTCGCCGAACCACGCCGCCGTTTCGCTCGGCGCCACCAGAAGCGCGGCCGCCGCCAAGGTCGCGGCGGTGCCCAGCGCGGTCAGCGCCGCCCGCCAGCGCCGGGTCAGCGCCAAGTAGAGGATGAACAGCCCGGGACTGACGGCCAGCGCGGTCGCCAGCCCGATGCCCACGCCGGCCCACGAGCCGGTGGCCCAGACGCGGCCGAGCGGGCCCCGCGGCGCCGAGGTGGCGCGGCGCGGCCACCAGAGCTCCCGGCTGCGCGCCCACGCACTGCGGCGCAGCGCGATCAGGTCGGCCACGACCAGTCCGAACAGCACCAGATCCCAGCGGCCGAGGCCGAGCGCGGCGCGGACCGGTTCGGTGGCCAAGGCGAGCAGGACCACGACAACCACGATGGGGTACGCGGGCCGTCCGTGCCGCCGCGCGATCGGCCCGACCAGCGCCACCATGGCCAGGGTGAGCGCGGCCAGCCCGGCCAGCGCCAGCACCCATCCGCCGACCGGCAGGGGCAGCAGGGCGAGCGGGGTCAGTGCGAACGCGCCCGGCGGCGAGATCGCCGAGCCGAGCAGGGTGCCCGGTTCGTGGTAGGCGTACAGTCCGTCGCCGGTCAGCCAGCTCCGGATCGCCCCACGGTCGACCGCGAGGCCGCTCAGCGCGTACCCCCGGATCATGATCGTGACCGCGACCAGCGTGCCCGCCGCACCCAGAGTGACCATGATGGACCATCGCGTGGGCCGCAACCCGCGCACTCGCACCGCCCGCATGGCACCCCCGGTTCGACGCCGGGGCGTAGAGCAGCCCCGAAGCGTTCAACGCCGCCGGGGCGGGATGGTCACCCGAGCTTGCGGCCGACGGCGGCCGAGGCGGTGGCGATCTTCGCTTCCCGGCGTGCCGTACGCACTGCTCGCTTGACCCGCCGCTGCGAGCGGTCGACGGCGTGCGTGGTGCGGTAGGCCAGCCCGGGACGGCCCTCGGTGTCGGCCGCGGCCAGCAGCAGACCGCCGAGCACGGCCAAGTTCTTCAGGAACTGGTTGCGCTGGCCTTCACGCTGCTCCTTGGGCACGGCCCAGAACGGGTGCCCGGCGACGGTGGTCGGGATCAGCGTGGCGGCCAGTACGCCGGCGGCCGGGCGGGTCAGGTGCCCGGTGGCCAGGAGCGCCCCGGCGACCACGTCGGCGCCGGCCTTGATCCGGACGAGTGTGCGGGTGTCGCTGGGCAGGCGCGGGTCGATCTTCTCCAGCCACGGCCCGACCCGGTCGGTTACCCGGCCGGCCGGCTCGGCCTTGCTGTCTGGGTTGAGTAGCACCTTGATGCCGCTCGACACGAAGATCGCCGAAAGCATGACGCGGGCTACGGTGCGCACGGGCTTCATGATGCCCTGTATACCCTCATAGGGGCTGTCCTACCGGTCAACCGGCGCTGCGACGTGGTCCAGAGCGTGGTTGACGGCACCCGCGACCTCACATCCAAAACCAGGATGAGGGCGCGCCGCGGCCGACGCCAGCCACGCTCTGGACCGCGTCTCGCACTCGGCTGACCGGTAGGACAGCCCCTATCACGGTTGCGTGCGTAGGTAGCGGCCGAAATGTGGGACCGTGAAGGCGACCGTGCCGCGCTCGCCCGAGTAGATCAGCCCCTTCTTGATCAGGGCGTCGCGGGCAGGAGACAGACTGGCCGGTCTGCGCCCGAGGGCGGCGGCGATGTCCGCGGTCGGTACGGCGTGGTCCATGTCGTCGGCCGCTTCGCCGCCGAGCTGGGCCATCGCGCGCATGTACTCCCGCTCGGCCGGGGTGGCCCGTTCGAACCGGGATCCGAAGAAGCCGACCGCCAGCTCGACCTCGGCCTCGGGGGCGGCCACCCGGACGTCCGAGTCGGTGACCGGCGACTGCGGGGCGTGGTCCCAGGTCGCCTTCCCGTACGCCTGGACGAAGTAGGGGTAGCCGCCGGATTTCTCGTACAACAGGTCGAGGGCCTTGGGTTCGTATTCGACGTCCTCGCGGGCGGCCGGCGCGCACAGGGCCAGGTCGGCGGCGATCCGGTCGAGCCGGTCGATGCGCTGGTAGCGGAAGAGGCGCTCGGAGTACGACTTGGCCGCGGAGAGCACGGCGGGCAGGTGCGGCAGCCCGGCCCCGACCACGATCAGCGGGGCGCCCAGCTGGGAGAGCTCGTGGCAGGCGGCGCAGAGCGCGGAGACGTCGGCCGGGCCGAGGTCCTGCATCTCGTCGATGAACAGGGCGATGCCGGTGCCCACGTCGGTGGCCAGCGAGGCGGCGTCGGTGAACAGCTCGACCAGGTCGATCTCGATGTCGCCGGAGTCGGCCCGGCCGCGCGCCGGCGGTACGTCGATGCCGGGTGACCAGCGGTCCCGCAGCTTGGCGTCAGCGTGGTTGGCCCGCAACGCGAACGCCTTGAGCACGGCCAGCACCTCGTCGACCCGGTCGGGGTTGCGGTGGTGCGGGGTGAGCTCGCGGATGGCCATGTGCAGGGCGGCGCTGACCGGGCGGCGCAGCGACTGGTCGGGTCGCGCCTCGATCTTGCCGGTGCCCCACAGCCGGCCGATCGCCGCCGAGCGGAGCGTGTTGAGCAGAACGGTCTTGCCGACGCCGCGCAGGCCGGTCAGGACGAGACTGCGTTCGGGGCGGCCGCGGGCCACGCGTTCGAGCACGACGTCGAAGGCGTCCAGTTCGCGACCGCGGCCGGCCAGTTCGGGTGGCCGTTGACCGGCGCCGGGGGCGTACGGGTTCCGCACCGGGTCCATGCCGTAGCACAGTATCGGGCTCTCTAGCCGTATCGCTAGATCTTCTTAGATCGACTTATGACGGCGTATTGCCATCTCTAGCAAATTCGCTATAGAGCCGTAGAGCAGGCTAGTGCTCCTTCAAGCACAGCACGAAATCAAGGCTGTCCAGCTCGCTGTCGTAGAAGTACCACTTCGTGTACTGCGGCACCGACCGGCACTTGGACTCGGCGTCGGCCTCGCCCGTGGTCCGGCCGTCGACTCGCTTGAGCACCTCGAAGGTGCCGCTGGCGCAGGCCACGATCTTCATCGCGGGCTGGTCGGGGGTGCCCTCGTTGCGTACGCACTGACCCTTGTTGACGAACCGGGCGTCCTCGCTGCTGCGCGGCTGTGGATCGGTCACCTGGTTGTTGGTCGTAGTCGAAGCGGTCGGTGCGACCGTGTCGCCCCGGGCGTCGTCGTCGCCGCGCGCGGACAGCAGCCACGCCGTGGTGCCGAGACCGCCACAGATGAGCAGGCCGAGCACGATCACCAGGGCCACGATCGGGGTGTTCCGCTTGCGTGGCGGCGGACTGGGCTGGTGACCCCAGGCCGGCTGGGGTTGTGGCGCGAAGTTGGGCTGCGGCCCGACCGTCGAGAAACCGGTGTCGGGGGCCGGCGGGTGCTGACTCCACCCGGTGCCCGGGGCGCTCTCGGTGGGGTTGTCGCCCCAAGGATCGGCCGGTTCGGTGTACGGCTCGTCCGACGAACCCTGGTTCCACGGCTGCGACGGCGGGCCGGGGTACGGACCGTTCTGCGTCATCAGCGTTTCCTCCAGGGCGCGGCGTCGCTGTACGCCACCGTAGCGTGGAGATTCCGTAGTGCAGATCCCGGAATCGCGCCGACCAGGCAACGCTTGAGCGACAAGCACCCCATTTCGGGCGGACTGTCGCGTAACTGACCGCCGTTGTCCACAGGGCCCAACGCCGCACCGCCGTTTCTCGCTACGGTCTCGGCCATGCTCCTTCTCCCCGCCCTGGCCGTCGGTGTGCTGCTGGCTCGGGCCGACCTGCGCTCGTGCCGGTTGCCCGATCCGCTGGTGTTTCTGCTGGCGGTGGTCCTGGTGCTGCCGGTCCTGGGCCGGTCCCCGGGCGAGCTGATGCGTGGCGCGGAGGCGTCCATCGTGGTGTTCACCTGCTACTTCGTGGTGGCTCTGCTGCCCGGTGACGGGATGGGGTTCGGGGATGTGAAGCTGGCGGCGGTGCTCGCCTTCGCCCTCGGTGTCCGGGGCTGGCACAGCGTACTCGTCGGAAATGTCCTGCCGCCCTTGATCGCCGGACCGGCCGCACTGGCGGTGATGGCCACTCGGCGAGACCCGCTCCCCTACGGGCCGGCGTTACTCCTCGGGGCGGTCGGGGCCCTGCTCCCCGGCGAGGTCGGGGCCCTGGTCAGATGAGGCGCAGCTGGCGATCCTTAGGACGGGCCGGAACGGCGTCGCCGAGCCGCTCGAACAGGCCGGTGTCGATCGCGTCGAGGAACGGCGTCGGTGACTGCTCGCGCTCCGAACCGTGCCGGAACCGGCGGGCGGCATGGCTGAGGTAGAGCCGATCCTGGGCCCGGGTCAGCCCGACGAAGAACAGCCGTCGTTCCTCGGCCGTCTCCTGCTCGTCCGGCGTCGAGCCCGGCCAGCGCAGGGGCAGCAGCCCGTCCTCGCAGCCGACCAGGAACACCACCGGGAACTCCAAGCCCTTGGCCGCGTGCAGGGTCAGCAGGTTGACCGCCTCGGCCCGCGGGTCGAGCGCGTCGACCTCGGCCCCGGTCGCGATCTCCTGCAAAAACCGGGGCAGGTCGTCGCCGATCCGGTGGGCCAGCGGCATCAGCAGCTCGGCCGCCGCCCAGATGTCGTCCGGGGCCAGTTGCTCGGCGTCGAGCGTCGGGGCCGCGTAGCGCTGGGCCAGCAGCTGGGCGGTGACCTTGACCCGGGCCGGCAGCGGACCGCTGAGGCCGTCGGCGTGCCGCAACTCCCGGGCGATCACCTGTACGCCGGGCCGGTCCCGGAGCCGGTTGTGCGACCGTTTCTGCACCGGGATGCCCGCCCGGGACAGGGCGTCGACGATCGGCCCGGACTGGGCGTCGGCCCGATACAGCACCGCGATGTCCGAAAAGGACAGTGTGCCGGGTACGACCGCCCGGCCGTCGACCCGGCCACTGTCCAGCGATCGGTGAGAGAGGCCACCGACCAGTTCATCGACGGTACGCACGACGAAGTCGGCCTCGTCGGCCACGCTGCCGGCGTGGTACCGCCCCACCAGCGGCGACTCCGGGTCCAGCCTGGCCGGGTCCAGCCGCCGCCCGCTGACCAGGGTCGACGGGGCGATCGCCTGCACCGCCGCGGCCAAGATCGGCGCCGCCGATCGATAGTTGCGGGTCAACCGGACCAGCCGGGCGTCGGTGAAGTCCTCGTTGAAGCGCAGGAAATACTTCACATCCGCGCCCCGGAAGCTGTAGATGGCCTGGTCCGGGTCGCCGATCGCGCACAGGTTGCCGTCGGCCGGGCTGAGCAGTCGGAGCAACTCGTACTGCTGCTCGTCGACGTCCTGGTACTCATCCACGAACAGCCACTGCCAGCGTTTGCGATATTTCTCCATCAGCGCCGGCTCGTCGCCGAGCAGCTTCACCGGCAGCGAGATCAGGTCGTCCAGGTCGACCAGATCCTGCTGGCGGAGCAGTTTCCGGTACGCCTGATCGTCGTCGCCGGCCTGCTCCCGGGCCTCGGCGCGCTCGGCGTCGTCGGCGATCCGCCACTTCGCGGGCAGGCCGGCCGCCTTGGCGTTCTCCTTGAGGATGGTCAGGCCGACCGAGTGGAACGTACCCACCGTGATGTCCTCGCCCAGGTCGCCGAGCAGCGCGTCCAGGCGTTCCCGCAGCTCCTCGGCGGCCCGGCGGGTGAACGTGATGGCCAGGCAGCGCTCCGGGAAGACGCCCAGCTCGGCGCAGAGGTAGGCGATGCGGTGCGTGAGCGTACGGGTCTTGCCGGTGCCCGGACCGGCCACGATCAGCAGCGGCCCGCCCGGCGCGGAGGCCGCCACCCGCTGCATCGCGTCGAGCCGGTCGAGCAGGCCGGTGCCGACCTCCTCCATGCCGGCGAGCATCGGCTCGAACGGCTCGTGCGGGGAAGGCGGTGGCGCGATCGGCGGGGCTTTCTCCTTCTTCGGTTCCTTGACCTTGGGTACGGGCGGCTTCACCCGTGGCGGCTCCGGCTTGCGCGGCTGCGGCACCGCGGCGGGCATGTCGAACAGCGTCTCCACCTGCGGGGCGTTGCCGCGCAGCTCACCCGGCTCGAACAGGGTGATCACGCCGTACTCGCCGTCGTACCCGGGAATCCGCTGCACCCGCCCGGCGCGCAGCCGGGTGATCGCCTCGCGCAGGTTCTCGCCGCCGGCCTGGCCGATCGCGTCCAGCGGCACCTTACGCAGGATGTCCAGCTCCGAGCCGAGCGTGGCGACCAGGTGCGTGAGCTGGGCGTCGACCGTCTTCGACTTGGGGCCGACGCCGTTGATCTCGCCCAAGATCTCGTGCAACTGGATCAAATGCTCGGTTTGGTACGGGCGTGCTTTCCCCTCGGGCCGGTCGGCCAGATCCTCGACGCGGCTCAGCACACCCACCGTCAGCGGCTTGCCGCACTCCGGGCAACGGCCGGCGTTCTCCCTGGTCCGGTGCGGCTCCCAGTTGACGCCGCAGGCGCGGTGGCCGTCGGCGTGATACTTGCCCTCTTCCGGGAAGAACTCGATGGTGCCCCGGAGCCCCCGGCTGTTCCGGACGGCGGCGTAATCGGGTTCGCCGGTGTAGAGCGTCGCCTCGCGGGCCAGGGCGGCCGGCGAGTGAGCGTCCGAATTGGACACCAGCGCGTAGCGGTCGAGGCTGGAGACGCGCCAGTTCATCTCCGGGTCCGAGGAGAGGCCGGTCTCCACCGCGGTGATGTGCTCGGCCAGGTCGGCGTAGCAGTCGGCGATCGCGTCGAACCCCGACTTGGAGCCGAGCGCGGAGAACCAGGGCGTCCAGATGTGAGCCGGGACCAGGTAACCGTCCGGGCTGGACTCGAGCACGATCTCCAGCAGGTCGCGCGAGTCGAGGCCGAGGATCGGGCGGCCGTCGGCGGTCAGGTTGCCGATCCGGCCGAGCGCGGTGTTGAACCGGGCCACCGCCTCGAAGTCGGGCAGATAGATGAGGTGGTGGACCTTACGCGTACGGTCATCGCGCTTGTAGATCGTGGAGATCTCGACGCTGAGCATGAAACGGGCCGCCGGCTGGGCCCGGAGCTCGCCCGGAAGTCTCTTCGCGACCTCGTCCTCGCCGGCGTACCGGAACAGGCCGTTGCCCTCGGGCTCGAGGTTTTCCTTGAGGTGGTCGAACCAGGCCGGGTGGGTGAAGTCGCCGGTGCCGAGCAACGCGATGCCCTTGCGGCGGGCCCACCAGGCGAGGTTGGGCAGCGTCAGATCGCGGCTGCACGCTCGCGAGAATCGCGAGTGGATGTGCAGGTCCGCGACGTATTCAGGGTCGGGCTCCACGCTGCGCTTGTCGCCTTCGCTGTCCGAGGGCACGCGCTGCATCCTGTCACGTCGGCTTTCGGCCCCGTGCGCCGCCACGCTCAAAGCCAGTTACGGATCTTGATGGACGGGTTCAGGGCGCCTTCAGCTCGATCAGGGTGACCTGCGGCGGCGCGCCGACCCGGACCGGTGGCCCCCAGAAGCCGGCGCCGTTGGTCACGTACACCGGCACGCCGTCCACCTCGCCGTATCCGGAAACCACCGGTTGCTGGAGTTTGACCAGGTAGTTGAAGGGGGCCATCTGGCCGCCGTGGGTGTGACCGGACACCTGGAGATCGACGCCGTAGCGGGCCGCGTCGTGGGCGACAACCGGCTGGTGCGCCATCAGGATGACGGGTTTGGCGGTGTCCCGGTCGCCGAGCGCGGCGTCGAAGTCCGGCGCGTCGCCGAAGCCGGACCCGCCGAGATCGTTCACGCCGGCCAGGTCGAAGGCACCCCCACGGGTGACGATCTCCAGCCGCTGGTTCCGCAGCGGCTTGACCCCCAACTGTTCGACCTCGTCGATCCACTGCTGGAAGCCCGAGTAGTACTCGTGATTCCCGGTGACGAAGTAGGCGCCTTGCTTCGACCGGATGTCCTTGAGCGGCTGCGCGAACCGCCCGAGCTCGGCGACCGAGCCGTCCACCATGTCCCCGACGATGCACACCACATCCGCGTCGACCGAGTTGATCATCTCGACGATGCGGTCCATGTGCCGCGCCCCCGTCAGCGGCCCGAGGTGAATGTCGGAGACCACGGCGAGCCGGGTGCCGTCCATCGCCCGCGGCAACTTGGCCAGCGGAATCCGCACCCGGTCGAGCCGCGGCCCGCCCAGCGCCGTCCGAACCCCGTAGCCGGTCACCGAGGCGGCGGTGAGCCCCGCAAAGATCGCGGCGCCCCGGGCCAGCAGCAGCCGCCGCCCGACCCCCCGATCGTCGTCCTGCGACTGCTCGGCCCGGTCGGCCTGCTCGTCGCTCTCCTTCCCGGTGTCCAATCCGGTCGAGTGAGCGGCATGCAGGGTGCCCGTTTCCTGGTCGCGGCGGCCGAGCGCCCACCAGACGAGGCGGACAATCAGCCGTGGAACCTCCAGCACCATCAGCGTGACCAGCAGATAGAACATGAGGGCGATCCAGAGGTACCCCGGCCAGGCCAGCCATTTGGCGTATCCGCCTCGCACCAGAATCAGGGTCGCCGGAACGAGCAGCGCCAGCAGGAGCAGGACAAGGCCGGCGACTTTCCGCCCCGTCCCCGGTCGCATCGGGTCCCGAACCAGGCGCTTCCACAGGTAGAGGTGCAGCCCCACAACAAGGACCAACGCAACCCCGACGAACCCGATCACCCGACACTCCCTGCCAGGCCGCCCTCCGGGACGGCATTCCGTCCATCTTCCAGCAGCGACCCGAAATCCGATCCCAGACCTCAGGATCTTCACAGCGACCCGAGCCCCGCCCGCCGCTCAGTTTCCGGGCCGTCTCAGTTCCCGCGCTGCTCAACGCCTGGGGTCGCTCAACCCCGGTTCGCTCAGCGTCTAGGATCGCTCAGCTCAGCGTCTGGGTTCGCTCAAGCCCCGGGTCGCTCAGCCCCGGGTCGCTCAGCGTCTGGGTCGCTCAGCGTCTGGGTCGCTCAGTTCCCGGCCGCCTAACGTCTCCACCGCTTAACGTTTGCACCGCTCAACATCCGCGCTGTTCAGCTCTCGCGCTCTGCAGCTCGCGGGTTCCGCTCTTCGGCCTCTGCTCACACGATCGCGGGCCGGTTCCGCAGAAGCAGTCCGGCGCCGAGTTGTGCGCGCATCACCCACCGGCAAACGGCGGCAAAACGTCGACCGTCGCCTGAGCGGGCAGGGCGGCATCCGAATCGTGGCTGGTCAATCCGTCGATCAAAAAACTCGCCGCCTTCAAAACCACCGCCAGCCGTTCCCCATGGCGACCCGTCAGCACGCTGATCAGGTCGTTGAGCGTGGCGGCGTCCACGTCTTCGCTGGAGATTCCCCCGGCCGCCGCCCGGGCCCCGGCGAAGTAGCGAATCGTCAGCATCGCCGCGCCCTCCCACAGAGATCGTCTTCTGTCACCCTCGTCGCCGCGCCCATGCGTGCCGCCGTGCTCACCCGTGCTGCCGCGCCCATCCGTGCTGTCGTGCTCACCTGTGCTGTCGTGCTCACCTGTGCTGTCGTGCTCACCTGTGCTGTCGTGCTCACCCGTGCTGTCGTGCTCACCCGTGCTGTCGTGCTCACCCGTGCTGTCGTGCTCACCCGTGCTGTCGTGCTCACCCGTGCTGTCGTGCTCACCCGTGGCGCCGCGCCCACCCGTGGCGCCGCGCCCACCCGTGGCGCCGCGCCCACCCGTGGCGCCGCGCCCACCCGTGGCGCCGCGCCCACCCGTGGCGCCGCGCCCACCCGTGTTGGCGCGCCCACCCGTGGCGCCGCGCTCACCCACGCTGTGCCACCTATCAGCGTTGCCAGGCCCATCGGTGCTGCCGCTCCTGCCTGCGCTGCCGGGGCCAGTTGTGCTGCCGGGCCCACCCGCGCGCCGCCTATCCGTGCTGCCGCCCGCATGCGGTCAGCCGCCGATCGCCGACATCGGCCGGGTCGGCTGCAGGAACGCGGGATTGTCGATGCCGTGGCCGGGAAGCTTGGGCAGCATGGCGTTCTGCCACGCACCAGCGATCGCCTCATCGGTGGCGCCGTCGCGAAGAAGCCCACGCAGGTCCGACTCGTCCCTTGCGAAGAGGCAGTTACGGATCTGACCGTCAGCCGTCAACCGAGTGCGGTCACAGTCCCCGCAGAACGGCCTGGTCACGCTACCGATAACGCCGACCCGAGCGACCCCACCATCGAGCGCCCGGTACCCCGGAACGATCCAGGTCTCGGCCGGCGCTGTTCCACGTGAAACCTCATCGGGCCGCAGATCGAAGCCCGCCAACGCCGCCAGAATGTCGTCCGCGGTAACCATGGTGTGCCGGTCCCACTGATGCTGCGCGTCCAGCGGCATCTGCTCGATGAAGCGCAGCTCGTACCCATGATCAAGCGCGAACCGCAACAAAGCCGGTGCCTCATCGTCATTGACGCCCCGCATGAGCACCGAATTGATCTTCACCGGCGTCAGCCCCGCACGCGCCGCCGCGGCCAAACCAGCCAGCACATCCGCATGCCGATCCCGCCTGGTCAACGCCTCGAACCGCACCGCATCCAAGGTGTCGAGCGAAACATTGACCCGATCCAGCCCGACCTCGCGCAACGACTCGGCCAGCCGCTCCAGCCCGATCCCGTTCGTCGTGATCGACACCCGAGGCCGCGGCCGCAAAGCCACCGTCTCTCGCACAATCCGCACCAGCCCGCGCCGAATCAGCGGCTCCCCACCGGTGAAGCGAACCTCCGTCACGCCCAGCCGCTCAACCGCGACCCGCACCAGCCGGATCACCTCGTCGTCGCTGAGCTGCTCCTCCCGCGGCAACCAGGCAAGCCCTTCCGCCGGCATGCAGTAGGTGCACCGCAGATTGCACCGATCCGTCAACGAAACCCGAAGATCAGTAGCCACCCGCCCAAACCGGTCGGCCAGCTTCCCCAGCTGAATCCCGTCGCCATCCGCCGCCGGAACCACCTGGCCCCTGTCGCCATCCGCGGCCGGAGCCAACTGGACCCCGTCGCCAGTCGGCGGCGAAACTACTCGGGCCGCCTCGCCCATCTCCGGCGGAACCAAATCGCGACGCACACCGATGACCCGCCCACCACCACGCGCGATGGTCTCGGGACCGTCCAGGCGCTCGCGAAGCTCGCTCACGCGGTCAAAACTAGCCCGCCCGCGACCACCGGAGCGAAGCCCGATCAATCCTGTGGATAACTACACGCCCAAGATTGACCACGCCAATAAGCAGCCCCGGCCAGCACCTGAGGGCGCTTATCGAGATCAGGCCGGGCATCTGCGCGCCCACACCTCAGACCGTCCCGCAAACGCCGGTGAATGAACCCGCCCTGTGGACAGGGAGGCGAAAATGTCGCACCGCCGAGCTACGTTGCCGCCCACCCAGTGGAAGGGGTGGGGGAGGTGGCGGTGCGCCAACAACGACGCCCAGGGCGCGGGGCCGCCGGGCTCAAGGTGCGCCCGCGACCAGGGCTGGGCGCATGCGGCGGCGCGGCAGCGAAGCAACGTCAGAGCCGGTGACTAGCGGCCGCCGCCGACCGAACCCCCGCCGCGTACGCCTCCCCGAACGCCGCCGTATGCACCAGCAGCAGATGCAACTGATGCACCGGCACCCGAGCCTCCCACCCGTCCCCCAACGGGTATTCCTCCTGGTAGGCCCCCAAAATCACATCCACAGACGGCGCCCCACCAAAGAGCCCCAACGTGGCCAGGTCAGTCTCCCGGTGCCCGCCATGCGCGGCCGGATCGATCAGCCACCCGCGCCCGTCAGCCGACCACAGCACATTCCCGGGCCACAGGTCCCCGTGGATGCGCGAGGCCGGCTCACTCTGGTCGTACCCCGAAAGGATCTTGATCGTCTGCTCCACAGCCTGGACGTCGGCCGGGGTCAGGGCGCCTCGGTCGGCCGAGAGGCGGAGGTACGGCTGGAGGCGGCGTTCCGCGAACCATGGGCCCCACGGGCCGGCCGACACCGTGTTGTCCAGGGGTAGCGGGCCGATGTAGCCGGCCCACGAGGCACCGAATCCGGGCGCCCCGGAGCGGTGCAGGGCTGCCAGCTCGCGGCCGAACCGGGCCGCCGCCGCTGGGGACGGTGGGCCGGGCTCGATCCATTCCAGCGCGATCATGGTCGGCAGGGCGGCCAGCACTGACGGGACGGGGATCGCGCCGGGGGACGACAGCCAGGACAGGCCGGCCGCCTCGGCCTCGAAGAAGCCTTCGGGCGGCGTACCCGTCGGCCAGGTCTTGGTGAACAGGGACGTGCCGTCGTCGAGGGTGAGGCGGGACGCGCGCGACACGTCTCCGCCGGGCACGGGGGTCTCGCGGATGCGCTGATGCTCCAGAAATGTCGGGAGGTGCTGCGGGTGCGCGCGGAGGTACGGCAGATCCACCGCCCTATCTTGCACTTCGGGTTACGGACGTCCCGAATCGGAGTCAAACTGTGCGCATGAGCCCTGTCACAGTGCGTTCGTACCGGCCGGCCGATCATGCTGCCGGCCGTCGTCTCTGGTCGGAGCTGACCAATCAGCACAATCGGATGTACGGCGGGCCGGCCGACGACGCCGGTTCCGGGTTCGAGGAATACCTCACCCGGCTGGATCTCGGCGGACTGTGGGTGGCCGAGCACGCCGATGACGGGGTGATCGGGATGGTCGGTCTGGTCATGCGGGGGCGGGGCGGCGAGGTGGAGCCGGTGGTGGTGACGACGTCGCACCGGCACAAGGGTGTCGGCCGGCGGCTGTTGCGGCATGTCGCCGCCGAGGCGAAGAAGCGCAGCATGTCCTCGCTGACGATCTCGCCGGCGTCGCGGAACGTGGACGCGATCCGGAGCTTGCACGCCGCCGGTTACGACGTGGTTTCCTCGTTCGAGTTGACGATGGACCTCGACCGGCAGCAGCACGTCTGGCAGCAGGAGGGCCTTGAGCTGCACGAACTGCCGTTCCGTTCGTAAGCGAGTTATCCACACTACGGCGCTGCCCACAGGCCAGCGGCGCCCGGCGGCGGCACCCGCGAGCCTTGCCACCATGTTGACCCTCCGCTCCGCCGATGAGCTCGTCGCCGCCGTCCCCTACCTGCTCGGCTATCACCCTGACAACGACCTGGTCGTGGTCGCTCTCCGCGACCGCCAGGTCGAGCTGACGCTCTGCGCGGAGCAGCCGGCCGATCCGTCGGTCGCCGCCGACCTTTGCCGCCGGCACGGTGTGACCAGCGCTTTGATCCTTGGGTACGGAGGGGGAGAACGCGGTACGGGCCGGCTCGCCGACGAGTTGCGCCGGGCCGGGGTCCCGGTCCTCGAGGAGTTACGGGTGCACGACGGCCACTACTGGTCGCCGGCCGATCCGCACCGCCGCCGGCCGATACCCACCTCGTCCGTGGCCGCCGCGTCCGCCACCTATCACGGCCTGCGCGCCCTGCCCAGCCGAGCCGCCCTGGCGGCCGAGCAGGCCCCGGTGTCCGGCGCCGAGCGCGAGGCGATGACCGCGGCGACCCGGCGGGCCGAGGCCCGGATGGCGGCGATGGAGCGCAAGGCGCCGACCGAGGAGAAGCTGAAACGCGCGGTACGGCGGGCGGGGGTGATCTCCGTCCGGGCGGCCGAGCGCCGTCATCGCGCCGGCGGCCGGCTCAAGGACCTGCCCGCCGCCTGGCTCACCGTTCTGCTGGCCCGCTCGTTCGTCTTCGGATCCGTCTGGAACGCACCGAGGGACGACCTTCAGGGACTCTGGACCGACCTGGTGCGCCGGGCCGACGAGAGGTATGTAGCCGGACCGGCCTGTCTGTTGGCCTACGTGGCGTGGCGGAGCGGGCAGGGCTCGGTGGCTCGGATCGCCGTGGACCGGGCTCTGGCCGCGGACCCGGACCACAAGATGGCGGGAGCACTCGATGCGATGTTGTATGCCGTCAGGCCGCGGTAACCGGCGGGGTCGGGCGTCCACAGCGCGACGCCGTCCGGTTCCGGGTCGCGCCCGACGCCACACCAAGGGTGAAGGGGTCGGCGCGGAGGGTCGAGAGGGGAAGGCGGCGGCGCTGCCGAGGAGGAGAGTTCTGCGCGCGACAGACATGCCCGCGGCCTCGCGAGCATGGATGAACGCCGATGGGCGGTCAGACGGTCACCCGGTGTGCTCCCGCGTACACGTTCATGGACGGGCCGCGCAGGAAGCCGACCAGGGTCATGCCTGCCTCGTCGGCCAGCTCGGCGGCCAGGGTGCTCGGCGCGGAGACCGCCGCCAGCAGCGGGATGCCGGCCATCCAGGCCTTCTGGGTCAGTTCGAAGCTGGCCCGCCCAGAGACCAGCAGCACGTGCCCGGTCAGCGGCAGCCGGCCCTCGCGCAGGGCCCAGCCGATCACCTTGTCCACCGCGTTGTGCCGGCCGACGTCCTCGCGCAGCACCAGCAGTTCACCGTCGGCCGTGAACAGGCCGGCGGCGTGCAGGCCGCCGGTGCGGTCGAAGGTCCGCTGAGCCGCGCGCAATTTGTCGGGAAGCGCGGCAAGTGTCTGGGCTGTCACGGAAACGCCGTCGGCGCCGATGTCGAACTGTGACCGCGTCCGGACGGCATCGATGCTCGCCTTTCCGCACACGCCGCAGGAGGAGGTGGTGTAGAAGTTCCGGCTCGGGTCGGTGACCGGCGGCGGGACGTCCGCGCCGAGGACCACGTCGACCACGTTGTAGGTGTTCGGGGTGTCCGTGCCCGCGCAGAGCTGGGCCGTCACCACGTCGCCGGCGCTGCTGATCACGCCTTCGGTGAGCAGGAAACCCATCGCCAGATCGATGTCCTGGCCGGGGGTGCGCATGGTCACCGCGAGCGGGGCCTTGCGGACGCGGATCTCCAGCGGCTCCTCGGCGGCGAGGTCGTCGGGGCGGCGGCGAAGATCCGAGCCGGCAAGATTGATCTTTGTCACGGGGCGGCGGTTCATGGTCCGGGCCATACGTCGAGCGTAAGCGCGGATCCGGCGTCCGCACACCGGCCGCGTGCGGTCGCGTGCGAGTCACGACAGAGTCGTCGCCGGGATACGGTACGTACGTGGGGGGATTTGCGGCGGTGGTCCTGGCCGGCGGAGCGGCGCGTCGGATGGGTGGTGCGGACAAGCCGACCCTGCCCGTCGCGGGCCAGTCGATGCTGACCCGGGTGCTGGCCGCCGTGCACGACGCCGACCCGCGCGTGGTGGTCGGCCGGGTGCCGCCCGACCTGCCGGTCGAGGTGCACGGCACGAGCGAGCAGCCACCCGGCGGCGGTCCGGTCGCGGGCACCTCGGCGGGGCTCAAGCTGGTGCCCGAGGACGTGGCGTTCACCGCGCTGCTCGCCGCCGACCTGCCGCTGCTCACCGGCGAGGCGATCGACGTGCTGCGGCTGACCCTGGAGTCGTCACCGATGCAGGGCGCGGTCTACCGCGACGCCGACGGGCGCCGGCAGATGCTGTGCGGGGTGTGGCGGACCAAGGCCCTGCGCGAGGCGGTAAACCGGCTGGCCGAGGAGCGGGGCGAGTTGCACGGCGCGTCGGTCCGCGAGCTGATGGAGCACCTGCGCGTGGCCGAAGTGTCGTGGCGCCGGCCCGGGCCGCCGCCGTGGTTCGACTGTGACACCGACGATGATCTGCGGACTGCGGAAGAGTGGGCGAGCTAGGTGAATCAGCTCGACGCCTGGGACTGTGACACCGACGATGATCTGCGGACTGCGGAAGAGTGGGCGAGCTAGGTGAATCAGCTCGACGCCTGGGACTGTGACACCGACGATGATCTGCGGACCGCGGAAGAGTGGGCGAGCTAGATGAATCAGCTCGACGCCTGGGTCGGAAAAGTGATCGACGAGCTCGGCCTGGCCGAAACTGACAATCAGACGACGACGATCCTGGACGTCGCCCGGGATGTCGCGCATCAGGTGCTGCGTCCGGGCGCGCCCGTCACCGCGTACCTGATGGGGGTGGCCGTGGGACGCGGAGCCGACCCCGCCGATGTCGCGCGACGGGTCTCTGAGCTGGCCCGCTCGTGGGAAACAACCACTCGATAGGGTGGCGGGTATGACCGCGGACACGACGGGCGAGCAGCCCGAGGGCATCCTGCTCGACGAGCCCACCACCTCCGACCTGCGCGCCAAGGTGACCGAGGCGTGGCAGGAGTTCGCGGGCGCGCTGGCCAAGCTGCTTCCCGAGCTGGCCACGGGCGGGCACATCGACATCACGCTCGACCCGACGGCGTCCGGCACCGGCACCGCGATCTACTCGATCAGCCTCCGCGTGCTCGACGACGGCGTGGTCGAGGCGCTCGCCGTGGGCAACGCCGAGCTGCCCCAGGGCTTCCGGATGGACCGGGCCGCGGTCGCTGACCTGATCGCGCTGGGCTGGTCGCCGCCGGGCGTGCAGGCCGACTCGGGTGACTCGTTCGGGCTGCGCTCGACCGCCGACCAGTCCGCGCGGATCTCGACAACCGTCACCCGCACACTGCGCGACGTGTACGGCGCACCCCACCCGGCCTTCCTGGTCTACCTGGTGCACGACATCGACGACGAGCCGGTGGACACCGCGCCGCTCGGCTCCGCCCGGCACGAGCCGAGCCTGGAGGAGGGCCTCAACTTCGACGACCTGCAGGGCGCGGCCGCGCTCGCGCACGCCGCCGAGGAGGCCATCCCGCTCGAGGAGCGGGTCCGAACGGTGATCGCGACGATGTCCAAGACCAGCGTCGACCAGCTCCAGGAGGACGCCGACGGCGACATCGGCATCCGGGCCGGGTCGGCCATGGTGTTCGTCCGGGTCCGCGACAACCCGCCGCTGGTCGACGTCTTCTCGCCGATCCTGACCGAGGTCGAGCCGACCGAGACGCTCTACGTGAAGCTGTCCGAGCTGACCAACCGCATGCCGATCGGCCGGCTCTACGTCGCCCAGGACACCGTGTGGGCCTCGATCCCGGTGTTCGGCCGCAACTTCCAGGCGTCCCACCTGATGCTGGCCGTGCAGGTGATGACCGGGCTGGCCGACGAGCTCGACGACCGGCTGCACGGCGAGTTCGGCGGCAAGCGCTTCTTCGGCGAAGGCGACAAGCCGGCCGGCGGCGGCCGCGACGACTCCGACCACCGCCCAGGCATGTATATCTAAAGTTTCACCGACCCGATCTCGGCCAGGGTGGACAGCCGGGAGACGCGCAGGCTGTCGTCGCTCAGTGACCACAGCTCGTCGCCGATGACCAGGGAGCGCCGGATCGGCCGGTCGCCGATCTCACCGACCTTGGTCAGGCCGTCGCCGGTCACCCGGAGGGCGAGGGCGCGGTCGTTCATGGGTACGACGAACAGCTTCGTGTCCGGCCACCAGAGGATGGCGTGCGGGTCGTACTCGGCCTCGGACCAGCCGTCCCGCACGTGGTGCTGGGCCAGCCGCCGGGGCGCCGCCGGGTCGGACACGTCGAACAGCGACACCTGAGTGCCCTGTCGTCGCCCCTCCTCGGACGCCTCCTGGCCGATCCCGATCAGGCGGTCCGGCCCGACCGGCTGCAGGTGCGCGGAATATCCGGTGATCTTCAGCTCGCCGGTGACCTTCGGTGCCGCCGGGTCGCGGAGGTCGAGACTGTAGAGCGGGTCGGTCTGGCGGAACGTCACGACGTAACCGCGATCCCCGATGAATCGCACCGAGTAGATCCGCTCGTTCTTCCCGAGCCCGCCCACCTCTCCGACCTGCTTCAGGTCGGTGTTGAGCACCCGGACGGCCGAGGAGTTCTGGGCGGCGTCGGTGGTGGCGATCCGCAAGTGACCGTCCCATTCGGACATCGCGTACTGGTTGAGCAGGAACCCGGAAACCTGCCCGGCCGAGCGGTAGACCGGCGGCTCGGTCCCGGCCACGTCGAACCGGAAGATGTCGGTCTGCTGCTTGACCTCCCGGTTGTCCCGCCCGGGGAAGAGGTCCAGCCGCCAGCGCTGGTCGGAGGCGACGTACAGGCTGGTCGGGGTGCCGTAGACGGTGTCGCCGTCGGCCACGATCGAGACCGGCCGGCCGCCGTCGAGCTTGGGCGCCGACAGCGGGAAGGTCAGCACGGTCAGCAGCGATTTGCCCGAGTAGGCCGGCGGCCGCCGGACGTCCTGGCAGCCGACCTTGCCCTTCTCGGTGGTGCCGCCGGTGGTCACGGTCCAGCTGGGCAGCCACGCGTCCACCCCGGCGCGGTCGATCACCTCGCGGTTGGCGTCGATCCGGTCCTGGTCGTCGTCGCGGGAGGTCGGCCGGTCGGGGAAGGTGATGCGCGGCCGGCTGCTGAGCACGACGCGGGCGGTGTCGCCGGTCTGCCGGGCGTCGATCAGCCGGCCCTCGCCCTGGTAGCGGCTGATGACCGTGGGCGCGCCGGCCAAGTTGACCAGGATCAGCTCGGGGGCGGCCGCCCGCGCCGGCATCTTCCGGTCGTACCAGATCTCGGGGTTGCCGCCCTGTTTCAGGACCAGCGCGCGCTCACCGGAGAGAAGCAGGTCGGCGTCGCCCCAAGCCTCGAGCGCGAGCCGGCCGGTGACCTGATGCGACGCCGCGTCGACGACCTGCAGCGAGCCCTGGGTGAGGGTGACGATTCGCTTGCCGTCGGTCTTGACGATGTCGGGCTCGTCCACCCCCACCTCGTGCGTGTTGGTGCCGGAGAACGCGGGCGTGGCCTTGCCCGCCGGGGCGGAGTCGGCCATCGTGCGGGCGCCCTCGGGCATGGCGCCTCCGGCCGCGCGCGGGCGAATGCCGCCGTCGAAGCCCCACGGCCCGACCGAGGCCTTGGCCGCCTTCTTCAGATCGGCGTGGAGTTGTTCGCACGAGTCGAAGGCGACGAGCTTGAAGGTGCCCCCGGCCGGTGGCGG
Organism: Actinoplanes sp. NPDC049265; assembly: GCF_043197135.1. Classification (NCBI taxonomy): domain Bacteria; kingdom Bacillati; phylum Actinomycetota; class Actinomycetes; order Micromonosporales; family Micromonosporaceae; genus Actinoplanes; species Actinoplanes sp. NPDC049265. The sequence goes on along the minus strand of NZ_JBICSP010000010.1, from coordinate 65,952 downwards.
CGGGGTGGGGGCCGGTTCGGATGTGCAGCCTGCGAGCACCAGCGCGGTGAGCAGGAGAAATCGGCGCGACATGCAGGGTGGGACGGGCCCGGTCAGGAATTGGTTCCCAGCGGGAGCGCCGACTCGACCAGCCGGGACAACACCACCATGCTGCGGGTCGACGTCACGAACGGCTCGGCCCGCAGCCGCTCCAGGGCCTGTTCCAGGTGCGAGATGTCGGCCGCCCGCAGGTGCACGAGCGCATCCGCCTCACCGGAAACGGTGTACGCCCCGACCACCTCGGGATGCCGCCGGGTGGCCACCGTGAGCTGGGCCGGCGTGGTGCGGCCGGTGCAGAAGAGCTCGACGAAGGCCTCGGTCGTCCAGCCCACCGCGGCCGGGTCGACGATCGTGGTGAATCCCTTGATCACCCCGCGCGAGCGCAGCCGATCGACGCGCCTCTTCACGGCCGGCGCCGACAACGACACCTTCGCGCCGATCTCCGCGTAGGAAGCGCGCGCGTCGGCGACCAGAAGCGCAATGATTCGCTGGTCTACGGCGTCCATCTGCAACGATTCGCCTCCAAAGAGCAAGAAAAGGAGCTGTTTCCGTCGCCCCGAGCGTACCTACCCTTTAGATCATGAGCCACACCGAGCGCTTGCCGCGAAACCGGACATATCTCATGTGTCCGCCGGACCATTTCACGGTCGAGTACGCCATCAACCCGTGGATGGACACCACCGTCGCGGTCGACGCCGGGCTGGCCCTGAAGCAGTGGCAGATCCTGCGCGAGACGCTGACCGGCCTCGGCCACGAGGTGCACGTGCTCGACCCGCAGCCCGGCTTGCCCGACATGGTCTACGCGGCCAACGGCGCCTTCTCGGTCGACGGCACGGTCTACGGCGCGCTCTTCCGGCATCCGCAGCGGGCCGCCGAGGCCACCCACCACGCGCTCTTCTACCGCGACGGGGCCTGGACGTTCATCGACCCGGCGCAGGTCAACGAGGGTGAGGGCGACTTCGCCTACCTGCCTGGCGCGTACGGCGGGCTGATCCTGGCCGGCCACGGATTCCGTACCGAATCGTCAGCCCACGCCGAGGCGCAGGAGATCCTCGGCAAACCGGTGATCTCGCTCCGCCTGGTCGATCCCGCCTTCTATCACCTCGACACCGCCCTGGCCGCGCTGGACGACCGGCACATCACCTACTACCCGGAGGCGTTCTCCCCGGCCTCGCAGCGGATCCTGGCCCAGCTCTTCCCGGACGCGGTGATCGCCGACCGGGCCGACGCCGAGGCCTTCGGTCTCAACCTGGTCAGTGACGGGCGCCACGTTGTGCTCAATGCGGAGGCGACCGCGATGGCCGCGAAGGTGGAAGCCGCCGGGTACATACCGATTCCGGTGGAGTTGAGCGAGCTCAAGCGCGGGGGCGGCAGCGTGAAGTGCGCGGTGGCCGAGCTTCGGCTCTAGAAAGCTTGCGCCATGATTGTGCGATGACCGACGACAACCAGACGACAGCCAAGCAGGACGACGGTCCCGTCATTGTGGTGGGCCCGGACGGGCGACCCATGGGCACGGTCGAGTCGGACGGCAGCCTCAAGCCCGAGGAGCCGGGCAACCTCATCGAGCAGCCGGCCAAGGTGATGCGGATCGGCAGCATGATCAAGCAGCTGCTGGAGGAGGTCAAGGCGGCCCCGATCGACGAGGCCAGCCGCAGCCGGCTGCGCGAGATCCACCAGCGGTCGATCACCGAGCTCGAGGACGGCCTCGCCCCGGAACTCCGCGAGGAGCTCGAGCGGCTGTCGCTGCCGTTCGAGGGCGACACCCCGCCGAGCGAGTCCGAGCTACGGATCGCACAGGCCCAGCTGGTCGGCTGGCTCGAGGGCCTCTTCCACGGCATCCAGGCCGCCCTGGTCGCCCAGCAGATGGCCGCCCGGCTGCAGCTCGAACAGATGCGCGGCGGCACCCCGACACCCGGCCGTCCGGCCCTGCCGATGGGCCCGCAGGGAGCCGAGAACGGCCGCGCCGGGCAATATCTCTAGAGGTTGAAGGCCTTCTGCAGAAACTCGGCCACGCCGTCCTCGTCGTTGGTCGCCGTCACCTCGTCGGCGACCTCGACTACGGCCGGGTGGGCGTTGCCCATCGCCACGCCGCGCCCGGCCCAGGTCAGCATGGGCACGTCGTTGGGCATGTCGCCGAAGGCCAGCACGTCCTCGGCGGTGTAGCCGTCGCGCTCGCACAGCCAGGCCAGCCCGGCCGCCTTGGTCACCCCGGCGGCCGAGATCTCGACCAGAGCCGACGACGACGAGTGGGTGGCCTCGGCCAGCCCGCCCAGCGTCCGCGACACGAGCGCGAAGAAGTCGTCCGGCGACCCGGACGACGCCGAGCGGGCCAGCAGCTTCACGGCCGGCGCCGAGGTCAGCTCCTCAGGCGAGGCGAGCACGCGCACCTGGGCCTGGCCCTCCCAGCGCACCGGCCAGTTCTCGTCGTACCAGAATGACCGCCCGTCCTCGACCTCGACGGCCAGCGAGACGTCGGGCACGGCGTCACGCAGCTTTTTGGTGACATCCAGCAGCAGGTCGACGTCCATCGGGTTGGCCACCAGGACCTCGTCGGTGCCCGGGTCGTAGACCACCGCGCCGTTCGCGCACACCGCCGGCACCGGCTCGGCCATCTGCTCGTAGAGCTGACTCAACCAGCGGACCGGCCGGCCGGTGACCACCACGAAGGGGACCGGGAGCCGTTCGATCACGTCGATGGTGCGGGGGCTGAGCGTGCCGTCGCCACGGATCAGGGTGCCGTCGATGTCGGAGGCGACGAGGCGGATTGGTGCGGGCATCACCTCGACAGTAGCCGGTCGAGATAGACGGCCACCCCGTCGTCGTCGTTGGCCCCCGCCACCTCGTCGGCCGCGGCCAGCACGGTCGGGTGTGCGTTGGCCACAGCCACCCGCTGCCAGCCGGCCCAGGCGAACATCGGCAGGTCGTTGGGCATGTCCCCGAAGACCAGGACGTCGGCCGGGTCGACACCGACGGCCTCGGCGACAACGGCCAGACCGGTCCCTTTGTCCACGTCCGGCGGGCAGATCTCGATCACGTTGAGCCCGGCCTGCGTGATCGACGCCACCTCGGCCGGCACCACCAGCCGGGCCGCGGCCAGCAAGTCGTCCACGTCATGGGACGCGGAGCACGCGTAGGCCTTGATCACATCGCCGGCCAGGCACGAGGACCGGGTCCGTTCCTCGACCACGACCTCGTAGCGCCAGTCCGGCGTCCGCGTGCCCCACAGCGGCGCGCCCGGGTGTTCCAAGGCTTCGACCATGACGGTCAGCGGGCCGACCGACGCCTCGAGATCATCGAGCAGCGCGGAGAGCACCGGCCCGGAGAGCCGGGAGGCACGCAACGGGCGCGGGTCGGCCACGTCGTAGACCCAGCCGCCGTGCGCCAGCACCAGGAAGTCGGCCGCTCTGATGTCGGACCGGGTGAGGGAGGAGAGGCGGGGACCCCGGCCGGTGGCGCCGACGATCCGGATGCCCGCCGCGCGTACCCGATCGAGAACCTCATGGGTGAAGGCAGAGACCGTGTCGTCGCTGCGGACGAGGGTGCCATCGAGATCGGTGGCGATCAGCTTGGGGAGTCCGGGGCGAGGCATGTGAACCTCCGGTGGGTCGGTGGACCCCCGCGAAGGGCGGAAGGAGAACGGTACACCGGCCCGACTACCAGCGCCTATGACTTCTGGTAGCGGGCCGGTGGCGATCAAGTTACCGTGCCGGTTCCAACACGTCGCGCCCGCCGAGGTAGGGCTGCAGCGCCTTCGGCACCCGGACCGAACCGTCCGGCTGCTGGTGGTTCTCCAGGATCGGGATCATCCACCGGGTGGTGGCCAACGTGCCGTTCAGCGTCGCGGCGGTCTGCGGACGACCGTCAGCGTCGCGGTACCGGATGTTCAGCCGGCGCGCCTGGAACGTGGTGCAGTTCGACGTCGAGGTGACCTCGCGGTAGCGCTGCTGCGACGGCACCCACGCCTCGCAGTCGTACTTCCGTGACGCGCTCGACCCCAGGTCACCGGCGGCCACGTCGATCACGCGGTAGGGCACCTCGACCTTGGCCAGCATCTCCTCCTCCATCGCGAGCAGCCGCAGGTGCTCGGCCGCGGCCTCCTCGGGCCGGCAGAACGAGAACATCTCGACCTTGTCGAACTGGTGGACCCGCAGGATGCCGCGCACGTCCTTGCCGTGCGAGCCGGCCTCCCGGCGGTAACACGACGACCAGCCCGCGTACCGGGCGGCCTGGGAAAGATCCAGGATCTCGTTCGAGTGGTACGCCGCCAGCGGCACCTCCGACGTGCCGACCAGATAGAGGTCGTCCGCCTCGAGCCGGTACACCTCCGACGCGTGCGCACCGAGGAACCCGGTGCCCTCCATCGATTCCGGCCGCACCAGCGACGGCGTGATCGACGGCGTGAAGCCGTGCTCCACCGCCTGCTGGATCGCCATCTGCAGCAGACCCAGCTGAAGCAGCGCCCCGACCCCGGTGAGGAAGTAGAACCGCGACCCCGACACCTTGGCCCCGCGCTCGGTGTCGATCGCCCGCAGCCCCTCGCCCAGTTCCAGGTGGTCCTTGGGCGCCTCGATGGCCGGGATGTCGCCGACCTCGCGCAGCACCACGAAGTCGTCCTCGCCGCCGGCCGGCACACCGTCCTGCACCAGGTTGGGCACGGCCAGATGGGCCCGGCGCAGGGTCTCGTCGGCCTCGGTGGCCGCGCCCTCGGCCGCCTTCACCTCGGCCGCCAGCTCCTTGGTGCGGGCCAGCAGCGCCGCCCGCTCGTCGCCGGAGGCCTTGGCCACCTGCTTGCCCAGCGTCTTCTGCTCCGCGCGCACGGCCTCGAAGGCCTGCGTGGCGGACCGGCGCGACTCGTCGGCGCGCAGCAGCTCGTCCACCCGATCGGCGGATTCGCCGCGCAGCCGCTGGCTGGCTCGGAACGACTCGGGATCTTCGCGAAGCAGACGCAGGTCAATCACGATTGCCGAGCCTACCGGCGTACCGATCGGAGCTTCATCCCGATATCACGCGGGGGCGTCGCGGTCCTCGCTGCGGGAGGTGAACGGGCTGGCCGAGCTGACGGTCAGGTCGATCGGGGCCTCCGGGGTGTCCTCGTCCATCGCTGTGCGCGGCCGCCGCCACGTCCAGACGTCCTCGCCGGCCGGCTCCCCCGGCGCCTCCGGACCGGCCGCTGGAGCCGGCGCCAGGTGCCGGCCGGCCAGCCACAGGGCCAGCGCCACCGTGCCCACGCCGACCAGCGCGCACCAGATGCCGCGCCCGTACGACAGCTGCACCTGCCCCTCGGGCATGCCGGCCGCGAACAGCCCGACCGCCGAATGCGTGGTGCTGCTCAATGTCTCGGCCAGCGCCCCGAGCAGCGCCGCCTGCACGCCGGCGGCGGTCAGCCCGGCCAGCCGGGCCCAGCGTCGTCCCGCGGGCGGGCCGAACAGCATGAAAACCACTGCGGCGGCCAGCAGGAACAGGCCGAAGACGTAGCCCGTACCGAGCGCACCGAGGTCGGCCAACCCGGCCGGCACCGGCCGGCTGCCGCCGATCACCCGCTCCGCGTCGCCGTCGTTCAGCTGGGTGGTCTGCCACTCGGAGATCAGCGACGCGAACAGAGCCACCCCGCCCACGGCGGCGGCCAGCGGCACCGTACGCCGGTCGGAACCCAGCCCCGACACGACGCCGGACATGCTCCAGCGGCGCCGGCGACCCGGTGCCGGCGGGGTGGTGCCGAACTCGACGACCGTCTCGACCGGCGTCGGCTGCTCTGCGGCCATGACACTCATTGTTGCCATTGAAACCGTCCGTCGGCCAGCGCGGACGCGATGGACTAGCGTCGGCACCATGCCTATTCGTTCTGCATCAGCCCGCTGGCAGGGGAACCTGACCGAGGGTTCCGGCACGATCAAGACCGGCCAGGGTGGCTACCAGGGGAACTACTCGTTCAAGTCGCGCTTCGAGGAGGGCGAGGGAACCAACCCCGAGGAGCTCATCGCCGCCGCGCACTCCGGCTGCTTCTCGATGGCGTTCTCCAAGGGCCTGGCCGACGCCGGCTTCACGCCCACCTCGGTTGAGACGGTCGCCAAGGTGCACCTGGACAAGACCGACGGGGGCTTCGGTGTGACCCGCATCGAGCTCGAGACGGTCGGCGACGTGCCCGGCATCGACAACGACACGTTCCAGAAGATCGCCGAGGGCGCCAAGGAAAACTGCCCCATCTCGCGCCTGCTCTCGCCTGGTGCCGCGATCAGCCTGACCGCCACGCTCTCCTGACCGACGACGTTCCGCACTCCGCCGGTCCCCCTGAGTGAGGGGCCGGCGGAGCACAATGGTGCTCGTGCCGGTGGACATGAGCAGGGAACGATTCGAGGAACTGGTCGGCGAGGCCCTCGACGAGGTGCCGGTCGAGCTGCTCAACCTGATGAACAACGTGGTCGTGCTGGTCGAGGACCGGCCGCCCCAAGGCAACGACGATCTGCTCGGTCTCTACGAGGGTTACGCCCTGACCGAGCGCGGCTGGGACTACGGCGGAGTGCTGCCCGACCGCATCACCATCTATCGCCTGCCCACGCTGAAAGTGTGCGACACGGAAACCGATGTCATCGACGAGGTGGCGATCACGGTGGTGCACGAAATCGCCCACCATTTCGGCATCGACGACCACCGCTTGCACGAGCTCGGATGGGGCTGAACGGTTCTGTCTGCCCTTGTCAGAGGCCCGTACCCTGAGCTTCCACACTTTCTGAGAGGCACAAGATGCGCAGCGAACTCTTTTCGGCGGACAACCTCGAGAAGGAGGGGACCCAGCCCGGTCTCCGTCTGCAGAATTCCAAGCTGCTGAAGGCCGAGCTCAACGGCGAGTTCATGGCCCGGGTCGGCTCGATGGTCGCCTACCAGGGTCAGGTCCAGTTCGAAGCGCTCGGCTCCGGCGGCATCGGCAAGTTCCTCAAGCAGAAGCTCACCGGCGAGGGCGTCCCGCTGATGCGGGTCAGCGGCCGCGGCGACGTCTTCCTGGCCGAGAACGCCGCCGACGTACACCTGATCGACATCGAGCCGGGCGACTCGCTGAGCATCAACGGCGCCAACGTCCTCGCGTTCGACTCGACCCTCCAATACGACATCAAGATGGTCCAGGGCGCCGGCATGCTCAGCAACGCCGGCCTGTTCAACTGCGTGTTCTCCGGCCACGGCCGGATCGCGGTGACGACCAAGGGCACGCCGGTCGTGCTCAGCGTCGACCAGCCCACCTATGTGGACCCGCAGGCGGCGATCTGCTGGTCGGCCAGCCTGCAGACCGGCTACCACCGCGCCGAGCAGCTCGGCATGGGCACACTGCTCGGCCGCACCACCGGCGAGCGCTTCACGATGAGCTTCGCCGGCCAGGGATTCGTGGTCGTCCAGCCGTCGGAGGAGCCGCCGGGAGGGATCGCCGGCGCCGCCCACGGCCAGCAGCAGCAAGGCGGAATGCTGGGGAACCTCTTCAGCTGAGCCACCGCGAGCCACGACCCCGAGATCAAGGTCAAGATCTTGGGGTCGTGGCTTTGTGGGGTGTACAGACCGTCGCTCCCGCCGAGGTCGCTTCGCTCCACGTGCGTGAGTGGTCACCCTTTTGCAAAGTCCGTCCCCTAGCCTGAAGTCGTGTCGCTGACTTATGCCGAGGCCCAGGCTCGGGCCGCCATGTTGTCTGAGGTTTCCTACGATCTCGACTTCGACGTGACGTCGACCGAGGATTTCCGTAGCCGGGTGGTCGTGCGGTTTCGCAGCACCGGCGGCGACACCTTCCTCGAACTGCACCGGGCCACGGCGGTGGCGGTCACTGTCAACGGCCGCCCGCGCGACCTCGACTACGACGGCCGGCGGATCCCGCTGGCCGGTCTGGAGGCGGGCGAGCACGAGGTGGTCGTGGACGCGCGGCTGCGGTATGTCAGCGACGGCGAGGGGATGCACGCGTTCGTCGACCCGGTGGACGGCCAGCGGTATGTCGGCGGCTACCTCGGGCTGGACATCACCCAGCGGCTCTTCGCCTGCTTCGACCAGCTCGATCTGAAGGCGCCGATCACCCTGGCCGTGACCGCCGATCCGAGCTGGACAGTGCTGTCCAACGGCGTGCTGACCTCGGCCGTGGACGGGCGGTTCACGTTCGCCACCACGGTGCCGATCCCGTGCGACATCTTCGCCGTGGCCGCCGGTCCCTACCATTCGGTGAGCTGGGAGCATCGGGGCGTACCCATGGGCTGGCACGCCCGGCGCTCGCTGACCGCCGAGCTGGACCGCGACGCCGCCGAGATCCGGCGGATCACCGAGGTGTGCTTCGACCACTTCACCGAGATCTTCACCGAGCCGTTCCCGTTCGACTCCTACGACCAGGTCTTCGTGCCCGAGCTCAACTGGGGTGCGATGGAGTGCCCGGGCTGCGTGACCTTCAACGAGAGCATGCTGCCGCGAGGCCGGGTCACCGGCGACGACCACCGGCGGCGGGCCATGGTCATCGCCCATGAGATGTCGCACATGTGGTTCGGCGACCTCGTCTCACCCGTGTGGTGGGAGGACGCCTGGCTCAACGAGTCGTTCGCCGATTACCTGGGCGTGGCGACGGCCGAGTCGATGGCCGGCTACGAGGGCACCCGGGTGTCCTTCGAGGCCCGGGACAAGCCCGGCGCCTACCTGGCCGACCGCCGCCGATCCACCCATCCCGTGGCGGCCACCGTCGCCGACGTCCCCGACGTGGACACCGGCACGACCATCTTCGACGAGATCTCGTACGCCAAAGGCAACGCCGTCCTTCGCCAGCTGGTCACCTGGCTCGGCGAGGACGACTTCCGGGCCGGCGTCAACGCGCATCTGACCCGCCACCGCTTCGGCAACGCCACCCTCGCCGACCTGCTGTCCGCCCTCGACACCGCCTCCCCGCGCGACGTCCGGGCCTGGTCCGCGGTGTGGCTGCGCCGATCCGGCCACGACACCATCCGGGTCACCCGGGGCGCCGACGGTGTGCCGGCCGTGACCCGCGACGGTGTCCGCCCGCACCGCTTCACCCTCTCGGCCTACGCGCCCCGGGCCGCGGCGCTCGAACTGGTCGAGTCGCGGCTGGTCGACCTGGCCGACGAGACGCTGACCCTCACCGAGTGGGCGGGCCTGATCGTCGTCCCCAACGCGAACGGCGAGACCTTCGCCCGTGTGGAACTCGACCCACTGTCCTATCAGGCCGTCACGCTTGCCCTGACCTCGTTGACCGACCCCCTGGTCCGGGCCGTGCTGTGGACGACCGTGCTCGACCAGGTCCCGGCCGCGGCCCACCTGGAACTGCTGGCCCGCCAGCTCCCCCACGAACCGTCGGCGACGCTGGTCACCGCGGCCGTCGACCGCACCCTCAACGAGCTGGTGCGGCGCCGGTCGGCTCCGGAAGACGTACCCGCCGCCCTCGAAGTGGTGGCGACGGCCTGCGCGGCCGCCGGCACCGGCGACGAGCAGCGGGGCGTGGCCCTGGCTCGCGGACTGGCCCGCGCCACCACCGACACCACGCTGCTGCGCCGCTGGCTCGATGCCGACGCCACCGACCACGGCATCGCCCTCGACCCCGGGCTGCGCTGGCTCGCCGTACACCGGCTGGCCGAGCTCGGCGCCTTGGACGAGCCGGCGATCGAGTCGGAACGCCGTCGCGACGGCACCGCCGCCGGCGAGCTGGGCGCGGCCACCGCCCTGGCCGCCCGGCCCACCGCCGAGGCCAAGGCGGCGGCCTGGGCGGCGATGACCTCCGACCCGGACGTCTCGGTCCGCCGTTTCCGCGCGCTCGCCGCCGGCCTCTGGTCGCCGTCCCAGCGCGATCTCGTTGCGCCGTACATCGCCGCCTACGTCGAGGCGGCGCCGGCGCTGGCCCGGCGCGGTTCCGCCTTCGCGGCGGCGGTCGGGCACGCCTTCCCGATGCTGCCGATGACCGACGGGGAACTGAAGCTGGTCCGGGCGGCCCTCACCGCCGACGTGCCGGCCGTGCTGCGCCGATATTGGGACGACGAGCTGGACGACCGAGAGGTGTGACCCCGAGGAGGGTGGTGGGCGGGGTGGGTTTGCCACGGACTTGCGCCGGATGCGGGCGTTACGGCCTGGACCACCGAGCAGGTCGCCGCGGCATTGGGGACTCTGGTCGGGCGTACCCGGAAAGGGGTTTCAGGATCCTGAAGCGCGGAGTTGGCTGAGCCAGGCGGCGCTGTCGGCGAAGTCGGTGTCGGTGAGGCCGGCCGTGGTCGGTAGGGGCTCCGCGGCCGCCGCCGACGACCAGCGGTGGCGTGGATAGCTGCCCAGGAAACGCACCTCGGCGCAGATGCGGCGCAGGCCCTGCAGGGCCTCGCCCATTCGCGGCTCGGACAGGTGGCCGGTGCAGTCGAGGAAGAAGACGTAGGTGCCGAGTTGCTCGCCGGTCGGGCGGGACTCGATGCGGCTCAGGTTGATGCCGCGGACGGCCAGCTCGGTGAGCACCGCGAGCAGCGCGCCGACCTGGTCGTGGCGGATCGACACAGCCAGCGAGGTGATGTCGTCGCCGGTCGGTGCGGCGGGGGCGGCCGGGCGGGTGAGCAGCGCGAAGCGGGTCACGGCGTCGGCGCGGTCGGAGATCTTGTCGGCCAGGACGGTCAGCTTGTTGCGGGGCACGCCGATCGGCGCGCAGATGGCCGCGTCGTATTCGCCGGCGGCCGTCGCGATGGCCGCCGCCGCATTGGAGAGCACGTCGACGACGGTGGCGTCGGGCAGGTTGGCCAGCAGCCAGTTGCGGCACTGGGTCGAGGCCTGCGGGTGCGCGGCCACCGAGCGGATCGACGCCAGCGGCACGAGACGGGGCGCGGCCAGCTGGAACTCGACGGGGATGACCACCTCACGGGTGATCATCAGTGGCGTGCCGACGCCCAGCTCGTCGAGGGTGACCGTGACCGCGCCGCCCACCGAGTTCTCCAGCGGGACCAGGGCCGCGTCGGCCGCGCCGGACCGGACCGCCTCGAGCGCCTCGGGCACGCTGCGCGCGGGGGTACGCAGCCCGTGCTCGGCCGCGCTGATCGTCCGCAGGGCCTGCTCGGTGAACGTGCCTTCCGGCCCGAGGTAGACGAAGCGAGTCGGAGGTGTGCCGGGCATGCGGACAGCTTACGAGCTGCCGCAGGCGCGGGCCTTGATGCCCGCCGGTGCGTTCGTCTCGCTGCCGTCGCACACGTCCGCGCCGGCCGCGACGACCCGCAGCGACGTGGCCCGGCCCTTGGTCAGCAGCAGCAGCGGGTCGACCTTGTCCTCGTCCTGGCCGGCGAGGCCGAGGATGGCGAACTGCCACCCGTGGTCGCAGTACGGCCCGAACCGGACTTCGAGCGGCTCGGACGGTATGCCGGACCTGCCCTTCACCGCCTTGAGCATCTGCTGTTTGGTCGGCGACCCGCCACACAGCGGCGCCGGCGTCGGGGGCGGGGTGGTGGTCGGCACGACCGGCAGGGTGGGTATGACCGGCTGGGTCGGGAAGGTCGTGCCGGGCAGCGGGTTGGTGGTGGCGGGGAAGGAGCTGCCGGGCAGCGGGGGTAGTCCGGACGGGTCCGTGGAGGCGCCGGCGGGCACGCCGCCGCTACGCAGGGGTGTGGGCGGTCCGGAGGGCAACGGCTCGGGCGGTGCGCCGCAGGCACCCAGCAGCAGCACCGTGCCGGCCATGCCCACCAGGAGCATGGGGGCAGCGGGGCGCAACACGTCGACCATCGTAGGCCGCGATGGCCGTCGATTGAATCATTCGGTGATGCGGTGGCCGGCCCGGGTCAGCGCGTCCCGCGCGTCGGCGAGGCGGACGGTGGGTACGAGCACGTAGTCGGTGTCGTAGGTCGAGAAGGTGACCACACTCACCCGGGCCTCGGCGAGCGGGCCGACCAGTGACGCCAGGACGCCGACGAGCGCGAAGTCGAGCGGTCCGACCACGCGCAGGCAGCGCCAGTTGGTCTCGGCCGAGGCGTCCGGTGGCACCAGCCCGGCCGGGCAGATGATCGAGGTCTCGTCCGGTGCCCAGGTCACCGAGACGACGCTCTTGTCGTCCGGTCCACGGCTCAGCGTGGCGGGCAGGGCGGATCCGGCGGGCAGCCGGCACACCGCGTACTCCCCGGGCAGCAGGTCAAGGTCGAGCATTACCCGAGAGTACGGGCCGGTTGGAACGAACGCGAACGTACTTCGGATCAATACTTGACCGGCGAGAAAAACGTGAGTGAGGCAACCACCTGGTCGCCCTCGGCCAGCGGCGTCGCGATCGCGTCCACGGTCAGGTGGCCGTCGGTGCCGCTGGACTGCACGCGCATCAGGCCGCGGGCCAGCCGGCCGCTCTTGATCGCCAGCAGGGGCGGGATCTTTTCCAGCTCGGGGTCGTCGAGCTGCCCGCCACCGGCCGTGAAGTCGATCAGCCGCAGTGTGTCGCCGAGCAGGGCTCGATCGACGGCGTCGGCCGGGCGGCCCAGGCCGAGCAGCTCGGAGCATTTCGGCGAGATCGCCCGGATGGTCTGTGCCACATCGATGACCATGCACGGTTCGACCGCGCCGGCGACCGTTGCGATCCAACGGTCGACATTGGCCGTGAACTCGGACTCGGCCGGCGTACGCGCCTGCGGCACGAACGCCCCCGACAACGAGAGCTCGACGTGCGCCACCCGCACCTCCCTCACTCACCGCCGTGGCGGCGGCCGGAATGACCCGGCCGCGCCGCGGCTCGCAGCCCTGCGGCTACGAACGGTACTCGGGAGGAACGTTACCGGCGGGTCGCGCGCTTGTCAGCGGCCGTTTGTCCGTCGGGGTACCACCGGTACTCGCCGGCTGGACGGTACGGTGCGTTCGACCACGTGCCCGGGTTCTCGGCGACCGCGCTCAGCTTGGCCGCGGTGGCCGGGGAGATCCGGGATCCGCCGGCGATGAGCAGCCGGTCGAGCTCGCGGTGGGTCGCCACCAGGCAGTCCTTGGGCAGGCCGTGGACGCTGATCACGCCCGAGCCGACGAACGCCAGCACCGGGGTGACCGGGACGGTCAGCCCGACGGCGGCGGACATCGCCCGGCCGGCGCGCTTGGCGTCGCGGCGGGCTTCGGCAAAGTACGCGGGCCGCTTGCCGTTGATCTGCACCACATCACCGGCGATGAGTACGCGGGCCCGCCCATGATCGGCGACGGTCACCGCGTAGACGCCGCCGGGACCGATGGCCAGGAATCCGGCTCGGTCGTCGGCGGGGTCGGGTTCGTGGTAGCTCTGTGCGTAGTCGGTCCGCGGCCAGTCCACGATGTGCCAGGTCGGACCGAGGCGGTCGAGGCGGGTGAGGGCACGCGCACCGGCTGCTTCGATGCGACGGGCCTCCTTTACCGCGCGACGGCGACGGGCCCACTCGGCGGGGCTGGTGCGGTGGGGGTCGAGGGATACGGGGGGTGCTGACGTGGGTCTCTCCACCCGGGCCAACGCCTTGGACGGTGTCTCAGGCAACGCGGGACGTGCGGGGAAGACAGTCATCGGGACCTCCGGCAAAAGGTCTTCGGCTCTGTGTCCACTACCGTAGGTGAACAACCCTGTACGGAAGAAGACGTGGAGTCGTGAGAAAAGCGGAGTGAAGGGGGATGAATGCCGCATTCATGCGCGGCCTCTTTGTGCGTATGGTGCATGCGCCCCTTGATCCCCCAAGGCCGTCGGACAGGCCTTCCCCAAGTTAGCCTGACCTTATCGACAATGCACGACGCGTAGCTGATCTCTGCGCTAAGTCACAGCGCTAGGCTCGGTGCGTGACGCACTTCGTCGACAGTGAGGTCGGTCGGCTCGCCACGGTCATGCTGCACCGACCCGGTCCTGAGCTGGCTCGTCTCACCCCGCGAAACAACGACAGCCTGCTCTTCGACGGCATCCCATGGGTGGGCCGGGCCCAGGAGGAGCACGACGCCTTCGCCGCGGCGTTGACCGTGCGGGGCGTCGAGGTGCTCTATCTCGGACAGCTGCTGGTCGAGACCCTGGCCGTGGCCCAGGCCCGCGACGAGCTGATCACCAGCGTGTTGCGCGACCGCCGGCTCGGCGACTCGCTGCGCGCCCGGGTGGCCGGCTACCTGGCCGATCAGGACGACGTGCGGCTGGCCGGCGTACTCATGTCGGGCCTGGCCCACGAGGAGATGAAGCCCGGACCAGGCGGCCTGGTCTATCGGATGATGGACCCGCACGACTTCGTCATCGACCCACTGCCCAACCTGCTGTTCACCCGCGACTCCTCGGTCTGGGTGCGCGACCAGGTGGCGGTGACCAGCCTGGCCATGCCCGCCCGCAACCGGGAGACCACGCTCACCCAGGCGATCTACCGCTACCACCCGCGCTTCGCCGAGACCCAGCTGCTCTTCACACCCGAGCTGGAGCACCTCGAGGGCGGGGACGTGCTGCTGATGGCCCCGGGCGTGCTGGCCGTCGGGGTGGGCGAACGGACCACCCCGGCCGGCGCCGAGCGGCTGGCCCGGCGGGTCTTCGCGGCCGGCCTGGCGCACACCATCCTGGCCGTGCCGATCGCCCAGGAACGCGCCACCATGCACCTGGACACCGTCTGCACGATGGTCGACGTGGACGCCGTGGTGATGTACCCGGCCGTCGCCGACGCGCTCCAGGCCTGGACCGTGACGGTCAGCCCGGACGGCGAACCCGACGTGACCGCGCCGCGCCCGTTCCTCACCGCGGCGGCCGAGGCGATGGGCATCGACCGGCTGCGGATCATCGACACCGGCCTCGACCCGGTCACGGCCGAACGCGAGCAGTGGGACGACGGCAACAACACCCTGGCGATCGCGCCCCGGGTCTGCGTCGCCTACGAGCGCAACGTCGAGACGAACGCCCAGCTGGAACGGGCCGGCATCGAGGTGATCGCGATCAGCGGTTCCGAGCTGGGCTCCGGTCGCGGCGGCCCGAGGTGCATGAGCTGCCCGATCGAACGCGCTCCGCTCAGGTGATCGGGTGGCCGAGGACGTGGCTGACCACCAACAAAGGGGTGTGGTCGGCCGGGCCGGGTTTGTCAGGAAAGTCGAAAACCCCTAATTCCAGCTGTACGGGGTAATCGGGCGCCTGGTCGATCCGGCGCACCTCGGCGCCGTCGACCGTGAAGACCAGGGAGCCGGGGCGCCAGTCGACCGCGTACGTGTGAAACTCGGCGACGTCGATCCCGAGCTCCAGCGCTGACCACTCCTCGGTCAGGGCCGGGTCACCAAACTTGTGCAGCCCGATGCCGATGGCCGTGGCGTCGCCGAAGGCCTCCATCACGCAGATCTCGCCCGATTTGCGGGGCTCGTCGGCGATGCCGGACATCCAGAACGCCACCATCGAGCGGGGCGACACCTCGCCGCGCATCCGGATCTCGACGTGCCCGTAGTGCGGGGTGTAGCCCCAGAATGTCTCCTGCTCCTCGCGTACCCGCTGATTCTCGAGGAACGGCTGACCGCCGATCGTGCTGCCGACCGGGCCGGAGAAGTTGGCCGACTGGATGCAGGAGACGCGCAGCGGGGTCTCGTGGACGCCCTCGGCCCAGAGACCCTGCGTCGGCGGGATGCTCAGCCGCAGCTCGCCGTCGCGTACCTCGTACGTCGCCGCGGACGCCGCCCGCGAACTCCAGTGCGGCAGGTAGAAGGGGAGCCAGACCGATCTGTCCAGCTCCGCGCGGGCGAACCGCTCGTTCACCGCAGGGTGAGCTGACGCCCGATCAGGCCCTGCTTGGCCCGGCGGGCGGCGCTGTCCAGTGGACCGGTTTCGGCCAGGATGTCGGCGTAGCGCTTGGCGAAGTCGGCCAGCGGCGCCTCCCAGTCGGCCGCCTCGGGCTCGCGCGGCAGGTCCCAGACCGGCACCAGGACGCCGTGGGCCCGGAACATCCCGGCGAACTTGGTGCCGTCGCCGAGCAGCAGGTCGCCGCTCGCGGAGAGCCGGGCCAGGGCGTCCAGCGCGGCGTCCTCGGGCTCGGCCAGCACCCAGCGGACATGCGACTTTTCCGGCACCCGGCACCAGTACGCGGCCCGCGCCGACGTCAGCCGCACGGTCGGGTAGATCGAGGCGTTGGCCCGCTCCAGCGACGCCTTCACGTTTACGTCCTCGGCCTGGTCGGCGTCCAGCCAGTACTCGAAGCCGTCGTGCATTGTCACGTCGAGCGGGCCGTCGACGAGGATGTCCTGCAGCCGCGGGCCGGGGCCGGGCAGCGCCGGGACGGCCACGGTGTCGCCCGGCTCGGTGCGCAGCGCGCTGAGGATGGCCACGGCCAGGTCGCGGGAGACGTCACCGGACTGGACGTGCCGCTGCAGGCCGATGAACACCCGGCCGTCCTGGCGGGTCATGGCCGGCCAGGCCATCGGGAGCACGGTGGAGAGCGTGACCGAGCGGTCGCCGTACTCCTCGATGATCTCGGGTTTGATCGTCAGCGGCGCGGAAGCGGCCGGGACCAGCTCACGCAGGGCGATCCACTCGGGCTCGTCGACGAGTCCCTCGAACGGCCGCGCGACGAAGATGTCGCGGACCTTCTCGCGCTTCGGGGTGGTCTGGGCTGACTTCCGACGCTTGCTCATGGCGAATCAGCGTAACGACCCGGCCGTTGCGGCGGGTCCCGGGGCGGCGCGACCGGTCGGCGGGTCGCGGTGACGTCTCAGCCCGGCGGGCGATGCGATCGAGCGGCGGGTCGCGGTGACGTCTCAGCCCCGCGGGCGATGCGATCGGGCGGCGGTTCGCGGGGACGTTTCAGCCCCGGGGCGCGATCGGGCGGCAGGCGGTGGTCATGGTTCAGCCTCGGGGTAGGCGGACCTCGGCCACCGTGCCGCCGCCGCGGCGCGGGCGCAACGAGACCCAGCCGTGCTGGCGCTCGACGATGCGGCGGACCAGGTAGAGGCCGAGGCCGGCGCCCGGGTGCCGGTTGCCCTGCTCGCTCGCGCCGGCCTGCCAGTAGCGTTCGAACGCCTTCTCGACGTGCTCGGGCCGGATGCCGATGCCGCGGTCGGCCACCCGGAAGGTGACCGTCTCCTCGTCGGCGGAGGCCCGCAACTCGATCGCCGAGTCGGCCGGTGCGTGCTTGTCGGCGTTGGTGGCCAGCTCGGTCAGGATGGTGGCCAGCGAATCGCGGTCGCCGAACGCCTTGGGCAGCTCGGCCGGCAGCTCGCCCAGCGCGACCCGGTCCCGTAGCGAGGCGGGCAGCTCGTCGACCGCCGAGCGCAACGCCTCGACCAGGTCGAACGGGCCGGCCGGGTTGTCACTGCCGGTGCCGTCCTCGCTGGTGGCGGAGAGCAACCGGTCGACCAGCCGGGCGAGCTCGCCGGCCCGGGCGCCGATGATCCGCACCGCTTCCTGGCGTTCGGGCTCGCCCATCGAACCCCAGTGGTTGGTCAGCGTGTCGGCGTAACCCTTGATCACGGTCACCGGGGTACGGAGCTCGTGGCTGGTCACCGCCACCCAGAGGTCGCGGTCTTCCTGGCGGCCGTCACCGCGCGCCGGCAACCCGGCCCGCATGTTGTAGAGCCGCCCGACGTAGGTGGTCAGCAGCTCGAGCACCGCGTGGTGCTCGGAGGTGGGCTCGTGGTCGGCGCCGAAGTAGACGTGCAGTGACCCGATCACGCTGCCGGCCACCTCGCACCGGGCGCCGAGCATGTGGTGCAGGTCGCCGCCCTCGACCTGCCGGGCGAACTCGTCGTTCACGTCGGCCAGGGGAATCAGCAGGGTCCGGTCGCCGGTCGCGCGTTCTTCCCGCTGCACGCGCCGGCCCAGGGCGTGTGCGCAGACCCCGGTGGCGGCGATCACCCGGCCGTGGTCGGCGGCGTACTCGGCGAAGCCGGCGCCACGCCCGCCCAGGGCCTCCTCGGCCAGCCGGACCACCTGGTGCAGCACCGGTAGGCCCGCCTCGCCGGCATCGATCCGGTCGAGAACCGCGATCTGACCCTGGGTCAGTGCGAGGTAATCGGGTCGTTCCGGCATGTCTGCGAGTCTGCCTCGCTTCCGCCATTTTGGGCAGGGCGCTTCGGGTGGATCCCAGCGGGATTGCCCCGTCAGTGGCGGAGGTCACATGTTGATGCCGGTGAGATCGCCCGAAATGCGGTCACAAGACCCGGGCCGGCTGGCCACTGTCACTTACCACCGGCTTACCGACCGCCGCCCACATCTGCATGCCGCCGTCCAGGTTGCGGACGTTGTCCCGGCCGTTCTGGACCAGATAGGCGACCACCTGGGCCGACCGGCCGCCGGCGCGGCAGACAACGACGACGTCGCCGTCCAGGGGAATCTCGTCCAGCCGGGCCGGCACGTCCATCATCGGCAGGTGGTGGGCGCCGGGCGCGTGGCCGGCGGCCCACTCGTCGTCCTCCCGGACGTCGAGCAGGTACGCGTCGTCGGAAACATCTGCGGGGGATACCTCAGGGATCTGCACGCATGAAGCGTAGGCCGGGGATCACATGCCCTTGGCGACCACACCCGGGTGCTCGAGGACGAAGGCGGCCAGCCGGTCCTGGCGTACGGCCGCGAACATCTCCTTGCTCAGCGGCGTGATCGTCTCGCGGCCGGCGGCGTTCCCGGCGAACGTCCCGTTGTTGGTACGCAGCAGCACCAGGTCGTTGGCGGTCACACCCTTGAGCGTGAAGACGAAGTCGGCGATCGGCACCCCGCCGGTGTCCAGTACGAACGCCTTGCCGGCGGCCTTGATCAGTCGGTTGATCTTGAGGGGGTTGGTCAGCACGCCGCTGCTGCCGGCCTTCCTGGCCATGGCCTTGATCAGCTGCTGCTGGTGGCGCTGGCGGTCGTAGTCGCCGTTTCTCAGCCCGTACCGCTGCCGGGCGTAGTCGAGCGCCTGCCAACCGGCCATGGCGCGGCAGCCGACCGGATAGACCACCGGCCGGGTGGCCCTGCCGGTGCGGCGGGCCTCGGCCAGATACATCGGCTTGCTGCCGACCCAGACCATGTGGTGGCTGGTCACCCGCTGGTCGACACACATGCGTACGCCGCCGAGCGCCTCGATCACGCCCTTGAACCCGTTGAAGTCGATGATCGCGGCGCCGTCGAAGCTGACCCCGGTGGCCGCCTTCAACGTCTGGGCCATCAGCTGCGCGCCGCCGGCCCACCCGGCGCCGTTCTGCGCACCGTGGAAGAACGCTTCGGTCGCCTTGGCCCGCCCGCCCGGGTATCGGCTCTTCGCGAACGGCGGCACCTGTACGTCGGTGTCGCGCGGGATCGACACCAGGTAGGCGTGGTCGTGGGTGGCCGGGATGTGCAGGATGATGATCGTGTCGGCGTGCAGGTCGTCGACGGCCCAGCGTTTGCGCGCGTCCACGCCCATCAGCAGCAGGTCGATCGGGCCCTTGAGCTCGTCGCCGCCGCCCTCGGCCACGGTCTTCTTGGTCGTACCGAGCAGGTTGGTCTGGGTCACCGCGCTGGCCGCGTTGCTGATCAGGGCCCGGCTCCCGGCCAGGCCGGCCCCACTGGCCAGGACCAGGAGGACGCCGAGAGCCAGCGTCAGTTTGGGCCAGAGCGGCGCACGGACCTTCATGCGGACTTCTCCTGGTGTACGACAGCGAACGGGCCGGTGAGTGAGTACTCACCGGCCCGCCGCGCTGCTGTCGTCCGTGGAGGTCAGCCGCCCGCCGAGTTCGATGACTTCGCCGGCTGGTTGGCCGACAACCACTCAGTCATCTTGTCGGCAGAAACCGCCTTGTACAAAGCGGCCTGCTTCTCCTTGTCCTGAACCACCACCGATTGTCCGCCGATGGTCTGGCTGCCCTTGTTGGGGCTGGTGATGAAGGTGAGGTTCTCGCTGCGGACGTTGCGGAACTGGACCGCCATGTCGGTGAGCGAGAACGAGTCGTCCACGGTGACCGCGGCGGTGACCGCCTTGAGGAAGTCGTTCAGCCGGCCCGGGTTGCTGAGCGTGCCGGTGCTGGCCGCCTTGTCCATCAGCGCCTTGAGGAACTCCTGCTGGTGGCGCATCCGGTCGAAGTCGCCGCGGGGGAACTGCTTGCGCTGCCGGATCCAGTCCAGGGCCTCGGCACCGTTCATGTGCATGGTGCCCTTCTTGAACTTCCGGTGCGGCTTGTGGATCGAGGTGATCGAGTAGTCGACCTTCAGGTCCACGCCGCCGAGCGCGTCGGTGACCTCCTTGAAGCCGCCGAAGTCGATCGCCATCACGTTGTCGACGTGCACGTCGGTCAGGCATTCGACGGTACGGACGGCGCGGGGCAGGCCGCCGAAGGCGAACGCGGCGTTGATCTTGTTTCGGGTGCCCGACTCGCAGGCCGCGTTGTTGGCCGACGGGATCTGCACGTACAGGTCACGCGGGACGGAGATGAGCTGGGCGGATTTGTGGTCCTCGGGGATGTGCATGAGGATCAGCGTGTCCGCTCGCCACGAGCTGCCCTTGCCGTCGTCGGTGTCCGGGTCGCGCGAGTCGCTGCCCACGAGCAGGATGTTCAGCGCGCCGTCGACCTCCTTGGCCGGGCGGCCGTTGGTGATGTCGTCGAAGGCGTTGGTCCGCTTCAGGTCCTTGTCCAGGCCCGAGGCGTACCCGTAGAGCGAGATACCGGCGATCACCCCGGCGATCACGATGATGACGCCGGCGACCAGCGCGATCCGCCCCCAGCGGGGCTTGCGCTTGCCGCCTCGGTAAGCGGGGCCGCCCGGGCGTTGCGGGGGCGGGCCACCGGGACCACCGGGGCCACCCGGGCCGGCCGGTGCGGTGCGAGGCGGCCAATCGTCATTGCGCGCCTGCCCCCGGCGATAGTCGCTGGGCACTCCGGCGCGTCCGGCGGAACCGGCGGGACCACCCGCGCCGGGCACCGAGGCCCGGCCGGAAGAGGACCGGCCGTAGTTAGAAGTGGGGGCAGACATGACCCCAGATTACGTACCCCACTCCAGACATCGCTCGCTTCGACACCGCCGCGGCACGAAGGAAGGAGACATTACTCTCCGTGCATCGTTCACTACTGCGATGCATTGCTCAGCGTGCGGAAGTAATCGATCGTGCGGCTCAGGCCCTCCTCCGGGCCGACCTGAGGTTCGTAGCCGAGCTTCTGTCGGGCGAGCGTGAGGTCGGGGCGGCGCTTCTCCGGATCGTCCGGCGCCCGCTCGACCAACTCGATCGGCGAGTCGCTGCCGGCCAGCCGCACGATCAACGAGGCCAGGTCGAGCATCGTGATCTCGTGCTCGGTGCCGCAGTTGATCGGGCCCGGCTCCCGGGAGTCGAGCAGCAGCAGGATGCCACGGACCAGATCGTCCACGTACGTGATCGACCGGGTCTGCGCGCCGGTGCCCTGCACGGTCAGCGGGGTCCCGCGCAGGGCCTGGTCGATGAAGGTGGGGATGGCCCGGCCGTCGTCCGGGCGCATCCGTGGACCGTACGTGTTGAAGATCCGCACGATGGCCGTGTCGAGCCCGTGGAAGCGGTGGTAGGCCATGGTGGCCGCCTCGGAGAAGCGCTTGGACTCGTCGTAGACGCTGCGGATGCCGTTCGGGTTGACGTTGCCCCAGTACGACTCCGGCTGCGGGTGGACCAGCGGGTCGCCGTACGCCTCCGAGGTCGACGCCATCAGGAAGCGGGCCGCGTCTTCGACCGCCCGCTCGAGCAGGGCCATCGTGCCGATCGAGCCGACCTTGAGGATCTCCATCGGCAGCTTGGTGAAGTCGGTCGGGCTGGCCGGCGAGGCCATGTGCAGGATCGCGTCGAAGCGGCCGGGCAGCGGCGGCAGGCCCTCGGTCAGGTCGGCCTCGATCAGCGTGAAGCGGGGCTCACCGGCCAGATGGGCGACGTTGTCACGCGAGCCGGTGATGAAGTTATCGATGGCCACGACCTCGCAGCCGCGGGCGAGCAGCGCGTCGACCGTGTGTGACGGTACGAAACCGGCGCCGCCGCTGACCAGAATCCGATGTCCCTCGCCGAAACGCTGCGTGACAGGCATAGAAGTAACTCTAGGCTAGTCCGAGATTCTTTCCCGAGGCGTCCACATGCGGGGCGAATCTCGGACTGGCCTCGAAGAGGGACCGGGCAGCTGCCCGGTCCCTCTCCTTCGTGCGGCCGAGCTGGCGTCAGTGCGCCCCGTGACCGGTCAGTGACCGGACCTCGAGCTCGGCGTACTTCTTGTCGTCGGTCTCCTTCGACACGATCGTGCCGATGAAGCCGCACAGGAAGCCGATCGGGATCGAGATGATGCCCGGGTTCGACAGCGGGAAGAAGTGCCAGTCGCTGTCCGGGAACATCGCCGTCGCCGAACCGGACACCACCGGCGAGAAGAACACCAGGAACACCGAGGCGATCAGGCCGCCGTAGATGGACCAGAGCGCGCCCGAGGTGTTGAACCGGCGCCAGAAGAGGCTGTAGAGAACCGCCGGCAGGTTGGCCGACGCCGCCACCGCGAACGCCAGCGCCACCAGGAACGCCACGTTCAGACTCTGCGCGAAGATCGACAGAGCGATCGAGACGGCCCCGATGACCAGCGCGGCGATCCGGGCGACCCGGACCTCGTCCCGCTCGGAGGCGGCGCCACGACGGATCACGCTGGCATAGAAGTCGTGCGCCACCGAGGACGACGACGCCAGGGTGAGGCCGGCCACCACGGCGAGGATCGTCGCGAAGGCCACCGCCGCGATCACCGCCAGCAGGATCGAGCCGCCGGTATCACCGCCGAGGTAGTCGAAGCCCAGCTTCTGCGCCAGCTGCGGCGCCGCCGTGTTGCCGGCCTTGTCCTGCGCCGCGATCGCCTTACCGCCGACCAGGGCCGCCGCGCCGAAGCCGAGCGCCAGCGTGAACAGGTAGAACACGCCGATGATGCCGATCGCCCAGAGCACGCTCTTGCGCGCGATCCGGCTCGTCGGCACGGTGTAGAACCGGGTCAGGATGTGCGGCAGACCGGCCGTGCCGAGCACCAGCGCGATGCCCAGCGAGAGCAGGTCCATCTTGCTGTAGAACGTCTTGGCCGCGTCGCCCGCGGTCTCCACGCCGTACCGCAGACCGGGGTTGAGGAACGCGTCGCCCTTGCCGGACTGCGCGGCGGCGTCACCGAGCAGCGACGACAGGTTGAACTTGTAGTGCGCCAGAACCAGCACGGTCATCAGCAGGGCGCCGAGCATCAGCAGGAACGCCTTGACGATCTGGACGTACGTGGTGCCCTTCATGCCTCCGACGGTCACGTAGACGATCATCAGCGCGCCGACCAGGATGATCGTGGCGACCTTGGCGGTGGCCGCGTCCATGCCCAGGAACTTCTGGCCCGCCCCGATGCCGAGCAGCAGGCTGACCAGGGCGCCGGCGCCGACCATCTGGGCGATCAGGTAGAAGATCGAGACCACGACGGTGGAGACGCTGGCCGCGGTACGCACCGGGCGCTGACGCATCCGGAAGGCCAGCACGTCGGCCATCGTGTACCGGCCCGAGTTACGCAGGAACTCGGCCACCAGCAGCAGCGCCACCAGCCACGCGACCAGGAATCCGATCGAGTAGAGGAAGCCGTCGTAGCCGTTCAGCGCGATGATGCCGGCGATGCCCAGGAAGGACGCCGCCGACATGTAGTCGCCGCCGATCGCCATGCCGTTCTGGAAGCCGGAGAACTGACGGCCACCGGCGTAGAAGTCGGCCGCGGTCTTGGTCTGCCGGCTGGCCCAGATCGTGATGCCCAGCGTGATCGCCACGAAGATCACGAACAGGGTGATGGTCAGCGTGCGCGAGGTCGAGGTGGTGGCCTCGGCCGCCAGGTACTTCAACGTGTGCGGTTCCATCTACTTCGACCCCCCGTCGCCCTCGAGCTGAGAGCGGATCCGGTCGGCGGTCGGGTCCACCTTGCGGGCCGCGAACCGCGAGTAGTACCAGGCGATCAGGAACGTCGAGACGAACTGCAACAGTCCGAAGAGGAGCGCGACGTTGATGTTGCCGATCAGCTTCACGCTCATGAAGCCACGGGCATATGCGGAGAGCAGGACGTACAGCGCGTACCAGAGGAAGAACGCGACGGTCATCGGGAAGATGAAGCCACGCAGCGTCTTCCGCAGTCCCGCGAACTCCTCGGAGTTCTGCACGGCGAGATATCGCTCAGCGGCAGCCGAATCTTCGGACGCCGCCGAGTCGGGCGCGTCTGTGGTCACTGATTTTCACCACCTTCATGGGGCAGGCAAGTCGAGCCCGCCAGCAGGCAGGCTTCCCGGCAACCTACGAAGGAGTGAACCGAGTCAGCGTTCGCCGGTCGGCGGGTGCGCCGAGCGGCCCGGTCAGTGCGCCAAGCGGTGGTAGCGGCCG
Source organism: Actinoplanes sp. NPDC049265 (assembly GCF_043197135.1). Classification (NCBI taxonomy): domain Bacteria; kingdom Bacillati; phylum Actinomycetota; class Actinomycetes; order Micromonosporales; family Micromonosporaceae; genus Actinoplanes; species Actinoplanes sp. NPDC049265. The sequence goes on along the minus strand of NZ_JBICSP010000010.1, from coordinate 41,701 downwards.
CGGTGGTGCAGCAGCGGGGCGGCCGGGTCGCCCAGGTGCACGGTGGCGATGGTGGCCTCGATCAGCAGGGCCCAGCCGTACGGGCGGTGGGCGTCGAGGGTGCACCCGGCCCAGGTCGTCGCGCCCGCCGGGACCGGGCCGTACCCGGTCTCGGCCCACTCGCCCGAGGCGAAGAGGCCACCCGGCGCCGGCATCAGACCGGCGAACCGGTCGGCCAGCTGCTGGTCGGCGTCGGTCAGCGCGGTCACGGCGAACCGGCCCGAGGTGTCCAGGGCGTCCCAGAAGTCACTTTCCTCGTCGACGAGCCCCAGGACACGACCCGGCGAGCCGTCGGCCACCAGCATCGAACTCACGGTCAGGCCGGCCGGCCCGGAGGTGGTCCACAGGCTGACCGCGGCCGAGAACCGCCCCCTCAGGCGCCTGACCTCCGATTTGTCGCGATCCGCGAACGGGTCGTCGGAGTGGATCTCGGCACCCGGCTGGAAGGGGTTCACCTTGCCATTATCGCTGCGTGACCGCCGACAGCAGTTCGGGCATGCGCCGGTCGAGCAGGTTGCCGGCGATGCGCGAGCCGATCAGGTACGCCGCCGCGCCGTAGACCAGGCCGACCGGCAGCCCGATCCAGTGCCAGGTGTCACCGACCAGATAGCCGGTGATCAGCACCGGGAGGGTCCCGACGATCGCGCCGGCCAGCACCGCCATCGCCAGCAGACCTTTGGCCGGGCCGGCGCCGGACGACATCGCGAACGGGTTCGAGGTGCTGGGCAGGGCGTACGCGGCGCGGACCGAGACCGGGAGCACCACGGCCAGGCCGACGCCGTACGCGGCCACCAGTGTGCCCAGCCGGGACGCGATCTCCTCCGGCCGCCCCGCCGCCAGCGACACCACCGTCGCGATCACGATCAGCACCGGCACCACGAACAGCGAGAACGCCGCCGCCCGGGACTGGATCTCCGTCCGCCCGGGCACGCCGGCGACGACGTTGGCGGCGTACGCGTTGCCCTCGAAACCGAACTGGTTGGCTAGGCTGATCGAGGCCAGCGCGCCGATGAACAGCACCGTGAACCCGCTGCCGCCGCCGTTCGCGGACATCGTGACCGGCAGGAAGACACCGACCACGCCCAGCGTGATCAGGCTGGCCCGGCGCCGCGTCTCGCGCCACCAGTAGCGCATCTCCCGGGACATCAGCGCGCCGAACCGGGTCTGCGGCAGCCCGCGAACCATCAGCCGGGCCACCGCCGACCGCGAACCGGAGGCCTTGGCCGCGCGCTGGCCGCTGGACGCCGTACCCAGCATCGCCCGCTCGACCGTCGACGCCCACCAGGCCAGCAGTCCCAGGATCGAGGCCAGGACAATCAAGATCTTGATGGGTACGGCCCAGGCCCGCCCGGCCGCGACATCGATGCCGAGCGAGTACGCGGCCCCGAGCGGCGTCCAGCCGATCACGGTCGCGACCTGCGCCACCCGGTCCCAGTCGGCCCGTTCGGCCCCGGCCAGCACCCCGAGCTGCAGCGGCCCGAGCAGCGCGGCGGTGACCGTGAGCAGCACGGTGGCCAGGTCACGGGCCCGCCGGGAGCGCAGCGCGGTGGCGAAGGCGCTGGTCACCGCCCGGCTGACGGCCACGCACAGGGCCAGCCCGAGAACCACCCCGACCAGCTGGGCCAGTGCGGCGCCGGGGCCGCCGAGCAGACCGGCCGACAGCACCATGCCGCCGGTGGCCAGCAGCGTGGCGACGGCCGGGATGCCGGTCGCGGCGGCCGCGTACAGGCCGGTGATCAGGGTCCGCCGGCGCAGCGGCAGCAGCGCGAAGCGGGCCGGGTCGAGCGACTCGTCGACCCCGAAGAAGATCAGTGGCAGGAACAGCCAGCCGACCAGGAGCAGGGCGCCGGCCAGGGGCAGCATGATCTCGCCGACCCGCCGGTCGTCGACGAAACCGGGCAGGGCCAGCAGCAGGAAGCCGCCGACGGCGCCGCCCGCCCCGAACAGCAGGCCGAAGACGAACAGCACGACCCGGCTGGTGCTGCCGCGCAGGCCGTTGCCCAGGATCCGGAGTTTGAGCCGGATGAACAGACCGGTCACAGCCACGCCAGCTCCGAGCCGGTCGAGGTACGCCCGCCGACCACCCGCACGAACACGTCCTCGAGGGAGGAGCCGCCCCGCACCTCGGCGATCGTTCCGCCGACCCGGATCCGCCCGTCGGCCAGGATCGCGACGTGGCTGCAGAGTTTCTCGACGACCTCCATCACGTGGCTGGAGAAGACCACCGTCCCGCCGCCGGCGACGTAGCGCTGCAGGATGTCGCGGATCAGCGCGGCCGAGACCGGGTCGACCGCCTCGAACGGCTCGTCCAGCACCAGCAGCCGTGGGCCGTGCAGCAGGGCGCAGGCCAGGCCGATCTTCTTTTTCATGCCGGCCGAGTAGTCGACGACCAGGGTGCGGTTGTCGACGCCGAGTTCGAGCACGTCGAGCAACTCGCGGGCGCGCTGGTCGACCACGTCCGGGGCCATGCCGCGGAGCAGGCCGTTGTAGGCGAGCAGCTCGGCCCCGTTGAGCCGGTCGAACAGCCGGGTGCCGTCGGGCAGCACGCCGAGGCGGGCCTTGGCCGCCGCCGGGTCGGCCCACACGTCGTACCCGAGGATCGTGGCCCGGCCCTGGTCGGGCCGCAGCAGGCCGACGGCCATGGACAGCGTCGTGGTCTTGCCGGCGCCGTTGGGGCCGAGCAGGCCGAAGAACGAGCCGGCGGGGACGTCCAGGTCGACGCCGGCCACCGCGACCTTGGTGTCGAAGCGTTTGACCAGCCCGTGCAGCGACATCGCGACGTCGTCATCGGGGTCTCGCTGCAGGGGCACTGTCATGGGCCCGAACCTACCCATAGAGAACGGCCCGGAACCAGGGCAGGCTGGTCCGGGCCGTCCACCGAACAGTGGTAGCCCAGTGCGCTATCCGGCCACCGAATGGCGCGCTGAGCTACCACAGTCCCCCGTACGACGAGCCGTCAGCCGACGCGCTCGATCACGGCGCGCCGGATGAGGAACTTGCCCGGCTCGCGGACCTGCTCGAAGGCGGCGTTGTTGAGCAGCACGCAGCTGCCCGAGGTGGTTTCGACCTTGACCGTGGTGCTCTTGTTGTTGTCGAGGTTGGTGACCTTCAGCGTGGTGCCGATCGGGAAGGTGCCGCTGGACGCGAACGGCGCGCCGGCCTCGCCGGACAGCGTCACGGTCGAGCCCTTGCACACGACCTCGCCGGTTTGCCCGTTCTGCGCTGGGGCTTCCTCGGCCGGCGGGGCTTCCTCGGCCGGCGGGGCTTCCTCGGCCGGCGGGGCCTCCTGCGCCGGCGGCTTGGCGGCGGGCGGCTGGGCCGCCGGGGGCTGGGCCTGGACGTCTCCGGTGCAGCCGGCGACGGCGCGACGCTGGTTGATCAGGTCGACCACGGCCTGCCGGTTGGCGATCCGCGCGTCCGACTGCGCGTCCGGGTTGGCCTTTTGGCCGGCGATGAAGTTCAGGTTGTTCTGCAGAGCCTGGTTCAGACCGCCACAGTCTTCCTTGGGAGCCTCGGCCGCGCTGCTCAAGCCCGTGCCTACGGCAATACCGCCACCGGTCACGGCCAGAGCGACGAGACCGATGATGATCTTGCGCGCCTTCATGTAGTGCTCCTCTTCGTCAGGCTTCCACCGCCGATAGCTACGGGTAGCGCAGGCCGAAGAGTTCACCGCTCAAGAAAGAAAGTTTAGAGACGGAGTGACTCCGGAGCGTGCAGGCGGAGCATCGTCGCGCCGACGTCCCGGGGCACCCGGCGGCTGGTCGCGAGCGAGCCGATCACCATCACGGCGAACGCCAGCGGCACCGTCCAGGCAGCCGGCTGCCCGAAGATCTGCGCAGGCCAGCCCGTCATCGGCGGCCCGAGCACGGTGATCAGCACGGCCGCCATGGCCGCGCCGCCGCCGGCCAGCACGCCCGCCGCCGCGCCGACGTCGGTCAGTCCGCGCCACCAGATGCCCAACACGAGGAGTGGGCAGAAACTCGACGCGGCCACCGCGAAGGCCAGCCCGACGACCTTGGACACGTCCATGGTGGCGACCGAGAGGGCCAGCACGATCGGCAGCACGGCGGCCAGCACCGTGGCGACCCGGAAGTCGCGAACTGATCCGCCCCGCTCGGCCTTGAGCACGTCGGTGAAGACCACGCCGGCCACGCTGGTCAGGATGCCGGACGAGGTGGACAGGAAGGCGGCCAGCGCGCCCGCGGTGACCAGCGCGCCGAGCAGCCGGCCGAGGTGACCGCCACCCAGGGCCGCCTCGGGCAGCACCAGCACGACGGCGTCGGTCCGCCCGGTCATCAGCAGATGCGGGGCCCAGACCCGGCCGAGCACGCCGTACAGGGTCGGGAACAGATAGAAGAGCCCCACCAGGCCGAGCACGACCAGCGTGGTGCGGCGGGCGCTGGCGCCATCCGGGTTGGTGTAGAAGCGGACCAGCACGTGCGGCAGGCCCATGGTGCCCAGGAACGTGGCCAGGATCAGCGAATACGTCGCGAACAGGCTGCCGTCGCCGCCGGGCAGCAGCCAGCCCGGCCCGCGGCGGTCGTCGACCGTGCTCACCCGGGGCACCGGTGACCCGGCCGGATAGGTGCGCTCGGAGCCCGGCTCGACCTGGTCGACCGAGCCGTCGGGCAGGGTGATCCGGGCCGCGTCGTCGAAGGTCACGGTGGTGGTGGCCGGGAAGACCGGGCCGCTGGGCGGGTCGACCGACGGCCGCCCGGCCGCCTGCCATTGCAGGACCAGGAAGATGACGGGTACGGCCAGAGCCGTCAACTTCAGCCAATACTGGAACGCCTGCACGAACGTGATCGCGCGCATCCCGCCCAGCGCCACGTTGGCCGTGACCACCAGGCCCACGAGCAGGGCGCCCCAGGCGTACGAGCCGCCGGTGACCGTGGTGAACGTCAGGCCCGCGCCCTGCAACTGCGGCACCAGGTAGAGGCAGCCGATGAAGATCACGAAGACGGTGGCCAGCCGGCGCAGCAGCGGCGACCGCAGCCGCACCTCGGCGAAGTCGGGCAGCGTGAAGGCGCCCGAGCGGCGCAGCGGAGCGGCCACGAACAGCAGCAGCGCCAGGTAGCCAGCGGCGAACCCGACCGGGTACCAGAGGACGTCCACGCCGTACCGCAGGATCAGGCCGGCCACCCCGAGGAAGCTGGCCGCCGACAGGTACTCCCCGCTGATCGCGGCCGCGTTCCAGGCCGGGCTGACCGACCGCGAGGCGACCAGGAAGTCCGAGGTGGTCCGGGCGAAGCGCAGGCCGTAGGCGCCGATGGCCACGGTGGCCAGGACGACCACGACCAGCCCGGGTACGACGTAAGGGTTCACTCCGGCCGCCGGATGACCGCCGTGAAGTCCTGCTCGTTGCGTTCCGCCCAGCGCACGTAGACCCAACCGACGGCGAACAGGAACGGGAACGACAACACGCCGAGCAGCAGCCACGGCAGGTTGACGCCGAGGACCCGGACGCCGCCGACCGCCGGGGCGACCGCGAACAGCAGGGGCAGCGCCCCCAGCCCGGTCACCACCACCAGGGCCATCCGCAGCGCCAGGGCCAGCTGAGCCCGGACCAGGCCGCGGACCAGCGCCTCGCCGACCGGCGTCTGCTCGGCCAGGTCGGCGTGGGCCGGGTCGGCCGGGGCACGGCGCGCGGCGACCTCGCCGAGCACCACCCGGACCCGCTGACCCCGTACGCCGCTGCTCATGACCGGGAGTCTCGTTGTCTCCCGGGCAATGTCAAGCGTTCTACCCGTACGAACGCGTTCCCGGGCAGTCGGCCGGGTAACCCGCCGGGTTGGTGGCCAACAGCCGTCGCGCCTCGGCCTTGCCGTAACTCCAGCCCGACCACTCGGTCCCGTCGGCCCGCAGCTCCTGCTGGATGTAGAAGAGCGTGCAGTCGCGCACCTGCGGCGGCTGGAGGCTGGTCAGGGCCGGCACGGCGTCGGGGGAGAGGTCGCTGAGGTACCCGCTGTCGATCCGGCCGGTGCGCTCGTACCGCGCCACGCCGCTCTCGGCGATCATCCGGTCCGGGTTGGCCACGGCCAGGCCGAGCAGCGTCAGCACGCCGATGGCCAGGGCCACCCGGGGCAGCCAGGCTGCCCGCAGCCGGACGCCGGCCACCAGCACCAGCAGGAACACCACGCCCAGCCAAGCCTCGCACGCCAAGACCAGGATCCGCAGCCGGGTCAGGCCGTACGTGTCGGCGTAGACGGTCATCCGGTGCAGCGCCGACGCCACGATCACCAGGGTCAGCACGGCCAGCGCGCCCATGATGACGCGGATCAGCAGCCGGTCGGCCGGGGTGTCGCGCGGGGCCCAGCGGGCGGCGACGCCGAGCACGGCCAGGGTCAGCCCGGTGACGATCAGCAGCTGCCAGAACCCGCCCCGGGCGTACTCGGCGTAGGTCAGCCCGTCGGTGTCGAGCACGTGCTTGCTCCCTCCGAAGAGGACGGCCAGCTGCACCCCGACGAAGGCGAGGAACAACAGGGCGAGCAGACCCAGGGGTACGGCCCACTCCCACCGGTTCACCTTGGTGGCCGGCCGACCGTCCACAGCGGACATCGCGGGCGGCGTCGCGCGCAGGAACGCGGCCCCGCCGAGCACCCCGCCGGCCAGCACGAAGACGAAGACGCCCCGGACCGTGGACGGCCCGTCGGCCTCGGGCACCAGCGACTCGAGCAGCCGGGCGAAGGTGGCGTCGGCCGAGGCGAGCAGCGCACCGAACAGCAGCAGCAGGAAGACGCTGGTCACCACCGTGGCGGCGACCCTTATGCCGGGCGTGCCGGGCGCCCGGCGGCGGATCAGGGCCAGGCCCCGGACCACCCAGGGCAGCGCCCGGAACGGTGCCGCGAGGAACATCATCAAGGCCATCGCCATCGTGCGGAAGGAGCGGCCGCCGGCCACGGCCAGCGCGCCGGTCCCCACCGCGGTGAGCACGGCCAGGGCGAACAGCCACGGCGCGGCGCGCAGCGTACCCACGGCGAGCAGGGCGACGGTGGCGGCGGCCCAGCCGTAGCCGGCCCGGTCGGTAGCGCCGCCGCGCCGGTAGGCGGCCAGGTCGGGCCAGGGGACCGTGCCGCGCGGCGCCGGCAGGCGCCGGATGCCGGCCAGGGCGCCCGCGCCGGCCAGCCCGGCGGCCAGCCAGCCGAGCCCGCTGCCGGTGACGCTGACCGCGGCGATCAGCGCGGCCACGATCAGCAACCCGGCCGCGGCCGGGCTGACCGGGCGCCCCGGGCCGGGCCAGGCCGAGCCGAACATCCCCGAGCGCTGCCACGGGCCGGACACCATCGCGATCACCGGCGGCACCGGGGTGGCCGGCTTGGACACGCCGGCCGGGCGATCGGGCTGGGCCTTTCCGGCGGGCGGATTCCAGGGTTGTGGCGGCGTGCTCGTCCCGGCGTTCTTCGGTCCCTCGGACACGGTGCATCCCTTCGTGGATCGATCGGCTGTCGGGCGGGCGACCCGGTGGTTCGTCAGTGGTGGCCAAGATCAGTGGTAGCCAGGGGCGATATTCCTTTGTGGAATACCGCGCTGGGCTACCACTCGAGGACGTGGCTTGGCGTGTTGCGGGTACTTCGGAGTGTGACGGTCAGACTGCGGGCGGTGTCAACGGCAGCGTCACCTGCACGTGGCAACCGGGCGCCCGGGCCGGCGCCGGGTCGGTGATGGCGATCGTGCCGCGGTGCAGCTGGACCACCCAGCGGGCGATGGCCAGACCCAGCCCGGTCCCGCCGCCGGTGGCCCGCTCGCCCCGGGTGAAGCGCTCGAACACCCGCTCGCGGTCGGCCGCCGGGATGCCCTCGCCCTCGTCGGCCACCACCACCAGCAGCCGGTCGCCGTCGGAGGCGGCCGTGACCCGGACGATGCCGCCGCTCGGGCTGTGCCGGGCCGCGTTGTCGAGCAGGTTGGCGAAGACCTGGTGCAGCCGGGCGCGGTCGCCGGGCACGGTCAGGTCGGGCGCGCGGACCGTGAACGTGACGTCGTGGCCGGCGCCCTCGGCGTTGACCCGGGCCTCGTCGATCACGTCGTCGAGGAACGGGCGGACCCGGATCGGCTCTTGCCCGAGGGTCAGCACGCCGGCGTCGACCCGGGACAGGTCGAGCAGCTCGGCGACCAGCCGGCCCAGGCGCTCGGTCTGGGCCAGGGCGGTCTTCATCATCTGCGGTTCGGCCTCGGCCACACCGTCCACAATGTTTTCCAGCACACCCTGCAGGGCGGTGATCGGGGTACGCAGCTCGTGCGACACGTTGGCGATCAGTTCGCGCCGCTGCCGGTCGGCCGCGGCCAGATCCGCCGCCATCATGTTGAACGCCACGGCCAGCTCGCCCACCTCGTCGCGGGAGGTGGCCCGGACCCGGCGGGTGTAGTCGCCCTGGGCCATCGCCTTGGCCGCCGCGGTCATTTCGCGCAGCGGCGAGGTGAGCCCGCGGGCCAGCAGCTGCAGGGCGCCGAGGGCGACGACGAAGGCGGTGACCGTGGTCCAGGGCGGCAGCCAGCCGATCCCGATCCGGAAGTAGGTCATGGCGGCGACCAGGGCGCCGAGCAGAACCAGCCCAATCTTGATCTTGATGGACCGGACCGGGTCGAGGGGACGCGGTAGGGAGATCATCGCGGTGCCTCCAGCGCGTACCCGACGCCGTGGACCGTGCGGATCAGATCTGCGCCGAGCTTGCGTCGCAGGCCCTTGATGTGGCTGTCGACGGTGCGGGTGCCGGAGGCGTCGGCCCAGCCCCACACCTCGGCCAGCAGCCGTTCCCGGGGCAGCACCGCCCGCGGCCGCTCGGCCAGGTGCAGCAGCAGGTCGAACTCGGTCGGGGTGAGCTGCGCCTCGACCCCGGACCGCAGCACTCGCCGCTCGGTCCGGTTGATCTGCAGGTCGCCCACGGTGAGAAGGTCGGGCTCGGCCACCACGGCGGTCTTGGTCGCCCGCCGGACCAGGGCGTGCACCCGGGCGGCGAGCTCGCGCATCGAGAACGGCTTGGTCAGGTAGTCGTCGGCGCCGACGGCCAGCCCGACCAGCATGTCGTTCTCGTCGTCGCGGGCGGTCAGCATCAGGATCGGCGTCGGGCGCTCGGCCTGCAGCCGCCGGCACACCTCGAGGCCGTCGAAGCCGGGCAGCATGACGTCGAGCACCACCGCGTCCGGTGGCGTCCGTCGCGCGGCGTCCACCGCGGCCGGCCCGTCCGCGGCCAGCTCGACGACGAAACCCTCGGCGCGCAGCCGGGCGGCCACCGACTCGGCGATGGTCGGTTCGTCCTCGACCACGAGAACGCGTCGCTCGACATCGCTCACGACTGACTCCCATCTGGCCCGGCGCTCCCCCGTGAAGCGCCTGCATTCGGGACCATAGTGACCGCCCGTGCAAGAAGGGAGCCCGCTTTGTGAAGGACCTGTGGAGATCGTCCGACCCTGTGGATAACTGTGTGGAAAAGCCTGTGGGGCTGTGGACAACGCTGTGGATTCAGCGGGTCCAGTCGTGTTTCGCCGCCCGGATCAGCTTGTCCTTGAGCTCGCGGGTGTGCCGCCGGCTGACCGGAAGCTCGGCGCCGTCCACCGCCACCACGTAGCCCGACTGGGTCAGCCGCAGCTCCGAAACCAGGCGCAACTGCACCAGATAGCTGCGGTGGATCCGGACGAACCCGGCATCGGCCCAGCGCTCGGCCAGCGTGGCCAGCGACACCCGGACCAGATGCGAGGCGTCGGCGGTGTGCAGCCGGGCATAGTCGCCCTGCGCCTCGACCCAGCGCACCGACGAGCGGGGCAGCATCCGGGTGGTGCCGGCCAGCTCGACCGGGATGGCCGGTTCGTCCTCGCGCTTGACCGCCGGGACCGGTGCCGCGCGCAGGCCGGCCACCCGGCGCAGCGACTCGGCCAGCCGCTCGGCCCGCACCGGCTTGCGGACGTAGTCGGTCACGCCCAGGTCGAAGGCGTCCACCGCGCCGTCGTCGTACGCGGTCACGAACACGATGGCCGGCGGGTGCGCGAACCGCCGCAGGATCCGGGCCAGCTCCATGCCGTCCAGGCCGGGCATCCGGATGTCCAGGAAGACCGCGTCGACCTCGGTGTCCCGGAGCACGCGGAGCGCCTCGGTGGCGTCGCCGGCCCGGTGCACGTGAGCCACGCGATCGTCCGCGGTGAGGAGATACGCGAGTTCGTCCAGGGCCGGCGGTTCGTCGTCGACGGCCAGAACGACCAACGGCGTGCTCACGGGCGTACCCCCGGATGGAACTTGGGAACGCGCATGCTGACCTTGGTCCCCTCACCGGGCGCCGTCTCCACCACCAGCCCGAAGTGGTCGCCGAAGACGTTGCGCAGCCGCTCGTCCACGTTCGTCAGGCCGACGTGCTGGCCGTCGTCGGTCTCCGGCCGCCCGGGCGCGAACACCTCGGGATCCATGCCGACGCCGTCGTCCTCCACCGTGATGTGACACTCGGCGCCCGCGTCGCGCGCCTCGATGCTCACCATACCGACGCCGGGCTTACGCGACAGACCGTGTCGTACGGCGTTCTCGACCAGCGGCTGCAGGCACAGGAAGGGCAGGCTGACCGGCAGCACCTCGGGTGCGATCTGCAGCCGGACCTGCAGCCGGTCGCCGAACCGGGCCCGCTCGATGGTGAGGTAGCGGTCGATCGAGCGCAGCTCCTCGGCCAGGGTGGTGAAGTCGCCGTGCGCCCGGAACGAGTAGCGGGTGAACTCGGCGAACTCCAGGATCAGCTCGCGCGCGCGTTCCGGGTCGGTGCGGACGAACGAGGCGATAGCGGTCAGCGCGTTGTAGATGAAGTGCGGACTGATCTGGGCCCGCAGCGCGCGCACCTCGGCCCGGGCCAGCCGCTCCCGCGACGAGTCGAGCTCGGCCAGCGCCAGCTGTGACCCGGCCCAGCGCGCGGCCTCCTGGGTGGCCTGCACCAGCCCCGGCGCCGGCTGATCGTCGGAAATGGCCACCAGGGCCGCCGTGGCCAGCCCGTCGGCCCCGGTCAGCGGCACCACGACGGCCCCGCGCACGACACAGTCGACGCGATCACAGGGCAGATCGGATCCGTCGAGTACGACCGGCCGGCGCCCCTGCACGGCCCGCTGCGCCGCCGCCGTGAACTGGTCGCCGTGGTGACTGCCGCGCCCGTCGAAGGCCAGGCACTCCTCGGCGTCGGCGATGGTCAGCCCGACCGCACCGACCAGGGTGCGCAGGTGGCGGACGGACTTGCCGGCCGAGCTGGGCGTGAGCCCGCCGCGCAGCGGTTCGGCGGCCTGCGCGGCGGTGTGCAGCACGTCGTAGGTGGCCCGCTGCATCGCCGTGGCGATCCGCCGCCGCTTACGCAGCCGCAACACCGCCACGACCGCCCCCGCCAGTGCGGCGAGGGCGGCCAGCACGGCCAGCACGGTCGGAAGGTCGGGCCTCACTCGCGGCATCCTGCCATGCCGGGAATCAGCCCTGGGTGGTCGGCACGATGATCATCTCGGCGACGTTCATCCGGGCCGGTGCGGCGGCGGCCCAGGCGATCCCGGCCGCGATGTCCTCGCTCCGCAGCGTCTCCAGGCCGGCCCGCCACTGGTTGAGCGAATCCCGGACCGAGGTGTCGCGCATCCCGTCGCCGAGCTCGGTGCTGACCATGCCCGGTTCGACGTTCTTCACGCGTACGCCGCGCGGCCCGAGCTCGGCCCGCAGGTTCCGGGTCAGGTGCGCGACGGCGGCCTTGGTGGCGCAGTAGACGCCGTAGTTGACGAAGGTCTGGTGCCCGCCGACCGAGCCGACCAGCACCAGGTCGGCCGGTCGCCCCTCGGCCGCCGCGGCCAGCAGGTCGTCGACGAAGGCGCGGGCGGTGTGCAGCAGGCCGGTCACGTTGGTGCCGATCATGGCGTCCCACTCGGCCGGGTCGGCCTCCTCGAACGGCGCCCCGAGCATGACGCCGGCGTTGGCCACGACCAGGTCGGGGCGGCCGAGCTCGGCGCGGACCCGGTCGGCGGCGGCGTGTACGGCGTCCCGGTCCTGAACGTCAACGGCGATCGGGAGCGCGTCCAGGTCCTTGAGCCGGTCCTCTCGGCGGCCGAACGCGGCCACCCGGGCCCCCTCGGCGGTCAGGGCCCCGGCCGTGGCGGCGCCGATCCCGCTGGTGGCTCCGGTGACGACAGCGATGCGGTTGGTCAATGAGGTCATGCCACCACGCTGGCCCGGCGCCGGGCCCGGGAGAAGGCCGCGCCGACCCTGGTAGTCGCACGGCCACCCAACGGCTCGCCGGGTCTTCTACCGTCGGGGGATGGCGGAGAACAGGCTGGGCGAGTTCCTCCGGGCGCGGCGCGAGCTGACCCGGCCGGAGCAGGTCGGGCTGCCGCCGGGCGCCGGCCGCCGGCGGGTGTCCGGGCTGCGTCGCGAGGAGGTCGCGATGCTGTCCGGGGTCAGCGCCGACTACTACGTGCGGCTCGAGCAGGGCCGCGACAAGCACCCGTCCGATCAGGTGCTGGAGGCGCTGTCCCGGGTCCTCGACCTCGGCCCGGACGGTCTGGAGCACGCGCGGCGCCTGGCCGGTGCGGCGCGGCCGGGGCGGCGGCGCTCCGGGCGTACCCCTCGGGTCGATCCTGCCCTGCGCCGCCTGCTCGACGCGCTGACCGGCACCCCGGCCCTGCTGACCAGCCGCTATCTGGACGTGCTGGCCACCAATCGGCTCGGTGCCGCCCTGCATCCGATCTTCGGCCCGGGCAGCAACCTGATCCGCGCGGTGTTCCTCGACCCGGCGTCGCGCGACTGCTATCCGGACTGGGACAAGGTCGCCCAGGAGACCGTGGCCAGCCTGCGGTCGTCGGCCGGCGCCGACCCGGACCACCCGCGGCTGGCCGAGCTGGTCGGTGAGCTGTCGGTGAAGAGCCCGGACTTCCGCGCATGGTGGGCGAAACACGAGGTCAAGGCCAAGACGAGGGGTACGAAGCAGATAGTCAACGCCGAGGTCGGCCTCCTGCACCTGGAGTACGAGACGCTGATCCCGCCCAGCGCCGACGGCCAGATGCTGGTGATCTACCACGCCGAGCCGCACAGCCCGGCCGCCCAGGCCCTGGCCCTGCTCGGCAGCGTCGCCGTGACGGCTTAGTAGGCGCCCTTGCGCTTGAGCACGACCCAGATCGTGCGCCAGAGGATGCCCAGGTCGTAGGTGAGCGACCAGTTGTCCACGTAGTACAGGTCGAGCCGGACCGCCTCGTCCCAGGACAGATCCGAGCGGCCGCTGACCTGCCACAGCCCGGTGATGCCGGGCCGGACCAGCAGCCGGCGCCGGACGTCGCCCAGGTAGTCGCCGTCGTCGGCGGGCAGCGGGCGTGGCCCGACCAGCGACATCTCGCCCTTCAGCACGTTGATCAGCTGCGGTAGCTCGTCCAGTGAACTGGCCCGCAGTGTCTTGCCGAAGCGGAAGATCCGCGGGTCGTCCTTCATCTTGAAGAGCATGCCGTCGGAGTCGTTCAGCTCCTCCAGGGTGGCCTTGCGCTCCTCGGCGTCCACGTACATGGTCCGGAACTTCCACACCCGGAAGGTGCGGCCCTCGTGACCGACCCGGGGCTGCCGGAAGAACACCGGGCCGGGGTCGGAGAGCCGGATGCCGATGGCGATGGCCAGCAGCACCGGGCTGAGCGCGAGCAGGCCCAGGAACGCGGCGATCCGGTCGAGCAGGTTCTTCACCAGCCAGGCCGGCCCCGAGAGGGTGGGCTCCTCGACGTGCAGCAGCGGCAGGCCCTCGATCGGGCGGATGTGCACGCGCGGGCCGGCGATGTCGGTCAGCTGGGGCGCCACCACCAGGTCGACGCCGGTGCCCTCGAGCTGCCAGGCCAGCCGGCGCAGCTCGCCCGGTTCGGCGCTGGCCGAGCCGCAGACCGCGATGGTGTCGGCCCCGACCTCGCGGACCAGGGACAGCACGTCGCGGCCGGCGTACACCGGGACCGGCGTCTCTATGCCCCGCACCGAGGCCAGGCCGTCGGTGATGTGGATGGCCACCGGGATCAGGCCGGCGGCCGGGCTGCGGGTGACCGCGGTGTAGACCTCGAGCGCCTCGGGCAGCGTGCCGACCAGGACCATCCGGTGCGCGCCGTGCCCGGTGCGGCGGCGGGCGAAGTGCAGGACCTGCCGGGCGAAATAGCGGCAGATCAGGATGAAGAACAGGGCGCCGCCGGAGACCAGGGCGACAGTGCCGCGCGACAGGGACGTCTTGGTGGCGAACGCGGCCAGCGACACGGTGGCCACCACGACCACGAACGAGCGGGCGACCCGCTTGAACTCCTCGCTGCCCAGGCCCAGGTAGCGGCGGTCGTAGCTGCCCACGCTCCAGAGCACGATCACCCAGGTCACGGGCAGGACGACGTACGCCATCGCGGCGAAGATCTCGGGCTGGTTCTGGAAACCGGCGTTGGCCTGCTCCAGCGTGGCGGTGGCGATCCAGCTGGCCAGCACGGCGGAGACGAAGTCGAGGACGATCAGGACCGCGGTGTACGGCCGGTGCCAGCGCGACAGCCGACGGTGGCTACGGGTCCAGGCGCTTCGGGGTACACCGTTGCTCGGCGGCGGTTCCTGCCACTCGAAGCTGTCGTACGGCATGTTGCTCCGGCTGTTCCTGGTCGCCGGCCGCGGGAGGCTCGTGGTCACCTCGCCTACGTCCTCCCGCATCACGACCGCCCGACGTCATTACGCACTGCCACGGCCCAAGGTCACCGAACATCACCGCCGGTCTGCTTCGCGCCGTGGGCGAAGCGTGGGACCGGGCCACTATACCGATGGATCCGGGCCGGAGAAGCGGACGTTACGCCCGCAATCCCGGTATGGACCGTCAGTTACCTAATCAATTTGGAAAGACGCCGGTCAGCCAGGGGTTTGCCGCCGGTCTGACAGGTCGGGCAGTACTGCAGGCTCTTGTCCGCGAACGACACCTCACGCACCGTGTCGCCACAGACCGGACAGGGTAGTCCGGTCCTTGCGTGCACCCGCATGCCGGCCCGCTTCTCGCCCTTGAGCTCGGCCGCCTTCATCCCCACCGATCGGGCCACCGCATCGGTCTCCACCTGGCGTGTCGCCTCGTACAACGTGGTGATCTGCTCGTCGGTCAGCTTGCCGGTCAGCGCGAAGGGGGAGATCTTGGCGGTGTGCAGGATCTCGTCGGAGTACGCGTTGCCGATGCCGGCCAGCACCTCCTGGTCGGTGATCACGCCCTTGATCTGCCCGTTGCGACCCTTGATGCGCTCGGCGAACTCGTCACGCGACACGGCCAGCGCGTCGGGACCCAGCCGCGCCACCCCCGGCACCTCGGCCGGGTCGCGAACCAGGTAGACGGCCAGGGATTTCTGCGTGCCGGCCTCGGTCAGGTCAAAACCAGACCCGTCATCCAGCCGTACGCGCACAGCGATCGGCCCGCTGCCCGGTTTGAGTGGCGTGGCCGACTTGAACGCGTCCCGGTAGTGCAGCCAGCCCGCCCGGGCCAGATGCACCACCATGTGTACTGAGCCTTCTTTTTGGCGAGGACCGAGCCCGACGTCGAGGAACTTGCCGTGCCGCCCGGCGCTGGTGAGCTCCAGCCCGGCGATGGCGGTGGGTGGCGGGTCGAAGGTCTTCAGCGCGCTGAACGACGACACCTCGAACCGCTGGACGGTGTGGCCGACCGCGCGCTCGCGCAGGTACGCGCTGAGCGCCTCGACCTCGGGAAGTTCGGGCACAGCCTCCACGGTAGCGTTCCTGGGCGTGAAGGTCGTGGTTGCGCACAACCGGTACCGCGAGGCGATCCCCTCCGGTGAGAACGTCATCGTGGACACCGAGATCACCCAGCTGCGGGCGGCCGGTGTCGAGGTCGTGCCGTTCCAGCGCAGCTCGGACGACATCGGCGGGCTGCCGCCGGCCCAGAAGGCGCTGCTGCCGATCTCACCGATCTACGGTGTTCCGGCCCAGCGGGAGCTGTCCGAGCTGCTGAAACGGGAGCGGCCGGAGGTCGTGCACCTGCACAACCCGTACCCGCTGATCTCGCCCTGGATCGTCCGGACCGCGCACAAGCACGGTGTGCCGGTGGTGCAGACCGTGCACAACTATCGGCAGGTCTGCTCGTCCGGGCTGTACTTCCGGGACGGGCACAACTGTTACGAATGCCGCGACAAGCTGATCGGCTATCCGGCCGTCGTGCACAAGTGCTACCGCGGGTCGAGCGCGCAGAGTGCGCTGATGGCGACCACGCTCGCGGTGCACCGGCCGACGTGGCGCTCGGTCGACCGGTTCATCGCCCTGACCGACAAGATCGCTTCGCACCTGCACGATTACGGCATTCCCGACTCGCGCATCGTGATCAAGCCGAACGGCCTGCCGGACCCGGGTGCGCCGGCGCCGCTGGGCGACGGATTCCTCTACGCCGGGCGGCTGTCCCCCGAGAAGGGCCTGGCGCTGCTGCTGGACGCGTGGCAAAGGCATCCCGACGGCTCGCTCGGCGTATTGCGGATCGCCGGCGACGGGGAACTGCGTCAGCTCGCCGTCGACGCGGCGGCCGCGCGCCAGGACGTCGAATACCTCGGCGTGCTCGACCGGGCCCAGATAATGGCGGCATGGGCGGCGGCGTCGGTGGCCGTGGTCGTGCCGACGTGGGAGGACGTGCTGCCGACGGTGGTGCTGGAGGCGCTGTCGACCGGGCGGCCGGTGCTGGGCACGGCGGTGGGCGGGATTCCGTACATGGTGGGTGCGGATGGCGGGTGGCTCTCGAAGCCCGATCCGGCGTCGCTGGCCGCCGTGCTACCGGTGGCCCGGGCCTCGGCCGCGGCTCTGTCCGAATCGGCCAGAAAGCGATGGGTGGACCACTTTCACCCGGATGTTCTTACAGCTCGTTTGATCGATGTGTACAACGACTTCACAGGAAAATCACACTCCCTGCCTAGGTAACTATCGATCCAGTTGGGGAATGCTGGATCGAGTGACGGACACCCCCAAAACCTCACGCCGCAACCTGCTCCTCGGCGTCGGCGGCGGAGTCGCGCTGGCCGCGGTCGCCGGCGGCGCCGGTTATGCCATCGGACACTCCGGCGACTCGACGACCGCCACCCCGCCGGTCGAGCCGGTCGCCGGGCCGCCCAAGTATCGGTCGCGACCCGACCTGCGGACGCTGCCGGACGTGACGATCACCGTGCCGGCCAACGCGACCGCGCCCGGCTACATCTTCCTCACCCCCGCATCCGGTGCCGGTCTGTGGGGACCGCTGATCATCGACGACAAGGGTTCGCCCGTCTGGTTCCGCAAGGTGCCCGACCCGGCCACCGTCGCCATCGACTTCAAGGTCCAGCAGTACCGCAACAAGCCGGTCCTGACCTGGTGGGAAGGCACCATCGGGGGCACCGGCGGGCAGGGTGTCGGCCAGGGCGAGTTCGTCATCGCCGACGAGAACTACCGCGAGATCACCCGGGTCCGGGCGGCCGGCACCGAACAGGCCGACCAGCACGACTTCGTGATCACGCCGCGCGACACGGCGCTGTTCTGGATCTACGACCCGGTGCCGATGGACCTCAGCGCCAAGGGCGGGCCCGCCGACGGGGTGCTGCACGACGGCGTGATCCAGGAGATCGACATCGCCACCGGCAAGCGGGTCTTCGAGTGGCGGGCCCGCGACCACGTGACGCTGGACGAGTCCAACGCGCCTCTGCCCCAGGGCGACTCGGCCCACCTGCCGTACGACTACTTCCACCCCAACTCGGTCGGCCTCGACGCCGACGGTCACCTGATCATCTCGTCCCGCCACACCTGGACCTGCTACAAGATCAATAAGAAGACGGGCGAGGTGATCTGGCGCCTGGGCGGCCGCAAGAGCGACTTCGCCCTGGCCGACCAGGCGAAGTTCTCCTGGCAACACGACTTCCGCCGCCGCCGCGACGGCTCCTACAGCATGTTCGACAACGGCGCCGGCGTGACCAAGGAACGCGACTACTCCCGCGGCCTGGTCCTCAAGCTCGACGAGCAAAAGAAGACGGCGACTTTTGTACGGGAGTTCGTCCACCCCGACCGCTTGTCCGCACCCACCCAGGGCAGCTTCCGCGAGCTGGCCGACGGCGGCAGCTTCATCGGCTGGGGCCAGATGCCCCACTTCACCGAGTTCGCGGCCGACGGCAAGGTCCGGCTCAGCGGCCACCTGCCCAAGGACAACCAGTCCTACCGCGCGTACAAGGCCGAATGGTCCGGCGCCCCCCTCGACCAGCCGGCCCTGGGCCTGTCCGTCGAGAACGGCGGCGTCACGGTCAGCGTGAGCTGGAACGGCAACACCCGGGTGGCCAAGTGGCGGGCCCGCTCGGGCAGCCAGCCGCGCACCTTGACGGCCGCGGTCGAGGGGCCCCGAACCGGCTTCGAAACCCGCCTGACCATCCCCGGCACCCCGGAATACGTGGTGGCCGACGCCCTCGACGCCGCCGGCAAGGTCCTCGGCACCAGCTCCGCCATCCCGGTCCGCGTCTGACCCCAGGTGGGTCGAGATCATGTCGACGTCGCCGTCGTAGTGCAGAACCGTGGCTCCATGCCGTTCCGCTGTTGCGGCGAGTAAGGGTCAGGCCGCTCAACCTACGGGTTGAGCGGGTATCCACCCGCGGATCATCCCGTGCGGCGAGGTGCGTTCCGGCTGATCAGCCGATCGTTACGGCCATGACGACAAGCACCGTACTGATCCAGCTGCTGGTACTGGCCGTAGTCCTCGAATCGGATCTGGGCCGGCGCAAGGTGGGATGGTTCCGGGTGTGGCGGCCGGTGCTGACCGTGGTCGCGGTCGTGCCGTTCTTTCTCACCGGCCTGCCGACCATTGGGGGAGACCCCGTGCTGCAGGGCGCCGCCGCGTTGGCCGGCGTGGCCCTCGGGGCGGCCTCGGTCACGCCGGCGCTGGTCCGGCTGAATTACGACCCGGTCTGGAAGCCGCGCTGGCTGCGTACGGCGCGGACCCGGCCGGGCGCGGTCGTGAGCTACTCGGGGTGGGGGTACGCGGTGGTCTGGGTGGCGGTCACGGCGGCACGGCTGGCGTTTTCCTACGGCAGCGAGCACACCTTCCCGGTGGCACTCGGCCGGTTCATGGCCGAGCACCAACTCAGCCCGGTCGGCCTCGCCAACGCGTTCATCTTCTCGGCGCTGGGCATGAGTCTGGCCCGCAGCCTGACGCTGGCCGTTCGAGGCCGCGCCGCCCGCCGCCTCGCCCCCGCATACTGAAATCGATGAGCCGCACTGACAAGACGCCGGGCCTGGGGCTCAGCGGCCTGATACCCGATCCGCGGCTCCGGTTCGGGGCGGCTGCCGCCGGCCTGGCGGTGTCCGAATGGATGGTCCTCACCACCGCCGCACCCGGTGTCGTCGTGCCGGTCGGCGCAGGCCTGGCCGGCCTGTGCTGGCTGTGCTGGCTACTCGGGGCGGGCGGCCCACCCACGACCTCCGCCCGGCCGGGCGGGCCGGGACGGGCTGTGCTCCTGGCCGTGATGGGTGCGGCCGGCGGCGCGGTCGCCGGCGTCGAGGGCTTCGGCCTGATCTTCGTCGGCGTCATGGCGGCCGCCGCCGCGACCGAGTTCGACCTGCTGCCGGCGGCCGGTCTGGCCGTGGCGGCACCGGTCGGCGCGGCGGGGACGCTGACGGTCCGGGGTGACCTGCCGGGCAATCTGTCGCAGGTGGTCCTAGTGGCCGTCGCCGGCCTGGTGGTCGCGGCCGGGCGCCGGCAGGCAGCGCACCGCGCCACCCAGAGGGCGTTGCTGGCCACCGCCGACCGGCAGGCCGAGGTCGCCCTGCGGGAGGCCGAGCTGGCGGCCGAGCGTAACCGGCTCGCCCGCGAACTCCACGATGTGCTGGCCCACACGCTCGGCGCGCTCTCCATCCAGCTCACCGCGGTGCAGACGGTGGCCCGTGGCGGCGCCGGCCGCGACGAACTGCTGCGGCAGATCGACCGCAGCCGCGAACTCGTGGGGGAGGGGCTCGACGAGGCCCACCAGGCCGTGCGGGCGCTGCGGGCCGACTCACTGCCGCTGTCCCGTCAGATCGAGCGGCTGTGTGACCGCCACGCCTGCGCCTTCGACTCGCACGGATCCGAACTGCCGCTGCCGGCCGAGGCGACGCTGGCCCTCTACCGGGTGGCCCAGGAAGCCCTCACCAACGCGGAAAAACACGCCCCGGGCGCGGCGGTCCGCGTTTCCCTCACGTTCACGGCTCAGGAGGTGATCGTCTCGGTGGGCAACGATGCCCCTGGGCTGCGGCCGGAGGCCAGTTCCGGCGGCGGCTTCGGTCTGCCCGGCATGCGGCAGCGGATGCGGCTGGTCGGCGGCCGATGCGACTTCGGCCCGGACGACGTCGGCGGCTGGCGTGTGACAGCGTCGCTGCCGACCGCACCGAACCAAGCCGCTGCCCTACCCACGGAGCCGGCCAGAGAGGAAGAGCGGGCATGATCAGCGTGATCGTCGCCGACGACCAGCGCGTCGTACGGGACGGCCTGACCGTGATCCTTTCCGCGATGGACGACATCCGGGTCGCCGGTGTCGCATGGGACGGCGCGGAGGCGGTCGTCCAGGCCGAACGGCACGACGCCGACGTCGTCCTGATGGACCTGCGCATGCCCGGGGTGGACGGCATCGAGGCGACCCGCCGCCTGCGAGCCTCCCGGCCCGGCACCGCCGTGGTCGCGCTCACCACCTATTCGGACGACGAGTCGGTCCTGGCCGCCCTGCGGGCGGGCGCAACCGGATACCTGACCAAGAACGCGTCGGCCGAGGATATTCATCGCGCGCTGCACGCCGCCGTCGCGGGCCAGACCCTGCTCGACGCCGAGGCCGCCGCCCGCCTTGTCGCCGCCCGTTCCGGCGGCCCGGGTGAGGTGACCGGCGGGCTCAGCCCGCGGGAACGCGACGTGCTGCGTCTGATCGCCCGCGGACTCTCCAATGCCGAGATCGCCGCGCACCTCTTCATCAGCGGCGCGACGGTCAAAACCCATATCAACCAGATCTTCGCCAAGACTCAGAGCCGTGACCGCGCCCAGGCCATCCTCTACGCACACCGCCACGGCCTCTGAACCCCGACCGGCGAGTTCGTGCCGCGCGACTGGCCGGTAGCTCCCATCAGGTGAGGAGGATGCTCAGCTCGACGTGCCAGCGGGTTTTCATGCGCTCGGTGCGCGGGTCGGTGAGGTAGAGCTCGTAGCGAGCCGCGAACTCGTCGCCGGACGGGTCCTCGCGCACCGCCGCCCGGCGGCCGGAGGCGCGGATCCAGTCGATCAGGGTGCCGTTGGCGCTGCGGGCCTTGCTCATGTAGGTGAGAGTCGCGTAGTCGCCGGCCGGCAGCGTGCCCGGACGCACCTGGTCGTCACCGGCGACCGGCTCCGGCACGATCACGCCGAGCTCGACGTCCATCGGGCCGTTCATGTCGACCACGTGCAGCCGGAAGAACGTCTCGGCGTGCGGCTGCTCGTGCGCGTCGAGCCAGGCGTACAAGGAGATCATCAGTTTGTCGCGGACGGCGAACATGCCGCGGAACGGCGTCGTCACCCGGAGGCCGGCCGTGTGGCGCAGGGGCTTCCGGGCGATCCCGGGGGCCGCGACGATCATCGGCGGAGGGCCTCGCGGCCGGAGAAGGCTATCGACGCCGCCA
This sequence comes from Actinoplanes sp. NPDC049265, assembly GCF_043197135.1. NCBI lineage: Bacteria > Bacillati > Actinomycetota > Actinomycetes > Micromonosporales > Micromonosporaceae > Actinoplanes > Actinoplanes sp. NPDC049265. Next base: position 20,085 of record NZ_JBICSP010000010.1, on the reverse strand, counting down.
GAAAGGCACCGTTGATCAGGGTGAACAGGCCGACCAGCCAGATCGCCCACTGCGGGGCCACGGTCAGGACCGCGCCGGCCACGGCGACCACGAAGCCGTAGTCGCGGATCAGCTTGACCAGCCGGACCGGCGTCGAGGTGCTGGGCACCATGCTGGCGGCGGACGGGCCCGCCTGCATGACCGAGGTGACCAGGTTGACCATCCAGGTGCCGGCGAAGGCGGCCAGCAGCCACGCCGGCGTGTCCGGGACCTGGGCCTCGGCGACCGAGCCGAGCGCCGCGACCAGGGCGATCTGTGCGGCCACGTCGCACAGCACGTCGATGCGGGCGCCGGCCGGACTGGTCTGGCCGGTGACCCGGGCCAGCTGGCCGTCCGAGCAGTCCAGGGCGTACGCGATCTGCCAGCCGACCAGCGCGAGCAGACCGATCGGCCAGGCCCACATCCGGCCGTCGGCGATCGGGCCGGCGGTGGCCACCACCGCGACCGACACCAGGCAGCCGACCCCGAGGTTGAGCACGGTGAGCACGGTCGGCGCGATCCGGTGTTTGTGCGCGAACACCGCGATGCGCGCACCGATGCGCTGCCCGACCAGCTCGCTGAAGAGGCCTCCGCCGCGGTTGACCCGATAGAAATCGGCCGCGGTCGGCTCAGCCGGCGGCGACGGCGGTGTCATATTCGGCCAGTTTCTCGGCGATCACTGTGGGCGTCATCTCGAGGTGTTCGAGGATGGTGTAGCGGTCCGGGCGGGTTCGCGGCGCGAACTCGACGACGCGTACGAACTGCTCCTCGTCAAGATTCACATCGGCCGGCGTACGCGGTAACTGATGCCTGCGCAGGCACGCGGACATCTCGGCGAAGCGGCGCCGGTCGTCCCGCAGGAACGTGCAGAACAGGGCGCCCAGCCCGGCCAGTTCGCCGTGCGAGGCCGTGCCGGGGTAGAGAGCGTCGGTGGCGTGCATGATCTCGTGGCAGCCGCCGCTGGACGGCCGGCTGCTGCCGCACACCGCCATGGCCAGCCCGCTGGAGATCAGCGCCTCAGCCAGGACGGTCAGGAAGCCGTCGTCGTTCATGTCCCCGGGGTGGTTGAGGACCGCTTCGGCGCCCATCCGGGCCAGTGAGGCGGCGAGCCCGTCGACCGGTTCGTTGCGGACCTGCCGGGCCAGTTCCCAGTCGGCCAGTGCGCTGATGTTGCTGATCACGTCGCCGATGCCGCCGCGGTTGACCCGGTCCGGTCCGCTCTCGACGAAGTCCAGGTCGACCACGACGGCGATCGGGATGTGTACGCCGTACGACCCCTTGATGCCGTCGTTGACCAGGCTGGCCACCGGCGAAGCGATGCCGTCGTTGGCCAGGCTGGTGGCCACCGACACCATCGGGATGGCCCAGCGGGTGGCCGCGTACTTGGCCGTGTCGACGGTGGCGCCGCCGCCGATGCCGACCACCGCGTCGTAGTGCCGGGACCGCAGCTTGTCGGCCAGTTCGATCGCGGCGTCCAGGGTGCCACCGGCCGCGGTGTAGACGTCGGCCGAGCCGAGCGACGGCCGGATCAGGTCGGCGATCTGCTCGCCCAGCCCGGGACCGACGACCACCGCCACGTCGCCGCCGGCCGAGATCCGTCCGTCGGCCAGGATGGTGCCGAGGTTGGCCACGGCGCCGCGCCGCACCTCGATGTGCAGCGGCGCCTGAACGGTGCGGGCTAGTAACGGCATGCGATCTCCCGCGCCCGGGTCAGGTCGTCGTGGTTGTCGACCTCGACCCAGGGCACGTCACCGATCGCCGCCATCCGGATCTCACCGCCTCGGTTGACGTATTCCTGGTAGCCGTCCTCGTAGTAGAGATTCGGGTCGCGTTCCCAGGTGGCCTTGAGGCAGTCGGCCAGGTCAGCGGCCACTTCGGCCTCGATCAGGGTGGCGCCGATGTACTCGCCGTGGGCATCGGAGGGATCCATCAGCTTCGTGATTCTTGCCAGTCGGCCATCCGGCGTGAATGTCGTCTTCATCTCCTCGTCACCTAGCTTCTTGAGGCTGTCGACGGCGAGCAGAATGTCGGGTCCACTGCTGGCCAGCAGGGTCTTCTCGACACTGACCGGGTGCACGGTGTCGCCGTTGACCAGCAGCGCGCCCTGGGCGAAATGCTCACGGGCGAGCCAGAGGGAGTACGCGTTGTTCCATTCCTCGGCCTTGTCGTTGTGCACAAGGGTGAGGGTGACGCCGTACTTCTCCTCGAACGAGGGCTTTCGCTGCTCGACGGCTTCGGAGCAGTAACCGACCACCACTGTCACGTCGTTGAGCCCAGCAGCCGCGAGGTTGCGTAACGAGATGTCCATGATCGTCGTCTCGCCGTCGACCGGCACGAGTGCCTTGGGCAACGTGTCGGTGTAGGGGCGTAGCCGGCGGCCGGCTCCGGCCGCCAGAATGAGACCGATCATGTGGGGTCCTTCCGGGCATAGGGGTGCGGTCCGAGGATAGCGGCGGCTCGTAAGCTTGTCCGCATGACCGCTGAGCAGCTGATCTCGTTCGCCCGTGGCGCCCCCTCCCTGGACATCATCGATGTGCAGGGCCTCAAGGACGCGGCTGCGCGCGCTTTCGACGCCGACCCGGCCGGCATGACCGCGTACGGCACCTCCGTCGGCTATGTCCCGCTGCGCAAGTGGATCGCCGGCAAGCACGGCGTCTCGCCGGACCAGGTGATCGTCACCAACGGCTCGTTGCAGGCCGACGCGTTCCTCTTCAACCACCTGGTCAAGCCCGGTGACGACGTGATCGTGGAGAGCCCGACCTACGACCGCACGCTGCTGAGCCTGCAAAACCTCGGCGCCAAGGTGCACCAGGTGACGTTGCAGTCCGACGGCATCGACGTCGCCGAGCTGCGTGCGCTGCTGGAGTCGGGGGTACGCCCCAAGCTCGCGCACATCATCCCGAACTACCAGAACCCGGCCGGTGTCACACTGTCCGCCGAGAAGCGTCGTGACCTGCTGGCCCTGGCCGCCCAGTACGAGTTCCTGATCTTCGAGGACGACCCGTACGTCGACATCCGTTTCCGCGGCGAGGCGCTGCCGTCGATGCTGTCGCAGGACACCGGCAACGTCGTCGTGCACGCCTCCAGCTTCACCAAGACGGTGTGTCCGGGCGTACGCGTGGGCTACCTGGTCGGCCCGGCCGCCCTGATCGACGCGATCGCCAAGAAGGCCACCAACCTCTACATCTCGCCCGGCATGGTGTCCGAGGCGATCGTGCACCAGTTCTGCGTCTCCGGTGACATCGACCGCTCGATCGCCACGGTCAGCGAGGCGCTGGGTGAGCGGGCCCGGGTTCTCGGCGAGGCGCTGCGCAAGCACATCCCCGGTGCCACCTTCACCGAGCCCGACGGCGGCTACTTCCTCTGGGTCGACCTGCCCGACTCGGTGGACGTCGAGCGGCTGTTCCCGGCGGCCATGAAAAAGGGGGTGGCCATCGTCAAGGGCACCGACTTCTTCGTCGACGGCGGCCGGCACGCGATGCGGCTGGCGTTCTCGGCCGTGACGGTGGATCAGATCGAGGAGGGCGTACGCCGGATCGCGGCCGCGATGGACGAACTGGCCTCCTGATACGCAACTGTCGGGTTTCCGACACAGAGACGGTTTCCGCTGCGAGGCCAAAAAGACAGACAATGCGCAGCGGACCTAACCCCCCGCCCCGGCGGCGGGCGGGCCGGCCGTGGCACTCCACCCCCTCCAGCCGCGGCCGGCCCGCCCGGCGCCATCCCATCTGGGGAGGTCTTGATGAGCGAGAACAACCTGAACCGCTCGCTGTCGCGCGCCTGGACGGCGCCCGTCCGCGCTATGAACCGCTTCCTCGGGACCTCCGACACCAGACCGAAACCCCCACGCTCCGGCGATTACGGCACCTCGGTCGTCGACTGCGGGCTCTACGTCGACGGCAAGCGTGAGCCCGGCGAGTTCAGCCCCGACGAGGCGCTGCGGGCGGCCTGCGAGCGCGAGAACGCGTTCGTCTGGCTGGGCCTGCACGAGCCGTCCGAGGCCGAGATGACCGACATCGCGCACACCTACGGGCTGCACGAGCTGACGGTCGAGGACGCGGTCAAAGCCGAGCAGCGGCCCAAGCTGGAGCAGTTCGGCGCGGTCCAGTTCCTGGTCCTGCGGACCGCCCGCTACGTGCCGCACAGCGAGCTGACCGAAACGTCGCAGGTGGTCGAGACCGGCCACATGATGATCTTCATCGGTGAGCGCTTCGTGATCACCGTCCGGCACGGTGACGCCTCCGAGCTCGCGCCGGTCCGGGCCAACCTGGAGGCCGAGCGCCCCCAGCTCCTCGAGCAAGGGCCATGGGCGGTGGCGTACGCGGTGACCGACCGCGTCGTCGACCTCTACGTCGAGGTGGCCGACCAGGTCGAGGTCGATCTCGACACCATCGAGGAGAGCGTGTTCTCCCGCGACGGCGGCTCCCGGATCCAGCACATCTACCAGATGAAGCGGGAGCTGGTGGAGTTCCGCCGGGCGGTGGTGCCGCTGCAGCGCCCGCTGGCCACCATCACCGCCCCGCAGAACCGCATGGTGCCCAAGGAGATCCGGCGCTACTTCCGAGATGTTCAAGACCATCTGACGCGTACGGTCGAGCAGGTCTCCTCGTACGACGACCTGCTCAACTCGATCCTGCAGGCCCGCCTGGCCCAGGTCACGGTCGACCAGAACAACGACATGCGCAAGATCGCCGCCTGGGCCGGCATCTCAGCCGTGTGGACCGCCATCGCCGGCGTCTACGGCATGAACTTCGCGCACATGCCCGAGACCCAGTGGCTCTACGGCTACCCGGTGATGCTGACGCTGATGGTCTCGATATCGGTGCTGCTCTACCGCGCTTTCCGCAAGAACGGCTGGCTCTGAACGGCGGGCCGGCCCGCCCCCCATTGATCCATCGAAACTTCTAGAGTGTCGGGGTGCCGTCGCGTCAGGACCAGCTCCACTCCTACCAGTACTCGCTCCAGCGGGTGGTGGCGGCGCTGGTCACCCACGACCCCGACCCGCACCGGTCGCCGCTGCGCCGCGCCGGCACCACCGCCCTGGTCAGCCTGGTGATCGCCGCGCTCGCGGTCGGCGGCGCGACCATCTACGGCCTGCTCACCGGCAGCAACACCGGCAACATGCGGGACGAGTCGGTGGTCTACATGGAAAAGGGCTCCGGCGCGCGCTACGTCTACACCGGCGCCAAGCTCCACCCGGTCCTCAACTACACGTCCGGCCTGCTCATCGCCAACGGCCAGGCGCCCCGGCTGGTGACCGCCTCCCGCGAACGACTGGCCTCGGTCCCGCTCGGCGATCCGCTCGGCATCCCCGGCGCCCCCGACTCGTTGCCGGTCAAGGACGACCTGCTGACCGGCGACTGGACGGTCTGCTCGGCCCCGCCGGCGGCGGGTTCCACGACCACCACGCCCCAGAGCACCCTGATCATCGGAGCGCGGGCCACCGGCGGCACCGTCCTGGCCGCCCCCGCGACCCAGGCCGGCCTGCTGGTCCGTGACCCGGCCGAGCGTACCTATCTGCTCTTCGGCAACCGCCGCTTTCCCATCCCCGCCAACCGCACCACCGCCAGCCTGCGGGCCCTCGGCTGGAACGCGCAGCAGCCGTGGCCGGTCGCGGCCGGCTTCATCAACGCCGTGCCGGTCGGCCCCGATCTGCAGGCGCCGCGCATCGACGGCCTGGGCGATCGGTCCGGCCTGGCCGCCTACCGCGTCGGCCAGCTGCTGACCGACGGCCAGCAGTGGTCGGTGGCGGTGCGCGACGGCGCCGCGGCGCTGACCGACGTGCAGGCCCGGCTGCTGCAGACCGACCAGCGCATCGGGGCACCGCTCAACCTCGATACGGCGACGTTCAGCAACCTGCAGCCGTCCCGCCTGCGGTTCGTCGAGAGCGAGGGGCTGCCGGCCACGATTCCCGACCTGGCCCAGCCGAACGTGCGGGCCTGCATGACGCTGCCCGTGAGCAAAGACACTCAGGCCGGCCTGCGGATCGACGCGACGGTTCCGGCGGGCGCGCCGATGCGCGGTGCGGCGGCGGCGCCGGGCGGCGTGCAGGCCGACTTCGTGTACGTCCCACGTGGCAAGGGCGCGCTGGTCGCGGCGGCCGCATCGCCGAACGCGCCGGCGGCCAGCGGCACGGTCAGCATCCTGACCGACACCGCCACCCGCTACCCGATCGCGGGCCGTGAGCTGCTCGCCCGCCTCGGCTACGGCGGCGTGACACCCCAGCAGGTCAGCTCGCAGATGATCGCGATGTTGCCGCAGGGCCCGGCCCTGGACGCGGCGAAAGCCCGCCAGGCCGTCACCACCGGGTGACGGTCGCGGCTCGTCGCTCAGCCTCGGTGCCCGCCAGGCTGCTACCACCGGTGGGCGCCCGGGCCGCTCGGCCGCTTCCGCTCGCCGCTGCTGGGTGACGTCGCGGCCCGTTGCTCGGACGCGGCGGCGCTCGCTGCTACCAGGGGGTGACGGCTGAGGCTCGTTGCTTGGACGCGGCGGCGCTCGCTGCTACCAGCGGGTGACGGCTGAGGCTCGTTGCTTGGACGCGGCGGCGCTCGCTGCTACCAGCGGGTGACGGCTGAGGCTCGTTGCTTGGACGCGGCGGTGCCTGTCAGGCCGCTACCACTGGGTGACGGTCGCGGCTCGTCGCTTGGACGCGCTCGTGTCCGTGCCCGTTCAGGCCGTCACCGCGGGGGTGACGGCTGCTGCGGCCCGTCGTTCAGACGTGCCTGTGCCCTCCGCGGCCGCCACAACGAGGCGATGCGTATTTGTGCTCAGAACGCTCTGAGCACAAATACGCATCAGCCGCTGCTGGAACCCCGGGGGTCAGGGCTTCTGCCGTGCCACCTCGGGATTGTCAGCGAGGATGGTCGGTGCCGTGTCGGACACCGGCGGCAGCGGCTCGAACGCCGCGTCGTCGGCACCCACCGGCTCGGCTGACACCGGGGCCGGGTCGTACTCGTCCCACTGCGCCTGCTGACGCCTGCGCAGCACGAACGCGGCACCCACGCCGACCGCCGCGCCGATCAGCGCGAGGCCGACGAGCTTGCTCTTCCGCCCCGAGCTCGGCTGACGGTTGAGCACCTTGTTGGCCCGCTTCTCCAGCTTGCGGGCCTGCTTCTTGCCCACCTTGGCGTGCTTGCGACCGGCCTTCGCGGTCTCCCGCTTGGCCTGGATCACGTTGCCGGCGACGGCCGTCGCCAGCGGCGTGATCGTCGCGACCGCGCTCTCCCAGCCGCTGTTCGCGGCGTCACGGGCCTGGCTGACGGCCGGCTGCACGCGGTCGCGCGCGGCGTTGAGCTTTGGACCGACCGTCGAGCTGGTCTCCTGCGCGGCCAGGGTCGCGGCGCGCTTGAAGTGATCCATGCTCTGGCCGAGCTCGTTCTTCATCCTCGCGCTACGCCGCTTCCGGCGCATGGTTGTGAACACCAGTGCCCACCTCCCTGTGGTCTCTCCCACCTCATCGTGCCCTGTCGGGTACCCCCGCGCTGCCGGAATCAGGCACATGGGGGAGGATCCGAACTGCTATTGAACTTGTCTCCGATGACGGGAGTACCCGTGGCAGAGAAGCTTTACGCCACCCTGCACACCAACCACGGCCCGATCCGGCTGCAACTCTTCCCGGATCACGCGCCCGCCACGGTGCGCAACTTCGTCGAGCTGGCCGAGGGCACCAAGGAGTGGACCGACCCGCGGACCGGTCAGAAGGGCAGCGGGCCGTACTACGACAACACGATCTCGCACCGGGTGATCGCCGGCTTCATGGTCCAGATGGGCGACCCGACCGGCACCGGCCGCGGCGGCCCGGGCTTCCAGTTCGGCGACGAGTTCCACCCCGAGCTGCAGTTCGACCGCCCGTACCTGCTGGCCATGGCCAACGCCGGGCCGGGCACGAACGGTTCGCAGTTCTTCATCACGGTGGGCCCGACCCCGCACCTGAACCGCCGGCACACGATCTTCGGGACGGTCGCCGACGACGAGAGCGCCAAGGTCGTCGACTCGATCGCCAACACGCCGACCGGCCCGGGCGACCGCCCGCGGGAGGACGTCGTGATCCAGCGGGTCGAGATCGAGCGGGCCTGAGGGGCGCATACCGCCTCCGGGTACCGTTGATTCATGAGTGAGTCTCCCGTGACGGTTCCGGTCTGTTACCGCCACCCGTCCAAAGAGACTTACATCCGATGCACCCGGTGTGACCGGCCGATCTGCCCCGACTGCATGAACGAGGCGTCGGTCGGTCACCAGTGTCCGGAGTGCGTCGCCGAGGGCCGCAAGACGCAGCGGCCGGCCCGCACCGCGTTCGGCGGCAGCGCGGCCGGTCGCTCCTTCACGGTCACAAAGTGGCTGATCGGCCTCAACGTCGCCGCGATGATCGCGTCGGTGATCAGCGGCGGGCTGGGCGCGGTGGCCGGCGGCGGCTGGGGCGGGCTGCTCGGCGACCAGACGCCGCTCACGGTGCGCGGTGCGGTGATCGCTCTGTACGGTTTGCCCGGTGCCGAGCACGGTGTCGCCGCCGGCGAGTGGTGGCGTCTGATCACCGCGATGTTCCTGCACTACGGCGTCCTGCACTTGCTGATGAACATGTACGCCCTGTGGATCCTCGGCCGCGAGCTCGAAGCGTCCCTGGGCCGGCTCCGCTACCTCGGGCTTTATCTGCTGGCCGGCCTGGGCGGCAACGTGGCGTCGTACCTGTTCGACCCGCGCAGCATCTCGGTCGGCGCGTCCACCGCGGTGTTCGGTCTGATGGCCGCGATCTTCGTGATTCTCAGACGGCTCAACCGCAGCGTGGCGCCGATCGCCCCGGTCATCGTGATCAACCTGATCTTCACGTTCGTCGTCTCTAACATCTCGATCGCCGGTCACCTCGGCGGCCTGATCGCCGGCGGGCTGGCGGCCGGCGTGCTCGCCTACGCCCCCAAGCAGCGCCGCACGATGTTCCAGTCGATCGGCCTCGGCATCATCGCCGCCGTCCTGATCGGTGCCGTCGTCGTCAAGACGCTCAGCTACTACTGATCGCCGGCGTTCTTCGAGCTTTCCGCGCGCAACCGTTCGAGCTCGGCCAGAACATCGTGCGGGTCGGTGCCCAGGTCGTGCATGGAAAACAGGTAGAGCGCCTCGTCGGCGTCGATCTCCAGCAGCTGGGTCGCGATGCCGAGGCGTTCGCGCCGGTCCAGGCGTACCCGATCGATCTGCGCCCAGGGCAACCAGACGCGGCGCGCGAACCCGGCGATCACCGTGACCCCCGCGGCGTCCGCCGCCAGGCGGATCGGCGCGACCAGATCGCGCAGCGCCCACAACGCACAGCCGATCGTCACCGCGCCGGCCAGCACCCACTGCACCGCTTCATCCCGCCCGAACGCGGTGACCAGCACCATCACGGCGACCGCGCCCAGGCCCTTGGTCACCGGCAGGACCGGCTTGATCCGCCATGGCTGTCCAGACATGTGCCCACTATGGCAGGCACGCGTAACGTCGACAGCATGCGCGATGCGGTGATCGTCGGAGCGGTCCGAACCCCGGTCGGCAAGCGGAACGGCGGCCTGTCCGGCATCCATCCGGTCGACCTGTCCGCCTACGTGCTGCGGGCCCTGGCCGAGCGGTCCGGGTTCGCGCCGGAGCAGGTCGACGACGTGGTCTGGGGCACGGTGTCGCAGACCGGCGAGCAGTCGTGGAACGTCGGCCGCAACGCGGTGCTGGCGGCCGGCTGGCCCGAGTCGGTGCCCGGCACCACGCTCGACCGGCAGTGCGGGTCCAGCCAGCAGGCGTTGCACTTCGCGGCGGCCACCGTGCTGTCCGGCCAGGCCGACCTGGTGGTGGCCGGCGGGGTCGAGTCGATGAGCCGGGTGCCGATGGGGTCGTCGGCTCAGGGGGCCGACCCGTACGGCTCGGCGATCCTCACGCGATACGGGACGAACACCTTCAATCAGGGCGTCGGCGCAGAGATGATGGCGGCGCGGTGGGGCTTTTCGCGTACGCAGCTTGATGAGTACGCGCTGGCCAGTCATCAGAAGGCGGCCGCCGCGCAGGACGCCGGCGACTTCGAGCTGGAGATCGCCGACCTGCCCGACTGCGCCGAGGACGAGGGCATCCGCCGATCTTCTCTGGAGCAGCTCGCCGCGTTGAAGACCCCATTCCAGGCCGACGGCGTGGTCACGGCCGGGTCGTCGTCGCAGATCTCGGACGGCGCCGCGGCGCTCGCGGTCACCACCTCGCGGTGGGCGTCGGCGCACGGCCTGACCCCGCTGGCCCGGATCCACGCGGCGGTGGTCGCCGCCGACGATCCGGTGATCATGCTGACCGCGCCGATGCCGGCCACTGCGAAGGCTCTCGCCAAGGCGGGGCTCAAGCTCGACGACATCGGGGTGTACGAGGTGAACGAGGCGTTCGCCCCGGTACCGCTGGCCTGGCTGGCCGAGACCGGCGCCGACCCCGACCGGCTGAACCCGCGCGGCGGGGCGATCGCCCTGGGTCACCCGCTCGGGGCATCCGGCGCGCGCATCATGACCACGATGCTGCACCACATGCGCGCCCATGACCTGCGGTTCGGCCTGCAGACCATGTGCGAGGGCGGCGGCATGGCCAACGCCACAATCGTCGAACTCCGGTAATTCGACATTCACGGCGTGGTGGCCGATGCCTCACCGGGCGGTCGCCGTTAGACGCCGTATGGACGTGTTCTCCCGTACGTTCCTCCCCACCGCCACTGAGGCGGGCATCCCCCTGGCCACGGTGACCAGGCACCTGCCGGTCATCGGCCGCTGCGTCGACCCCGACGACCCCGCGGTGCTGGTGGCTCGCGTACGCCCCGCCTCCCAGCTCGGTGGCGAGTTCCTGATGCTGCTCACGTACCGCCGCCTGGTGGTGACCCGGGAAACCCGGGTCCTGCACCGCCTGCAGCTGCACCTGAACGCGCATCTCCGCCACCTCAGCCACGTCACCTGGGCCATCGACCCACGCGACTCGACCATCGAGATGTGCGCCACCGCCGTCGACGGCGTCCGCGAGCGTTTCCAGATGCGCGTGACCGACCCCGCGCACGGCTCCCGCCTGGACGCCGTACTGAAGCAGGTCTTCACCGAGCGCCGCCGCAACGTGTCCCTCGCTGCGTAAGATCCCGGCGTGGGAAACGCCGCGCAGACCCTGCACCGCCTGACGTCCTACGCTCCCGGTCGGGAGTGGACGGATCCGCAGCCCGACCCCCGCATCGTGCAGGACCTCCAGGTCAACGACCTCGACCGGCTGCCGTGGTTCTACAAGCGATACCCGGCGTCGCTGCCACGCATCCCGCTGCCCGCGCTCCCGCCGACCTCCGCGCCGGCGCTGTCCGTGCTGGCCGGCGTGCCCTCGGCCCCGGTCGAGCTCGACCTGGCCCAGCTCGGCCGGCTGCTCTACCTGGCCTCCGGCGTCGTCCGCACCCAGGAACGTCCGTTCGGCACCTGGCTGTTCCGGGCGGCCGGGTCGGCCGGCGCCCGCTTCCCGCTGGAGCTGTACGCCGCGGTGCCGCCTGGGCCGGGTTCGCTGCCGCCCGGCGTGCACTGGTACGACCCCGAGGCCCACGCGCTGGTACAGATAGGCCCGCCACCGTCCGGGCCGGCGCCCGCGATCGTCACCACCGGCGTGCCGTGGCGGACCGGATGGCGCTACCGGGAACGCGGCTACCGTCACATCCACTGGGACGCCGGGACCATGCTGTCGCAGCTGCTGGCGGCGGCGGCCGGGGCCGGGATCCCCGCCGACCTGTACACGACGTTCCCCGACCGTGCGGTGACCGAGCTGGTCGGAGCCGACGGCGTGCACGAGTGGCCGGTGGCGGTCGTCGGCCTGGCCGGCGTACCCGCCCTGAATCCCGCCGCACCCGCCGCAGCCGCCCCCGTGGACGCCGCGCCGCTGGAATTTCCCCTGATCACCATCACCCAGCACGCCGGTGACCAGTCGGCCCTGGGCGCCCCGTGGCCCGCTGGCGACGTCCTGCCGACCGAGCCGACCGACCCCCGAACCATCGACGAGATCATCCTCGCTCGCGGCTCAACCCGCCGCATGGACCCGTCCGCCGCGCTACCCCTGACCACTGTGACAACGTCGATGTCCCTGGCCCTGCGCGGCATCGACATCCCTCACTTCGTCTCCGCGCATGCGGTCGACGGCCTGCCTCCCGGCCTCTACCGCTGGCCGTCCCTGACCACCCCGATCCGCACCGGCAGTCAGCGCGACGAGCTCTACCGCATCGCGCTCGACCAGGGCCTGGCCCGCGACGCGTCGTTCGTGGCCATCGCCGCCGCCGACGTCGCGCGGCTGGACCCGCATTCCTACCGCGAGGCCCAGCTGGGGTCGGGCTTGGTGGAGGGCCGCCTGCACCTTCTCGCGTACGCCCACCACGCCGGCGCCACCGGCATGACGTTCCTGGACAGCGAGATCCCCGCCTACCTGTCGGAGCCCCTGGAGGCCATGCTTTTCACCTGCGTGGGTGTCCCCGACTACAAGCCGTCCTCGGGCGGTCGCCCCGGCGCTCCCACCCAGGTCCGCCGGGTCGAGCCCCGCGACTGACGACCGCCCTTCCCATCCTGGCCTTTCGGCGTCTCGCCGCTCCCGCCCTTTGGCCTTTCGGCGTCGCGCCGGTTTCCCGGACGAGACCACCGAATTACGCGTGCCGCCGGTGCCGCCGATACTGCATCACCAGCCCCACCGCGACGGCCAGCGTGAGCACACCGAGCGCGGCGCTGACGACAGCGAGTCCAGCAACCGAGGTGGCGCCGTTGGCGATGGCCAGGACCACCAGAGCGATCCAGAGAACGGGTCGAAGATCTTTGTTCGTCATGCCTTGAAATCTACGAACTGAGCCCTTTCCCGACGATCCCCTGAGCTGCCCAACCCACGTACAGCCAGGGGTACTTGCCTCTCACCCCGGCCGCGGGTGAACGAGCGGCGGCCAGGTACGTCGTGATGGAGGTGACTGACTTCCCTTCCACCGAGGCTGACCTCTCTTCCACCGGGGCTGGCTCCTCTTCGGCCGGGGCTGGCCTCTCTTTCACCGAGGCCGGGTTCTCTTTCACCGAGGCCGAACGGACCGACGCGGCGGTCTGGTCTGCGATGGCCGCGGCGTCCATGTCGATGGAAGCCGGGATCGAGGCAAATCTGCTGGCCGGGGGTGTGGTCGTGACCCGACCGGCCGTCGATTCGCTGTTCTGGAACCAGGCCCAGAGCTTCGACCGGGAGCTGACCAGGGAAGACGTCGAGGCCATACTCCACCGCTTCCAGTCCCGCGGCGTCAGCAAGGCGATGCTGAAGGTAACGCCGGTGTCGGCCGGCGACGACTGGGAAAACATCGCGGCGGCCACCGGCCTGTCCAGAAGCGACGGCGGCGAGCTCAAATGGGCGGCCCCCGTCGACAACGTGCTCGAGGCGGTCGCCGACAGCAGGACCGAGCTACGGGTGGCCCGGGTCGAGCCGCCCGACGCGCGGCGCTGGTCCGAGAAGATGTGGGAGATCTTCGGCATGGTCGACGAGGCCGCCATCGGTGCTGCGACCGCCGTCCTGGACCAGCCTGGCTGGCAGGGCTACAGCGCCTGGGACGGCGACGAGATCGCCGCGGTCGGCCTGCTGCACATCCGCGGCCAGTTCGCCCAGCTGCTCTCCGGCGCGACGGCCGAGAAATACCGGTCCCGAGGCGCCCAATCGGCCCTGATCGCCGCCCGCGCCCAAGCAGCGCAACAAGCCGGCGCAAAATGGATCACGGCCGAAACCAGCGTGGAGCCCGGTGGCCTAAACACATCCGCCCGCAACTTAAAGCGAGCCGCCCTGACCAACGTCTACAAAAAGACGTTCTGGACCTGGTCGGCATGACTGGCAATGAAGACGGTTCAGGCCGGGACCCTTTGTAGTCCCGGCCGCTGGATAAATTGGCGTTGAAATCGTCTCAGGCGGTGGTGCGGCGGTGGCGGCGGTATTGCATGACCAGCCCGGCGGCGACGCCGAGGGTCAGCACGCCGAGCGCGACGCTGACCAGGGTGAGCCCGGCAACCGAGGTGGCGGCGTTGGCGATGGCCAGGACCACGAGGGCGGTCCAGAGGACGGGGCGGAAGTCGTTGTTCGTCATGCCCTGAAATCTATGGAGCAGGACGTTTCCCGACGATCCCCTGGGCTGCCCAACCCCGGTACAGCTGGCACTACCGATCCTTCGCCACCCCGAGCGCCAACCCCAAGTCCGTCGTCGCCTCCGCCCGACGAGCACCCTGAGGGGCGCTCGGGACAAGGTCTTGGGGTCAACGAAGCCGATCACCAAACATCAAGGTCGACACAGCCCGCACAACGCGAACAGCAAGAGCGACCGTGACAAGGACGGCTTCGCGGCCCCTCCCGAGGCGTCGCTCACACCGCGTCTTCCTGACGTGTCCAGGGGCCGCAGGGCTGAGTCTGGTTCCCGGCGCGGTCGATGAAAGGATGCGACTGTCGATCTAGCAGACCGGTCCCGCCGAGCTGCGTCTTCGCTGTTCAGCGGGCACTTCTGCTGTTCATCTGGCGGAGGGCGTGGGATTCGAACCCACGGAGACGCGGAACGCCTCACCGGCTTTCAAGACCGGGCACCGCAGAGCCGTGACCAGCGGAGACACTCGCGCTCAGGAATACGTCGGGCCATATACGGGCGGCAAGACGCGCGACCTAGGTAGGTACACGCTTCTCAAACTCCCTTGTCCCCTCCGGCGATGACCAGCGCCGTCCAGGACGTGCGCTCCCCACCTGGCGTGAACGCCAGCGAGCGGCTTCGTTTGGCAGCGATTCGAGACTACAACTGGAACCGCGGCGGGAGTCTCGCCAGGGACACCGGTGCACGTGCGCAGGCGCAGGGGCCGGCGCGCGGCGCGCTCTGACATCGCAAGCCTTGCGGGACCGATCGCTGGCGCGTCGCGAACCCAAACTCAGCAACGTTAACTTTCCGCCTGATAATATCTGCTGCATGGCTAACGAAGACGTCGAACGCATCCGGGAGGCACTGCTCCCCCTCTGCGAGCCCCTGCACGACGTCTTCACTTGGGCTGACCAGCGGCGCCGCAAGGCGTTCCCTGAGCTGGTCGATGACGGCGAATACCGTTGGTTTGCAACGCATTCGGTGCGAGCCCTTGCGCATCTACGTCTGCGCGTGACTAGGACGGCGCCCTGGAGTCTGGCGGGAAATCATGCCCGCAACGGAGAGCTCTGGCTCACAGACGGCGGCTACAGCGTTCGCATCCTTCACGCTGTGCGCGACTCTGACGTGCCCCCGCCCGGGAGTAACCGCGCTAGGCAGGCGTACTACCGCAACCAGCCACTCTTCGAGATGGATCCCCAGGCCAGGCTCTTCGGCCCAGCCGATGACAGGCTGCTTTTCATCTGGCGCATTGACCCGAAGACCAGCGTGCCGGCCTTCAGGGTTGTTCGCCCTGTCGGAAACTGGAAGTGGGGCGACCACGCGCAGACCGACATCGACTTCGTCCTTCCGGAGACCGGTGAGGATCTTGCTGCCCTAAGCTTCGAGCCATCGGATGAAGAGATGGAACTCGACATCCCGAACGAAGAAGAGACGGAAGGCGGAACAGGCAATGCTGGCGGCAGCGCCGGGTGAGCGACTGAAGACTCTACGTGACATTCTTGGCTTGACGCAGATACAGTTGGCCGAGGTGTCCGGTGTGAGTCAGCCCTGGATCTCTGACGTTGAGACATCCACAAGGGACGCCACCACCGACAAGCTTGCGCAGATCGCCGAGGCTACTGGGACGCCGCTCACCTTCTTCAGCGTCCGACCATCATCCGTTCCGCTTGATAGCCTCCGCTTTAGGAAGAATTCTGCGGCAAGGAAGAGTACGACTCGGCGGGTTCATGCCATTTACGGCGAAAGTTATCGGGTAACCGAAGATCTTATAGAGCTTGAGAACTATCCTACGCCATCGTTGCCGTTCGCTATCGGTGATGATCCTCTAGAGAATGATGCCGTCGAGCAATTTGCTTCAGAAGCGCGTGAGGCGCTAAGGCTTGCTCCCGATAAGCCTATTCCGCACCTTACGCGGGCCCTCGAAAGAGCGGGTATTGCCGTCGCGCCAATGGTCCTACCAGGTATAGATGGCGAAGAGCACACAGCGGTTGGACACTTTGGCGTATCCTACTGGGCAGGCAAGGGTGCTACAGCCCTGATCGGATACTTCCCCGGATATCAAGGCGACCGTGATCGGTTCACGTTGGCCCACGAGTTGGGTCATCTCGTGCTACATACATTCCGTCCGCGGCTTCCGCTACCTCAAGCTGAAGCCGAAGCTAACCGCTTCGCGACGGCGCTTCTAATTCCATTGAGCCGTGCCGAGGCAGAACTCTCCGACTCTTTGTCACTGACAGACTATGCTCGCCTTAAGTCGACATGGGGCGTGTCCATGCAGGCCATCATCATGAGGGGAAGCTCTCTGGGGGTGATAGGGGACACAAGGAAGAAGTCACTTTTTGTTCAGCTATCAGCAAAGGGCTGGCGAAAGATAGAACCAGTTACAGTCGGGCACGAGGAACCCAAGCTAGTGTGGACGCTCTTAAGCCGGAGATTCGGCGATCGGCCATACATGAGGGGTGCGGAGCAGCTCGCTATTCATCCGACCGTGCTGAGATCGATCGCTCCAACGCCTCTCAGTAAAGAATCGTCACACCAGTTGTTTTCGCGTGGCCAATCAACGTCGGGTAAAGTTGTGGAATTTCGGAAGCGCTACTCCGGTTGAGGGAATATGCGGTTATTGGCCCTCTGAGGCTTAGGGAAATGGAATTAGATCCGCCAACTTGTTCCCCAAAACGCCTAGAAATAGACTTCCCGCAACTCCTGCGGCGACCTTTACATATGTACGTGAGTAGAGCGAGACGGCGTGGCTCTTCAATTCTTGCGATCGACTGTCGGGAATTCTTTCCAAGAGAACAAGTGGCCTGCCGACGAGCAACCTCGGACCACTAAAGCGAAACATAGAGAATCCGCTAATGACGGCAACGCCGAAGAGTAGTAGACGCGTTGTTGTACCAATGTCGCTTCGGCCCACTGCCCACGACACGAGGATCATCGGCGTCAGGCCGAACAACATCCATGTCAGCGCCCGCAGGCCGCCCATGCGATCAACGTATCCGGCCATCATGCGGCGAAACGCAAGTTCGGCGGCGCCTAATGCGAACGCAGGGTCATTACCCTCAACCTGTAGTACAAGACCAGGAATCCTCTGCCGTGCAACCAGACTGACCAAGCCGGCGTCGTCCATCGCTGAGTCGAAGCGGATCGCCAATACATCTTGGAGCCGCTGCGGTTTCAAGAGCTCTTCTACTTGCTTGAGGCCTACTAGATCGGAATTGGTTCCATCAATCCATAGAATCCGAGCATGCACGGTATCCGGTCTGAGCTTCGGGGGCCTAGAGAGCAGCGATTCCACTATGGAGCAGAGTTCTTCGACCGTTCCTCTCCAGCAGTCGACAGTGGCGACCACCTTCGATGAGCCGTCCTTGCTCTTTCTAAAGGCTGGCGCTGCCGCGTAAGCGGCACGCGTCCACTTCGGCTCTCTCACGAGTGCGAGGATGCCACGGAGGGTGGCTCGCCGCCATACCGTCTCACGTGGCAATCGGATCGGCTGCCTAAGAGTCCACACGCGATGGATTGACACATCGTGGGCTTGGGTCGACATCCGGGCCGTTCGGCTGCCGGTTTCCTTGTAGGATCCTCCAGATCGTGTAGTGCGTCGACTCTACGGCTCGGCCCAAGCGCAAACGATTGCGAGGAGTCCAAATTGGGCGACACAGCATCAGTGATCAGTGCGGCTCTGGCGGTCGTTGCCTTGGTCGTTTCCTACTTGGCATACCGAAGCCAAAGGGATCGAAAGAGGCTTGAATACGTAGTCGTCAGCAACGCACGAGTTGTTCCTCGTGCGACGCCAGCAGATCTGCAGGTAACCTACAAGGGTGCAGCAGTACCCGACGCCTGTGTAGTTGTCATCAGATTGGTCAATACCGGAGATAGGGCTTTAGTCTCAGACGACTTCGAGTCCGATCTGACTGTCCACATGCACGGTGCCAACAATGTTTTTTCTGCTCTAGCCACTAAGACGCGACCTGATGCTCTCAAGCCAACAATCAGTATCCAAGACAATCGCGTATTGATAAGTCCTCTGCTGATTAACCCCACGGACATGGTCGAGCTTCAGCTTCTTACCTCAGGCCGAGCTAGCGCTATTACCATCGACGGACGAATAGCGGATGTGCTCCCAAAGTCTCGGACGGATTTACCTTATCCGCCCGGGATGGGCCCTGAGGGCGAATTGGTACACCCGTTCGAGAAGGTCATCTGGTATGTCGTACCTGGCGTCTTGAGTGCCTTGGTGGCCGCGCTAGTCCTCGCGTCTTCGGCGACTATCATAGGCAAGGTCTCCGTGGTCCTCGGTGCGGCACTATTCGCTTTCCTGCTGAATCCGTACTACGTTCGACACCTTATTAGGAGGAGGAGAATGTGGGCGCCGTAGACCATGGATCCGGTTGGCCTCCGCCAGGCACCTCGGCGGTGGATCGTGGCGCGGTTTAAGAGAGTTCAGGGCGGAGTGCCAGGCAGGAGCCACCCTGCCGGGCTCATGCTGGAGCTTCCTCTTCTCCTGAGCCGTAAGTAGTTCGTTGATGATCGAGCGCTCCTCGAACGAGCCTATGTTGTTGGCGGCGACGATCTTCTCCCTCTGGGCAGCAGGGAGGTTCCATTCAATGAGGACGTCAAGCAGGTCAGACGAGTGACATTGAAGGTCTACAAAGCCTGCATCGCCCCAGGGCCTAAGACGGAAGATATCGAGACCGGCAAGCCGCGCAGCACCTATCGAGTGCGGTGGGTCGTCGCCAAGAAGCGGCGCGGCGAGAGCTTCCAGACCAAGGCGCTCGCGGAGAGCTTCCAGGCCAAGCTGATCACTGCCCAACGGGAAGGAGTGGCTTTTGACGAGGTAAGCGGCCTACCCGAACCGATGGCCAGAGAGAAGAACAGCCGCTCGTGGTACGAGCACGCAGTCGCGTTCGTGGATATGAAGTGGGCTCGATCAGCAGGCAAGCACCGGAAGAGCATCGCCGAAGCGCTCGCCAACGTCACCGTTGCCCTTCTTTCGGCCAGCCGAGGCGCGCCTTCTGACGAGGAGATCCGTCGCGCACTGCATTCCTGGTCCTTCAACAAGTCGCGGCGGGACGCCGGTCCGCCGCCGGACGACATCGCCGCCACGGTGCGATGGTTGGCCGGTAACACCGTCAAGCTGACGGAGCTGAGCGATGCGGCATTGGTCCGGAAGGCGCTCGATGTGCTGGCGCTACGTCTCGACGGAAAGGCGGCTGCCGCGACGACGGTCGCGCGCAAGCGCGGCGTCCTCTACGGCGCTCTCCGATACGCCGTTGAGCTTCGCCTACTGACCGCGCACCCGATGGACCACGTCCAGTGGATCGCGCCGAAGTCGACCGACGAGGTAGACCGTCGATCGGTCGTCAATCCCGAGCAGGCCATCGCCTTGCTCGCCGCCGTGCATGACCGGGCACCGAAGCTCGTGGCGTTCTTCGCCTGCATGTACTACGCCGCGTTGCGGCCGGCCGAGGCTCTGCACCTCCGCGTCGACGAATGCGAGCTGCCCTAGTCGGGATGGGGCACGCTTCGGCTAACGGGATCGACGCAGTACGTCGGACAGGATTGGGGCGACGACAGCGGTTCATTCATCGAGGACCGGGAGCTAAAGCACCGAGCGAAGACAGCGACCAGGCCGGTGCCAGCACCTCCAATCCTAGTCCGCGCCCTCCGCTGGCACATCGCGGTACACGGCTACGCTCCGGATGGCCGGCTGTTCGTCGCCCAAGGTGTGGGGCGCGGTTCGATCTCGAAGGAGACCTACGCACGGGTCTGGCGGGCGGCTCGAAAGGACGCCTTGAGCCCCCCACAACAGCGCACCCCGCTCGGCAAGGTGCCGTACCAACTGCGGCACGCTGCAGTGAGCACTTTTCATCTGGGTTCGTTCAGGTGGGGGCAGGGCGAGGGAGTCGATAGCTGGGCGGGGTGAGGCTCCCGGTAAGACAAGCAATCGACCA
>NZ_JBICSP010000009.1:285341-349684 GCF_043197135.1 Actinoplanes sp. NPDC049265 | reverse complement strand
GCGCTGCTGCCCACGCCGCGCCACCGCCATCGTGCAGGCCATCCTGGCCCTGCACCACATCGAGAACCCGATCCACGGCAGTTGAAAAGCGCTCACTGCATCACGCCGGTCCCATCGATCCAGTCGGTGCTGAGCAGACACGGCTGTCGGGCGTACGGGTTCCGAGGGCAGGGCCAGGTACTCCCTACACACAGGCTGGCGAATATCACTCTGGGACGCTGCGACGCCGACCGCTCCGGCGACAACACGTTCCCACACTCACGATAAGTAACCAGTATAAGTGGGCCGTCGCCCGCATCGCCGCAGACCACGCCCTGCGCCTCGACAGCGGCACCCTGTCACCACTAGGGCGGTACAAGCGATCGTTTCAATGCAATCCACCGCCCCAGAAAGATGGCTCTGGGTTGGCCCTAAAAGGATTTGCCGTTAATAGGGTGGAGCGTCGTTCAATAAAACAACCAGGAGGTGGCCCACAAGGACATTGCGCCAGTGGGTCGTGCGACTTTTGGCGCTAGCGGTATCCGTCCAGAATTTGGAGGGCGGTAAACGTGGCGCCCATGCAATTCTCCAAACCGGCCGTCGCCTGCGACAGGAACCCTGCGAGCTCGAAGTAGGCCGCACGGCCATCGCCCGCGGCCAGGACAGCCTCTAGGCAGGACGAGAGCTGACTTTCATAGCCCGCGAGGTCCTCATGGCATCGTTCGACCTGCGCTATAACTTCGCTGAGCATTAGCGCCGAGGCCTGCCCGATTGTCCGTTGCGCGAACTCCTCAAGCGCGGGGAGGGTGTTCGTCAACTCCTCGTCGGCAGCGGCGAGCAGCGAATTGACACGTGCCCATTCTTCTTCCGCCGGTGTGCCATGCCATTTCCTGGAGAACTCTCGGCTGGCACTACGCAAGACCTCTAGGGCACTTCGGCAGAGCCCTCGAACGTCGTCGATGTGTGCGCTTTTCCGGGCTGCCTCCATTCGCAATTCATATGCCCCTGGCGTCCAGAGCTCCTCGCGGCTCTGTTCACGCTGGAAGCCAGCATACATGAGTTCGATCTGCGCGCGTTCGAACTCGGACTGCAAATTGGCGATCTCGTTTTGCGCTTTTCTAGTCTCCTCAATCTCGGCATCGAGCTTTTCCTCCAGCCTCCGAACGAAGTCCTCGTACCGGCTCAGGCGATGGTTTAGCGAACTTAGCTCGCGTTCCGAGCGTTCGGCGCGCACCTGATATTCCTCTACTCTGACGACGAGACCGCTTCGCTCTCGGCGCACTTCTTCCAACTCGGCGCGCAGCCGCTGTTCCCGGGCTCGTAATGCCTCAAGCGTGATAGTGGCTCTGTCGAGTTTTGTCGCCAATTGCCGCACCTCGTCGCGGGTCGCGGTGTACTCCAAATTGGTTCCCCGCATGAGTAATGCGACTCGCCTCTCGTCCCATGCATTGATCTTTTCCTCGGGAACGTTACATGCCTTCAGGAGACCCACCAAGATGTGCTTGCTTGGGAGTTTGGCCCGCTTTCCGCGAAGAATGTCGGACAGCGTGGTCTGCGGAATGTTCGAGATCTGAGAAATCTTCACCTGCGTGAACCCAGAAGCGGCGACTTCTGCGTTTAGATCTTTGAGGAATCCTGACATTTCCGGACCGATCTTCGAAGCTTCTTCCACCTCGGTCACCCTGGTTCCATGTTGATCGCATGTCGAAGGGCACCATGCTACATCCGACACGGCAAGATCATGATCCGGTGTCGTTCGGCCAGAACCGTCGTCCACCGGGCCCCTACTGTTTCTACCGACGTCAACCGAGATCATTGCGGGATGGGAGATTGCAACGAACACTCGTTGCTGTCCCCGTTCGTCAATTGAGGGTGGAGCAGTGCCATGGAGATGATTCAGGAAACGGCTGACCTGTTGAATTCCTTCACCGGTCTTATTTCGTCAGTCACCTTGCTACTTACGGTCGCCGCTGCCCTACTTCGCGCGGCCCGGGCGAAATACCGGCAGAAGAGTTCGAAGGTAGAGCGGTCCGCAGCCGAAAAGGAGCTTTAAGCTCCGTGCGCATTGATCGCTCTTGGCGCGTCTGCGTGGCGCCTTCGACGAATAGATTAAGAGAAGGGGTCGGCATGTTGGCGAGGTTGAGCGACGACCAGCATCTTGCACGGCGAAGGGTTCCCTCTTGTCGACCTCGATCGCCAAATTGCCGGATGGACCAGCTCTGAAGCCTCAGTCCGTAGTGCACTCTCATCGGCATTTCCGTGAACTCCGGCATGGCGCCTGAGAGGCCATGTTTTCGGGGTCCACCCCAGGCCTCCGATCGGCGAAGGCGCAACGTTGGCATCGCCCGTGGGACGACCAGACGAACGGCAGCCAACGCCTCGCCCGGCCGGCGTTCGGGCGGGGCCGACCCAGTGGCCGAGTCCGCCGACGCGCGGTTGCGGCCGTAGGGTCACCCAGATCAGTCCGGTGGCGCGATCGCTGTCCGCGTCGACGATCGCCTGTGACATGCCTTCGCAGTTGTCAGCGCGTCGCCATTGGCGATGTATGAAACTGAGAGCTTCAGCGGGAGTGAAGGCGGCGGGGGACACTCGTCCCTTTGGCGCATGCGAGGGTCTGTCCCCGGCCGAGGGGCCGCACTCGACGTCGGTCTCGCGCCACTGCCCAAGGGGCGCCTGGTCGGCTACGAGCGGGCGGAACGGCACTTCGGCCGTCATCTGGGGACGCTGTGGGGCGGTCGTCGAGGCCGGCGACCGGATTGCCCGGCGGCGAGTAACGGCCGGGACCACCGACTGGCCGGCGCGTCGAAGGCGGGAAGGTGCTGTGCCCGTACCCGGCAAAGGGTTCAAAAAAGACTGAGCTGGCCGGGCGTGGGATCGCGGCGGCTGGACAGGCTGCGGCGGAAGACCCAGGGCTGCAGCTCGGGCGTGGACTCCTCGTCGGTGCGCTGCGGCGGGACGTTGCCGACCAGCGCCCACAGGGACGGGCCGAGGTTGATGCCTCGGGCGCGTAGGGCGCGGCGGATCGTCACATAGTTGAGGGGCAGGCGGGCGGTGTCGAGTTCGGGCAGGGGCAGGTCGGTGCGCATACGCATCAGGTCGCGGTTGCGGTCGATTCTTTCGCGTACGCCGTCGGCGGCCAGCTGGGCGGCCAGTGACTCGCCGACGACGTCGCCGATCTGGCGCAGGTCGCCTCGGTCCAGGGCGGCCCAGGTCTCGTCGACCGAGCCGAACGCGTTGAGCAGCCGGGCCGACGTGGCCGCGCCGAAACCGCGGACGCCGTGCAGGTTGTCGGACGGGTCACCGCGCAGCGCGGCGAAGTCACGATATTGGCCGGCCTCCACGCCGCACAGTTCGACCAGACCGGGGGCGTCGACCAGCACCGCCTCGTCGAAGCCGCCGTTGCGGACCCGCAGCACCTCGGTCGTCTCGTCGATCAGCGCGAACGCGTCCCGGTCGCTGGTCATCAGCACCGAGCGCCAGCCGGCCCGCCGGGCCAGGGCGGCCGAGCTGGCCAGCACGTCGTCCGCCTCGTAGGCGGGTGGGACGACCGTGCAGATCCCGGCCTCGCGCAGCAGGCCGGGCGCGCCGACGATCTGCTCGGTCAGGGCGGCCGGTTTGGCCGGGCGGTGCGCCTTGTACCCGTCCCAGTCCTGTTTGCGGGCCGACGACTCGGGACAGTCGAAGCCGACCACCAGCGCGTCCGGCCGGAGCTGGGCCGCCGCCCGGGCGACGTAGCCGACCAGTCCGCGCAGAGCCCACACGGGGCGGCCGTCGGCGTCCTCGATCGGGTCGCTCGCATAGGCGTGGTAGGCGCGGTGCAACAGACTGTTGCCGTCCAGCACGAGCAGCAGCGGGGACGGGAACGGCACGCGGTCAGCTTACGCGCCGTTCAGCCGGGCCCGCGGCAGCGCGCGCTCAAAGGCCGAGGGCGTGGAACTCGTACACGAAACGCCGCTGGTCCTCGACCGTGACGACCTGCTCGGCCGGCGCGGGGTCGAGCAGGTCGACGACCTCGTGGATCTGCCCGGGGGCCCGCCGGGTGAGCACGTAGCCCTGACGACCGTCGGCGAACTGCCGCAGCTGCCCGGACGGCCAGACGTTGACCCGCGCGCCCTGGCAGCAGAGCAGCAAGCCGTCCGCCTCGAGCCGGAGCCGCAGGTCGTGCAGGCAGTCGACCAGGTCCGGCCCGGCGAAGGCCCCGAAGTCGTGCTCCGGTGACCAGGCACTGAGCGTGGCAGCGCCGGGCTTTCCGGCCACCCGCAACGAGATCGCCGCGATCCGCCCGTGTCCGTCCACAGTGTGCAATAGCCTCAGGTCGTCCATCGGCGATCATCGTAGTGACTCGACCGCGGTCGAATCAGAGGAGGTCGAGGACGGCTCGGCCGGCCAGGCCGGTTCCGACGATCACGATCAGGGCGGAGGTCAGGGCGGGCGCGGCGGTACGCAGCCGGCGCAGGCGGGGCAGCCGGCCGCCGAGCCGGTCGCGGATGGTGATGAGCAACAGGCCGGCCGCGGTGAGGGTGGCCGCCATGCCCAAGCCGTAGGCGAGGACGAGCAGGACGCCGAAGACGGTCCGGCCCAGGGCGGCGGCACCGAGCAGGACGATCAGCGCGGACGGGCTCGGCACCAGCCCGCCGGCGACGCCCATGCCGACGATGCCCCACCGGCCCGGGCCGTGCGAGTGGGAGTGGGAGTGGGAGTGGGAGTGGGAGTGCGGGTGATGGTGGGTGTCCGCGCCGCGTTTGCGGAGGGCGCCGGCCAGGGCGACCGCGCCCACCGTGATGACCACGACGCCGCTGGTCAGGCCCAGGTAGCCGAGGATGGTCTCACCGGCGATGCCGGCCACCGTGGTTATCAGCAGGCCCAGCGCCAGCACCCCGCCGGTGTGCGTCAGCGTCACCGTCGCGCCGACGGCCACCGCGTCGCGCCGGCGTCCCCGGCGGCCGGCCAGGTACGCCGCCATCACCGTCTTGCCGTGCCCGGGCAGCGCCGCGTGCCCGGCCCCGAGCAGCAGCGCCAGCACGACCGCGAGCACACCCACCCACGGCGTGAGGTTCCGCCCGCCGGCCAGGTCCTCGAGGTGCCGTTCGGCTCCGGCCAGCGGTCCACCGAAGAGCGTGCCGCCGGGTCCGGCCGGACGAGCCGAAACAGCGGCCGAGCCGGCACCGGGCCGGGTGGTGAACGACGCCGTCCGCACGTCCAGCGGCGACGTGAGCAGATCCGCCGGATAGTGCCGCAGCTCGTCGCTGACACTGGCCACCGGCAGGAGGGAACCGTCCAGCGCGGCTCCCGGCCCGGCCGTGGCCACCAGCTCCCGCCATCCGATGCGGTCGTCGCGGTAGCGGTTGGCCACCGTCACCGGGCCGTAGCCGGCTCGGGCGGTCAGCGCGCAGGTGAGCCGGCTCGTCGCGAGGCCGCCGGCGCCGGGCGTGCGGGTCAGCGACGACGCGGTCACGGTCCAGGCGACCGGCTCGCCGGACATCGTCACCGCGAACGCGCGCACGGCGTCGGCGCAGGTGGCCGGCGGGTCCTGCAGGGTCGGCAGCTCGGCGATGTCGGCGGCCACCCGGGCGTCGAGGCGGCCGGGGTGCACGGTCAGGGCGGCGTAGGTGTTGACCGAGAAGTTGCCCAGGGGATGCGCGGACGCGGGGGCGCCGGGCAGCAGCGCGGTGGCCGCCAGGACCAGGGCGAGCAGGGTCAGGAGTCGCTTCATCGGTGGGCCTCCAGGGCGGCCAGGGCGCGGGCGGCGGTGGGTCCGTCGGTGAGGGAGAAGTACGGGTTGAGCTCGCGGGTGCGGCGCAGTTGGTCGCGCGCGGTGCGCCGGTCACCCGTGGTCAGCGCGATCTGGGCGAGATGCCAGGTGTACGCGGCGTTCGACGGCGCCGCGGCCACGGCGCGGCGGGCGTACCCGGCTGCGGCTTCGTCCTGTCCGGCCTGGTGGAGCGCCTGGGCCAGGGCGTCGGCGACGTCGGGGAAGGGGCGCCGGGCGAACTCGGCGCGGGCCAGCCGCACGGCCGTGGCCTGGTCGCCGCGGGCCAGGGCGAGCTGGGCGCCGGCCAGGTCGTCGCGGCCGCCGTTGGCCTGGAAGACGCGGTGCGCAGCGTCGGCCAGGTCGAGCTGCCGGGCCGCCTCGCCGGGCCGGCCGGCGAAACGGAGCAGCTGGGCGTACTCGAGAAGGGTGTCGGGGGTCGGCGTGCGCGCGGCCACCCGGGCCGCGTCGGCGAGCGCGGCCGGCACCGAACCGGTGGCCGCGCGGACCCGGGCGCGTCCCCGCAGCAGAGGCTGGTAGCCCGGGTCGGCGGCCAGTCCGGCGTCGTAGTGCCCGCCCGCGGCGGCCAGGTCGCCCCGGTTGAACGCCAGGTCGCCGAGCTGGTTGCGGCAGAAGGCGATGTCGGCGGGGTCGGAGGCGGCCGACAGCGCCTGCCCCATCAGGGTTTCCGCGCGGCCGAGGTCGCCGCGCAGCTCCAGGTCGTAGGAGGCGCGGGCGTACGCCGCCAGCCCGGGCCGCAGGTCGAGCATCCGCTGGACCGCCGCCGTGGCTCCGGCCCGGTCGCCGAGCTGGGTCGCGGCGTCGGCCAGCACACCGAACGCGCTCGCGTCGTAGGGGTTGGCCTGGACGGCCTGCCCCGCGTACTTCCGGGCGGCCGCGAAGTCGTGCCGGGCGTTGGCCAGCGCACCCAGCCCGACCAGGGCGGAGGGGTTGCGGCGGAGCGACAGCGAGCGTCGCAGCGCGCCCTCGGCCCGGGGGTACAGCGAGGGGTCGGCGGTGATCCGGGCCCGTTCCACGTACGCGACGCCGAGCGCCGCCCACGTCTGGTCGTCCCGGGGCAGTTCGCGCAGCCGGTCCTGGGCCCGGGCGATGGCCTGGGCCTGCCGGTCGGCGGGTGCCGCCGCGAGGGCCGCACCCGCCGTCCGGGTGACCGGCGGCGTCTCGCGCAGGCCGAGGATCGCACCGGCCGCGAGCACGGCCAGGGCGGTCGCCGACACGATCGAAACGGTCCGCAGGTGACGCATGGTCACTCCTCAGGCGATGGCCCGGCGGCGCAGCCAGGCGAGGACGACGAGGAACAGGACCACGGCGCCGGCACCGACCGACGACGCGACGACCAGCCAGGTGTCACGGGCGGTGTTCTGATCGGCGGCGGCGGGTTCGAGCGCCATCCGGGACGCCGGGGCGGACGGGGGATCGGTGGCCACGGCGGGGGAGCGGTTGCTGTTGACGGCGCCGGTGTTCGGCAGTGCTACGTACGGGAACGCGGTCTCGAACCGCTGGTCGTTGGCGTCCACCCGGTCTCCGGCGGCCAGCGCGTCGACCAGCTTGCCGGTCTGTGCCGCTCCTTCGACGGCCTGGAGCGAGATGTCCACCGCGTCGTCGGTGAGCCGCCGCCCGTTCGGGAAGCCCTGCAGGTCGCCGCCGAGCACGCCGAGCCGGCTCGGGGTGGCCGCCACCGGCACCCCGAGGTTGAGCCGGAGCATCTCGGACGGCCGGAACTTGCCGGCCCGCACGTCGGCGTTGTCGAGTTGCGAGTTCAGGTCGGCCTTGATCGGCCCGCCGGCCTTGGTCGTGATGCCGGTCAGGAAGATCTCGACCAGGTCGTTGCGCGGGGTCGCGGGGGCCGGCAGCTGGTAGATGCCCTGGATGAGCTTGGGCAACTCGGGGTCGGTGACGCGTTTGACGACCGCCGGGATGCCGGCGTCCTTGTCCGGCGGGAGCGAGTTGAAGGCGTCCTTCAGGCCGGCCGGTACGACGACCTCGTTGACCAGCGGGTTGCCCAGCCGGGAGACCTGCACCCGGTCGCCGGTCAGCTTCGGGCTGGGGTCGCCGGTGATGCGTACCCGGTTGCGTTCGGTGGTGGTCCACACGCCGATCACCGGGTTCCGCTTGGCGTTGCCGCCCAGCGCCACGTCCTTGAACGGCACCTGGATGGCCAGGGTGTTGACGTTGTAGCCGGCCAGCGTGTCCTGGCCGGTCTTGCTGAGGTCTCCGCCGTACAGCAGGTCGAAGACCCGCAGGTCGAGGAAGAACGGGTCGTCGGCCTGGCCGGCGTAGAGCTTCCAGCCGCCGGGGAGTCGCACGGTGGCCTGGTCGCGCAGGGTCCGGTAGTCGGGCATGGAGGCGGTGCCGGTGGACGACGGCGCGACCGGTGCGTCGGTGATGCGCTTCTTGAAGGGCTGCCCGTGGAACGACGACTCGAGCGTGTAGGTCTGCCGGAACAGCAGGTTCTCGTCGTCGAGCGAGGTGACCGGCCCGTTGTTGTAGAGGAAGGTGTTGTTCTTCCGCTTGTCGACGTTCTTGAAGGTCCAGCGGAAGACGGCGTCGGGCTTGGCGTCACCGTCGCTGTCGACATTGATCTTGTACGCCGCGTCGGTCGCGAACGGGTAGAAGTTCGGCCCGCCGTTCGGCTCCTCGAACGGGATCCAGTTGGCGATGAAGGTCACGTAGCCCGGCCGGTCCGGGCTGACGAACGCGTACAGGTCGGTGTTGTCCGCGGCCGGGTCGCCGGAGATCAGTGGCGCCTCGCGGTGACTGGACGCGCTGCCCGCCGACGGCCCGAGCGCCCCGATCGACGCGGTCAGCATCAGTCCGGTGGCGGCGAGCGCGGCGGCGGTGCGCTGTCGTCTCGTGGTCATTGATCGTCCTCCCCCAAGGTGGTTCCTGTGGCAGGACTTCGCCGTGGGACGGGGCGGGGACGGCTCTGAGTCGGCTTCCTGTCACCAACCCATCCGCGGATACGTGCGCTCCGAACAACTTGCTGGTGACTCTACGTAGTCTTCTCAGAACTGAACGTCACCTGCCGAAGGAAGGCGTGTGACCAAGCATCTGTGGCGCGTCGCCGCGCTGGTCGCGCTCGGCCTGATCGCCGGGTGCGCCACCAGCACCGGCAGTGCGCGCCCGGAGGCCGCCACCCGCGCCGCCCTCGGCACGCCGGTGGCGGCGCCCGAGATCATCGCCGGCCAGGACGTACCCGCACCGGCCGGTGCCACCGTGCTCACCGTCACCGGCCGGATCACCCGCCCCAACCACGACGGGACCCTCCGGCTCGACCTACCCACCCTGGAGAAGCTCGGTCTCACCCAGGTCCACCTGTACGAGCCCTGGGTCAAGCAGAATCTCGACTTCCGCGGCGTCTGGCTGGCCGACCTGCTCGACGTGGCCGGCGCCGGGCCGGGCGCTGCCTCCGTGCATCTGGTGGCCCAGGACGACTATGTCGTCGACCTGACCACGGCCGAGGTGACGGCCGGCGGCGTCCTGGTCGCCACCCGCGCCGGCGACGGCTCGGCGATCCCCCCGGACAGGGGCGGCCCGACCCGTCTGGTGTTCGCCGACGGCGTGGCCACCGGAACGAACCCGGACCGGTGGATCTGGAGCCTCAAATCCATCGACGTGCGATGACCGAGGCCGCCCCGGACCTGCCCGGCGAACGCCGCTGGCGTCGCCTCGGCCTGCTGCTGGCCGTGGTGATGATCGGTGCCACCGCCGGGATCCTGGCCATCGTGGTGCGCAACTCGGTGTTGCTGGGCCGGATGACCACCGACGTCGCGGTCGCGCAGCAGCGCGCCACCACCCTGCACGGCATGCAGACCGCGCTGCTGCACCTGCGGGTCGAGCTCGCCGACGTCGAGCACGGCGCACCGGTGGCCGACGCGGAGATCCAGCGTGGCCTGTTCAACCGGATGGCCGCGACCGGACAGGGACTCTTCCCGGCCGGGTCGGCCCAGGCGGGCGAGATCGCCGGCATCCGCGCCGCGGTCGACCGCTTCCCGTGGGCGCGGCTGGAGCGGGGCGCGACCCCCGAGGCGTCGCTGCTGGCCGCGGCCGAGACCATGGTCAGCCAGGTCGAGGTCCGGGTGCAGGGGCTCTACAACGAGCAGGAACAGGTCTACTACACGGCCATCGAACGGTCGCTGAAGGCCAAGCGGGACAGCCAGTACGCGCTGGGCGTGCTGGTGTCGCTGGTCGGGATCCTGTCGGTGTGCTGGCTGCTGGTGCTCCGGCGGCGGCAGGGGCGGCGGCTGGCCTCGGCCTACGCCGCGCTGCTGACCGAGGTGGACGAGCGGCGTGCCCTGCAGGACCAGCTCAGCCATCAGGCGTACCACGACGTGCTGACCGGGCTGCCCAACCGCGCGCTGTTCGTGCAGCGGCTGGAGGAGCAGATGGCCGATCCGGGCGAGCCGCCCGCGGTCCTGCTGGTCGACCTGGACGGCTTCAAGACCGTCAATGACACCCTCGGCCACCCGGCCGGCGACGAACTGCTCGAACTGGTCGCCGAGCGGCTGCGCGGCTGCGTCCGGGGCGGCGACACGGTGGCCCGTCTCGGCGGGGACGAGTTCGCGGTGGTCGTACGCTCCAGCGCCCCGGGGGTGGCCGAAGCGATCAGCCGCCGGCTCATCGCCGCCCTGCGCGAACCGTTCCTGATCGCCGGGCAGGAGGTCGGCATCGGCGCCAGCGTCGGCATCGCCCACCGCGCCGACCAGGCCGGCGCGAACGACCTGCTGGCCGACGCCGACATCGCGATGTACGTGGCCAAGGGATCGGGCAAGGCCCGCTTCGAGGTGTTCCGCCGCGACATGCGCGACCGCGCCCGGCGCCGGGCCCAGCTCGAGCAGCAGCTGGCCCGGGCCGTCGACCTGGGCGAGATCGAGGTGTACTACCAGCCGATCGTCCGGGTCACCACCGGCCGGGTCGTCGCCGTCGAGGCGCTCGCCCGCTGGCGGCACCCGGTGCAGGGGCTCATCTCGCCGGCCGAGTTCATCCCCATCGCCGAGGAGTCCGGGCTGATCCGCGAGGTCGGCCGGGAGGTCCTGCGCCAGGCCACCCGGCAGGTGCAGCAATGGCGGGAGACGCTGCCCGGGCTGGAGCGGCTGGAGGTCAGCGTCAACGTGTCGGTGCGGCAGCTCGCGGCCGGGATCTACGCCGAACACGTACGCGAGGCGCTGGCCGACAGCGGCATGCCGGCCGAGGCGACGTGCGTCGAGATCACCGAGACCATGGCGCTGGAAGGCAACGAGACGGTCGCGGCCGAACTCGACCGGATCCGCGAGCAGGGCGTCGCGCTGGCCATGGACGATTTCGGGTCCGGCTACTCCTCGGTCTCCTCGCTGGTCAGCCTGCAGGTGCAGGTGGTCAAGATCGACAAGAGCTACCTCGACATGGACAGCGCCAACAACGGCACGCTGATCCGCGCGACCACCGAACTGGGACACGCGCTCGGGCTCCGGGTCTGCGTCGAGGGCGTGGAGACCCCGGAGCAGCTGGAACTGCTACGCGAGGCCGGTTGCGACTCGGCTCAGGGCTTCCTGCTCGGCCGCCCGATGCCCGCCGACGCCGCCCGCGAGCACCTACTGCAGGAAGCGCGGCAGATGGTGGGCTAGCTGGGCCCGCCACGACGGCCAGTCGTGCGGCACGTCGTGTCCCCACAGGTCGAGCTCGTGCCGGATGCCCTTGGCGGCCAGCAGCCCGGCCATGTGCCGGGTGGCGTCGAGCGAGCCGGTGGTGTCCTCCCAGCGCCCCTGGCCACAGACCAGCAGGATCGACAGCCGGGAGCGCAGCCAGTCCAGATGGTCGCCGTGCAGGTTGGGGATGTAGTCGGCCGGATTGTTGAAGTACAGCGCGTCGCCCCGCTCGCCCCAGCCCCGCCACGTCCGCGGGTCGTAGTTGCCGGAGAGGCACAGCGCCAGCGGGAACAGGTCGGCCCGCTTGAAGGCGAAGTTCAGCGCGTGGAAGGCGCCCAGCGAGCAGCCCAGCGCGACCAGCTCGGCGGCGCCACCGGAGTCCTCCCGCACATGCGGCACCACCGCGTCCAGGATCCACGACTCGTAGAAGCCGTGCGCCCGCGCCCGATCCTCCAGCGACAGGTGCGCGGCCGACCAGGTGCCGGCGTCGAACGACCCGGCACAGTAGAGCTTGACCCGGCCCGCCTCGATCAGGTCCCCGACCGCGCCGACCATGCCCCGCTCGGCGAACTCGGTGGCCCACCCGCCCTCACTGGGGAAGACCAGCACCGGCCGCCCGTAGTGGCCATAGACGGCGACGGTTCCGCCGACCCCGGCGGCCGTGGTCAACTCGGTCGTGTAATGGCGCATGAACCGGGTCTACCACCGTGGGCGGGCAAGAGCGAGTACGGTCACGGCACAAGTCGATCGAGACCGGCACGGGGGACGGGTTGGACACGGTGATCATGGGGGCGGTGCGGGCGCGCGCCGCCCAGTCGCTCATGGTGCTGGTCCTCGCCGGCCTGTCCACGGCCGCGGCGGTGGCCGCGCCGTGGTACGGCCTCGCCGTCGCCTCCCGGGTCGCCGCGGCCGACGTGGCCGCCGCCCCGCCCGCCCAGCGCGTCCTGTCCTTCCAGAAACAGAGCACGATCAGCGGCGGGAACGCCCAGGCCGGCCTGACTGACTTCGGCCGCTCGGTCACCGGCGAGCTGGCCATCGCCGGGGCCACACCCCTGCTCGGCGCCACCCGCCCGATGGTCTACACCACCGAGACCGCCAACGCCGCCTCCTCGGCCATCCCGGTGGCCTACCGCGACGACTTCTGCCGGCACGTCCGGCTGACCGGCGCCTGCCCGGCGGCCGGCGGCGACGCGGCGATCAGCGGCGACGCGGCCCGGCGGTTGAAGCTCCGGACCGGCGACCCCATCCCGGTGCGGCAGTCACCGGGCAGCCCGCCGCTGCGGCTGCGAGTCACCGGGATCTACCAGATCGACGACCCGTCCGGCGGGTACTGGGCCAACCCGGCCTACCGGGCCCAGGCCAGCCTCGACCCGGTCTTCACCACCGTCGCCAGCTTCGACGCACCGCAACTGGCCACCCCGGTGTTCGTCAGCGACATCGAGGTGCCCGAGCCGTTGCTGCGCGGCGACAACGGCTACGACCTGCGGACGGCCGTCAACGCCGCCCGGCCCGGCCTGCTCGGCGCCGGCGTCAAGATCCTCGACCCGACCCGGGACCTGCAGCGGCAGGTCCGTGACGACCGCACGGCGGTGCTGATCGGCGTGCTGATCGCGCTCGGCCAGGTGCTGCTGCTCGGCTGGGTCGCGCTCGGCCTGGCCGGCCGGGCCACGCTGCCGGTCCGGCGCGACGACGTCGGCCTGCTCAAACTGCGCGGCAACACCCGCGGCGGAACCCTGCGGATGACCTCCGGCCAGCACCTGCCGCCGCTGGCCGCGGGCGTGCTGGCCGGCCTGCCGGTGGGTTTCCTGGCCGGGTGGCTGCTCGGCGGCGACCTGCCGGTCCGCTCCGAGCTGTGGCTGGCCCTGCTCGGCACGCTGGCCGCAGTGCTGGTCGTGCTGCTGGTGGCGATGCTCGTGCTGGTGATGGTCGACGCGGCCACGCTGCGGCTGCCGATCGTGGCCCTGCTGCGCCGGGCCTCCCCGAAACGCCGCGGCCGGGCCGCCGACATCCTCGACCTGATCCTGATCGCGCTGGCCGCGGCGGCCGTCTACCAGGCCCGCAGCGGCGACCGGCCGACCGGGCTGGGCGTGGTCGCGCCCGCGCTGACCGCGCTGGCCATCGCGCTGGTGCTGGCCCGGGTGCTGCGCTCGATCACCGCGTGGGCCGGCGGCCTGGCCGTGCGGCGCGGCCGGTTGCGGGCCGGCCTGGCCGCCGTGCAGGTGTCCCGGCAGCCCGCCGCCGACCGGGTCTTCGTGCTGGTCGCGACCGCGGTGGCGATGCTCGGGCTGGGCGCCGGCGGGCTGGCCGCGGCCGACCGGGACCGGGTCGCCCGGGCCGGGGTGGAACTGGGCGCCGAGCGGGTCCTCACGGTCGGCGCGGGCAGCACGACCGAGTTCCTCAACGCCGTCCGCGCGGCCGATCCGGGTGGGCGTACCGCGATGGCCGTTCTGGCCGACCTCAACAGCAACCCGCCCATCCTGGCCGTGGACAGCTCCCGCCTCGCGGCTGTGGCCCGCTGGCGCCCCGACTTCGGGCCGGTCGGCGCGCTGCCCGCCGCGATCGCCGCCGCCCGCGTGCCCGCACCGCTGCCGCTGATCACCGGCGACCGGCTGGAACTGCGGCTGCGCAACGGCCGCTCGCTGCCCGCGCTGATGACCGCCACCCTGCAGCAGGAGAAGGACGGCTCCACCGTGGAGGCCAAGTTCGACGACATCCCGCGCGGCGAGGCCACGGTCACCGCCGCCGTGCCGGAATGCGCCATCGCGCCGGGCTGCCGGTTCGTCCGCTTCCAGCTGGCCACCCCGATCACCGAGACCGGCAAGCCGACGCCCGGCCCGATCGTCGTCGAGGGGCTGCGCCAGCGCGGCCCGGACGCCGAGATCATCGGAGCGGCGCAGCTCGGCGACGTCAACCGTTGGTTCACCGACATCGCCGGCGTCGCGCTGCAACTGAGCACCACCGGCGGCGCGCTGTCGATGACGGCCGGGGACACCCACGGACAGACCGCGGGCGACCGGGTCTACGCGGCCGAGATGCCCCGCCCGATGCCGGTCGTGCTGGCCGGCCCGCAGCCCAAGGAATGGCGCTACGACGACCCGGCCACGCCCCGGTTCGGCGCCGGCGACAACCCGGTCGCGGTGGCCGCCGAGGTGCCCGTGCTGCCGGTCGTCGGCAACGCCGGGATGATGGTCGACCTGGACGCCGCCCGGCGTACCGCGGCCGACGCCAACCTGGTCGGCACCCTCCAGGTGTGGCTGGCCCCGGGCGCACCGGCCGGCATCGTGGACCGGCTGCGCGCGGCCGGGCTGACCGTCACCGCCGACCGGACCACCGCCGAGCGCGAGGAGCAGCTGGCCGCCCAGGGCGGCGTCGCCGCGGCCCGGTTCGCGCTGCTCGCCGTGGTCATCGCGCTGCTGCTGGCGGCGGGCACGGTGGCCGTCACGGCGGCGGCCGAACGCGACCCGTACGCCGCCCAGCTTCGCGCCCTGCGCGTGCAGGGCCTGTCCGAGCGCAGCGCGGTCCAGGCCGGCTACCTCGGCACCGCCGCGCTGGTCGTGTCCGGTCTGCTCGCCGGCGTGCTCGCGGCCCGGCTGGCCGTGCCGATCACCGGCCTGACCGCGCCACCGTTCGGCGACGGCTGGCGGGTGGTCCCGGCGCCCGGCCCGCTCAGCGCGGCCGCCCTCGGCCTGGCCGCGCTGGCCGCCGCCGTGACCCTGGCCGTCGTCGGGGTGCTGGCCGCGCGTCCGCTGGCCCGCCGGGTCCGCGGAGGTGTCCGATGATCGGGCTGGTCCTGGCCATGCTGTGGAGCCGCCGCGGCCAGGCGCTCACCGTCGCCCTGCTCACCCTGCTCGGGGTGGCCGCCGCGGTGGCCGGGCCGGCCTGGCTGCGGGCCACCGACCGGGCCGTCGCGGCCGGGCAGGTCGAGGTGGCGGCCGGCCCCGAGAAGACCTTCACGCTCAGCCAGGACGAAGACGACCAGCGGGCCCTGGTCGGCCAGTCCCGGCCGCAGAACCTGGAGGACACCCGCGGCGCGCTGTTCGGGCTGCCCGGGTTCTCGTACGTGTCCGCGGCCGAGTTCCCGGCGATGGGCGTCGACCCGGACATCACCCGGCGCACCCAGTTCGTCTACCGCCAGAACGTGTGCGGTCACCTCACCATGATCGAGGGCCGCTGCCTGTCCGGCGAGGGCGACGTGGTCGTCGGCGAACGTACCGCCCAGCGGTTGAAGATCAAGGTCGGCCAGTCCATCTCGATGGCCTTCGCGGTGCTGGTCCACGCGGACGGCGACACCTTCTGGAAGAAGAACGGCGCGGACAAGCCGCTGCTGGTCTCCGGCATCTACCGGGTGCCCGACCCGGGCGAGTCCTACTGGGGCAGCAACGGATACTTCGCCGCCTACGTCGGTGCCCCCGACGAGCCGATGTTCGTGCTGGACAGCACGCTCAAGGGAACGGACCACGGCACCACCCGGCTCACCGTGGACGGCGTCGCCGGTCCGGGCGCGCTGGCCGTCGACCGGCTTCCCGCCCTGCAGACCGGCATCGCCACGCTGCAGGGCCAGGTCCAGGGCCTCGGCGGCGGCATCAAGATGGAGAGCGGCATTCCCGGCCTGCTGGCCCGCATCGACCAGGGCCGCCGGGCCGCGCACCTGATCGTGCCGGTCCCCGCGGTGGCGCTGGTGCTGCTCAGCCTGCTGACCATCTTCCTGGCCGTCGGCTACGGCACCGAGGGGCGCCGGCCCGAACTGGCCGTGGTCGCGCTGCGCGGCGCCCGCTGGGGCCAGCGCTGGTGGCTGGCCACCGGGGAAAACCTGGTCGCCGTCCTGATCGGAGCGATCGCCGGCTGCGTCGCGGGGCAGCTGCTGGTCAACGCGGTCGCCGCGATCCGGTTCCCGGGCGTGGGCGCCGACCCCGGCCTCGACTCGCTGCGCTGGGCCCCCGTCGCCGCCCTGGCCGCCCTGATCACCGCCCTGCTGGCCGAATGGCGCCAGCTGCTCAGCCCGGTCAGCGAGCTGCTGCGGCGCGCGCCGGTGGTGCGCCGCGCCGTCGGCGCGATCGCGGTGCAGGCCGCGGTGGCGGTGCTCGCGGTGATCGCGACGGTCCAGCTCTTCGTCACCGGCGGCACCCTGACCGGCGTCGGTACGTTCGCCAGCGCGCTGGTCGCGGTGGCCCTGTCCCAGCTCGCCGCCCGGGCCGTCCTGCCCACTGTCACCCGCTACGCCGCCCGGGCACTCGGCCGCGGCCGCCCCGGCCTGGCGCTGGCCGGATTCCAGCTGTCCCGCCGGCCCGGCGCCGCGCGCATCTTCACGCTGGTGGTGGCCGCGGTCGCGGTCTCCGCGTTCGCCGCGTGCGCGGTCGACGCCGCCGCCCGGGCCCGCAACGTGCAGGCCGACCTCGGCACCGGAGCCGACCGGGTGGTGACGGTGCAGGCGACCGGGCGGCAGTCGCTGCTCGCCGCGGTACGTACGGCGGATCCGGCCGGGGCGTACGCGATGGCCGCGATTCGCCTGACCACCGAACCGGGCCAACCGGCCGGCCTGGCCGTCGACTCCACCCGCCTGGCCCAGGTGGCCAACTGGCCGGCCGGCGACGCGAAGGCGGCCGCGACCGCGCTGCGACCGGCCGCGCCCGAGCCGCTGACCGTGCGCGGGCCGACCGTCGCCGTCGACCTGACCGCCACCGGCACCAACCCGGCCAAGCTGGTCACCGTCGGCATCGTGGTCGGCTCGCCGCTGGGCGACGAGGTGCTGCCGCTCGGCGACCTCCAGGAGGGCCGGCACACGTACGCCCGCAACGTCGACGTCTGCCGGGAGGTGTGCCGCGTCCACGCCATCCGGATCAGCGAGGGCGACGGCAACCGGGACATCACCGGCACCGTCACGCTCAACTCGCCCCGGGCCGGCGCGTGGCGGGCCAACTCGCCGGCCGCCCTGCGCCCCGACGGCACCATCGACCTGACCTCGGTCAACAGCATCCAAGACGCCCTGCTGCTGCAGCCGGTGTCCACCCCCGCGGTGCTGCCCGCGGTGGTCGCCGGCGCCGGCAACGACGACCCGGTCCCCGGGCTGGACGGCAAACCGGTCCGGATCGACCCGATCGCCGAGGAGTCCGCGCTGCCCGGCGTCGGCACGCCGGCCACGCTGATCGACCTCGATTACGCCGACCGGATCGCGACTGACGGCGGCGCGAGCGCCGGCACCCAGGTGTGGCTGAACGCCGAGGCGCCCGACGACGCCCTGAACCGGCTGTCCGCCGCCGGCCTGGTGATCACCGGGGACGTGCGGGCGTCGGTCGTGCGGGCGTCGCTCGACCGGCAGGGCCCGGCCCTGGCTCTGGTCTTCGCGGTCATCATCGCGGTGCTGGCGGCCGGGCTGGCGGCCGGGGCGCTGGTGCTGGCGGCCACGGTCGACCGCGCCCGCCGGGCCGAGGATCTGACCGCGCTGCGGGCCCAGGGCCTGTCCCGGCCGGCGCTGCGGCAGGCGACGTTGTGGACGTACCCGGCCCTGGTCGCCGCCGCGGTGATCGCCGGCCTGGCCATCGGCCTGCTCACCTGGGGGCTGACCGGCTGGGCGCTGCCGCTCTCCGGCCTGTCCAGGCCGCCGCTGCCGCTGCCGGGGTGGCCACGCCCCTGGGTCCTGGCCGTGGTCACCGTCGTGGCCGGGGCGGTGCTGGCCGCCGTGGCCTGGCTGACCGGCCGCCGCACCCTGGCCGCGATCCGCTAGGGCCCGAACCGCCCGAGGGATTGGGTTGCGCGACCCTGACCGCGTGCGATAGGAATGGGTTACTCAACCCAGAAAATGGAGTGGCCCATGCCTTTGACCGGCGAGTACGCGCCCAGCACCTTCGAGTTCGCGCGCGAGCAGGCCGAACTGATCGAGGCCAGCGGCGGAACCCGCGGCGTGGAGTTGCACGGCCGGCCGGTGGTCGTGCTGACCAGCGTGGGAGCCAAGTCGGGGGCGCTGCGCAAGAGCGTGCTGATGCGCGTCGAGCACGACGGCGAGTACGCGGTGGTGGGCTCGGCCGGCGGCCGCCCCCAGCACCCGCTGTGGGTGCACAACGTACGCAAGAACCCGCACGTCGAGCTGCAGGACGGCCCGGCCCGGCACGACTACCGGGCCCGCGAGCTGACCGGCCCGGAACGGGACCTGTGGTGGACCCGCTGCGTCGAAGCCCTTCCGACCTACGCCGACTACCAGACCCGGACCACCCGGGTGATCCCGGTCTTCCTGCTGACCCGGCTCGACGGGGCGGCCGCGGACGGCCACCCCGCCTGACCTGGCGCCGCCTCAGCCCCGCAGCGGTGCGGTCGAACGGCGGACGACCAGCTCGGTCGCCAGCTCGATGTGGAACGAGTCGGGCGACTCGTCGGCGGCCAGGCGCAACGCGGTCCGGGCGGCGACCCGGCCCATCTCGCGCAGCGGCTGGCGGATCGTGGTCATCGGCGGCGACGAGAACCGGGCCACCTGGGTGTCGTCGAAGCCGACCACGCTGAGATCCTCCGGCACCCGGCGGCCCAGCCCGCGGGCCGCCTCGATCACCCCGGACGCCGACTCGTCGCTGGCCGCGAAGATCGCGGTCGGTGGCTCGGGCAGCGTGAGCAACGCCGACCCGGCCACCAGGCCGTGCTCGTGGGTGAACGTGCCGGGCTTGACGTAGGACGGCGGCGGGGGACAGCCCGCGGCCTCCAGCGCCGCGCGCAGCCCGTGCAGCCGGGCCTGGTTGTGGGCGGCGCGGGGCGGGCCGCCCACGTACGCGATCCGCCGATGCCCCAGCCCGAGCAGATGGTGCGCCGCCGCCATGCCCCCGGCGAAGTTGGTCGCCCCGACGCTGGCCACCTCCGGCCGCGGCACCGTGCCCGGGTCGGCCGCCACCAGTGGCAGTTCGGCCCGGACGAGGGCCTGGTAGTACTCGTCGGTCAGGTCGGCGACGACGGCGATGACCGCCTCCCGCCCGGCCGCGACCAGGTCGCGGGCCCACAGCCCGGGCGGGATCGAGGCGTCCGGGAAGACGCCGGCCACCACCGGCACCCCGATGTCCCGTACCCCGTTCAGGATCTCTATCGAGTACGCGGTCAGCGGGTCGGGCAGCAGCAGTTCCAGGCGTGCGGTGGCGGGACTGCGGCGGACCGGGGCTCGTTTCCGTCCCCGGTACTCGTGCTGCCGCAACAGCCGTTCGACCCGTTCGCGGGTGGCCGCGCCGACGTCGGCCCGGCCGTTGAGGACCCGGGAGACAGTGGCCACGGACACCCCGGCCGACTCGGCGACCATGGCCAGCGTGGTGCTCCTGCGTTGCTGAGTGGGTGCGGCCATGCCTACTCGCCCACCTCGACCGGCGTGTCCAGCCGCCGGTCGTGGCCGACCGTGCGGACGGCGCCGGTGAGCCGGACCGTGCCCCGGCAGGGCAGGTTCCCGGCCGAGGTGCCGGCCAGCACGTCGATGTCGCCGGGCTCGACGATCCGGCGCAGGTCGCGCCCGGTGAACGCGGTCCGGTCGGCGTGCACCCGGAACGTCACCTCCCGGCTCTGCCCGGGGGCCAGCGCCACCCGCGCGAAGCCGATCAGCTGGCGTACCGGCCGGGCCACCGAGGCCACCGGATCCCGCAGGTAGAGCTGGACCACCTCGTGCCCGGCCCGGTCGCCGGTGTTGGTCACGGTGACCGTCGCGGCGAACTCGCCGTCGGTCGGCACGTCCTTGTCCGAGAGGCGGAGGTCGTCGACCGCGAAGGTGGTGTACGAGAGGCCATGCCCGAACGGGAACAGCGGCACCGCGCTCAGACTGGTCGTACCGTGGTCCTCCACGCCCAGCGGCGGCTGCAGGTACGTGCCCGGCTGCCCGCCGGCGTGCCGGGGGATCTGCACGGGCAACTTGCCGCTCGGCTGCACCCGGCCGCTGAGCACGCCGGCCAGCGCCGCCCCGCCCTCCTCGCCGGGCATGAACGCCTGCACCAGCCCGGCCGCGCGCCCCTGCACGTGGCCCAGCGCGTACGGCCGCCCGGACACCACCACCACGATCACCGGTGTACCGGTCTCCAGCAGCGCGTCCAGCAGCTCCTCCTGCACGCCGGGCAGCCGCAGGTCGGGGGCGTCGCAGCCCTCGCCCGAGGTGCCGTGGCCGAACAGGCCGGCCAGGTCGCCGACGAACGCCACGCACACGTCGGCGTCGCGGGCGCTGGCCACGGCCTCGGCGAAGCCGCCGCGGTCGTCCCCGCTGACCGGGCAGCCGAGCGCGTAGCTGACCTCGGCCTGGGGCAGCTCCTTGCGTACGGCGTCGAGCGCGGTGGGCACGTCGACGCCGAGCCCGTGACCGGGGTGGCGGGGCAGGACGTGGTTGGGGAACGCGTAGCAGCCCATGAACGTACGCGGATCGGCCGCGGCCGGACCGACCACCGCGATCCGCCCGGTGTCCGCCAGCGGCAGGTGGGTGCCCTGCTCCAGCAGCACGACCGACTTCTCGGCGAGCTCGCGGGCCAGGTCCCGGTTGGCCGGCGCGTCCAGGTCGACCTCGGCCGCCCGGGCCACGGAACGTTCCGGGGTCCAGTCGGCGTCGAGCAGCCCGAGCTCGGCCTTCTGGGTGAGCAGGCGGTGCGCGGCCCGGTCGATCAGCGCCTCGGGCACCTCGCCCCGGCGGACCCGCTCGATCAGGTCGGTGCCGTAACCGAGCGTGTCCGGAAGTTCCACGTCGATGCCGGCCTCCAGGGCCAGCGCCCCGGCGTCGCCGAAGTCCTCGGCGACCTGGTGGGCCATCGCCAGGAAGGGCACCGACCAGTAGTCCGAGACGACCGTGCCGGTGAAGCCCCATTCGCCCCGCAGCAGGTCGGTGAGCAGCCACGGGTCGCCGCTGGTGGGTACGTTGTCGATGTCGTTGTACGCGGCCATGACCGACCGCGCGCCGGCCTTGATCGCCGCCTCGAAGGTGGGCAGGATGACGTCCATCAGCTCGCGCCGGCCCATCGAGACCGGGCCGTGGTTGCGAGCACCTCGCGACGCGGAGTAACCGGCGAAGTGTTTGAGTGTGGCGATCACCCCGGCGCTCTGCAGGCCGCGCACGTACGCCGACCCGACCGTCGCCACCAGGTGGGGGTCCTCGCCGATGGTCTCCTCGACCCGTCCCCAGCGATAGTCCCGCACAACGTCCAGCACCGGAGACAATCCCTGGTGTACGCCCACCGCGGCCATGTCGCGCCCGATCGCCGCGGCCATCCGCTCGACCAGTTCGGGGTCGAACGTGGCGCCCCACGCGATCGCCGCCGGGTAGACCGTGGCGCCGAATGTGGTGAAACCAGTCAGGCACTCCTCGTGGACCATGGCCGGTACGCCCAGCCGCGACCGCTCCAGCACGACGTGGTGCTGGCGGATGGTCTCGGCCGCGCCCTCGGCGGCGGTCAGCGGCTTGCTCCCGTACACCCGGGTGAGGTGACCGAGGCCGTGCCGGGCCGCGTCGCCCAGCGGGACTCGCCCGGAGGCCTCGAAGTCCTCCCGCATCGGCGCGACGTTCGGTGCGGCTTCCGGGTCGTCGTCTCCGCTCAGGCCGCCCATGTCGTTGCCGATCCAGCGGGAGCCGAGTTGTGCCACCTTCTCCTCGAGCGTCATCGCGGCCAGCAGGGCATCGGCTCGCGCCGGTGGGGACAGCGAAGCGTCCTGCCAACCTCGGGTGGGGTCGAGCACGGTGTTTCTCCTTCGTGTACGCGGCGTTGGGGGCGCGCCGGCGCACCGAAAGTTTCGGAAACGTTCCGGCAAGCGACGCCGTACGTGTCACTGTCGCGCGTTAATAACCACTCCAGCAAGACCCTTGACAGCGGGAATTCGAAATCCTACGTTAACGAAATCTCACGTTAACTTACGCTCGCCGATCGAAAGTTGCAGAGCAAAATCAGCGGGTGAACGACCTTCTCGATGACCGGCCCGTCGCGTCCCTCGCGCGGCAGTGGAGTACGGAGATCACAGTGGAACTCAGCAATTTGTCACGCCGGAGCTTCCTCAGCCTGACCGCGGGCACCTCGGCCGCCGCAGCCCTCGCGGCCTGCGGCAGTTCGGGTCCCGGCACGGGCGGTGGTGGCGGCACAAGCAAGGACGCCGCGACCTTCTGGTTCCTCACGGGGCAACCGCAGGAGGGCATCCGGGCAAACGCGGTGGCCGAGTTCAACAAGGCCAACCCCGACAATAAGATCGTCGAGCAGCGCTTCCAGAACGACGCGTTCAAGACGAAGATCAAGGCGGCCATCGGCGCCGGCCAGGGCCCGACGCTGATCTGGGGCTGGGGCGGCGGCGGCCTGAAGAGCTACGTCGAGGCCGGCCAGGTCGAGGACCTGACCGACTGGATGAGCCAGAACCAGGCGATCAAGGACAAGCTCTTCCCGTCC
This sequence comes from Actinoplanes sp. NPDC049265, assembly GCF_043197135.1. Lineage (NCBI taxonomy): Bacteria > Bacillati > Actinomycetota > Actinomycetes > Micromonosporales > Micromonosporaceae > Actinoplanes > Actinoplanes sp. NPDC049265. Next base: position 326,954 of record NZ_JBICSP010000009.1, on the reverse strand, counting down.
TCGTTCCCGGCGGCCACGGTCAACGGCAAGCTCTACGCGCTGCCGATCGAGACCGTCCAGCCGATCATCCTGTACTGGAACAAGAAGGTCTTCGACTCGGCCGGTGTGCAGCCCCCGAAGTCGTGGGGCGACATCATGAACCTGGTCGGCGTGTTCAACTCGAAGGGAATCGCGCCGTTCTCGCTCGGCGGGCAGTCCCGCTGGACGAACATGATGTGGCTGGAGTTCCTCTACGACCGGATCGGTGGCCCCGAGGTGTTCGAGGCGATCTACAACGGTGAGAAGGACGCCTGGAACCACCCGGCGTCGATCGAGGCGCTGACCAAGGTCCAGGACCTGGTCAAGGCCAAGGGCTTCATCAAGGGCTTCTCGTCGATCACCGCCGACTCGAACGCCGACCAGGCGCTGCTGTACAAGGGCCGGGCCGCGATGATGCTGCACGGCGGCTGGACCTACGGCGGCATGAAGAAGGACGGCGGCGACTTCGTCAAGAAGGGCGAACTCGGCTGGATGAACTTCCCGCCGGTGGAGAACGGTAAGGGCGACCCGAGCGACACCGTCGGCAACCCCGGCCAGTACCTCTCGATCTCCTCCAAGGCCTCCGCCGCGCAGAAGGAGACGGCCAAGAAGTTCCTGGCCAGCGGCAAGTTCACCGACGGCGAGATCAAGGGCTGGATCGACTCGGGCGCGGTGCCGATCGTCAAGGGCACCGAGAGCCTGATTTCCGCGTCGCCGGACAAGGAGTTCCTCAGCTTCGTCTACGACACCTCCAGCAAGGCCAAGTTCTTCGGCCAGTCCTGGGACCAGGCGCTCAGCCCCCAGGCGGCCGAGGTGCTGCTGACCAACATCTCCAAGCTGTTCCAGCTGTCCGTCACGCCGCAGCAGTTCGCCACCAACATGAACGCGGTGCTCGGCAAGTGACTGTCGCTCCGTCCACCATCCGGACGCCCGCCGCCGTCGGCGGCGGGCGTACCGGCGCTGTCTCCTGGATGGTCCTGCCCGCGCTGGTCACGTTCCTCACCTTCGGCGTGGTGCCGCTGGTCGGCGTGCTGGCTCTCAGCTTCACCACGTGGGACCAGCTCGGCGCGATCACCCCGTCCGGCCTGACCAGCTGGCGCGCGGTGCTCGGCGACCCCGGCCTGGTACACGCGCTGTGGGTCACCTTCGAGATCATGGCGCTGTCGTGGCTGTTCCAGACGCCGATGAGCATCCTGCTGGGCACGTTCCTGGCCGGCCGGCAGCGCTACCGCGGTGTGCTGGCCGTCCTGTTCTTCGTACCGCTGCTGCTCAGCTCGGCCGCGCTGGCCATCACCTTCAAGGCGCTGCTCGACCCGAACTTCGGTCTGGGCGCCGGTCTGGGCGTCGACTTCCTGGTCCAGGACTGGCTGGGCGAGGGCAACCTGGCCCTCGGCGTGGTCGTCTTCGTGGTGTCCTGGCAGTTCATCCCGTTCCACTCGCTGATCTACCAGGGCGGCGTCCGGCAGATCCCGGTCACCCTGTACGAGGCGGCGCAGATCGACGGGGCGGGCCGGATCCGGCAGTTCTTCAACATCACGCTGCCGCAGCTCAAGTACACGATCATCACGTCGTCGACGCTGATGGTGGTCGGCTCCCTGACCTTCTTCGACCTGATCTTCGTACTGACCGCGGGTGGTCCCGGTGACGCCACCCGGGTGCTGGCGGTGAACATGTACGCGACCGGCTTCCAGGCCAACCTGATGGGCCCGGCCAGTGCCATCGCGGTGATCCTGGTCCTCGTCGGCCTCGGCCTGGCGCTGCTGCTGCGCCGGCTCGGTGGCCGCGACGCCAGTGCCAGCCAGCTGGAAGGAGTCTGACGTGGCGACAGCGGTTTCCACCCCGCCCGGCCAGGTGCGATCCGGCGGCGCGAGCGAGACCCCACCGGCCCGCCGGCGCGGCCTGCGCGGCCTGCGGGGGATCAACTGGCTGGGCGGCTCGATGTCCTGGGTCTGGCTGCTGGTCGTGATGATCCCGATCTACTGGATCGTCATCACCAGCTTCAAGTCGTCGGACAACTACTTCGACGCCAACCCGTTCATGCCGCCGACCGCGCCGACGCTGGACAACTACAAGCTCGTCGTCGAGTCGGACTTCATCCGGTACTTCGGCAACAGCGTCGCGGTGGCGGTCGGCACGGTGCTGCCGGCGTTGCTGTTCTCGTTCATGGCCGCGTACGCGATCATCCGCGGCCAGGCCAACAGCCGATTCCTGCGTCTGTCCAACGGCATGTTCCTGATGGGCCTGGCCATCCCGCTGCAGGCGGTGATCATCCCGGTCTATCTGATCATCATCAAGCTGCAGATGTACGACACCCTGGGCGCGATCATCCTGCCCTCGATCGGCTTCGCGATCCCGCTGTCGGTGCTGGTCCTGGCCAACTTCATCCGCGACGTACCGAAGGAACTCTTCGAGTCGATGCGGATGGACGGCGCGACCGAGTGGGGCACGCTGTGGCACCTGGCGTTCCCGCTGACCCGCCCCGCGCTGGTCACGGTGGCGATCTACCAGGGCCTGCAGTCGTGGAACAACTTCCTGCTGCCGCTGGTCCTGACCACCGCCCCCGAGCAGCGCACACTGCCGCTGGCACTGTGGACCTTCCAGGGTCAGTACGGCGTCAACGTGCCCGCGGTGCTGGCGTCGGTCGTGCTGACCACGCTGCCGATCCTGATCCTGTACGCCGTGGGCCGTCGCCAGTTGCTCAGCGGCCTGACCGCCGGATTCGGCAAGTAGGACTCGACTGATACTCAGATAATCTTTATATTCGTCCCGTGGATCACGGGACGCGACGGTACCGCCGTTACCGCCGGCTGGTCCGGGCCTACCCGCCCGGGCCCCGGCGGGACGAGCTGCTCGAGACCATGGTCGAGGCGGCCGCGGCCGCCGACCGGCCCGGTCCCACCGCGGGTGAGTGGCTGAACGTCCTCGGGTACGCCCTGCGCACCCGCCTGCGCCGCCCGCGAACCGTCGGCGTGCTGATCTTCGCGGTGCTGGTGATGGCCGCCGGCGCCTACCTCGGTGCGGCCGTCGGCAACCGGATCGGCCTCGGCCGGACTGCCGCGCCACCGACCGGGGAAGCCGCCGGCGAACTGACCGCGACCGTGTTCCCCGGGCTCGACGTGTGGGGCGGCAAGCCCGCCGACGTGATCGCACGCCAGCCCGACGGCGAGGGCATCGAGTACGGGTGGACCGACTTCTGGGTCCGGCACACCGACGCCACCCGGGACGTCGCGACCTACACCGCCGGCGCCCGCGACCGGCTGGCCGCCGCCGGCTGGGACGTGCACGACGCGCAGGAGGACGGCGAGTTCTGGGCCGGCCGCGGCGGCCTGGTGCTGCGCTTCGAAGACTTCGTCTACACCGACGCCCCGTACTACGACTCGGACGGCGGGGCGCACTTCGCCGTACGCCGCGACCAGACCCCGCCGCCGATCTTCGACGTCGCCGGGGCAGTCCTCGGGGCGCTCGCCGCACTGCTGCTCACCGTCTACGTCAGCCGTCGCATCGGACGGTCCGGCGAGGCGAGCGCGCTGCTCGGCACGGTCACCGGGATCATCCTCATGCTGCTCGTGCCCGGCATGCTGTTCAGTCAGCCGACCGATCCACCGGGCCGCGAGCCGTGGTGGAACGGCTTCGAGTCCGAACTGGGCGCCGGGCCGACCTGGTTCGCGGGTTTCATGGCGTCGCTCGTACTCGTCGTCGCGTTCTTCCACAAAGGCGGACGGGCCCGGCGGGCGATCGCCTTCCTGCTGCGCAACCCGAAACCGACCGGGGTCGCGCTACTCGTGCTGGTCGCCGGCCTCGCCGCGTACGGGGCGCTGTGGATGTTGGACGCGACCGACCCGCCGTGCCACCCGGCGGCCGGTGTGCCCGTGGCGGCGCCCGAGAATGAGGTCCGCGACAGCGACCGGGTGCACGTCTACGTCGACCCGGCTGCCACCGCCGACCAGCGCAACCTGATCGTCGCGGCGATGCGGCGCAGCTGGGCGCTGGGGGAAGAGGGTGAACTGATCTGGCGGCCCGACTCCCGCGAGTTCCGCGACCAGTATTGCGGCGGCGGCAAGGTGCCGGCCGAGGCGGTGGCCGGCCTGCCGTACTTCTTCTCGGTCAAACTCGACTACGCCCGCGATTTCCCCGCGTTCCTTGAAGAGGTCCAGAACCAGGCTGGTGTCCTCTCCATCCAGCGGGTCCCATCCTGAACCCGCCTGCCCGCCTGCCCGCCTGCCCGCCTGCCCGCCTGCCCGCCTGCCCGCCTGCCCGCCTGCCCGCCTGCCCGCCTGCCCGCCTGCCCGCCGTGCCCGCCGTGCCCGCCGTGCCCGCCTGGCCGCCGTGCCTGCCTGCCTGCCTGCCGTGCCTGCCTGCCCGCTCCCGTTGCGCTCTGCTGTACGAAACTGTTTCGTTTCGCAGGCCGCCGGTGGTGTCGCTGACGCGGTCTTGCTGCGCTCTGCTGTACGAAACTGTTTCGTTTCACGCAGAGCCGCAGAGCCGCAGAGCCGCAGAGCCGCAGAGCCGCAGAGCCGCAGAGCCGCAGAGCCGCAGAGCCGCACGTGCCGTCTGCCCGCCCTCACTGCTCTCTGCTGAACGAAACAGTTTCGTTCAGCAGAGGGCTGCCCCTTCGCCACCAGCGGCGTGACGCGAGCGCGGCCAGTCCCGCACCGGCCGCGTTGAGCAGCACGTCGTCGATCGAGGACACCCGGTTCAGCCGCAGCACGAACTGCGCCACCTCGACCACGATCGAGCACCCGGCCGCCAGGAGCAAAATCCGCCCCACCGAGGCCAGCCCCGCGTACCGGATGGGTCCGAAGAACCCCAGCGCCGCAAATACCAGCAGGTTGCCGACGACCTGAACCACCACCCCCGTTGCCGGCCCGGCGGCGGCCACCTCCAGCAGGTCCCGCAGCGGCAGCAGGTTCACGCCGTCGCGCGACCCCGGCAGCATGATCATCCACACCCACGGCGCCGTCCCGTAGATCATGCCGACTTCGGCCACCGACATCCGCCAGGCCGGCCTGAGTGCCAGCCCGCCGGCCCGGCGCCGTCGCGCCGAGAGCCAGGCGGCCAGCCCGGCGACCGGCAGCCCGAGCGCCGCGATGGCCACGATGTCGCTGATCCCGAGCACGTCGAAATCTAACCAGGGCTGGCGCGGACGCCGCTGGACGGTTACTTTCCATTTACATCCATCGATGGATGTTCCCCGATTCATCCCTCTCCCCCCAGGAGGCTGATCGAAGATGACATCGATGTCACCGCACCGTCGATGGCTGGCCGCCGCCGCGACCGCCGCGACCGTCACCGCACTGGGCACCGCGTCCCCCGCCGCGGCCGCCCCTTCCGTCCCCGCCGGCTCGGCTACCGTCTCCACCGGTTCTGCCGCTGTCCCCGCCGGTTCCGCCGTCGTCACCGACGCCGCGGCGCTGCTGGCCCCGGCCGATCTGCGGCGCATGGAGCAGCAACGTCCCCTGGTCGCGGCCGCGTCGGTCGTGCGCTGGGAGCTGGAACGACACGCCTACCCGGGTTACGCCGGGATCGTTCTCGAGGAATCCTCCGTCGCCCTGTGGTGGAAGGGCGAGGTGCCGGCGTCGATGCGCCGGGTCGTGGCTCAGGCCTCCCGGACGGCGAAGGTCCAGGTCCGTCCGGCCGACTACTCCGTGACCGAGCTGCGCGCCGCCGCCGGCCGGTTGCGAGCGGCCTGGCCCGGCGGCGATGACGCGATCGAGGCGATCAAGTTTAGGCCGGACGGCAGTGGCCTGGTCGTGTCCGTGCCCACGTCGGCCCGGCCGCAGGCGGCGCCGGCTGTCGGCGTACCGGTCGACATCTCCGCCGAGGCGGCGCTCCGGCCGGTCAGCCGGGACGACGATTGGGCTCCCTGGAAGGGCGGCGCCACGATCGTCAACCCCGACCAGGGCACGGCCTGCACTTCCGGCTTCGGCGTACGCAACGGCTCGGCCAGCTACATCCTCACCGCGGCCCACTGCGGCCAGTCCGGGCAGCGTTTCACCGACGCCCGCGGCGAGTCCATCGGCACGATCGGCCCTCGCAACCAGGACCACGACGTCGAACTGGTGCCCACCTCCAGCGTCGATGGCTACGTCTACATCGGTACGCCCACCGACGGCGCCGCCGCGCTGGTCCAGGGCTGGGACTGGACCTTTGTCGGCGAGTACCTGTGCCAGTCCGGCGTGAGCAGTTCACGCGATCTCGGCCGCCCGGTCTGCAACCTGAAGGTTCTGTTCTTCTATTCTGACCGCGAGGACCTGGTCGAGGCCGAGCAGACCGAAGGCCAGCCGGCGGCCCGCCCCGGTGACAGCGGCGGCCCGATCTATTCGGTCGCCTCCAACGGCAAGATCGTCGCCAAGGGCACCACCACCCGCACGGCCGGCGCCCGCCTGGGCTTCCAGGACTACGGCACCGCCTGGCGCGACTTCGGCGTCGTCCCCGCCACCCGCTAGCGATCGATCACCCTCCGGCGGACCGGGCTTCTTCCCGGTCCGCCGGAGGCCATCGGTGGCCGGCCCTAGGGTGAAGGGATGCTCGAAGCAGGCAGCCGGCAGCAGGCAGCCGGCAGCGGAGTCAGCCGCCGCCACCGCACATCGTGTTCGCGGCTCTGGCCGGGCCCGACCGTCCGTGGCTGCGGCTCCTCGCCGACGAGCAACCGCCGGACGTGGCCGAGAGTGCGGCGCCCGGCCTGATCGTCTGGTCGTCGCCGTGGAGCCGGCGGCCCGACGCCCGGATCCGGTTCGACCTGCGCGCCGACGGGCCCGACACGCGGCTGCGATGGACGCTGCTGGTCGACGAGCCGATGCCCGGCCAGTCACTGCTCGGGCATCTGCGCAAGCGGCTCAACGAAATGATCAACGCCGACCTCAGGTACAGCTTCGGGCAATAACGGGGGAAACCATTGCCTAGGCTCCCATGGCCCTCCACTCTGTACAGATGTCGAAAGCTATGAATGTCTTGTCGGCGCTCGTGCTGGCGGCGGGCGGTCTGTTCGGGGTCAGTGCACCGGCGCAGGCCGCCGATCCGGTGCCGGCGCCGGAGGTCATCCCCATCGATCTGCTGCTCGCGGGGTCGTACACGGACTCGGCCCGGGAGGCGATCACGATCTGGAACGCCAGCGTTCCGTCGATTCAGTTCGTCGAGCAGGACACCGAGGCGGCGCTGCGGGTCAAGGCGTACAAGACGGCCAACGGCACCAGCTCGCACGTCTACATCAACGGCGCCGGGCGGGGCTGGGTCTATCTCGAGGTCGGTGACGCCGAGATCTACAAGCCGTCCCGGATCGTCGTGCACGAGCTGGGCCACATCCTGTCGCTGCCCGACCTCGGGCCGGACAGCCCCTGCTCCAAGGTGATGTCCGGGGCCTGGGGCGGCGCGGACTGCCTCAACGACCAGCCCGACGCCGAGGAGATCGCCGAGGTCACCGACTACTTCGCCGCCAACGACGTCGGCGACCCGGTCCCGTGGTGGGGCGGGTTCGCGCGGTAGGAGTCGAAGGCGCTCTCGAGCACACCCTCGCCGTGGGTCAGGCCAGGGAGCGCCTGCTCCAGCTCGCGTAGCCGCGCCGCGGGAATCCGGCCGCGGATCACGTACTCGTCGCCCTGAAGTGCTGTGGAATCCGGAGCCGCACCGAAACGCCCCAGCGCGCCCAGCATCGTGCCCAGAGCCGTGATCGGGCCGTCCAGCCGGAAGCGGTGGATCGGCTCGCAGACCACCGTGCCGGCCGACCGCAGCGCGTCCATCAGCACGAGCGGCACCAGCTTGCGGAAGTCGGCGGCGGTCGTGAGCGGCGCCAGGAAACCGGTGCGGGTGACGACCACCCGGATGTCGTGGACGGCCCAGCCGCGCGGGCCGGTGGCGAGCGTGGTGCGCACCGCGGCCTCCAGCGCCTCGCGGAAGAACGGCTCGGTCCTGAAGACGTGGATCGGCACCTGCTCGATCGGCACGTCCAGCGCGAACGCGAAGCCGTCGCCGGGGGAGATCTCGAGATCCACTGTCGCCCAGTACGGGTTTCCGTCCTGGCCCATCGTCGCCCCGGCCCGCCCGGTGCCGCACGGGCGTTCGATGTGGATGGTGCTCGTGTCGAGGAACCGCACCGCGATCCCGTACTGTTCGGCCAGGGTGGTCTCGATGACCTCCTTCTGCACCTCGCCGTAGAGCGACACGGACAGCTCGTCGCCGTCGCGCCGCAGGGCGATCAGCGGATCCTGGTCGGAGAGCTCGGCCAGCGCGGTGTGCAGCGCGTGCCGCTCGCCGGGGTCGCGGGGCACCACCACCGTCGACAGGGTCGGTGGCGCGAACAGCTGCCGGTCGGTGCCGGGCGGTGCCACGCCCACGGGGTCGCCGATGCGTACGTCTCGCAGCCCGTGCACCCGGCCGATCGCGCCCGCGGTCAGGGCCGGGCGGTCCAGGGCGGTCACGGTGCCGGTGGGCAGGCGGTCGCGGGCGCGCAGGGTGCCGGCGAACATCCGTACGTACGCCACCCGCGCGCCGGCCGGGTCGCGTTCCACCTTGAAGACCGTCCCGCTGACCGCGCCGCCGGGGTCGCCGGAGGCCGTCGGGAGCAGGTCGACGATGCCGTCGAGCAGGGCCTCCACCCCCGCGCCGGTGACCGCCGAACCGAAGAAGACCGGGTGCAGATCACCCGTGCGGGTGCGTTCGGCCAAAATCCTCCGGTACGGGAGGGAGCGCTCATCGCGTACGAAAGCGGCAAGCAGTTCGTCGTCGTCGGCGAGCTCGACCAGCCGGGCGTCGTCGAGGGCCGGCCGCGCCCCGGCGGACGGGGTCCCGAGGCGATCGGCCGTGCTCACCGCGATGATCCGGTCGCTCAGCTTGGCCGCGAGGTCGCGCAGCAGCCCGTCGGCCCGGGCGCCGGCGCGATCAATCTTGTTGACGAACACCAGCGTCGGCACGCGGGACCGGCGCAGCGTACGCATCAGAACCCGGGTCTGTGCCTGTACCCCCTCGACCGCCGACACCACCAGGACGGCGCCGTCGAGCACACGTACGGCCCGCTCCACCTCGGCGATGAAATCCGGGTGCCCGGGCGTGTCGATGAGGTTCACGGTCACGTCGCGTAACGGGAACGACGCCACCGCGGTCTTGATCGTGATGCCGCGCCGCCGCTCCAGCTCGAGCGAGTCGGTCTGCGTGCTGCCGGCATCAACGCTGCCCAGCGCGTCGATCACCCCGCCCGCGTAGAGCAGGCGCTCGGTCAGGCTGGTCTTACCCGCGTCGACGTGCGCGACGATGCCAAGGTTGAGAAAGCTCACGTGCGGTCAGGTCCTTCACAGCAGTGGTTTCCAGGGATCGGGGCGGGAAACCACGGCGCATGTCGTTCCTCCTCGGCTGGTCAGGACCTTTGACATGGGTACGCTAGCGCGTCCCGTCCGGCCCGGGCGACGCGTTTTCTCCAACTGTCGTACCGAGGCCCTAGGTTGACGGCATGACCGACGACGCCCTCACCGCATCCGAGTTCGCTGTCGCCGTCGAGCAGGCCCGGGCCGCCGCCAAGTCGTATTACGACAGCGGCGACGTGCTGATGACCGACGCCGACTACGACGCGCTGCTCGACCGCGTCGCCGCGGCCAAGCAGGCCCACCCGGAGTGGGACGACCAGGGCGTCACCACCCGGGTGGCGGCCGGCGCGTCCGCGGGCGGCGACGTGCGGCACCCGGTGCCGATGATGTCGCTGGGCAAGGTCACCGGCGCCGACGAGGTGCGCGCGTTCGTCGAGAGCCTCGACGGCGACCCGTGCCTGGTCGAGGTCAAACTCGACGGGCTGGCGATCCGGGTCGAATACCAGTCGGGCCGGCTCGTGCTGGCCGCGCTGCGGGGCGACGGCAGCACCGGCGAGAACGTCACCGCCCAGGTCCGCCGGGGCGTCACCGGGCTGCCCGCACGCCTCGGCACCGGCTGGACCGGCGAGGTGCGCGGCGAGATCTACATGACCGTCGGCGACTTCGAGGCGGCCAGTGCCAACCGGGTCGCCGCCGGCGGCAAGGCGTTCATCAACTCGCGCGGGGCGGTCGCAGGTTCGATCCGTAGCGCCGACCGCACCTACGAGACGCCGATGACCTTCGCGGCGTACGACATCTCCGGCGATTTCACCTCCCACCGCGACCGCATGGCCCGCGCCACCGAGCTGGGCTTCCCGGTGGCCGGGCGGCTCGCCACCGGCGAGGTCCAGGTCGCCACCGACGCGGCGGCCGCGCTCGCCGCCGTCGAGCGGATCGGCGAGCTGCGCCGCGGCCTCGATTTCCCGATCGACGGCGCGGTGCTCACCGCCGACCTGGAATCGACCCGGCGGCGGCTCGGCAGCGGCAGCCGCACCCCATACTGGGCGGCCGCGTTCAAATATCCCGCCGACACCGGCTCGACCGTGCTGCGCGACATCGAGGTGCGGGTCGGGCGGACCGGGCGGATCTCGCTGCGGGCCGTGCTCGACCCGGTCTTCGTCGACGGCACCACGATCACCTACGCGACCCTGCACAACCCCAAGTTCGTCGAGGAGCAGGGCCTGGCCATCGGTCAGACCGTCGCCGTCTGGCGGGCCGGCGACGTCATCCCGCGGGTGACCGCGCCCATCGGCGAGCAGCCGCACGGCCTCACCCCGTGGACGCCACCCGAGACGTGTCCGCAGTGCGGCGAGCCGTGGGACAAGTCCAGCCTCCTGTGGCGCTGCCACACCGCCTCGTGCAGCGCCACCAACGCACTCGAATACTGGTGCAGCCGCGACGCCATGGATGTCGAGGGTGCCGGCGAGGCACTCTGTGTCGCCCTGGTCAACGCCGGCCTCGCGACCGACGTCGCCGACCTGTATTCGCTCACCGCCGAGCAGTTGGCCGGCCTGCCCGTCGGCAACACCAAGGCCGGCGGGGTGGTGCTGCTCGGCCAGCTCAACGCGGCCAAGGTGATCGCGTCGCTCGAACACAGCAAGACCCAGCCGTTCAACCGGGTCATCACCGGCCTGGGCATCCGGATGACCGGCCGCAGCGTCGGCCGCTGGCTCGCCGCCCGCTTCAAGACCATGGCCGCCCTGCGCGCGGCCACGGTCGAGGAGATCGCCGAGATCGACAAGATGGGCCTGATCAAGGCACAGCACGTGATCGACGGCCTGGCCGCCATGTCCGGTGTCATCGACCGCCTGGCCGCCGCCGGCGTCACCATGAGCGTCCCCGAGACCGCGGGCGACAAGCCCCTCGACGGCAAGACGTATGTGGTCAGCGGCAGTGTCCCCGGCTACACCCGCACCACGGTGAGCGAGCGTATCGAACAACTGGGCGGCCGGGCCAGCGGCAGCGTCTCGGCCACGACCACAGCCCTGGTCACATCCGAGACGACCACGACCAAGGCGGTCAAGGCGGCCAAACTCGGCATCCCGATCATCGATCCGGCCGAGTTCGCCGGCATCCTCGCCGCGTCACCCAGCGACTGACGCTCGGCCCCGGGCCGTCCGCCGGGTACGCAAAATGGCTCGTCCACCACCAGAGGCTCGGACGACGCTCCACATCAGACGCGTCACGTGGACCGTTCAGCCGAGCGGGGTAACACTTCTACCTCCTTCACCACAGCAGATCAGGATACCTTGTTTCCAGATCGACCTCCGTCGATCGAGTTCGGCGGGAACGAGTGAAGGAGCGTGTGATGTCTCGACGTCTGTCTTCGGTTCGCTCGGCCGTTGTCGCGCTGGTCGCCGTGGTGATCGCCGCGAGCGGGGTGGCGGTCACGATGCGGCCGGCCTCGGCCGATGTGGTGCCGATGTCGGCCAACACCGACGCCGCCCTCACCGCGCTGAACAACGCCTTCCTCGTGTCCAACGGCAATCAGCGGTACTACAAGGAATCGCTGGGCAAGACCGACAAGGACTATTTCTGGCGGCAGGCCTTGGACATCCAGGCGGTCGAGGACGTGTACGAGAGCACCGGACGCGCCGAGACCCGCGACCTGATCGGCCGCCTCCTCGACACGTTCCTCCAGCAGAACCAGGGCAACGGCGGGCTGTACGACTGGAATTGGAACCAATTCAACGACGACCTGCTCTGGGCCGGCCTGGCCTTCGTCCGCGGCTACCGGATCACCGGCAACGCGACCTATCTCAGTCAGGCCCAGTACGCGTTCAACCGGGCCTACGACCGGGGCTGGGACACCGCCCTCGGCGGCGGCCTCTGGTGGAGCATCGAGAAGACGAAGAAGAGCGCCCTGAGTAACAGCCCGGCGGTCATTCTCGGCAGCCTCATCTACGAGGCCGGCGGCAACCGGGCCTACCTCGACAAGGCGCGGGCCATCTACGACTGGACCTGGTCGCGGCTGCTCGACCGGAACACCGGCGGCGTGCACGAGCAGATGAACGCCGACGGGTCGCTCGAGCCCGGTCAGACGGTGTACAGCGCCGGCGCCTTCGTCGGGGCCGCGCAGGCCATGTACCGCGACTACCGGGGGCAGTCGCTCTTCGACGACGCGAAACGCACGACCGACTTCGTCATCCGGGAACGCACCACCAACGGCATCATGACCAACGGGCAGCGGGAGGGAACCTGGCAGTCCGAATTCGCTCGCGGCATGGGCGAGTTCGTGCGCCAGAACAATCTCTGGGCGCAGTACTACACGTTCATGAAACGCAACGCGGACGCGGCGTGGAACGTACGGCGTACCGACCTGAATCTGACCTGGAACCGCTGGGACGCGCAGACCCCGCGCGACGACACCCGGGCGGTCGAAACCATCGGCGCGGTCATCATGCAGGCCGTCACCCCGGCCTCGATCCCGTCCACCAACACTATTTCCAGCACCTGGAACGGCCGGTGCGTCGACGTCCCGAACGTCAACTACAGCGACGGCCAGCCACTGGACGTCTGGTCCTGCAACGGCGGCGGCAACCAGAAATGGGAGTCGGTCAACGGCGCCTTCCGCACCCAGAACAACATGTGCCTGGACGTCGCCGGCGGCTCCACCGCGGACGGCGCGGTCATCCAGATCGCCACCTGCTCGGGCGGCGCGGCGCAGCAGTTCGTCCTCGACGCGGCCGGCCAGCTGGTCAATCCCCGCTCCAACAAGTGCGTGGACATCAAGGCCTGGACCGACCGCGACGGCGCGGGCCTGGACCTGTGGACCTGCAACGGCGGCGCCAACCAGAAGTGGCGCCGCGGCTGAGCGGGCGGCCCTGGGCGACCCGGCAACGCGCGGCGTCCGTTCACCTCGACCAACATTCGGACGATCTTGGGTACTGTCGGCCCGTGAAGCTGTATGAGGACACGGTGCGCGTCGGCGATCTGATCAACACAGTGGTGATCCGGCCGGTGGGTGCCGTGCCGCTGCCGGGGGTCGTGCTCTACACCGACATCTTCCAGCTGACCGAGTCCACTTTGCGCACGGCGCGGCGGCTGGCCGCGTACGGCTTCGTGGTGGCCGTCCCGGAGATCTACCCGCACACCGATCTGGCCGGCGTCGCGCTGGAGTTCGACGACGAGGGCAAGCGGCGGGGGCTGGCCGGCGCGGCCGCGACCACGGTGGACGAGTTCGACGCCGACCGGGTGGCCGTGCTCGACTACCTGGAAAGCCGCGACGACACGACCACGCTGTTCGCCACCGGCTTCTGCATCGGCGGTCACCTGGCCTTCCGCGCCGCCTTCGACCCGCGCGTCCGGGCCACGGTCTGTTTCTATCCGACCGGCCTGCAGAACGGCGCCCTGGGCCGGGACGCCGACGCCGGTTCGCTGGCCCGTGCGGCCGACATCCATGGCCGCCTGCTGGTCGTCTTCGGCTCGCGGGACCCGCACGTGCCCGCCGACGCCCGCCTCCAGATCGTCTCGGCCCTGTACGCGGCCGGCCTCGACGATCTGGAACTGCACGTCTACCAGGGTGGCGAGCACGCCTTCATGCGCGACATCGGCCCGCGCCACGACCCGGTCCTGACCGACCTCGCCCTGACCGAGGCGGTGTCGTTCTTCACCGGGCGATGACCGTCTGAAGCCGGGCGAGGCCGTCGCGCATGCCGGCGGCCAGGTCGGCCGGTGCCTCCGATTCGACCCAGCGGCGGAAGGCGACCTGGAGCACGACGATGCCGGCCTGGGCGGCGAGACCGGCGTCGGGTTCGGGTACGCCGCGTTCGCCCAGGGCGGCGGCCAGTGCCGTGGCCAGCGTCGCCATCTTGATCAGCTCGCGTTCGAGCAGTTCCGGGTTGGCCATGATGATCGCGTGCCGCCGCCGTGACATGGCGTGATCGCGGCCGAGGAACTTCGCCGCCACGTCCAGGGCCTCGCCCACCGCGGACACCGGGCTCGCCGACGCCGGCGCCTGGCGCACCGCGGTGACCATGCCGTCGCGCAGGTCGGACGAACCGGCGAACAGCACTTCGCGCTTGTCGGTGAAGTGGCGGAAGAACGTCCGTGCGGTGAGACCCGCCTTCTCCGCGATCTCGGCCACCGTCGTCTGCTCGTACCCGCGCTCGGCGTAGAGCTCCATCGCCGCCTCCCGGAACCGGCCCGCCGCCCCGGCCTCCCACCTCGCCATGATCACGATTCTAGAGGAGTGCCGTCCAGTCATGTCACTCGATGACGTCACTGGTGCTACGTTAGTGATGTCATCGAGTGACATCCAACGAAGCGAAGCAGGAGGCGCGACAATGCGCATCTTCGTCACCGGAGCATCCGGCTGGATCGGCACCGACACCGTGAAAGAGCTGCTCAGAGGCGGCCACAGCGTGCTCGGGCTGGCCCGCTCGGACGCGTCGGCCGAGCGGATCACCGCCCTCGGCGCCGACGTGCACCGCGGCGGCCTGGACGACCTGGACAGCCTGCGCACCGGCACCGAGTCGGCCGACGGCGTGGTCCACCTCGGCTACAACCACGACTTCACCCAGATGGAGGCCGCGGTCGCGCTGGACCGGGCCGCGATCGAGACCATGGGTGCGGCGGTCAAGCCGGGCGGACCGTTCGTCATCGCGTCCGGCGTCGCCGGTCTGGTCCCCGGGCGGCCCGCGGTCGAGACCGACATGGGCGACCCGGCCGGCTACTCACGGGCGGCCAACGCGACGATCGCGCTCGGGCTGGCCGACCGTGGGGTGCGATCGGCGGCGGTGCGGTTCGCGCCGACCGTGCACGGCCGCGGCGACCACGGATTCGTCGCCGAACTGGTCCGGATCGCTCGGGCCACCGGCGTGTCGGGCTATGTCGGTGACGGCGCCGGTCGCTGGGCCGCGGTACACCGGGACGACGCCGCGGTGCTCGTCCGGCTGGCCGTCGAGCAGGCCGAACCCGGCTCGATCCTGCACGCCGTGGCCGAGCCGGGGGTGCCGACCCGGGACATGGCCGCGGCGATCGGGCGCGGGCTCGGCGTACCCGTCGAATCTCGCCCGGCCGAGCACTTCGGCTGGCTGGGCCGCTTCTTCGGCGCCGACCTGGCCGCGTCGAGCGAGATCACCCGGAAGAGGTACGACTGGACCCCCGCCCAGGCCGGCCTGATCGCCGACCTGGACGAGGGGCACTACTTCACGAACCGCTGATGGTGAACTGAGTGCCGGGCTCCCGGACGATGTCGCCGTCCGCGGAGTTGGTGATGGTCACGTTCGACAACGTCGCCGACCCGCGGGCACCGGACATCGCCCGGATCCCGGCGCCGTTGTTGGACTTGTCGATCCGCACGTTCGAGATCGCCACCCCGGGCATGTTCCCGCCGCCGGTCTTGAATTGAATCCCGTCGTACGTGGAATCGGAGATCTCGGTGTCCCGGATCGTGACCCCGGTGATGTCCTTGCCCTGGGCGAACAGGGTGATCGCGCCGAACTCCTGCGCCTCGCCCCAGAACGCCCCGCCGGTCCGGAACAGCCCGTTGCCGCTGATCGTGGTCGTGCCCGAGAACGGCAGCGGGTTGTGGTCGGTGGCCAGCATGATGCCGGGGTAGTTGGCCGTGTCCGAGATCAGGTTGTTCTCGATCACGTTGCCGTACCCGCCGTAGATCGCCGCGCCGTTGGCCCGCCACGGCAACTGGATCGTGTTGTTGGTGAACCGGTTGTCGTGGCCGATGTCGACGCTCTGGTCCTTGACGAACGGGTTGGCCCAGACCGCCAGCGAATCGTCGCCGGTGGTGCGGAACGAGGAGTTGAAGACCCGCGAGTTGCGTGTGCCGTTGGAGAAGTTGATGCCGTCGGCGTACGTGTCACGGATCCGCATGCCGGTGAACTCCAGGCCGTCACCGGGGTTCCAGTAGGCGGGCGTGTCCGAGTAGTCGCGGCCGACCCAGGCGCCGACGTTGACGTGCTCGATCCACACGTTGCTGATCTTCGTGTTCTTCCCGAACCGCCCGTTCAGCCCGTGCCCGCGGTTGGCCCGGTTGGTCGTCATCCCGAAGATGGCGATGTCACTGATCTGGGTGTTGTCGTCGATGTCGAAGCCGACGTTGCCCTCGTGCGGGTGGTTGATGTTGCCCTGCACGTTCTGCGGCTCGGTGTTGGTGTAGAGCTGCGAGTACCACATGCCGGCGCCGCGGATCACGACGTTGCGGATGCCCTTCTGGTTGTACTGGCCGCGGCCCGGGTCGGGGGAGAGGATCTTCTGCTCCTGCCGCCACTGGCCGGACGGGATCCAGACGCAGGAGATCACGCCGTTCTCGTCGTCGGTGACCGCCCGCTGGATGGCCGAGGTGTCGTCGATGCCATCGTTGGGCACGGCACCGTACTGGGTGATCGACGTGCAGCCGGCCGGCTGCTGGATCTCGGGCGCGACCTGCTCGAGGTCGACCAGGTCGAGGTAGTAGAACGACGCGTTGTCGCCGCTGTCCCGCTGCAGCTTGAACTTCGTGCCCGGCGGGTACGACGTGCCGAGCAGCGCGTGCGACTCGTCGAAGAGCCGACGGGCGTCCCCGGACGGGCTGTTGGACAGGCCCTCGGTGTCGTCGGTGGTCCCGTAGAGCCACGAGTTGCGCGACGACAACGTCAGCTTCCGGTTGAACGTGCCGTTGACGTAGAGGCTGATCGTCGCCTCCTGCCCGCCGCCACCCGGCGCGTCCGGGATGGAGTTGCGGACCACTATCGAGTTGGCCTGGGCGGCCGAGGTGACCTCGACGTACTGCCCCTGGGATGTGAGCCGGACCGACGCCCGGCCCGACGACTCGGTGCCGAAGTTGGTGTGCCCGAACGTCCGCAGCGGGTCGGCGGTGATCAGGGTGCCCGAGTAGCTGCCGGCTTCGGCCTCGTACGAGGTGTACGGGACGGCGGCACCTCGCCCGACCACGATGGACCGGGTCGCGGTGTTGTTGTTCTCGTTCGTCTCGGCCACCGCCCCGGTCGCGTCCGCGGTCGCGGTGACCGTGACGCCGCCGGTGGTCGCGGTCCACGTGCCCGGGATCGCGACGGTGGCCGTGGCGCCGGCGGCGATCGCCGGGGTGCTGCCGTTGAGCGTCGTCGACCCGGCGGTGACCCGGGTGGTCGAGGCGCCGGCCTGGGTGGTGCCACGGTTGCGGACGGCCACGGTGAAGCTGACCGGCGCCCCGACCGCCGGGTTGGCCGGGTTCGGGGTGATCGACGCGATCTCCAGGTCGGGCCCCGGGGCCTGGGCCACCACGAGCGCGGTCGGCGAGGTGTACGTGTTGTTGTCGTTGTTCTGCTCGGGCACGGTGTCGGCCGGGTCCACGGTCGCCGCCACGGTGTAACTGCCCTGGGCCCGGCGGCCCGCCGCCACGGTCACGGTGGCCGAGGCTCCGGCCGCCAGCGCGCCGACCGGGGCGGTGCCGACGACGGTGCCGTTCAGCTTGACGTCCACCGTGGTCGCGGCCGAGGCGGCGGTTCCGGCGTTGCGCACGGTCGCCGACACGTTGATCGACGAGCTTTCGTCCGGGGTGGCCGGCGTCCAGCTCGTACCCGTCACCGTCAGGTCGGGGTTGGGTGCCCACGCGCCGATCACCTGGAACTCGGCGGCCTGCCCGCCCGGCGCTCCGCTGTTGGTGAAGAACTGCAGCCGCAGGTCGGCCGCCCGTGCGGTGACCGGGATGGTGACGCTGTTCTGGTTGGCCGACGGGGTGAAGGCGTAGTCGGCGCGGGCCTTGAGCGAGGTGAAGGCGGTCGCGCTCTGCGCGCGCCCCAGAACCTCGATCGCCTGGGTACGCGGCCCCCAGACCGGATCCGGGTTGAGCTTGACCACCACGGCGGTGACGTCGGCGTTGGCGCCGAGCTTGACGGTCAGCGTGGCCGGTTGCCCGGCGGCCTCCCAGTAGGTGCCGGTGTTGCCGTCGACCGCGTTACCGGCCACGAACGACTGGGTGAACGACGACGCCTCGATCGGCTTGTTCGCGGCCAGGTTGGCGCCGTCCGGCGGGGGCGGATCACCCGGGCCGGTGCCGCCGGGACCGTAGATCTCGAACTCGCCGATCTGCGCGGCCGGCCAGCCGGTGTTCGCGGTGACGGTCAGGCGGACGAACCGGATCGAGGCGGCGGCGAACCCGATGGTGACGGTGTTGCCGGTGGCCGGGTCGAAGAACCGCCCGGCCGAGGGTGACAGCGTGCTGAAGGCACTGCCGTCGGTGCTGCCCTGTACGGCGATCGTCTGGGTACGCGCGGCCCAGGCGGTCGCCGGCGGCAGTTTCAGCGTGACCTGATCGACCTGGGTGGTGGATCCCAGGTCGAGCTGGACCCACTGCGGGAACGAGCCGTTGGGGCTCTCCCAGTAGGTGTTCGGGTTCTGGTCGTTGACCAGGTTGGCGCCGAATCCGCCGTTCGAACCGCTGGCGGTGGCCGGCTTGCCGGGGGAGAGGTTGGGGCCGGCGGCTCGCGCGGGGGCGGCGAGCAGTCCGGCGGCGGCGGTGAGTACGAGGGTGAGGATGCCGCCGGCCAGCCGGCGGCGCAGCTTCCGTGTCATGGGGCCCTCAGTTCATCTTTTGCGTACACGTTGCCGAGTTTTTTCGGGACGGGGCATTCAAGATTTCAGATATGTGACTAGTTCGTCAACGGTCGACTCGGGCGCAGTGGTAGCCAAGGGCGGTATCCAGGCCCCGGATGCCGCGCTGGCCTACCACTCGGCAACATCGACAAAACCCGATAGGGTGACCGCGTGCGTACGCGTGGTGTGCTTCTCGCCGTCCTGAGTTCCGCCCTGCTGTTACCGGTCGCCGCACCGGCCTCGGCCGCGCCACCGAGCGGCACCGAGCCGCGCTACGACTACGCCACCGCCGTCCGCGAGCAGGTGTGGGTGCAGACCCCGGTGGACAGCGACGGCGACGGCGAACGCGACCGGGTGGCGGTGCGGATCATCCGGCCGTCCGGGGTGGACCACAAGATCCCGGTGATCTTCCAGGCCAGCCCGTATTACGCCGGCCTCAACGACGTGCCCAACCACGACGACGTGGACCGCGATGGGTCCGACTCGCGGCGTGCGGCAGCACCGGGAACGAACCGCGCCGAGACGATCACCTTCTCCGGCTACCTCGACAACTACTTCGTACCGCGGGGGTACGCCGTGGTGTTCGCGGACAGCCTGGGCACCGGCGGCTCGGACGGCTGCCCGACCTCCGGCGGCCGCAACGAGACGCTCGGCATGAAGGCGGTCGTCGACTGGCTCAACGGCCGGGCCAAGGCCTGGGACGCGGCCGGCGCACCGATCAGCGCCGGCTGGAGCAGCGGCAAGACCGGGATGATCGGCGTCTCCTACAACGGGACACTGCCCAACGCGGTCGCCTCCACCGGCGTCGAGGGCCTCGAGACGATCGTGCCGATCGCGGCCATCTCCTCCTGGTACGACTACTACCGCGCCAACGGCGGAGTCGTCGCCCCCGGCGGCTTCCAGGGCGAGGACCTCGACGTACTCGCCCGCGCCGTCCTCACCCGGGCGCACCCGGGAGTCTGCGCCGCCGCGATGGACGCGATCGAGGCCGCCCAGGACCGGGTCACCGGCGACTACTCGAAATACTGGGCCGAGCGCGACTACACCCGCGACGCGGACAAGGTCAAAGCCAGCGTGCTGCTCGTGCACGGCCTGCACGACATGAACGTGCGCACCGGCCAGGCCGGGCAGTGGTGGGACCGGCTGGCCCGCAACAACGTGCCCCGCAAGATCTGGCTGCACCAGGGCGCGCACGCCGATCCGTTCTCGATCCGCCGGGCCGAGTGGCTGGACACCCTGCACGCCTGGCTGGACCACTGGCTGTACGGCATCGACAACGACATCATGAGCAAGCCGATGGCCGACGTCGAGGTGGCACCGAACGTCTGGAAGACCGCGAAGAGCTGGCCCATCCCGAGCGCCCGCACCTCGGCCTGGTATGTCGCCCCGGCCGGCGAGCTGTCCCCGGTGGCCGGCCGGTCCCGCCGGGCCTCCTTCACGGACGACCCGGCGCGTACGGCCGAGAACCTGGCCGCGAACCCGGAAGCGGCCGACGCCGGACGCCTCGCCTTCCAGACCGCGCCCCTGACCGCCGAGACGCGACTCTCCGGCACCCCGGAGATCACCGTTCGTGCCGACCTGGACGGCAAGTCGCCGTACCTGACCGCGCTGCTGGTCGACTACGGCACCGCCGACCGGTACGCCGGCCGCCGCGCCGTGCCCGGGCAGGACTGCGTCGGCCCCGGCATCCCGGAGGACCCGGGCTGCTTCAACCGCAGCGAGTACGTCACCGCGCCGACGCCGTACGAGGTCGTCACCCGCGGCTGGGCCGACGTCCGCAACCGGCACGGCCGCAACGTCACCGAGGCGATCGCGCCGGGTCAGACGTACACGGTGAAGTGGGATCTGCAGACCACCGACCACGTCTTCGCCCTGGGCCACCGGATCGGCCTGGTGATCATCTCCACCGACCGGGACCACACGCTGCGCTACCCGGCCGGCACCGAGGTGGGCGTCCGCCTCGGCGTCTCCCGCATCGACCTCCCCCTGGCCCGTTCCTAGTCGTTGAAGTTGAACTCGGGCCGGGCGATGGCACCGAGTCCGGGGATGGCCGAGTCCTGGGCCTGAGTGATCAGGCTCCGGGCCGCGGTCACCCCGTTCTCGCCCGTCTTCGACATCCGCGCCGCGGTCAGGCCGGCGATCACCGGCGTGGCGAACGACGTGCCGCTCCACTTGGCCATGCCCTTGTAGTGCATCTTCACGCCCTTGTTGGGCGGCTCCTCACCGATGTAGGTGCCGACCGGGAAGGCGTTGACCAGGTCCTCGCCCGGCGCGTAGACGTCCACCCAGCCACCGAAGTTGCTGAACGTCGCCCGCTCGGTCATCGACGGGTTGAGCGCGCCCACCGACACCGCGTACGGCGACGCCGCCGGCCAGAACGGCTGCCGCACCCCGTCGTTGCCGGCCGCGGCGACCAGCAGCACACCCTTGTGCAGCCGCAGCCGGCGCCGGCCGAACAACTGGATCGAGAGCAGGTCCCGCGAACGGTGCGTCCAGGTGCCGGCCGAGAAGTTGATGATGTCCGGGCTGTCCGAGTCGAGGATGTCCATCAGCGCGTCCACCAGCTCGGTCTCGAACCGGGCGCCACCGGGCTCGAAGCTGGCCCGCACATGCACCTCGGCCGCCGGCGCCAGGCAGCGGATCACACCGGCGATGAAGGTGCCGTGGCCCGCGTACTCGGTCATCGGGTTCTCCAGGATGCCCCGGTCCAGATCACCGGTGACGCCCTCGAGCCACGGCGAGCGCTTGGTCGCCTCCGGGTCCAGGCCGGTGTCGGCCACCACCACCCGGATGCCCGCGCCGGCGGTCGGGTCCGAGTTGACCGCGGGCACCGGCTTGGTGTCCGGCGGCACCGGGACCGGCTCCGACGCCGGGCAGTTGCCCGCCTCACCGGCGATGTGTACCAGATGGTTGGCCGCGACCAGGCCCCGGCCCATCACCCGCTCCACCTCACCGATAGCGGTCATCGTGCCGCCCGGAACGTGCATCACCCGGTAACCGGGCGTGGCCGGGGTCCGCTCCCGCAGCTCACACGTGATGTTCAGGCTCCACAGGTGATCCTGCACGGCCTTGGCGTGCTGATCCTCGACCAGCATGGACTCCGGCTCGTAGTGGAACTCGACCCCGGTCTCCTCCCAGTTCTCCGGTCCGGGGGCGATGTCGATCCCGCGCTGGCGGAATCTCTCCCGGAGCAGACGGAGCTGGGCCTGCTGGCGGGTCTCCGGTCGGGAACCCGTTCGTTCGTCACTCATCGTCTCTCCTAGTATTGGCGCGTGTCGTCAGCTGGCCTGACGTCCGAGCGGCTGCTGTCCTTGGCACTGTCCCGCCCGGCCGAGGCGTTACGGGAGGCCGACCAGATCCTGGCCGGTCGCCCTGAGGCGCGCGTCGCGTCGATGGCCCGTCAGGCTCGGGCCATCGTGTTGCGCGACGGTGGCAACAGCGCGGCCGCGATCACCGAGCTGCGTCGTGCGTTGCGGGACGCTCGCGCGTCCGGTCAGGCCGAGCGGGTCGCCGACGTGCAGGCGACGCTCGGTCTCACGCTGGGGTTCGCCGGGCGTACGCGACCCGGCCTGGCGATGCTCGACGAGGCCGTGGCCGGTGTCCGCGGCGTGGCCGGCGGCCGCAACCTGATGCGCCGGGCCAGCCTGCTGCGCGTCCTCGGCCGTTACGACCAGGCCCTCGAAGACCTGCGCCGGGCGATCAGCCTGCTGCGCCGCGGCGGCGACCAGCTCTGGGAAGCCCGCTCCCGGATGCACCGTTTCCTGGTCTGGTGTGCGGTCGGCCAGACCGCGCGCGCCGACCGTGATCTGAGCGAGGCGGAACGGCTCTTCTCCGAGCTCGGCCAGGACATGGAACTGGCCAACGTGCTGCACAACCGTTCCGACCTGGCCTACTTCGCCGGTGACCTGGCCGGCGCGCTGAGCTTTCTGGACGCCGCAGCCGACCGGTACGCCCGGCTCGGCGTGCACTTCTACTCGTACGCCCTGGCCGCCGACCGCTGCTCCGTACTGCTCGCCGCCGGCCTGTTCACCGAGGCCGTGACCGTCGCCGAGGAGACCGTCCGGGACCACGCCGCGCGCGGCGGCGCCGCCACCAAGGCGGCCGAGTTCCTGTTCGCCGCCGGTCAGGCCGCCTACGCCGCCGGTCGCCCGGCCCTGGCCGCCGAACGCGCCGCCGCCGCCCGCGACCTGTTCCGCCGCCAGGGCCGCGACCGCTGGCACGCCCGCGCGTCGTTCGTGGTGCTGCAGTCCCGCTGGGCCGAGGGCCACCGCGACGGCCGGCTGGTCACCCGGGCCGGTGAGCTGGCCGACCGGCTCGACTCCCTGGACGCCCTCGAGGCGCCCGCCGCGCACCTGCTGGCCGGCCGGCTCGCCGCCGAACGGGGCCGGCACGCCGACGCCGACCGGCACCTGGCCCGGGCCGCGCACTTCCGCAACCGCGGTCCCAGCTTCGGTCACGCGGTCGGCTGGTTGGCCCACGCGCTGCGGGCCAAGGAGCGCGGTGACACCCGCGCGATGCTGGCCGCCTGCCGCTTCGGGCTGCGCGCGGCCGAGAACCACCGGCGCACCCTGGCCGCCCCCGAGCTGCTGGCGCACGCCACCGTGCACGGCATCGAGCTGGTCGAACTGGCCCAGCGCGAGGCGGTCGCCCGCGGTGACGCCCGGATGCTGCTGCGCTGGAGCGAGCGCTGGCGTGCCGGTGGGCTGGCCGTCGCCCCGGTGCGCCCGCCGGACGACCCCGAGCTGGCGGCCGAGATGGCGGCGCTGCGCTCGGTCGAGGGCCGGCTGGCCGACGCCCGCGCGGCCGGGGCGCCGGTGCGGCAGATCGAGCAGGAACGCCGGGCTCTGGAGGGTGCGATCCGGGCGCGCACCCGCCGGGTCTCCGGCACGCACGCCCAGACCGATCAGCCGGGTACGGACAAAGCCCCCGACCCGCTCACCGCGCTGGGCGAGCACACCCTGGTCACCCTGACGTTCCTGGACGGCATCCTCTACGCGACCACCGTGGCCGCCGGCCGCGCCCGTACCCATCTGGTCGGTCCTCTCGCGACCGCCGTCCGCGAGGTCGAGCTGGCCCGCTTCGCCCTGCGCCGGCTGGCCCGTGGCCGCCCGCCCGCCGGCGCCGGCCCTGCCCTCGACGCTGCCGGCGCCGCCCTGGAACGCGCCCTGCTCGGCCCGGCCGCCCAGGTCCTCGGCGACGGCCCGGTGCTGGTGGTGCCGCCGGCCATCCTGCACTCGGTGCCCTGGGGCATGCTGCCGGCGCTGCGCGAAAGCCCGTTCGTGGTGTCGCCGTCGCTGGCCACCTGGCTGCGGGCGGGCGACACCGGGCACACCGGTGGCCGCCGGGTCGTGCTGGTCCGCGGCCCCGAACTCGACGGCACCGGCCTCGAGATCAAGCACATCGCCCGCACCTACCCCCAGGCCACAGTCCTCGAGGACGGCAGCGCGACGGCCGACGCCGTGCTCTCGGCGCTGGACGGCGCGTGGACCGCCCACATCGCCGCGCACGGCGTCTTCCGCGGTGACAACCCGCTGTTCTCCAGCCTGTCCCTGGACGACGGGCCGCTGACCGTCTATGACCTCGGGCGCCTGCGCCGCGCGCCGGCCCACCTGGTCCTCTCCAGCTGCGAGAGTGGCGTGGCCGCGCCGGTCAGCACCGACGAACTGCTCGGCATGGTCAGCGCGCTCATCCCGCTGGGCACCCGCAGCCTGCTGGCCAGCGTGGTCCCGGTCAACGACGCGGTGACCAGTGCGCTGATGGCCGACTTCCACGAGCGGCTGCGGGCCGGCCGGGGCTTCGGTGCCGCGCTGCGCGACGTACGCCAGGCGGCCGCCGCCTCCACCGACGTCATCCTGCTGGCCACGGCCTGGTCCTTCGTCTCCCTCGGCCGCTGACCCGCCCCGCCCCGCCCCCTCCAGTGGTAGCCCACGACGGTGCTCGGGCGTGGTAGGCGGCGTTGGGCTACCACTGTGGGTTTGTGGTGGTAGACCTGGGCGGTGTCCGGGCGTGGAAGGCCGCGTTGGGCTACCACTGTGGGTCACAAGATCACCCAGGACGTGACCAGGGAGTCGCCGCCGGGCAGCTCGCAGCGCAGCCGGATCGGGCCGCTGGCCAGGTCGGTGATCAGGAACCGGCCCAGGTCGTCGAGCGCGAGCGGGGTGGTGGACCGCCCACCGTTCTCGACCGAGGCGGTGCCCGCGCCCGCCCCGAACACCTGGCCCATCATGGTCCAGCCGGCGCCTTCCGCGCGTACCGTCATCTCGACCTGGGTGCCTTCCGCCTGGAAGGACAACAACCGTTCGTCGGTGGCCTGCCGCACCGGCTCGAAATCGGCGTCCGCCGTCGAGTCGGCGATCAGCTCGGCCAGCTTCGCGTCCATGTCGCGGGTGAGGAAGGCGGCGCGGGCCGCGTCGCGTACGTGCTGGGGCACCGGGTCGACCAGCGCGGCCAATCGGCGCAGATCGTCCAGGAGTTCGTCATCCACAGAGCTCACGAGGCCACCGCCATGATCCGTCGCAGGGAGTTGAGACAGCGTTGCCGGGTCGGCCCGATCCCGCCGATCGGCATGTCCAGGGCGACCGCCGCCGTCGCGTAGCTCGGCGCCGGGTCGGACATCAGAACCCGGAGCAGCGAGCGGCACTGGGCCGAGATCTGACTGAACGCCCGCCAGAGCGCCCGGTCGCGCTCGTCGCGCAGGACACCGTCGTCCACGCCCGGGCCACCCTCGTCGGGCAGGTCGTCGAAGTCGTCGTGCGGCACTGACTTGGTGCGCTGCCGCAGGATCGCGAGGCACTCCCGCCGGATGGTCGTGGACAGCCAGCCCGCGATCCGCTCCGGTTCCCGGATGGTGTCCAGTTTTTCCACCAGCCGCAGCCAGGTGGCCTGCACCGCGTCGGCGGCGTCGGCCTCGTTGAGCCGCATCGCCCGCGCCACCGACCAGAGCAGAGGTGTGTACTGCTCGGTCAGCTCGTCCCAGGCGGTCCCGTCGCCCGCCGCGGCCCGCGCGATCAGATCCGCGCCACCGTTGTGGTCGGGTGCCTCCATCCATCCCTCACGTTCGCTCGGCGGGGAGAACCGGCTCCCCGCGTCGTTCCGCCGCGGTTCATCCCGCAGCGCCCCGATACTTCCCTGAGCGTCCGTGTCGTTGGCTGATACGTCCGGTGTGCGACACAAGGGCGGCTAGCTTTGGCCCTATGACGCAGCTCCTGACCGCGTACGCGGGCCATTGGACGGGCGCCGGCACCGGGGTGACGGTGATCCTGCCACCGCCCGGCACGGTCGGGTCGGGCGAGGTCCGCGGGGGTGCCCCGGCAACCCGCGAGTTTGCCCTGCTCGACCCGTCCCGCCTGGTCAACCGGGTGGACGCGGTGGTCCTGTCCGGCGGTTCGGCGTTCGGGTTGTCCGCCGCGACCGGCGTGGCCGATCTGCTGCGCGAGCGTGGCCAGGGCTTCGGGACGCCGGTCGGGCCGGTCCCGATCGTGGTCGGCCTGTCCCTGTTCGACGCGTCGGCGGGCGGCACGCCACCGGATGCCGCGTCCGGCCGGGCCGCCGCCGAGTCCGCGTACGCGGGTGAGCCGCTGGCCTCGGGACGGGTGGGCGCGGGCACCGGCGCGACCATCGGCAAGTGGCGCGGCCGCCGCGACCCCGGCGGTGTCGGCGTGGCCATCCGGGACGCCGGGCCGGTCCAGGTGGCCGCCCTGATCGCGGTCAACGCCTGGGGTGATGTCACCGATCGTCCCGGCGTCCCGCCGAGCGCACCCGCCCGCGGCTTCGAGATGCAGAACACGACCATCGGTGTCGTGCTGACCACGGCCGTCCTGTCCAAGACCGACTGCTTTTTGCTGGCCCAGAGCGGCCACAGCGGGTACGCCCGGGCCATCCACCCGGCGCACTCCCGCTACGACGGCGACGCCCTGGTCGCCCTGGCCACCGGGGAGGTCACCGCCGACGTCGACGTCGACCTGCTCCGCGCGGTCGCCACCGAGACCGTCGCCGAGGCCATCCACGCCGCTGTCCTGAGTGACGGGGGCTGACCGTGTCCACCCCCGGCCGGCCCCGGCCCCGGTGAGGACCGCCACCGGCCGGCCGAGCGGGCTGGTCTCGGCCATCGTCTGGAACTTCTCGGCCCCATGAACTCGACGACGTTCTCGCTCGACACGTTGCCCGGGGCGATGCCGTTGACCCGGACGTTGGCCGGGCCCCACTCGACCGACCAGGCTCCGGTGCAGGCCATAGGTCGACAGGTGGGGCATGTGACGCGTTCCGGCCATTGACCAGCTCGACGACAACGACGAGTCCCGGGCCGCCATCACCCGAGCCCTCGACTTCGTGGTGGACCAGCTCTGGTGACGTCGGCGGTCAGCGGGAGCGGGGGCCGTAGGCCGCGTACCGGCCGGAGCGGCGGGGCTTGTGCTGCCAGCGGCTCGGGGAGCGGACCACCACGCACGCCTTGGGTGGGGTCGGTGGGGGCTCGGGCGCGGTGGTATCGCGGGGTGGGTGGCAGCGGTCCGGACGGCAGAACATGAGGGTCACGGTAGGCCGGATCGGCGGGCTGAGGGTGGGCCTGTTGATCCCCCTGTCCGAAGGGGCAACCGCGAAGGGTGCAACGCGCCTGATCAGGGGCGAGGTACCTTTGCTTGACTATGCAACCAATGACGGTGGTGCGCGGGCAGGCGTGGCGGCGATGGGGCGTGGTTCTCCTCGTCGTCGGCGTGCTCTGCAGCGTACCCATCGTCTTGAATCGGCGGCCCGCACCGGCAGCGACAGTGAGCGATCCGCGGGGGCTGCGGCAGATGATGGCCGCGTCCGGAAAGAGGGCATTCACCGGGTACGCGCAGAGCAGCGGCCTCCTCCCGCTGCCGCCGCTGCCGAATCTCACCGAGATCAGCCGGCCGCTGTCGAGCCGCACCGAGATGCGGGTCTGGTATGCGAACCCGGACAGCTGGCGGGTCGACGTGATCGACGGCGCCACCGAGCGGGACACCTACCAATACCTGGGCAGCCAGTGGATCTGGGACTTCGGCGACGACCGGCTGACCCAGGTCGTCGGTGAGCAGCCGGTCCGCCTGCCCCGCCCGGCCGACCTGGTCCCGCCCGAGCTGGTGCGGAGGATGCTCGAGTTGTCCGCGGGCGACCGGGTGACGGCGATCGAGGGCAAGCGGGTGGCCGGCCGGGACGCGGCGGGGCTGCGCATCCGGCCGACGTCGCCGGACACCACGATCGACCACGTGGACGTGTGGGCCGACCCGGGCAGCGGGCTGCCGTTGCAGGCCGAGGTGACCGCGAAGGGCGGCGAGCGTCCGGTCTTCACCACCCGGTTCCTGCAGCTCGACCTGAAGGCGCCGGCGGCCGGCACGGTCACGCCTCCGCCGCGGGACGACCTGCAGGTGACCAACGCGCCCGACCTGCTCAGCCAGATCGCCCGGCGGGGACGCGGCGGCGAGCTGCCGGCGACGCTGGGTGGCGAGCAGCGGCGTACGGCGGTGCAGGGGCTCACCTCGGCCGCCACGTACGGTGACGGGCTCGCGCAGTTCGTGGTGATTCGCCTGCCGGGCCGCTTCGGCAACGACGCGTACGAGCGGGTCGGCACCTACGGAACCGACGTGCACCTCGACGGCGGCCACGGCGCGATCCTGGCCACCGGCCTGCTGACCATCCTCGCCGTACGTACCGAGCGCGTCTATCTGGTCGCCGGTTTCGTCCAGCCCGCCGTGCTGCGCCGCGTCGCCGCCGACCTCGCCCGGAGTACCCCATGATCACAACAAAGGGCCTGGTCAAGACGTACGGGCAGGTCACCGCCGTGTACGACGTCGACCTGGACGTGCGCGCGGGCGACCGGTACGGGCTGCTCGGCCCCAACGGCTCGGGCAAGACCACGCTGGTCCGGATGCTGCTCGGACTGGTCTTCGCCACCCGCGGCGAGATCGAGGTGCTGGGGGTGCCGGTTCCGGGACGGGTACGCGAGGCGCTGCCCCGGATCGGCGCCATGGTCGAGGGGCCGGGCCTGTATCCGCATCTGCACGGCCGGGCCAACCTGGCGCTGATGGACGCGGCCGGGCCGGGTGGCTCGCGCACCGACCGCCGGCGACGGGTCGGCGAGGCGCTGGAGCGGGTCGGTCTCGCCGGCATCGACAAACGCCCGGTCAAGGCGTACTCGCTGGGTATGCGTCAGCGCCTCGGCCTGGCCGCCGCGCTCCTGCGGCGACCCGATCTACTGGTCCTCGACGAGCCCACCAACGGCCTCGACCCGCGCGGCATCCGCGAGATCCGCGACCTGCTCGCCCAGCTCAACGCTGAGGGCACCACGGTCTTCCTCTCCAGCCACCTGCTCGGCGAGATCGACGCGCTGTGCACGCGGGTCGGTGTGATGGACCGCGGCCGCCTGGTGCTGCAGGACGAGCTGGCCGCGCTGCGCGCGGAGACAGGCCGGGTTCTGGTGGGTACGCCGGAGCCGGACCGCGTGGTGGCGCTGCTCGACGGCCGGGTCGAGCAGCGCGACGGCCCGCTGCTGACGGTGCGGCATCCGGACCCCGGCGACCTCAACGCCGAGCTTCTCCGGGCCGGCATCCGGGTCACCTCCATCGGCGCCGAGCGGCAGACCCTGGAGCAGGTGGTCCTCGCGGCCACCACGACGTCCTCGGACCGGGTCGCATGATCCGGGTCGAGATCGCGAAGCTGTTCCGGCGGCCCCGCACGTACGTGATCACCGGTCTGCTCTGTGCGCTGCCGTTCGTCGTCGCGGTGTTCCTGGCGACCACCCGGATCCCGCCGCCACCCGGGCAGGGCGGTGCGTTCCTGTCGGCCGTGCTGAGCAACGGCTCGCTCTATCCGGCGGCGGCGATGGCCCTGGTCATGCCCGTGTTCCTGCCGGTGTCGGTGGCGGTGCTGGCGGGTGACTCGGTGGCCGGCGAGGCGGCGCAGGGCACGCTGCGCTACCTGCTGATCCGGCCGGTCGGGCGGACCCGGCTGCTGGTGGCCAAGCTGGTCGCGCTGATCGTGTTCGTGCTGTTCGCGATCGGCGCCGTGCTGCTGACGTCGTTCCTGACCGGCATCACCATGTTCGGCGGCGAACCGGCCGCCGGTGTGGCGATCCCGGCCGACGTGACGTCGCTGTCCGGGGTCACGATCACGCCGTTCGGGCTGGTCCTGCGGTTGCTGGCGACCGTGGCGTACATCGTGGTGTCGATGCTTTCGGTGGCCGCGATCGCGCTGTTCCTCTCCACGATCACCGACTCCGGGCTGGGCGCGGCGATGGGCGCGCTGGCCGTGCTGGTGACTAGCCAGGTGCTGGTGACCCTAGACGCGGCGGCGGCGATCCGGCCGTACCTGCCGACCCGGTACTGGCTGGCCTGGATCGACTTCTTCCGCGACCCGGTCCTGTGGCGCGACATCGAGCGCGGCGCGGGCATCCAGCTGGTCTTTCTGCTCGTGCTGCTGGGCGCGGCGTGGGCCAACTTCATGACCCGGGACATCAGCAACTGAGTGGTGCCGACGTCCCGGGTCAACGCTGCTATCGGCAGCAGGTGCCGCTGGCCCAGACGGCCCGGCCGTCGCTGTCGCGGTAGAGGACGAGGTTGCCGTCGTTCTGCTGGACGAGGGTCGACGCACCGTTGCCGGCGGTGTTCGAGGCCCAGACCGGTGCGGCGTCGTAGGCGTACATCACCAGGTTGCCGTCGGGCTGGTTGACGATCCAGGTGGCCGCCTTCTGACCGCTGGCCCAGATCGCCGAGCCGCTCTGGTAGAGCACGAAGTTGCTGTCCGGCTGCATGACCGCCCGGAACCGGCCGTCGGGCGAGGTGATCGCCGTGTTGGTGTTCATCAGGCCCTGGCCGGCGGTGACCCGGTCGCCGCCCGACGGCTGCAGGAAGCAGCGGGTCTGCAGCAGGCGGTTGGGCGAACCGGCCGGGTCGGACACGACACCGGCGACGGCGCAGCGGGTGAGCGCGGCCTGCACGGTCGCCGGGCTCGAACCCGGGTAACGCTGCAGGAAGATCGCCGCCACGCCGGCCACGTGCGGGGAGGCCATCGAGGTGCCGGAGATGGTCTGCGTTGCCGAGTCCGAGGCGTTCCAGGCGGAGGTGATGCCGCTGCCCGGTGCGAACACGTCCACGCAACCGCCGAAGTTGGAATAGCTCGCCCGAGCGTCGTTGTCGACGGTGGCGGCGACGGTGATCGCTTCCGGGGTGCGGGCCGGTGTGCTGTTGCAGGCGTCGCCGTTGTCGTTGCCGGCCGACAACGAGTACGTCACGCCCGCGTTGATCGAGTTGCGGACCGCGTCCTCGAGCGGCTGGTACGCTCCCGACGCGCCGAGGCTCATGTTGGCGACCGACGAGTGCCCGGCGCCGTTCTGGGTCACCCAGTCGATGCCCGCGATCACGTCCGTCCAGCTGCCGCTCCCGGCGCAGTTGAGGACCTTGACCGCGACGATCTGGACCTCTTTGGCCACGCCGTAGGTCCGGCTGCCGATCGTCCCGGCGACGTGTGTGCCGTGCCCGTTGCAGTCGTTCGCGTCGTTGTTCTTGTCCACGAAGTTCCACCCGTAGCGGGCCCGGCCCTGGAAGTCCGTGTGGCTGATCCGGACGCCGGTGTCGATGACGTAGGCGGTGACGCCGGACCCGGTCTGGGTGTCCACGTACTTGTGGTCGATCGGCAGTTTGGGCTGGTCGATGCGGTCGATGCCCCACGACGGCGGGTTGGGCTGGGTCGAATCGGCGTGGACCACGCGGTCCTGGGCTACGTAGGCCACGGCCGGGTCGGCGGCCAGCGCCTTGGCCTCGGACTCGGCCAGGTGCGCGGAGTAGCCCCGCAACGCGTGCTCGTAGACGTGGCCGACCTTGCCGCCGTGCGCTGCGGTCAGCGACTTCGCCGAGGCGCTCGCGCCGGTCTTGCCCTTCAGCACCACGATGTAGCTGCCGGCGATGGCGTCCGGCTCACCGGCCCCGAGGATCCGGCCGTCACCCGGCGCCGCGTAGGCCGCGGTCCCTCCGGTCAGGACGGACACCACGAGTGCCAGACCCGCCGCTGCAATGCGCCTCATGCGCACCTCCTTCGTCTGGGCACGATGACGTGTAGCCCCCCGTACCGGTTCACAGCCGTTATTCGATTGATACATCTCCATACATCGACCGAACTGATCCGGGCGCGCCTCAACGCGGGAGGATGGGCGGGTGACGAACGAAGAGATCGACACCTCGATCCCGCAGACCGCGCGGATCTGGAACTATCTGCTCGGCGGCACAGACAACTTCGAGGTCGACCGGGCGGTCGGCGACCAGATCCTGGCCACCCAGCCTCAGCTGGCCGAGCACGCCCGGCTCAGCCGCGCCTTCCTGGTGCGGGCCGTGCGCTATCTGACCGCCGAGGCTGGAATGCGGCAGTTCCTCGACATCGGCAGCGGCCTGCCCGCGGTCAACAACACGCACGAGGTGGCCCAGGCCGTCGCGCCGGAGAGCCGGGTCGTCTACGTCGACAACGATCCGCTGGTCCTCGCCCACGCCCGTACGCTGCTCACCAGCAGCGCCGAGGGGGCGACCGACTACCTGGCCGCCGACCTCCACGACATCGAGAACGTGCTCGGGCAGGCGGCCCGGACGCTCGACCTCGACCGGCCGGTGGCGGTGTTCTTCATGGGCGTGCTCGGCCACGTCGAGGACGACGCCGTCGCGCGCGACCTGGTCCGCCGGGCGATGGCCGCGGTGCCGGTGGGTAGCCATCTCGCCCTGTACGACGGCACCGACATCACCCCGGAGGTGGTCGAGGTGGCCCGCATCTGGAACGAGTCGGCCGCGTTGCCCTACCACCTGCGCAGCCCGGAGCGGTTGGCCCGGTTCTTCGAGGGGCTCGAGTATGTCGAGCCCGGCCTTGTCTCGGTCACCCAGTGGCACCCGGAGGACGACGGCGACCGGGTGATCGATCAGTTCTGCGGGGTGGCCCGCAAGGTCGCCGCCTGAACGATCGGCTCGTCGCCGAGCAGGTCGAGCAGGCCGCCGGGGTCACTGGTGACCGTGGGCGTGCCGGGCGGCGGGTCGCCGGTCGTCACCACGAACGCGTCGCCGTCCGCGCTCACCAGGTAGCGCCGGTCGCCCAGGCGTACCTCGACGGTGCCGGGCCAGTCGGGGGCCGGGCGGTGGTAGGTCCGCAGCGTCAGCATGGCCGAGGTCGGGCTGACCGGGCCGGCGGGGGAGAGCCGCGACCGCAGTCCCCAGGAACCGAGGGCGATCAGGATCGGCTCGAGCTCGGCGCCGTGCCGGGTCAGCTCGTACAGCGACGCGGCCGCCGGTGGGGGCAGCCGGCGGCGGGCGACCACCCCGGAACGTTCCAGGTCGCGGAGCCGCTGGGCGAGCAGGGTGGGGCTCGCGCCGGGCAGGCCGGCCCGCAGTTCGCTGAAGCGCAAAGGGCCGAGGAACAGTTCGCGTACGACCAGCAGCGCCCACCGCTCACCGATCAGATCGAGTGCGTGGGCGATTCCGCATCCGTCGCCGTAGGTCCGTGCCGGGCTCACGAAGTACAGAGTCTGTACTAAGAAGTACAACCATGCAACCATGGCCGCATGTTGAAGGGTAAGGTCGCTGTGATCTATGGCGCCGGGGGAGCGGTCGGTTCCGCCGTGGCGCGAGTCTTCGCCGATGAGGGTGCCGTCGTCCACGCGCGTACCCATGATGATGTGGACGCCCTGGACGAGCCGGCCGTGACGGCGGACCTGGCGGCGATCGGCCGGGTGGACGTGAGCGTCAACCTGATCGGGGTCGACCACGTGCAGGGGCAGCCTCTGCTGGACATGTCGGCCGACGATTTCGTGCGGGGTGTGGAGGCGCGGTTGCGTACCCATTTCATCACCGCCCGGGCCGCCGGGAAGAGGATGGTTCGGCAGGGTTCCGGCGCCATTCTCATGCTTACGGCGGCGCCCGATCGGACGGCCATTCCGATGGCGGGCAGTTTCGGGGTGCAGTGCGCGGCGGTCGAGTCGTTCGCCCGGGCGCTGGCGGTCGAGGCCGGTCCATCCGGGGTCCGGGTCAACTGCATTCGCTCGGCCGGTTCGCCCGACGCGGCGGGGGTCGACGAGGTCTTCGCGATGCACGCCGGGAACGCGGGCCTCAGCCGGGCGGACTTCGACCGGGCCAAGGCGAGGGGTACGGTGCTCGGCCGCCTGCCCCGCCTCGAGGAGGTGGCGCGTACCGCCGCCTTCCTGGCCTCCGATCACGCGAGCGCCATCACCGGCGCGATCACCAACGTGACCTGCGGCGAACTCCTCGATTAAAGGAAGGGCGGGTTCAGGCCGGGCAGGTCGTCGGCGCGGCCAGGGGCGCGGTGCCCAGGGCGGTCAGCACGATCTTGGTCACGGCGGGGTCGGTGGGCAGGGCGCCGTGCGAGACCCGCGCGGCCGGGCAGATGCTCTGGATCCGCAGGTTGACCGCGCCGTCGAGGACGGCCGAGTCGGGTGGCTGGACCGTTTCGTCGTCAGACGTCCAGATGCTCAGCCAGGGCAGGCCGGCCGGGAGGTCCTCGTCGTCGATGCCGGAAAGCACGTCGCTGCCGGGGGCGAGCTGGCGGCAGGCGGCCGGGCACGCGCCGGGGGCCAGGGCCGCGCCGGCCCCGGCCAGGTTGGCGCCGTGCAACGGTGAGCCGAGTGTGACGATGCGCCGGGCCACGGTGGCGCCGTCGTGCCGGTCGACCCAGAGCCGGGTGACCACGCCGCCGGCCGAGTAGCCGATCACGTCGACCGAGGGCGCGCCGGCGTCGAGTGCGGCGTGCACCGCCGTGTCCAGCGTGTCGGCCTGGGCGAGCAGGTCACCGGTGCCGCCGTCGGGCAGCGTGAGCACCGTCGCGGTCCGGCCGGCGGCGGTCAGCACCCGCGCCAGCCGGCTCAGCGAGACCTGGCTGCCGCCGTACCCGGGCACCAGAATCACCGTGCCGAGCGCCCCCTGCTCCGGTCGTTCCCCGGAACCGCCGCGGGCGATGACCAGGCGCACACCGACGAAGATCAAGACCGCGGCGACGAGTACGCCCACAGCCATGACCAGGAAGCGCCGGCGCGGAGACACGCTCCCATGATGCCCCGAGCGCGGACCGGAAACCCGGCAACCGACCTGCACCCGGATGGCAACTCGGACGTATTGACGCTGCGTAACCATGGAGTCATCGTGGAAGACGGTCCGATTTACCCCGGCTTCTCCGCCCCCGCTCCCGAGGACGGCAATATCATGACTAACCGTGACATGCTGACATCACCCACCGTTAGCACGAACGGCGCCTACCGCGACCTCGCGCCGACGATCCATCGCCAGCGTCTGGTCGTGGAGGGTCACCCGAGCTTCCTGATCACGGACGAGCACATCACCGACTACCTGCGGCGGCTCTCCGAGGTCACCGACATGATCACGCTGATCGACCCGGTCACCCACGTCAGCGACCTGTACGGCTGGGCCGGCTGGATCCACTGGGAGACCTCCGGCGCGCACTTCTACTCGTGGGAGCGCCCGGTCTCGTTCTTCAGTGTCGACGTCTACACCTGCAAGGCGTTCGACCCACGGACCGTAGTCGCGTTCACCCGCGCGTACTTCGGCGCCACCGAGATCGTGGCCAGGGAGTTCTGATGGGTACGCCGTCCCGCTACGAGATGGAGCCGCTGGTCCAGTCCCGCATCGTGGCCCGCGCGCTGGCCGGGCACCCGGCCACCGGCCGCTACGAGTGCTTCGTCGTCGGCGCCGACGACCCACTGGCCGACGTCGCCCGGGTGGTCGAGCGCGAGGTGTTCGAGGCGAGCTTCGGCAACGACGCCGCGGTGATGACCGCCGAGTACGGCCCGTACGAGGACCGGAGCCTGTTCTTCGTCGTGCTGGACCGCAGGCACGGCGTACCGGCCGGGGTGGTACGGGTCATCGAGGATCACGGGGTACGCGTCAAGACGCTCGAGGACGCGCCGGCGTACCTCGGCGTACCCATCTCGGAGATCGTCGCCGCGCATGGCCTCGACCACGGCCTGGTCTGGGACTACGCGACGCTGGCGGTGCCTCGGAAATACCGCAATGTCGAGGTCAGCACCATCCTGCACCGCACCTTCGTGGCCGCGGGCCAGCGGGCCGGCGTCACCCATTCGCTGGCGATGATGGACCGTGGTTCGTGGCGCAACATCCGCCTGGTCGGCATCCCGGTGCGGCAGCTCGCCGGCTCGGAGCCGTTCGAGTACCTCGGCTCGAAGGAGAACCGCGCCATCTACATCGAGTTCAAGGAGATCCAGCCGGCCGCCGTGGCCCAGTACCGGTCGCTGCGCCGCACCGGTCGCCCGCTGGTCGGCGAGTTGCCCGGCCGCGGCTGGCGCCGGCTGATCGCGCGGTTCGTGGCCACCCGCGCCGCCCGCCGCGTCTCGACCGGGCGTGGCGTCGACGAACACGTCCACTATCGCCTCCAGTTCACCTGACGGCCGCCACAACCCCGTGGTAGCCCAGGGGCTCTATCCGGGGCCCGGGGCTACCACTGAAGGTCGGCCGATGCTGACGGGCCGGCACAGACCCCAGTGGTAGGCCGGGGCGGTTTCCGGGGCCCGGGCGCCGTCCGGTCCTACCACTGAACGTCAGCCGATGTGGCCGACGCCGCCGAAGAGGTAGACCTCGGGCTCGTCGGAGTCCGGGTCGGGACGCCAGCGCGAGCACGTCACGACGCCGGGCTCCAGCAGGTCGAGCCCGTCGAAGAAGCGTTCGAGCTCGACCTTGGTGCGGGCCCGGATCGGGGTGCCGCCGCGCTCGGTGGTCTCCCGCATCACCCGCAGCATCGGCTCGCCGTGGATCTCGGCGGTCGAGTGGGTGAGGACCAGAAAGCTGCCGGCCGGCATGGCCTCCACCAGCCGGGCGACCGAGCCGTAGGCCACATCGTCGTCCATGAGATGGTTGACCACCCCGAGCAGCATGAGCCCGATCGGCTGCGTGAAATCGAGCGTCTCCCGGGCGGCGGCCAGGATCGTGCCGGGTTCACGCAGGTCGGCCTCGACGTAGTCGCAGGTGCCCTCCGGGGTGCTCGACAGCAGCGCCCGCGCGTGGACCATGACCAGCGGGTCGTTGTCGACGTAGACCACCCGGCAACGGGGGTCGAGCTCCTGCGCGACCTCGTGCGTGTTGTCGGCCGACGGCAATCCGGTGCCGACGTCGAGGAACTGACGGATGCCCGCCTGCTCGACCAGGAACCCGACCACGCGTTTCAGGAACGCCCGCTCGGACTTCGCGCCGACCGGGATGTCGGGGATGTGGGCGATGACCTCGTCGCCCGCCGCCCGATCGGCCTCGAAGTTGTCCTTGCCGCCGAGCCAGTAGTTCCAGATCCGCGCCGAGTGCGGGATCCTGGTATCCATCGTGGAGTCGTCGGTCATGACCTCATTCTCGCGCGACGACCGAACGGAACGCCGTCAGGGTGTCGGCCAGGATGTCCGGGCCCGGACGCGACCACAGGGCCTCGTTGAAGACCTCGACCTCGATCGGGCCGGTGAAACCGGTGGCGTCGACCGCGGCCACGAAACGGCGCAGGTCGGCCGCGCCGGTGCCGGGCAGGCCGCGTCCGAGCAGCACGCCGGCCGGCAGCGGCGTGACCCAGTCGGCCAGTTGGAAGCAGGCGACGCGGTCCTCGCGGCCGGCCCGTTCGATCTGCGCCCACACGGTGTCGTCCCACCACAGGTGGTAGGTGTCGACCGCTACGCCGACCGCGGCCGGTGGGTGCGGTGCGGCCAGGTCGAGCGCCTGGGCCAGGGTCGACACCACGCAGCGGTCGGACGCGAACATCGGGTGCAGCGGCTCGATCGCCAGCTGGACGCCGGCCGCGAGGGCGTCGGGGACCAGCTCGCCGATCCGTTCGCCGACGCGGGCGCGGGCGCCGTCGAGGTCGCGGCGGCCGGGCGGGAGGCCGCCGGACACCAGCAGCAGCACCGGGGCGCCGATCATCGCGGCCTCCTCGATGGCTCTGCGATTGGCGTCGAGCCAGCCGTCGTCGTGGAAGAAGCCGCCACGGCACAGCGACGTCACGGTCAGCCCGTGGTCGTCCATGAGCCGCCGCGAGTCCTTCACTCCGTACCCCTGAATGTCCTCTCTCCAGAGCCCGACCTGACGCACCCCGGCCTCGACACATCCGGCCGCGAGGGCGGGCAGCGGCCAGTACTTCGTAGTGGCCTGGTTGAGCGAGAAACGTTCGATCACTGGGCCACCCCCGCGGTCGTGAAGAAGGCTCGCGCCCGGGCCGCGGCCAGCCCGGCGTCGGGCAGCAGCCCGGCCGCGTCGGCCAGCCGCAGCAGGCCGGCCAGATGGGCCGGCGAACGGCCGCTCTGCGCCCCGGCCACCATCGTGAAGTGGTCCTGCCGGCCGGCCAGCCAGGCCAGGAACACGATGCCGGTCTTGTAGAACCAGGTGGGACGGCCGAAAAGGTGGCGCGCGAGGGTCACGGTTGGTTCGAGGATCTGGTCGTACGCCACGAAGTCCGCGTTGTCCAAGGCCCGCAGGGCGGCGGCGGCCGGAGGCGCGATGGCGGCGAAGACGCCCAGCAGCGCGTCCGAGTGCCCGTGGTCATCGCCCCGGATCAGCGCGGGGTAGTTGAAATCGTCGCCGGTGTAGAGCCGCACCCCGGCCGGCAGGCGGCGGCGCAGCGCCACCTCGAAGTCGTGGTCCAGCAGCGAGAGCTTGATCCCGCCCACCTTGGACGGATGTGCGGCGATCAGCTCCACGACGGTGTCGGCGGCGCGGGCCGGATCGCCGGAACCCCAGTAGCCGGCCAGCGCCGGGTCGAACGCCGGCCCCAGCCAGTGCAGGATGACCGGCGCCGACGCGTCGTTCAGGAGGCGGCCGTAGAGGTCGAGGTAGTCGCCTGCGCCCCGCGCCGAGAGGGCCAGATTGCGGCTGCACATGAGCACCGGGCCGGCCCCGGCGGCCTGGACGTCCTCCAGCTGCTCGGCGTAGGCCGCCCGGATGGCGTCGAGCGGATGCGGGCCGGGCGGAAGCTGGTCGGTGGCCACGCCGGCGCAGATCGGGCCTCCGGCCTGCGCCGCCGAGCGATGGATCAACTCGCGGGCCTGCGGGTAGTCCAGGCCCATGCCGCGCTGGGCGGTGTCCATCGCCTCGGCCACCCCGAAACCGTACGACCACAGGTGCCGCCGCGCGGCCAGTGTCGCGTCCCAGTCGACGACGGGCGGGGCGCCGGGCACGTTCTCGGCCCTCGGATCGGCGACGACGTGCGCCGCGGCGTACCCCACCCTGCTCTTGAACTGGCCTTTGGGGTCGATGAACTCCGCTCCGGATCCGCTGAGCTCGAATCGCCCGTCCGGCAGACGAACCGTGTTCACAGCGCTGTGCCTCTCGACCGGAAACAGATGAGGACCGCCTCGCTACGCTCGGTCATGACACCTCCGGCACCTCGACGCGGCGACCCTCGCGGGCCGACCGGAGGCCGAGCTCGGCCAGCTGCACGCCGCGGGCCCCGGCCCACAGATCCCAGGTGTACGCGGAGTCCTCGGCCACGTGGCGCAGGAACATCTCCCACTGCGCCTTGAAGCCGTTGTCGAACTCCTCGTTGTCCGGCACCTCGGTCCACTGTGCGCGGAAGTCGTGGGTGGCGGGCAGATCCGGGTTCCAGACCGGCTTGGGCGTGGCCGAGCGGTGCTGCGCCCGGCACCGGCGCAACCCGGCGACGGCGCTGCCCTCGGTGCCGTCGACCTGGAACTCGACCAGTTCGTCGCGGAACACCCGGGTCGCCCAGGACGAGTTGATCTGGGCCACGACGCCGCCGTCGAGTTCGAAGATGCCGTACGCGGCGTCGTCGGCGGTCGCCTCGTACCGCCGGCCGGCCTCGTCCCACCGCTCGCCGATGTGCGTCGTCACGTGGGCCGTGACCGCGCGTACCGTCCCGAAGATCTGCTCGAGCACGTAGTGCCAGTGCGGGAACATGTCGACAGTGATGCCGCCGCCGTCCTGGGCCCGGTAGTTCCAGCTCGGGCGCTGCGCGGCCTGCCAGTCGCCCTCGAACACCCAGTACCCGAACTCGCCGCGCACCGACAGCACCCGCCCGAAAAAGCCGCCGTCGACCAGCCGCCTCAGCTTCAGCAGCCCCGGCAGGAACAGTTTGTCCTGCACGGCGCCGTGCTTCACGCCGGCCGCGTCGGCCGCGCGGGCCAGTTCGACCGCGCCGGACAGCGTGGTGGCGGTCGGCTTCTCGGTGTAGATGTGCTTGCCGGCGGTGATCGCGGCGGTGATCGCCTTCTCCCGCTCGCTGGTGACCTGCGCGTCGAAGTAGATCTGGAGGTCGTCGCGGGCCAGTGCCGCGTCCAGGTCGGTGGTCACCTCGGTGAGCCCGTGCCGGTCGGCGATGTCACGCAGCTTGGCCTCGTTGCGCCCGGCCAGGGTGATCTCCGGCCACAGCACGGTGCCGTTCGTCAGCGGTACGCCGCCCTGCTCGCGGATGGCCAGCAGCGACCGCACCAGATGTTGGCGGTAACCCATCCGCCCGGTCACGCCGTTCAGCAGGATCCCGATCGGTACGCGCGTCGCCATCGGCCGAACCTCCAGAGGTAAGCGCTTTCC
The DNA here is from genome assembly GCF_043197135.1 of Actinoplanes sp. NPDC049265. Lineage (NCBI taxonomy): Bacteria > Bacillati > Actinomycetota > Actinomycetes > Micromonosporales > Micromonosporaceae > Actinoplanes > Actinoplanes sp. NPDC049265. Next base: position 286,528 of record NZ_JBICSP010000009.1, on the reverse strand, counting down.
TGGCACGTTACCGGCGCCCTGGGAAAGCCGCTAGGGTGCAGGCGTGGCAACTCTCGCGGATGTGGCGCGGCGGGCCGGGGTGTCGACTGCGACCGTCTCGCGCATCATCAACAACAGCCCCAAGCCGGTCGGGGAGGAGCTGCGCGAGCGGGTCCTGGCGGCGGTGGCCGAGCTTCAGTTCGTGCCCAACGCGAACGCGCAGCAGCTCGCCCGGGCCGACCGGACCGCGGTCGGCGTGATCGTGCACGACGTGTCCGACCCGTACTTCGCCGAGATCACCCGCGGCCTGCAACGGGTCGCCACCGAGCGCGGCCGCCTGGTGATCATCTGCAACAGCTACCGCGATCCCGAGCGCGAGCTGGCGTACGTCGACCTGCTGCACGCCCACCAGACCGCCGCCATCGTGCTGGCCGGTTCGGGCTACCACGACGCCCCGATCACCGCCCGGCTCGACCGCAAGCTGCGCCTGTACGAGGACACCGGCGGCCGGGTCGCGGTCATCGGCCGCCACCAGCACGCCGGCGACGCGATAGTGCCGCAGAACGAACACGGCGGCTGGCTGGCCGCCGACGCCCTCTACCGCCTCGGCCACAGCTCGATCGGGGTGATCGCCGGCCCCCGCCACCTGACCACCACCACCGACCGCCTGGCCGGCCTGCGCCGCGCCGCCCGCACCCACGGCCACCGGCTGACCACCAGGCACATCGAGTACGCCGACTTCGACCGCAACGGCGGCGCGGCCGCGGCGGCCACCCTGCTCGACCGCGTTCCCGGGCTGACCGCCATCGCCGCCCTGAACGACTCGATGGCCGTCGGCGCGCTGTCCTGCCTGCGTTCGCGGGGCGTCGCGGTGCCCCGCGAGGTGAGCCTGATCGGCTTCGACGACATGCCCATCTCGGTCGACGTCACGCCGCCGCTGAGCACGGTCCGCCTGCCCCTGGAAGACATCGGCGTCCGGGCGATGTCGCTGGCCCTGCGTACCCGCCCGGCCGACGACAGCTCCCGCGTCGAGCACGCCGAGGCAACCTTGGTCCTGCGCGCCAGCACCGCCCCGCCGCCGCCCGCCGATCGATAGCGGCGCGCACTACCACCGCGCTTCCGAGTGATAGCCCCGCGTGGCGAGACCGTCCTGGGTCACCGCGCAGGCCTACCACTCGGGTTCCGAGTGGTAACCCTGCGCGGTGGGC
>NZ_JBICSP010000009.1:151484-285243 GCF_043197135.1 Actinoplanes sp. NPDC049265 | reverse complement strand
GCACGCCCTGCGCGGTGGGCACGCCCTGCGCGGTGGGCACGCCCTGCGCGGTGGGCACGCCCTGCGCGGTGGGCACGCCCTGCGCGGTGGGCACGCCCTGCGCGGTGGGCACGCTCGGCTAGCACCGGGGTTTGCGGTGGTAGCCCAGCGCGGTGGGCAGGCTCGGATGCCGCGCGGGCTAGCACTGGGGGTTGGGGTGGTAGGGACGGGCGGTGGGGCGCCGTGCGGCTACCGCTGGGGGTGGTTCAGGTGGGGTTGACGTCGCAGGAAGCGGACGGCGCGGTGCCAAGGGCGCGGCTCAGTAGTTCGTAGAGCTTCTCGCGCTCCGGCTCGGTCAGCGACCCGAGCAGGCGGGCCTCGACGGCGCTCATCCGGGAATACGCGTCGGCGAGCGTCTCGCGCCCGGCCGGGGACAGCTCGACGATGTGCCGCCGCCGGTCGGCCGGGTCGCGTCGCCGCACCGCCAGCCCGAAACCCTCGAGCTCGTTGAGCAGCAGCACCACGTTGCTGGGGTCGAGCTGGAGGGCGTCGGCGATCGCCTGCTGACCGACCGGGCCCAGGTCGCCGAGGAACTTGAGCGCCACCAGGTGACGGTTGCGCAGGTCGCCGACGGGCAGGGCGGCGTCGGAAGCCCGCTGGGCCAGCCGCCCCAGGTGCACGACCAGCGGGATCGTGCGGCCGTTGGTCGTTGTCTGCTCCGTCACGCCCGAAGCCTAGTACGTCACCGATCTATTGTGCAACACAAACGATTAGTGCTACACATTCTATCTATGAGCAATCAACGACTTGTCATCGTCGGCGGCACCAACGGACTCGGCCAGGCGATCGGGCGGCAGGCGCTGGCCCAAGGGGCCGAGGTCACCGTGGTCGGGCGCACCTTCCGCGACCGGCCCACGCCCGGGCTGCGGTTCGTGGCCGCCGATCTCTCCTCGATGCGCGAGGCCGCCCGGGTCGCCGACGAGCTCCCGGTCGAGCCGGCCGACATCCTGCTCTTCACCAACGGCATCTTCGCCTCGCGCGACGGGCGCGAGCAGACCCCCGAGGGCATCGAGCGTGACCTGGCCGTCAGCTATCTCAGCCGGCTGGCCGTCGTGCAGCGGGTGCACGCCCGGCTCGGCGTCGCTCGACCGGCCGGCGCACCGCGGGCCCGGGTGTTCGTCATGGGCGCGCCGGGCACCGGGCAGCTGGGCGAGCCCGGCGACCTCAACAGCGAGCGGGACTACTCAGCCATGCGCGCGCACAGCAACACCATCGCGGGCAACGAGGCGCTGGTCGTCGGGGCGGCGGAGCGGTTCCCCGGCCCGGCGTTCTTCGGCCTGAGCCCGGGGGTGGTGAAGACCGGCATCCGGTCGAACATGTTCAGCGGCGGCGCCGGGTACCGGGCGATGGAGGGTTTGATCGGTCTGCTCTTCCCGTCGCCCGAGGGCTACGCGCGGAGGATCCTGCCGGTGATCACCGGGCCGGAGCTGGAGGGCCGCGGCGGCACGATCTTCGACCGCAAGGGGCGACCGAAGGCGGCGAGCAAGGGCTTCGATGCCGCGTACGCCGCCCGCGTCCTCGACGCCTCCGACGAGCTGCTGACCCGCGCCCTGGCCAAGGGTTCCAGCCGGCCTGAGGTGAGCTGAGCCCGATCAGCTCGGCCAACCGCGCCCGGACCGTGCCGCGGGCGACCGGGAGCCGCCGGAGCGCCCGCGGTGCCGACACGGCCGGATCCGTCCGGGTCGCCGTGCCGAAAGGTCAGCTCCGCTCGGGTGGCGGAGCTGACTCCGGGTCGCCGGGAGCGTCATCCGGGGCCGGAGGATCCGCCGGCCCGGGTGGCGCCGAGCAGGACCACCGCCAGCGTGGCCGGGCCGGGCCCGGGGTTGCGCCAGCCGTGGTGGGTCCCATGCTGGACGAACGCGTCACCCGCGTGCAGGGTGCGTTCGGCACCGTCGTCGAGGCGCAGGACGATCGAGCCGTCGATCACCATGCCGAAGTCGACGGTGTCGGTGGTCTCCATGCCCGAGCCGTCGTCGTCCCACGCGTCGAGCAAGCCGGGGAACAGCTGGTCGAACTCGGCCAGCTGGTCCGGGGTCGGCGCCGGTGCGGCGGGGTCGACGGGATCCACGGTTAGGACGAAGTAGCGCACGCCGCCGGCCGGCGGGAACATGGTCGTGCCCGGCGCCCGGCGGCCGTCGTGGGGCAGGCTCGGCAGCCGGTCGGAGGTCCAGAGCGGGGTGTTTCGCAGCCCGGGGAACGCGGCCCCGGCCAGGGGCTGGGGCTCAGACTCCTCGGCCACGGCGGACCGGCCGTCCGGCCGTTGTCCGGTCACGATCAGCTTCATCGTCTCACCACCGTTCCCAGCGCAGGACCTCGTCGACCGGGACCCGGTGCGCCGGCCGGAAGTCGGTGCCGATCGTGTGCGCGAGCGGGATCAGCGCCGCCTGCATGACCTGGGCGTGCGGGATGCCGAGCAGGTCGGCCACCTCCCGCTCCACCGGCAGGTTGGACGTGGTCCAGCAGGTGCCCAGCCCGTGCATGCGGGCGGCGAGCATGAAGTTCCAGACCGCCGGCAGGACCGAACCCCAGGTTCCGGCCTGGTCGGCCACCGGGGCGTCGTCGGTGCGGCCGGTGATGCAGGGTACGACTAATGCCGGTACCCGGTGCAGGTTGGCGTCGAGGTGGTCGAGCCCGGACCAGACCTTCTCCATGGAGCGGGGCTTGGCGTAGGCGCGCCGCGTGTCCTCGGCCGGCATCGGGGAGCCCCCGGCGGCCCGCCCGCGGCGCCACAGGTCGGCGAGCGCGGCCCGCCGTTCCGGGTCGGTGACCACGACGAAGGCGGCCCGCTGCCGGTTGCGGCCGGTCGGCGCCTGCACGGCGATCTCGACGCACCGCTGGATGACGCGCGGGTCGACGGGCCGGTCGAGGTCGAGGCGGTGGCGGACGGCGCGGGTGGTGGTGAGTACGTCCTCGGCGGACAGTTCGAGCAGGTCGGGCATGGTGCTCCTCACGAAGAAGGACGGTCGAGAGTGGCGAGCCAGCGTTCGGTCTCGGCGTCGACGAGACCGGGCTGTTCCTGGTGGATCCAGTGGCCGGCGCCGGGCACCAGAACGGCCCGCGACGCCGGGTGGGTCGCGAGCGCTTCTTCCAGCCGGGCGCGCTCCGCGTCACGGTGGAAGGACAGCACCGGTTGGGTACGCCGGGCCAGCACCGGTTCGGCCGCGGGCCGGAAGCGGATCGAACTCGGGTCGTCGAGGTTGGCCCGCAGGCTGGCGGCCACGACCGCCGGTGCCACGGCCATGACCTCGCGCCGGTGCCGGTCCCGGAGCTGGGCGGAGGCCGTCGCGGCGTCGATCCGGCGTGCGAACAGCTCAATCACGCCCGCGTGTACGGCCTCGTCGCCGGGCCGGTCGGCGATCGGTTGCAGATGCGCCCGACCGGCCGGGTCGCCCGCGTAGTCGGGGTCGATCAGCACCAGCGCGCGTACCAGGTCGGGCCGGCGCACGGCCAGGACGGTGGCCGCCGACGTACCCATCGAATGGCCGACCACGACGACCGGCCCGATGCCGAGGTGCTCGACCGTGACGGCCAGGTCGGCGGCGAGGTCCGCCGCCCCGTATCCGTACCCGGGCGCGGTGCTCCGGCCGTGCCCGCGCAGGTCGACCGCGACCGCGCGGCGGCGCGAGCGCACCAGCGGCAGCTGTGCCGACCAGGCGGCGGCCGAGCCCAGCCAGCCGTGGACCAGCACCATCGGCGTATCCGTGGTGGCGGGGCCGCCGTCGTCGTAGTGCAGCAGGATGCCGGGCCGCCCGGTCACGGGGTCGCCGCCAGCTGGGCGCCCCCGCACACGTGCAGCACTTCGCCGGTGACGAAGCCGGCGCCGGGCGAGGCCAGGTAGGCGACCGCGTGGGCGACGTCGTCCGGGGTGGCGAGGCGCCGCAAGGGGGTGATGGCCCGGTGCCGCCGGCTGAACTCGGCGAACTCCTGCTCCGAGCGCCCACCCCGGGTGAGGGGCGTGGCGACCATGCCCGGTGCCACCGCGTTCACTGTCACGTTCAGCGGTGCCAGGTCGACCGCGAGTGAGCGGGTCAACCCCACCATCCCGGCCTTCGAGGTGGTGTAGGCGACCGGCCCGCCGCTCAGCCAGGTCCGCGAGGTGATGTTGACGACCCGCCCACCGCCGGCCTCCTGCCACAGCGGGATCGCGGCCTGGCACAGCGCGGTCGGCCCCCACACGTTCACCGCCATCACGGTCTCCCAGTTCGCCCGGGTCACCTCGGCCAGGCCGCCGTGCCCGGTGACCGCGGCGTTGTTGATCAGCTGGTCGAGCCGGCCGTAGGTGTCCTGGACCCGCCGCACGAGGGTGGCGACGGCGGAGGCGTCGGTGACGTCGCCGGCCCAGCCCACCACCGGGCGGCCGGTGGCGGCGGTGATGGCGGTGGCCCGGGCCGTGACGGCGCCGGCGTCCACGTCCACCAGCACGACGGCGCTTCCGTCGCTGCTCAGCCGGGCGCCGATGGCCCCACCGAGCACGCCGGCACCGCCGGTCACGACGGCAACCCGCTCGGCCGCGGTCACGACGGCGTCCCGGCGCTGAGCCGGGCGAGCACGGCCGCGTTGTGGCGGGCGGTGTCGGCGGGCGAGCGGTCGTCGCTGAAGTCCTCCAGCGAGATCCAGCCGTCGAACCCGACCGCGTCCAGGGCCTCCAGCAGAGCCGCGACGTCGACCACACCGTCGTCGAGCGGGGACCAGCGAGGCTGCCACACCCCGCCGCCCGGTGGACGGTCGAACGCGACATTCTTGAGGTGCACGCCGGCCAGGTACGGACCCAGCACGTCGAGCGCGATCCGGTGGTCCTCGTAGCCCTCGATCATCACGTTTCCGGCGTCGTAGAGCACGCCGACGACGGCCGGATCGGTTCCGGAGAGGAGCCGGTGGGCCAGCGACGCGCTCGGGCAGATCGTCCTCTGGTGCAGTTCGAGCAGGGCGCGGACGCCGTGGGCGGTGCCGCGGCGCTCCAGGTCGGCGACGAACGCGGTGGCCGCGCTGAACGCTTCCGGGAAGGGGGTGCCGTCGCGCCAGGGGGCGCGGAACCGGATCCACGGCACCCCGGCCGTGGCGGCGAGGGCGAACGCCCGCTCGGCGGCGTCCCGGTCGCCGGAGTCGACGTAGGTGTCGAGGCCGATCACCGTCAGCCCGGCGCTCGCGCAACGGGCGACCGCCTCGGCCACCTCGCCCGGCGCGAGGGTGCAGAGGTTGTCGTCGAACCGGTCGGTGCCCGTTCCGGCGCCCGCGTCGGTGACCCGCCACTCGATGCCGCCGTACCCGGCGGCTACCGCGGTCGCGATGGCCTGATCCGGGGTGTGGTCGAACAACGACACCGAACAGATCCCGAGTTTCACCGTCATGCCTCGCAGTAAAGGCCACGGTGAGGGGCCCAGTCCAGGACCGATCGCGCACCCCCGGCCATGCCTCGGAGGCATGGCTCGGGGCAGGATGGCGTGGTGGAGCTTCGCCATCTGCGCTACTTCGTCGCTGTTGCCGACCGCGGCTCCCTGAGCCGCGCGGCCGGTCACCTGCTGATCGCCCAGCCCGCCCTCAGCCGGCAGATCCGTGCGCTGGAGGAGGACCTGGGCCACCAGCTGTTCGAGCGCACCCGCACCGGCGTCAGCCTGACCTCGGCCGGCACCGCCCTGCTGGCGCACGCGCGCCAGTTGCTCTCCCTCGCCGCCGCGACCGGCGAGGTGCTGGCCGACGGGGCCCGGCCGCAGGAGGTTGTCACCGTGGGCCTCCCACCCGGGGTGCCGGGCGACTGGGTTCTCGCGACCACCCGCGCGCTCGCCACCGACGTGCCCGGCTGCACCGTGCGTTACGTGGAAGCCGGCAGTACCGAGCAGCTGCGCCTGCTGCAGCGCGGCCGCCTCGACGTCGCGATCGTCCACCAGGTGCCGGCGGGCGACCTGACCGCGCGGCTGCTGTGGCAGGAACCGCTGGGCATGGCGGCGCGCCCCGGTCATCCGCTGGCCCGGCGGGCCACCTACACCGTCGCCGACCTGGACGGACTCCGCGTGCTGATCCATTCGCGCGACCAGGTCCCGACCCAGCAGGACGGTGTGCTCGCCGCCGCCATGGCCGGCGGAGCCCACCCGATCTGGATCTTCGCCCAGTTCGTCGAGCACGCCCTGCCCAGCGCGGAGGCGGCGGGCGCGGACGCCGTGCTGGTCGGGTCCCACACGGCCCGCCAGCAGCTGATCGGGTGGCCGTGGCGACCGCTCGACGGGCTCACCCAGCCGATGAGCACCTGGGTCGTGCACCGCTCCGACACCCGCACCGGAGTTCGCGCGGTCGCCGCCGCCATCGCGCCGGCTGACCAAGAGGCCGACCAAGCCGCTGAGCAAAGGCTGGGCGAGGCGGCTCAGCAAAAGGCCGACTGAGCGGCCGAGTAGAGGCCGAGCGGCCGAGTAGAGGCCGAGCGGCCGAGTAGAGGCCGAGCAGCCGAGCAGAGGCCGAGCAGCCGAGGAAAAGGCCTAACGGTCGCCCAGGGTGCTCGCCGCCAGGTGGAGCAGGGACTCGGCCGCCGCGGCCGGGTCGCCCGGCGGGTAGGGGAACGGCGCGTCGGTCGCGCAACGGTCGAGCAGGAGTTCGACCAGCCCGGCGCGGGCCAGGATCTCGTCGGCGGTGATCGCGCCGGGCAGGATGCGGACCTCGACCGTGTCGCGCCGCGGGGTGTCGGTGAGCACCTGGGTCAGGTTGACGTCGAAGTATTTGCTCAGCTCGCCCTCGTCGGCCGCCCGGCGCAGCGCGGCGATCGTCGGCTCGTCGCCGTCGGCCACCTTGACCAGGGGGTCGGGCAGGGGCGCGAGGCGCCGGCAGTTCGGGTTGGTCTGCAGCACGGTACGCAGCGGATCTCGCCAGTGCGCGAACAGCCGCACCAGGTTGGCCAGGGCCCGGGGCCCGCGGAACGGCCCCCCGTCGACGTGCAGGTGCACCGCCGCCTCTTGCGGCACCGTGAAGCCCATCTCGCGCGCCGGTCCCAGCAGTTCCTCCAGCGCGGCGTGGTGACCGGTGGTCAGCGGGGGCGTGATGATCTCGCACGGGCGTTCCCGTTCGCCGCCCTGGGGTGCGGCCAGCGCGATCGTCACGTCCCGTTCGTCGTCCAGCACGACGATGCCGTCGTGCCGGCTGACCGTGGTGTGCCACAGCTCGGCGGCGGCGTCCAGGGCCGTGTCGACGGTGACGCCGGGGTCGGTGTGCAGGGCGATCAGCCGCAGGATGCGTGGGTCGTCGGTGAGGATGCGGAACCAGCCGGGGGCGGGCGGTACGCGCGGGTCGACGTCGGCCAGCAGCGTGACGTCGTCGACCAGCGTGCACAGCGGGCTGCCGTCGGCCCGGCGGACCTCGAAGCCCTGGGTCAGGTGGCGGAACCGGCCGACCTCGGGCACCAGCGACGGCTCGCTGTCGTGGTGCCACACCGGCCGGACCTGGCCGCCGCATCGCGCGGCCAGGTCCTGCGCGAGGGCGAGCCGGCTGCGGCCGGCGGGTGCCAGCAGCTCGATCTCGAACCCGGTGCGCCGGTGGAGCTCGGGGGTCACGGCTTGATCGGCAGGGTCTCGCCGCTGAGGATCTTCTTGCCGCCGGCCACTTTGGCGTCGTACGTCGAGGGCAGCTTCCACAGCTGGGCCAGCTCGACCGCGTCGTCGACGTCGTAGCCCTTCTCGAAGAAGGCGTTGACCTGTGCCTCCTCCTTGGCGCTCTGCACACCCTCGGTCGACGCCTTCACCGGAAGCTTCCGGCCGGCCAGCAGTTCCTTACCGGCTTTGACCTTGACGTCGTCGATGTCCTTGAGCTTCCAGATCTTGCCCAGCTTCTCGGCTTCCGACACGCCGTACCCGGCCGCGAAGTACTTGTCGCGGGCCTTCTGCTCCTTGTCGGTGAAGGGCGATTCGTCGTCCGCGGGCGGCGCGGGGGCGGACGGCGCGGCGGGCGAGGCACTGACCTGGGGCGCGGCCGGCTGCACGATGGCGGTGCCGCCGCTGGGCGCGGTCTGGCCCGGGATCAGGTTGGGGATCTGGAACGCGCCGACCAGGGCGGCCGCGCCGAGCACGGCGCCACCTGCGGTCTGCGCGATCAGCCGCCGGCGCTTGTAGGCCTTGGCGAGATCTTGTACGCGGGCGTAGACGGCGGCGGGTTCGGGGGCGAGGTGCTCGTGGGCCACCATGGCCTCGCGGAGCTGGTTGTGGTGGTTGGTCACGACTTCTCCTCGACGGGAATTCTCTCGGGCCGTTCCGACGAGAGCCGGAGCGTCTTCAAGGCCCTGGACGCGTTGCTGCGGACGGTGGCGGGCGAGCATCCGAGCAGATCAGCGATCTGGTCGTCGTCGAGTTGCTCGTAGTACCGCAGCACGATCACGGCGCGTTGCTTGCGGCCGAGAACGGCGAGCCGGTTCCACAGCTCGTCGGCCTCGACGACGCGGGTGGCGTGGTCGCCGACGCCACCACGGGCGTCGTCCAGCTCGACCAGGCGTTCACCGACGGCGTGCACGTTGCGGGCCGCCCAGCTGCGTCGCCAGGAGAGGTACTCGTTGAGCACCATGCGCCGGACGTACGCCTCGGGCGATTCCGCCTCGCTGATCCGCTTCCACTTGACCTGCGCTCTGGCCAGGACTTCCTGAACGACGTCCTGGGCCAGGTCGCGATTGCCCGTGAGGACGATCGCGTAGCGCAGCAGGCTGGGCAGCCTGGCCACCGCGAAATTCTCGAAGGTCACGTCCCCTATGACACCTGCCGATCCGATTCTGTGCACTCTTGCGGGGAACTTTCTCTTCAACCTGTGAGGATGTAGCTGAGAGTGGGTGAAGACTAACGCGGCGCCGTCGAGTCGCGCACGATCAGGCGGTGGCCGGTGGGGCGGCGGCGGGGCCGTGCCGCCCGGGGTTTGAGGGCCAGTTCGAGCGCCATCCGGCCCATGTCGGTCATCGGCAGCCGGACCGTGGTCAGGGCCGGGGCCAGGTCGGCGGCCACCGACACGTCGTCGAACCCGACCACCGACATCCGCCCGGGTACGGCGATGCCACGCTCGCGCAGCATCGACAGCACCCCCATGGCCATGGCGTCGTTGAGCGCGATGATCGCGGTGGTGTCCGGGTGGTCCCGCAGGATCAGTTCAGCCGCCTCGCGCCCGCCCTCCCGGATGAAGTCGGTGTGCACCACCGGTATCTGGTCGAGTGACATTCCGTGTTCGCCGAGGGCGGTCGCCACCCCGGCCAGCCGGTCGGCGACGGTGGTCAGCGCGCCGGTTCCGGCCACGACCGCGATCCGGGTGTGTCCCAGCCCGAGCAGGAACGACCCGAGGGCCTTGCCGCCGGCCTCGTTGTCGGGCAGCACCGCGTCGACGCTGAGCGAGTGCCGACCGATCACCGCCACCCGTCCACCGGCCTGCTGGTACGCCCCGAGTTCGGCCTTGGCCTCGGCCTCGAGCCGGGGGTCGCTGTAGCCGGAACCGGCGATGATGATGATCCCGACCCGCTGGGCGATCAGGTGCCGGATCTGGCGCAGCTCGTGGTCGGGGTCGCGGCCGGAGTGGCAGATCTGCACCAGCAGCCCCTGTTGATCGGCGAGCTGGATGACGCCGCCGGCGATCTCCGAGAAGTACGGGTCGTCGACCTGATGGACGACCAGGCCGACCGTGGTGCTGGCTCCGCCGGCCAGGGTGCGGGCGAACGGGTTGGCCACGTATCCCAGTTCGCGGGACACCGAGCGGACCCGGGCCGCTACTTCTTCGCTGACGCCGTCGCGGCCGGCGAGCGCGCGGGACGCGGTGGCCAGCGAGACGCCGGCGCGTTGAGCCACGTCGACGAGCCGCAACCTCGGGCCGGGCTTGGGCATCGTTCACTCCCCGGAAACATCGCTGTACGCCTATTGCCAGTGACGCACCGCACAGCATAGATTGCGAAAGCGCTTTCGTAAGCGCTTTCGTTCCCCGACACGAGGAGCGTCCGAGGATGTCGACGAACTTTCGGCGAGTCGCAGCGGTGGGCGCCACCGCCATACTTCTGATCACCGGCTGCTCTGAGCAAAGCGGTGAGCAAGGCGGAAAAGGGCCCATAAAAATCGGCATCTCGTTGCCGCTGACCGGTGACTTCTCCGAGCCCGGCAAGGGCGTCCAGCAGGGCTACCAGGCCTGGGCCAAGATCGTGAACGACAAGGGTGGCCTGCTCGGCCGGCCGGTCGAGCTGAAGATCCTGGACGACCAGTCCAACGCCGACCGGGTGGTCGCCGACTACGAGCAGCTGATCGGCAAGGATCAGGTCGACCTGGTCGTCGGCCCGTTCTCGACCCGCCTGGTGGTGCCCGCGGCCCGGGTCGCCGAGGAGTACGACATGCTCTTCGTCGAGCCCGCCGGCGCCGCCAAGGAGGTCTTCGCCCAGGGCTTCCAGAACCTCTTCTACGCCGCCCCGGCGGTCGCCAACGACCACTACAACTACCTGGCCGAGGCGATCCTGGCCATGCCGGCCGGCCAGCGGCCCCGGACGGTCGCGGTGGCGTCCATGGACGACCCGTTCGCCCAGGGAACCGCGTACGGGCTGCGCGACAAGCTCAAGGCCGGCGGTCTGTCCATCGTGGCCGACGAGGTCTACCCGCCCAACACCACCGACTTCGGCCAGATCGCGGCCAAGATCGCGGCATCGAAGGCCGACGTGCTGATCGGGGGCTCGCAGTACCAGGACGGCGTCAACCTGATCGTGGCCCTGCGGCAGCTGCGGTATCAGCCCAAGCTGGCCGCGTTCTCGACCGCGCCGACCGAGCCGGAGTTCGCCAAGGCCATCGGCGACAAGACCGAGGGCGTGCTCTCACCGACCGGCTACAGCCAGGATGCCCCGTACCCGAGCAACTCCGAATTCGTCGAGAAGTACAAGGCGCAGTTCGGCCAGGATCCAGAGGAGGACCAGGCCAACGCGTACACCACGGGTCAGGTGGTCGAGGCGGCGGTGAAGGCCGCCGGCTGCGCCGAGCAGGGCGAGTGCCAGAAGAAGCTGGTCGACTTCGTCCGCAAGAACAAGATCGAGACCGTGGTCGGCCCGCTCACCTGGGACGCCACCGGCAAACCGCAGGGCGCCCACATGATCCAGCAGTGGCGCGGCGGCGAGATCAAGATCGTACTGCCGGAGAACCTGAAGGAAGCCGACCTGCTCTACCCCAAGCCGGCCTGGTGACCGGGCGATGACCGGCGCGTTTCTGCTGCAGAGCGTTGTCCTCGGCCTGCTCCTGGGCGGCCTTTACGCGCTGCTCGCCGCGGGCCTGACGCTGTACTTCGGGATCATGCGGGTGGTGATGATCGCGCACTCGGCGTTCCTCATCCTCGCCGCCTACCTGGCCTGGTGGACGCACACCCGGCTGGGCGTCGACCCGCTGCTGTCGATGGTGGTGACCGTGCCGCTGTTCTTCGCGGCCGGCATGGGCCTGCAACGGGGCCTGCTCTCGCGGCTGCGCCCGGCGACGCTGACCATGATGTCGGTGCTGCTGACCTTCGCGATCGCGGTGCTCATCGAGGGGCTGCTGGGCTACGCGTTCACCGGCACCCAGCGGCGGATCCAGCTCGGTTACGGCTCGGCCAGCATCGGGATGTTCGGCGCGCGGATCGCGGTGGTCAAGCTGATCGCGTTCGGCCTGGCCGTGGTCGCGCTGGGCGGGCTCTGGCTGCTGATGAAGCGTACGCGGTTCGGCTGGGCGCTGCGGGCCACCATCCAACATCAGGACGCCGCGCGGCTGGTCGGCATCGACACCCACAAGGTCGCCGGGTACGGGTTCGGGCTGGGCCTGGCCACCGCGGCGGTCGGCGGCACCGCGCTGGCGCTGGACACCACCATCTACCCGTCGCTGCACTGGCACTGGATCGGGCCGCTGATGGCCATCATCGTGGTCGGCGGTCTGGGCAGCGTGCCCGGCGCGGCGGTGGCGGCGATGATCCTCGGCCTGGCCCAGGGCCTGCTGCAGATCCCGCTCGGCCCGACCTGGGCGCAGACCGTCTTCTACCTGGCGCTGTTCGCCACGCTGGCCTTCCGGCCGCGGGGATTCTTCGGAGGCCGCCTTGCGCAACGTTTCTAGGTGGGGCGGGCTCGGCGCCGCCGTCGTGCTGGCCGCGGCCCTGCTGCTCTTTCCCTCGTTGGCACCGAACCCGTACATCCTCTCGGCCGGCGTCGTCGTCCTCAACTACGCCGTGCTCGCCACCTCGTGGAACTTCGTCGGCGGCCTCACCGGCTACATCTCGCTCGGCCACGGCGCGCTGGCCGGCCTCGGCGGCTACGCCACCGGCCTGCTGGTCACCCGGGCCGGGCTGGGATCGTTCGTCGCGCTGTTCGTCGCGGCCGCGCTGATCGGCCTGCTCGCGGTGCCGCTGGGGATGGCCGCGCTGCGGGTACGCGGAGCCTCCTTCGTCATCGTCTCCATCGCCATCGTGCTGATCCTGCTGCTGGTCTTCCAGAGCTGGGCGTCGTTCACCGGCGGCTCGCACGGCCTGGTCGTCCCGCGACCGTTCCCCGGCCTGTCCCGCCCCGAGCACCACCGCGCGTTCTGGTTCCTCTACGCCGGGCTGCTCGCCCTGGCCCTGCTCGCGTGGTGGCTGGTCGACCGGTCCCGGTTCGGGCTGGGGCTCAAGGCGATCCGGGAGGACGAGGACAAGGCCGAGGCGCTGGGTACGCCGACCTTCGCGTACAAGCTGATCGTCTTTGTCGTCTCGGCGGTGTTCACGGCGCTGGCCGGAGGCCTCTACGCGCTCTGGTTCGGCGACCTCGACCCGGTGTTCCAGTTCTCCATCCTCAGCGGGTCCTACCTGGTGCTGATGGCCCTGCTGGGCGGGGTGCGCAACCTGTTCGGGCCGGTGGTCGGGGCGATAGTGGTCGGCGTCGCGCTGGAGTACTTCAAGGTGTCCTTCGGCGACACGCAGCTGCACCTGGTGGCCACCGGTCTGCTGCTCGGCCTGGTCGTGCTGTTCATGCCCGACGGCGTGCTGCCCGCGATCGGCGCGCTGGTCCGGCGGTTCCGGCCGGACGACTCGGCCACCATCCGCGAGGTGACCGCGGCCGAGCTCCGCGAGCTGAGCAAGGCGGGGGAGTCGCGATGAGCCTGGAGACCGCGGAGCTGCGGAAGGCGTTCGGCGGGGTGACCGCCCTGGACGGCGCGACCGTGAGGTTCCGGCCCGGCCGGGTCAACGCGCTGATCGGGCCGAACGGGTCGGGCAAGACGACGTTCTTCAACTGTGTCACCGGGATGATCCGGCCGGACAGCGGCACGACGACGTACCAGGGCCGGGACATCACCCGGAAAGCGCCGCACACGATCGCCAAGGCCGGGATCGGGCGCACGTTCCAGCTGTGCCGGGTCTTCCCGCGGATGACGGCGCTGGACAACGTGCTCGCCGCGGTCCGGCCCGGCGGGATCGGCCGGGCGCTGCGCGGAGCCCGGCACCCGGCCGAGGTCGACCGGGCCCGGAGCTGGCTGACCCGGCTCGGCATCGAGCACCTGGCCGGCGTCGAGGCCCGGAACCTGTCCTGGGGCCAGCAGAAACTGCTCGAACTGGCCGGGGTGCTGATGGCCGGGCCGCGGACGATCCTGCTCGACGAACCGGCCGGCGGCGTCAACCCGGCGCTGCTCGACCGGATCGGTGCGCTGGTCCGCGAGCTCAACGCCGAGGGCCGCACCTTCGTCATCGTCGAGCACAACATGGACCTGGTGATGAGCATCAGCGACCACATCGTGGTGTTCGACCGGGGGCGCCCGATCGCCGAGGGGCCGCCGTCGGTCATCCGGTCCGACGAGCGTGTGCTGGGGGCGTACCTTGGTGTCTGATCTCTTCGCCCTGGAAAACGTCATCGCGGGATACGGCCGCGCGGCGCCGGTGCTGCGCGGCTTCAGTGTCGGGGTGCCCAAAGGCTCGATCGTGTGCCTCGTGGGGCCGAACGGCGCCGGTAAGTCCACTGTGCTCAAGGTGGCGAGCGGGCTGCTCGCGCCGCGCGAGGGACGCATCCTGGTCAACGGTCGGGATGTCACCGGCCTGGGGCCGCAGAAGATGCTCGCGGCCGGCGTCTCGCTCGTGCTGCAGGGGCACAGCGTGTTCCGCGAGATGACCGTCGAGGAGAACGTGCGCCTGGGCGCGTACACCATCACGGACAAGGCCAAGATCGCCGAGCGCGTGGAGTTCGTCAAGGAGATCTTCCCGGTGGTCGCCGACCGCTGGGGCGCGCCGGCCGGGCTGCTCTCCGGCGGGCAGCAGAAACAGGTCGAGTTCGCCCGGTCGCTGATGGTCGAGCCGTCGGTGGTGCTGCTCGACGAACCGTCCATGGGCCTCGACCCCAAGGCCACCAGCACCGTCTTCGAGCAGGTGGTGCGGATGCGCGACGCCGGCACCGCGGTGCTGCTGGTCGAGCAGAACGCCCGCCGCGCGCTGGAGACGGCCGACCTGGGCTGCGTGCTCGACCTGGGCCGCGTACACATCTCCGGTCCCGCCGCCGAACTCCTGGCCGACCCGCAGCTGGGTGAGCTCTATCTCGGTGGCCGGCCCGCCTCCGGAAGAAAGGTGACCCCATGAACCGAGCCGGACGTGCCCTGGCCGTCGTCGCCGCGGTCCTCGCGGTGGGTGACGCCACGGCACCGGTCAACGCCTCGGCGGCCGGCCCGCCCGGCGTCCATCCCGCCTTGCGCGACGACCTCGTCGCCTACTACGACTTCGACCATCCGGTGCCCGGCGACCCCGCCCTGGAACGGGACCAGGGCCGCAGCGGCACCGAGATCGAGCTGATCAACGGAGGCGTGGCGCAACGCGTGGCCGACCGCGCGTACCCCGGCGGCCGTAAGGTCTTGCGGACCGGCCCGAAGAACGGCGTCAACGACGATTGGAAGGCCGGCATCTGGTCGGCCGGCGGCGTGCGCACGCTGCGCGCGTTCAACGCCACCGCGGGCGCGACCACGATGGGCTGGTTCAAGCGCGACATGGACGGCCCGGCCGCCGGGTTCAACGCGATCGGGCTCACCGGCGTGCTCTCCGGCGACTCCGACGGCCACGCCGTCCGCGCGCTGCTCGAACTGATCGACGTCGACGGCACGCTGCGGCTGGTCGCCCTCGGCCGACGGATCGACGGCGGCGACTCGCAGACCTTCGCCGCCGACGAGGACTGGCGCACCCTGCTGCCCAAGGGCCAGTGGGTGCACCTGGCCGCCACCTTCGACTTCACCAACGGCACCATGGCGCTCTACCGCGACGGAAAGCCGGTGCCCGGCTTCTACACCCGCGACGACGACCCGTGGCTCGTCAACGGCCTGGGCCCGCACGTCACCACGGCCACCGATCCGCGCGGCATCAAGATCGGCGGCAGCTTTCCCTGGCCGGGGTCCGCCGACCGGAACCCGTGCGACTGCCGGATGGACGCGCTCATGTTCCTCAGCCGATCGCTGTCCTCGCGTGAGGTCGCGAACCAGTACCGCTACATGATTCGGGGGTAATCATGCGCCGCTTCGCCGTCATGGCTTCCGCGCTTCTGTTGTCCACATTGGCCGGTGTACCCGCCGCGCACGCCGCGGACGCGCCGGTCTACGACCCGGTGCCGACCGAGCCGGTCACCTCCCGGCTCGGCCTCGTCCTGTCCGAGTACGCCCAGTTCCCGCAGTCGTTCACCAACCCGCCGCTGATCGACCAGCGGCTCAACCGGATCGCCCGGATCAACACGATCATGGAACTGCCCGACGGCTCGGGGCGCCGGGCCGTTCCTGATCTCAACGGCAACCTCTACCTCGTGGACAACGGCACGCCGCACGTCTACCTCGACGTGCAGGCCACCTTCGCGCCCGAGTTCTTCTCCGGACGCGGGCTCGGCCAGGGCTTCGGCTACGTGACGTTCCACCCGGAGTTCCAGCGCAACGGCCTGTTCTACACGATCCACACCACGGCCGTCGCCAACGCCACCCGGACACCCGACTATCAGCAGGCCAACACGATCTACCAGGCCATCATCACCGAGTGGAAGGCCACCGACCCGGCCGCCGACACGTTCTCGGGCACCCATCGTGAGGTGCTGCGGATCGGCTTCGGCGGTCAGATCCACGGCGTACAGGAGATCAATTTCAATCCGTACGCCAGGACGGGCGACGCCGACTACGGCCTGCTCTACCTCGCGGTCGGCGACGGCGGCCAGGGCGTCGGCAACACCGACCCGCAGAACCTGGCCATGCCGCACGGCAAGCTGATCCGGATCGACCCGCGCGGCACCAACGCGCCCAACGGCCGCTACGGCATACCCGTCGACAACCCGTTCGTCGGGCAGCCGGGCCGGCTCGGTGAGATCTACGCCTACGGCTTCCGCGACCCGCACCGGTTCAGCTGGGACAAAGCCACCGGCCGGCTCTACCTGGGCCACATCGGCGAGCACGCCATCGAGTCGATCTACGAGGTGCGGGCCGGGGACAACCTGGGCTGGAGCGACCGCGAGGGGCGGTACCGGTTCGACCGTACGCCGGCGAACCCCTGCGACCGGCTCTACCCGCTGCCGGCCGACGACGCCGGCTACGTCTATCCCGTGGCCGAGTACGACCACAACCCCGCACCCGGCTGGAACTGCACCACGGACGTCGGCGTCGCCGTTGCCGGCGGCTTCGTCTACCGCGGCGACGCCATTCCCGCCCTGCGCGGCAAGTACGTCTTCGGCGACCTGGTCAGCGGCTGGGTCTTCTACACCGAGACGTCCGAGATGAAACGCGGCGCGGCGCCGGCCACCATCCACCGGCTCAACCTGTTCACCGACAGCGGCACGCCGATCAGGATGCAGGACATCTCCGGGCCCGGTTCGGTCGGCGACCCCAACCGGGTCGACCTGCGCTTCGGCACCGACCGCTCCGGCGAGCTCTACATCCTGGCCAAGGCCAACGGCAAGATCTGGAAGGTCACCGGAACCCACACCTTCGCCGCCGCCCCGGCCGGGACGACCAGGGTGGCGGACACCCTGCGGCCGACCAACTGGCGTCCCGTCACCCCGTCGAAGTGGCGGTTCACCGGCCGCGAGGTCATCCTGGCCGAGGCCGGCGCCGAACGGCCCGGTCCGCGCCGGCCGTTCGAATACGCGATCCTCACCGCCGGCCCGGTCATGTCCTCGGTCGAGATCAAGGCCAACGTACGCCTCGACACACCGGTCGAGATCACCAACCGCGACGTGATCATCATCTTCGGCTGGAGGTCGGACACCGAGTTCTACTACGCCCACGTCTCGACCGACAACACGATCTACCCGCACAACGGCATCTTCAAGGTCAACAACGCCGACCGTGAACGCATCGACTACCAGTGGAACGGCCGCAGCCGGGGCGCCAACCCCGCCATCACCGACGACGCCTACCACCAGGTCCGGGTCAAGCACCTGCCGGCCACCGGCGAGATCGCCGTCTACCTGGACGGCGCCAAGGACCCGCTGATGACCGCCCGCGACACCACGTTCACGTCGGGCCGGGCCGGCTTCGGCTCCTTCGACAACGTCGGCCGCACCAACTCCTTCAAGGTCACCGGCACACCGGCCGCGTGATTTCCGCGTACGGGAGGAGCGATGCCGTCGCTCCTCCCGCTACGTTGACCGGTGTGGCGGAGATGCGTTTCACCAAATGGGGTGGCCGGCTGCACTGGCACTACGCGATCGAGCCGCTCGGCACCGACGCGTTCGGCGCCTGGTACGGCACCCGCGCCGGCACCACGATCCAGCGCGGCGACGAGGCCCCACACATCCAGAAGCACGACTTCCTGACCCTGATCCCGGCCGAGGGATGGTACGTGGCCGCCTTCAACGCCGAGGCCGACGAGCGGACCGAGCTCTACATCGACATCAGCACCCCGCCGACCACCACCGGCACCCTGATCGAGGCCGTCGACCTCGACCTCGACGTCATCCGCACGCGTGACGGGCGGTTCATCCTCGACGACGAGGACGAGTTCGAGGAACACCAGATGCTCTACGGCTACCCGGCGCACGTGATCGCCGCCGCCCGGGCCGAGGCCGACCGGCTGATGGCCGAGGTCACGGCCGGCGCCGAGCCGTTCGGTGCGGTGGGCCGGGCCTGGCTCGCCCGCTACGTGCCCGCGGCCGACGGCGGCTCGTAGGCGAACTGCACCGTCCGCAGCGGCGCATAGCGGACGATCAGGCGGCCGACGAGCGGCGGCAGCGGGATCGGGATGACCTCGCCCAGCACCGGGCTGGGTCTCGGCGTGCCGGACAACAGGACCTGGGTCGCGCTGAGCTCGATCAAGGCTCGGGTCGCCTCGTCCCGCATGAGCCGCTCACGATCGGTCATCGCGTGCGCCACCAACAGGTGGAGTCCGACATCCGCGGCCTCCGGCAGGAACGGCAACAGCGGCTGAAGGGTTCCGCCCCGGCCGTCGAGTTCATCGAGGTCGTCGACCAGGACGAAGATCTCCGCACCGGTCCAGTCGCTCCGGCCGCGGAAGGCCTCGGCGTCCGGGTTCGGCGTGGGCAGGCGGCCCCGCAGAACCTCGGCCACCTCGGCGATCAGCCGCCGGGACTCGGCGGCCGAGCCCGTCCGGGGACGCATGATCATCCCGTCCCGCCGGTCGGCCGGATCGTCCCGCAGGTCGGACAGCGCCCCCTCGGGGTCGAGGACCACCAGCCGGGCGCCGCCGTCGCGTGCGTAGCGACGCAGGATCGAGGTGGCGAGCAGCCGCAGCAACGCGGTCTTGCCCGAGCTACGGCCGCCCACGACCAGCAGTCCGGTTCCGTTGGTGAAGTCGATCTCCGCCGGGATGCTGGTCAGTAACTCCCGGCCGACCACGTAACTGAGCGGGTCGCTCGGGCGGACCTCGGCCAGCTCCGCCGGCTGCAGGAGGCCCGGCGGCGGCGGTGGGGACGGCCGGAGGCCCGACCAGTACCGGTCCGCGAGCTGTGCGATCTCGCGGGCGTCCGAGCCCGGGGTCCGATCGTCGGCGGGAAGCGTCGGCAGCAGCGGTTCCACGTCGGTGAGGTCGACGCGGGTGCCGAGCTCGGTGACGACCATGCCGGCCTCGGTGGTGATCAGGTGGATCTGCCGGTCGGGACGGAACCGGAGCAACTCGGCGGTCAACGGACGCAGATCAGGGAAGAAGCGGAGGAGGGTGCCCAGACCGTCGATGATCACGAAGGTCGGCCGGTTGAGGGCCGGCTGCTTGAGGAGCGAGCCGATCGCGACCGGCTGGCCCAGCACCAGCCGGAGGATGGCGAAGAGATGGTAGATCCGGCCGGCCTGGGTGAGGTTGGCGGCGACGAAGACGTGCGGCAGGTCGGCCAGGCGCATCAGACCGCCGCTGTCCAGGGCCAGCAGGGCGATATCGGCCTCGTCGGGCGTACGGGTCAGCGCGAGCCCGCACGCGAGGGTCTCCAGGGCGGTCGTTCGGCGGCTGGGCGACGGGCCGCCGACGACCACGGGCTGATCGACCCGCACCCACGGGCCGGCACTCGAGGGAGTGACCGGCAGCGAGGACGTCCGCTCCAGGTCCGGCCGGAGCACCTGGAAGCCGCGCTCCGGCGTGGGCCCGGCCGGCCCCAGCTCGTCGCCCAGAGTGGCCGACCTGGTCTCTCCGTCCACGAAGAAGCGGGGCACGGGCGGATCCAGGGCGGCCAGCCGGCGCACGGTCGCGACGAGCTCGGTGTCCTGCTGGTCGGGGAAGGCCACCTCGTGCAGGATGCCGGTCCATCGGGTGAGCTCGGCCGGCCGCCGCGCCGACACGTAGGCCACCCGGAAGGGAATCGGCCGTGTCCCGCCCGACCGGAAGAAGGCCTGCCCCGGCACCCTGGGCAGATGCGCCGCGCCCGCCGTTCCGAGAATGGCGATCGAGTCGGCCTCGCTCTCGGTCCGCAGGGCGATCCGGACGGTGGAATGGTCGCCCAGCCCCAGCAGCCGTCCGTCACCGGCGCGCTGGTTGGTCAGCACCAGATGCATCCCGGCGTACGCACCGGCCTCGGCGATCGCCAGCAGCACCTCGCGGGCGTGCGGGTCGGCGGCGATGATCTCGGTGAAGTCGTCGGCCACGACGATCAGCGACGGCAACGCGCTGCTGCCCCGGGCCGCCTGGAAGGACCGGTGCGTCGGATGGCCGGCGACCCGCAGCACCGCCAGCCGGCGGTCCAGCTCCCCGGCCAGCGGACTCAGCAGGTATCGCCCGCGCCGGGCCGGGTGCGCGTCCGCCAGCAGGTTCGTCATCATCGCGGCGGTGTGCGGCAGATCCTCGAACTCGGCGAAGGGGGCCGGGCCGAGGAGCGTCACGAACGCGAACTGGACCTCGTCCGGCCGGTGCGTGATGGCGAGCGCGAGCACCACCGTACGCAACAGTTCGCTCTTCCCGCTTCCGGTCGCGCCGATGATCAGGGCGTGTGGCCCGGCCCCGCCGTCGGAACGCGGTTTGAGGTCGAGCTCGAGCGCCCCGCCGTCGTCGGCCCGGCCGATCGGGACCCGCAGGTGGCGCCACGGGCGGGTGCGCGGGTCCCGCTGTCGCAGCCCCTCGACGTCGTCGCTGCCCAGTGGCGCCGGACTCAGCAACGGGACGAGCGGGATGTACCGGTCCTGGGCCGAGGTGGCCAGCGACGGCACCCGGGGCGGGGGGATCACGGCCGTGACGTGCTGGATCATGCGGCCGGCGGCGGCCGCCTCCGGGCCCGGCACCATGGCGATCGTCTGCAGGCGGCGCACCAGGGAGAGCACGTCGGCGCCGGGGAGCAGGGCCAGCTCGCCCAGCCGCCGCACGTCGGTGGTGCCCAGGGCGGCGCGGACGTCGGCGGCCAGGGTGGGTGGGCGGTGGTCCAGGAGCGTACGCATGGCCACGTACCACTCGCGGGCCAAAGGGCCGGCGGCGCTGGTGGCGGCGGCCCGGTCGAGCCACGTGGCCGCCCGGTCGGGGTGCACGATGCTCAAGGCGGTGAGGCGCTGGGCGTAGTCGAGTTCGCGTAACGGCCAGGGGTCGGCTCGGTTGGTGTACTGCTCCAGGAGGACCGCGACCTTGGTCAGACGCCCGGGACCGTAGGCCGCGACCAGGGCCGACAACAGGCGGTCGCGCAGGGCCGGTTCGACCTCGTAGAGGCCGTCGCCCAGCTCCTGGAACAGCGGGGAGGTCAGCAGCGCGGCCTCGGCGTCGTGGGGGAGGACCTCGGGCGGGTCCTGGAAGAAGTTGATCCGGAGCAGGTGCAGGAAACCGGGGTCGAGGGCCACCGGCACGGCGGCGTGGCAGGCCAGCTCGACCGCGCCGGGCGGCAACGACAGGCGGGCCTCGTGCAGGGCCGTGGTCATGCGGGGCGCTCCGTGGGACGCGGGCGGCCCCGCAGGACGTCCACCGCCCGATACATGCCCTCGGTGGTCAAGGGGAACATCGGCACGTGGCGCCGGATCTGGGCCGCCGTGGTGCCGGGCCAGCGCGACGGTGGGGCGGGATTGAGCCAGGCGACCGCGTGGCCGGCCCCGTGCAGGGCCTTGACCAGGGCGATCGAGGTCAAAAGGCGGCCGGTGTGGAAGGTGCCCCGGGCGGCGCCGGCGTCGCTGATGATGGCCGTCGCCGTGCCGGGGACGAGGGCCGATTCGAGGGGGGCCGGTTCGGTCAGGGCCGGGTCGGCGTAGAGCCGGCCGCCGGTCAGGGGGCGGATCTGGGCCAGCACCGGGTCGAGCTCGGGGGTGAACGGGTCCGGCAGTTCGGCCAGCAGGGAGTCGGGGGCGCGGCCGGGGAGGTTGCGGAAGTACGCCACCCGGATCGCGTCCAGCCGCCCGGCGTTGCGGATCTCGTCGAGCAGGTGGTCGATGAAGGCGTGGTAGGGGGTCATCGAGCCCTGCCGGTCCACCATCAACAGCAAGCGGGCGGTGTTGCGGCGGGGTGGGAGCAGCACGGGGCCGGTGGCGACGCCGGTGCGGGCGTAGCGGTCGACGGTGGCGTCGATGTCCAGTTCGGACGGTGGACCGGTGCGGACCGGGCGCCGTAACCGGCGCCAGGTCTGGGCGATCTCCCGGGCGGTCAAGGGGTGCTGGGCGTTCACCACCAGCGTCGGATCCCACTCGCCGGTGGGCGGCGGCGGCCCGGTCACGCCGGGGAACGGCCGCACGGCCGGGGCGGGGGACGGCGGGGGCTCGGCCGCCGGGGGAACGACGGGTTCCGTGGGGCCGGCGGGTTCCACGTCTGGCATCGGGGACGGGGCCGCGGGAGGCTCGGCGGGCGCGGAGGCGTACCAGAACGGGGTTTCCGAAGCCGCGAAGGCCGCGACGATCATCTCGCGCTCGGCCACCGACGAGGCCCAGAGCGCGACACACAGGTCGCGTAACTCGTCCGACGAGCCCAGCCCGAACCCGGCCGCGAGGGCCGACCGCAAGGTCGCGTAGTCGTCCACGCCGATCGGCAGACCGCGGCGGCGCAGGCGCACCACCAGGTCGTGGATGAAGGCGGGCGACGCGGTCACGACCGGCCGAGTCGATCCAGCGCGCGCTGCTGGTCGCCGCGTTGCTTGAGCAGCGCCTCGGGATAGGGCAGCGCCGCCACCTCGTCCGGTGGCGTGCCGACCGCCTGCAGGAAGCCGGCCCAGTCGAGCAGCTCGCTGAGGCCGGGCTTCTTGGCCAGGTCGAGCGCACGCAACCGGTCGATCATCTCGATCACCGCGGTCCGCAGCTCCGGCCGGTCCACCCCGTGCATGGTCAGGATGTCGTCCAGGTCGGCGTGCGCGGCCGGGAACTCGACGTAGTGGAAGATGCAGCGCCGCAGGAAGGCGCCGGGCAGCGCCTTCTCCTCGTTGTTGGTGACCACGATGATCGGCCGCAGGTCGGGACGGTCGGCGGGCACCGCGTGACCGGCGCCGGGCACCTCGTCGAAGGCGAACGCGAGAGCGTCCAGCTCGTGCAGCAGATCGTTGGGGAAGTCCAGGTCGGCCTTGTCGACCTCGTCGATCAGGAGCACCGAGCGCCGGCCGTGCTGCGCGCGGGCGATCACCCGGCCGAGCGGCCCCAGCCGGATGTAGTCGCGGGCGTCGCCGACCCGGCCCCGGAGCTGGACGTCGTGCAGACGGCGGACCGCGTCGTAGGTGTAGAGCAGGTCCCGGCCGCGGCTGGTCGACTTGATCGGCGCGATCTCCAAGGGCAGATTCAGCGCGTACGCGACGGCGTGCGCCAGCCGCGTCTTGCCGACGCCCGGGTCGCCTTGCAGCAGCAACGGCCGGCCCAGCCCGACGGCGAGGTTGACCGCCGCCTGCAGGCGCTCGCTCGCGCGGTAGGGCTCCCGGGCCACCGTATGGGCCGACGGCTGCGCGACGTCGCTCGCGGCGTCCTCGATCTCGCGGGCCGGCGGCTGCTCGGCGGACGCGTCGTACCAGGTCGACGTGTCGACACGGTGGCGGGTCGGCATCTAGGTCAACTCCTCCAGCCGGCGCCGGAACGCCGCTTGTCGGTGCCGGACGTCGCGAATGGACCGGTCCATCACCTCGAACATCCGCCGGGTGTCGATCGGTTCGCCGCCGCAGTCGAGAATGATCTGGGAGCTCCACGGCCCGGCCAGGCGTGGGTCCCAGCCCAGCCGGCCGACCATCTGCTCGGTCCAGTCGGCCACGTCGGACGGGTGGATGCTCGGCGCGGCCAGCGAGGTCACGCCGTCGGGGACGGCCGAGGCGCCGACGAAGATGGGTACCAGCAGGTGCCGCTGGACGCCGACCTGCTGCCGAACGCCCGTCCAGAACGCGGCCGTCACCGAGGCGGGCACCCCGGCGGCCAGGACGGGCAGGACGACGTTGACGGTGTCCAGGTCGGGCAGGTAGGACAGCACCTGTTTGACCCGTGCGTCGACCGAGCCGAGGTCGGGCCGCAGGGCCAGGAGCTCCTTGGGCTCGACCGCGCCGAGCAGGTGCGGGAGCCAGTCGCACAGCTTCTTGACCACGATCATCTCGGTGTCGGGCAGCCCGAGCGCGAGCAGGCCGCCGGTCGCGCCGCGGCGGGCCTCGCGGATCCGGTGGCGCACCTCGCGCAGGTCGAAGTACTTGCTGTCGAGCAGCCGCTGGT
Organism: Actinoplanes sp. NPDC049265; assembly: GCF_043197135.1. Taxonomy (NCBI): domain Bacteria; kingdom Bacillati; phylum Actinomycetota; class Actinomycetes; order Micromonosporales; family Micromonosporaceae; genus Actinoplanes; species Actinoplanes sp. NPDC049265. The sequence goes on along the minus strand of NZ_JBICSP010000009.1, from coordinate 261,232 downwards.
CGGGCGGCGGCAGGGGTTCCGGCGCCGAGCGGGACCGGCCGCCGGCCCAGACCCGCAGCGCCGGGTTGTCGCCGCGGTCATCGAGCACGGCGTCGATCAGCTGGTCGAGCCACGCCTCGGACTGGGCCGCCTGGAGCAGGCGCAACACCACGGTCCGCATGCCCGCCTCGCCGACGTAGTCGCCGAGCCGGCGGTCGAGGGAGAAGAAGAACAGCTGTTCGAGGTCGTCGCGCTCGGGGTAGGCGTCCAGCAGCGCCTCGGATAGGCCGCGCAACTGTTCGCCGGTGAGCGTGATGGTTCCGTCCCTCCACTCTGGTGCTGACTATAGTGGCCGGGTGCTCGACGGGCGTACGGCGAAACGGCTGAGTGAGGCCCTGATCGAGGCGTTCTCGCCGCAGCGGCTGGACGAGATGCTCTATTACCGGCTGTCCCGCGACCGGGCCCGGATCACCATGGCCGGCAACTACGAGTCCATCGTGTACGACCTGATCCGCGCCGCCGCCAGCGAGGGCTGGATCGATCACCTGGTGGTGGCCGCCCGGCAGTCCCGTCCGGGGCATCCCGGCCTGCGCGCGGTGGCGGCGGGGCTCGAGCTGGCCGCGGCCGAACCGGACGGTCTGGAGAGCATCCTCAGCGACCGGATGCCCGACCTGCACCCGGCCCGCTGGCGGACCCGGCTGGGTGAACTGGAGGGTCAGGTCGGCCGGCTGGAACGCGGCGACCGTCCGCTCGGCACCGGCTTCCTGATCGCCCCCGACCGCTGCCTGACCTGCTATCACGTGATCCGGCAGGGTGATCTGGAGGAGGTCCGGCTGCGGCTCGACTACCGGGCCGACGCGACCGGGCTGACGATCTTCCAGGGGACAACGGTGGGGGTGGCGGGGGTCGCCGCCGCCGATCCCGATCGGGACCTCGCGGTGCTGGCGCTGGCGACCGCGGCCGGCGAGGAGTCGCTCGGCGGCGTGGGGGAGCCGTCGGCCGCCATGCGCGGCTGGGTCGAGGTGAAACCGGCTCGGGTCGCCGCGGGCGATCAGCTGGTCGTGCTGCAGCACCTGCTCGGCGGGCCCGTCCAGATGCGCTTCGGGCAGGTCGCGGCGGTCGAGGAGGGGCTGATCAGGCACACCGCCGACACCGACGCGGGCTCGTCCGGGTCGCCGTGCTTCACGTTGGACTGGACGCTGGCCGGGATCCACCAGGGCGGCGAGCCGGTGCACGAGTCGTGGAAGCGGCCCACCTACAACCGGGCGATTCCGGTCAGCAGCGTTCCACCGGGCTGAGCCGCCGGACCTCGGCTCCGGGCAGGGTGGCGACCTCGCCGTCGTCGGCCCGGCGGACCCGCAGGGATCCGTCGGCGGTCGCCGCCAGCAGCGTCCCGCACACCGTCGCGTCGTCCCGCATGGTGGCCCGGACCAGTGGCGCCGGCGGCCGGGCGGCGGGCAGGAACCAGGTCAGGGTGGCCGCCACGACCAGCGCGCCCAGTGCCACCCCGGCCGCAGTGGCCGCGCCGCGCAGGCGCCGCGCGATGACCGAGGGTTGTTCGCGCCGGCGGGCGTGCCACTCCAGCAGGGCGGCGTCGTCGGGGGCGGAGGTTCGGCGCGGCCAGCCGTACGCCGCCCGGTAGGCCAGCACGATCGCCCGCCCGGCCGCGACCACCGCCACCGCGACCACGGCCGCCACCGCGAACCGGCCGCCCAGGGCCAGCTTGCGCATCGGTTCCGCGGCCAGCCCGACCCCGCCGACGGTGAGGACGCCGAGTAGCGCGGTGACCCCGGCGATCCACTTCTCCGCCGCGGCCCGCAGCCGGCCCTCCTGCTCGGTGCCGGCCACCCGCCAGGCCTCGGCCGCCTCGTCCAGCCGTGCGTCCGGCGACGGGGCCAGCCGCGCCCGGCCGCTCGCCTCGACCTCGGCCCGCGCGTTCCAGCGCCGCCCGCAGCCCGCTGTGCAGGCGATCGACACGGTCCGGCCGGCCGGAGCGGGTGCGCCGGCGTCCAGCGTCTCCAGGCCGTCCAGGGTCGCCGACACGGCCGCGGTGACGTCCCGCCCGCAGGCCGGGCACGGGCCGGTCAGCCGCAGGGTGCCGCCCACCCGCTGCCCTGACCAGCGCCGGAGCTGCTCGGCGGTGGGTTGGTACACCAAGTCCGACATCGTTGTCCCTCCGGCCGGTGCAATTTGCACGTTGGAGCGGTCTATGCTTGCGCCGATCTTTGAATCACCTGATCGAGGGAAGAGGCGTGACGGACGTAGTGCGAGGTGGATCCACGGTGGACAGGCACTCCACGGCGGATCCGAGCGTGCTCTGACGTGGCCGGCACACAGCAGAACGGCGGGCCCACCGTCCGGCGCATGCAGCTGGGCGCCCGTCTGCGCAGCCTACGGCAGGCCAAGGGCATCACCCGCGATCAGGCCGGGTGGGCCATCCGGGGTTCCGAGTCCAAGATCAGCCGGATGGAGCTGGGCCGGGTCGCGTTCAAGGAGCGCGATGTCACCGACCTGCTGCGGCTCTACGGCATCGAGGACGAGAGCGAGCACGCCCGGCTGCTGGCCCTGGCCCGCGAGGCGAACACCCCCGGCTGGTGGCACGCGTACGGCGACGTGCTCACCACCTGGTTCCAGAACTACCTCGACCTCGAGCAGGCGGCCGAGCTGATCCGCACGTACGAGATCCAGTTCGTGCCGGGACTGCTGCAGACCGACGCGTACGCCCGGGCCGTCATCATGCTCGGCCACGGCAGCAAGGCGCAGGCCGAGATCGCCCGGCGCGCCGAGTTCCGGATGGCCCGCAAACAGCTGCTGACTCGGCCCGACCCGCCGCGCGTGTGGGCGGTGCTGGACGAGGCGGTGCTGCGCCGCCCGATCGGCGGGGTGGCCGTGCTCCGCGAGCAGATCGAGTACCTGCTCGAGGTCAGCAAGCTCCGCAACGTACGCCTGCAGGTCATGCCCTTCCGCTCGGGGGGCCACGCGGCAGCCGGCGGTGCATTCTCCATCCTGCGTTTCGGCCACTCGGACGTGCCCGACGTGGTGTATATCGAGCACCTCACGAGTGGCCTCTACCTGGACAAACGCGAGGACGTGGACCAGTACGCCGAGGCCATGGGCCGGCTGTCGATCGAGGCGGAGCCTCCGCAGCGCACTCCGGAGATACTCCGCCAGATCCTCGACGGGTTGCGCGACGACTAGTCCTCGACGCGGGGGGCGACCTTGTCCAGGCGGGCCAGTTCCTTGGCCTCGGTGCGGTACGGGTTGTAGGAGTAGGTGCGGGACACCGCGACCGGGATCGTGAAGTACTCGGTGACCAGCTTGGCCGGGTCGGACGCGAGCTCGCCGCGGCCGGGCACGTCGTTGCCGTCGTCCCAGCCCCACGGCGCGTTGGCCGAGTTGGTGCCGCAGCCGTATGTGCCCTGGCCGCAGCCGCCGCTGGTGTCACCGGCGAAGGTGCCCAGCGACGCGAACAGGTTCGCGTTGTTGCGCTGCGCCCACAGCCCGCCGCCGGCGAAGATGTCGACCAGCTTGTACTGCACGTCCCGGTCGTCGCCGGTGGAGGGTGTCTCGGCCACGGTCGACGGGTAGTAGACGATGCCGTCGCCGTTGATGTTGTACTGCGGGTACGCCTTCAGCCCGTGCCCCTTGGCCTCCTGTGCGGTGACCGGGTGCTGGAACGAGTCGTGCGGCGACGACTGCAGCTGCAGGGTGCCGTCGACCGACTCGCGCCCGCTGGTCCAGGTGCTGCCCGAGGGCGTGTACGAGTAGAAGTCGCTGTGCGCCACCGTCACGGCCGAGCGCAGCACCCCGTAGTCGGTGCCGTCGCGCTCGATCGACAGCAGCAGTCCCTCGCCGTCGTTCTCGTGCTCGTTCTCGAAGAACGGGTGGTCCACCCAGTCCCGCGGGTGGAAGAAGAAGTAGGTGATGTACCAGTGGCTGCCGGTCTCGACGACCGAGTAGTAGGCGGTGGCGGCCAGTGAGCCGGAGCCGGCCCGGTCCCAGTTGTTGCGGCCGTTCAGGTCGCCGTCGAAGTCGTACGCGGCGATGTAGTCGGACTTGCCGCCCAGGGCGTGGTCCCCGGTGGCGTCCACGTCCTGGTAGTGGATCGGTGCCCAGCGCAACGCCAGCTGTTCCCGGCTGACCGCCGCGTGTGCCGGCGCGGCCAGCCCCACTCCGGCCAGCACCCCGGCGACGATCAGGGCGATCCTGCTGCGACCTCGCATCTGCAACCCCAAGGTTCCCGAAGAAATAGACGTAGGTGAATCTAAGCGCGTCGGGTGGCCGAAAAGCTACCGCCAAGTACACAGATCAAGTCGGTTAGGCCCGTTCCAAATTCACCACCAGAGGGAAGCGCCCCGGGACAGAATTTGAAACAGGCCTTACGCTCCGGCGGTGGACTGGCAGGAACATGCGATCTGGTGGCACGTTTATCCGCTCGGGTTCGTCGGGGACCACGGTGGGCTGGAGCGACTCGTCCCGTGGCTCGACCATGTGCTCGCCCTCGGCGCCAACGGCATCGCCCTCGGGCCGGTCTTCGCGTCCGAGACGCACGGCTACGACACCGTCGACCACCGGCGGATCGACCCGCGGCTGGGCGGCGACGCCGAGTTTGACGCGCTGGTGGCGGCGGCCCGCGAACGCGGCGTACACGTCCTGCTCGACGGGGTCTTCAACCACGTCGGCCGGGGGCACTGGGCGTTTCAGGACGTGCTGCGCAACGGGCCGTCGTCGGCCTACGCGGACTGGTTCCGGCTGCGCTGGACCGGCGGCGACGAGCCGGACTACGACGATTTCGAGGGGCACCACGACCTGGTCGCGCTCAACCACGACACCCCGGCCGTCGCCGACCACGTCGCCGAGGTGATGGAGCACTGGCTCGGGCGGGGCGTCACCGGGTTCCGGCTCGATGTGGCGTACGCGATCCCGCTCGCCTTCTGGGCCCGGGTGGCCGGCCGGGTCCGCGCCGCGCATCCCGGCGCGTACCTGATGGGCGAGGTCATCCACGGCGACTACACCGCGTTCGTGACCGAGGGCAAGCTCGACTCGGTGACCCAGTACGAGCTGTGGAAGGCCATCTGGTCGTCGCTCAACGACGGCAACTTCTACGAGCTGGCCCACGCGCTGGGCCGCCACGACGGTTTCGTCGAGCTCTTCGCACCCTGGACCTTCCTCGGCAACCACGACGTCACCCGGATCGCCAGCCGCCTGACCGACGAACGGCACCTCGCCCACGCCGTGACCGTCCTGGCCACCGTCGGCGGCACCCCGGCGGTGTACGCCGGCGACGAGCACGCCTTCCGCGGCGTCAAGTACGACCGGGCCGGCGGCGACGACGAGATCCGCCCGCCCTTCCCGGACTCGCCGGCCGACCTGTCACCGGTCGGCCTGCCCACCTTCCACCTGCACCAGGAACTGCTGTCGGTGCGCCGCCGCCACCCGTGGCTGCACCGCTCCCGCACGGTCGTGCACCACGTCGCCAACGAAGCCCTGGTCTACGAGCAGACCGACGGCGAGCACCGGCTGCTGGTGGCCCTCTCGACCGCGGACACCCCGTTGTCGGTTCCGGCCCCGGACGCCCGCGAGGTGCTGGCCGGCCGGGCCGACCTCGGCGAACCCGGCCACGCCGGGCTGGACGCGGCCGGCTGGGCGGTCCTCGCCGTCGATCTCTAGGATGCTCCGGTGCCCCACACGTTCCAGACCGACGTGGCCCAGCTGTTCCCTCAGTTCGCCACCTTCCGCGACGCGCTGCACCGGCTTGACTGGACGGCCTGCCGGGCCGTCCTCGACACGGCCACCGCGGAGGACCGGACCAGGCTGATCGGGCTCGGCGCCGAAGAGCGGATCGCCGAGGACTTCCTGCGCGGCCTGGTCCAGCGCGACCCGGCCGACGGCGCCGCGTTCGCCCTGCTCGGCCAGTTCCTGATCATCACCGGCTGGAACATCCGGACCGCCGCGCGGGCCCAGCACGTCCGCCCCGAGCAGTGGCGCGGCTTCTTCCAGTGGCTCCACCGGGCCGAACAGGTGCTGCTGGAGGGGGCCGCCCGGCATCCGGCCGACCCCGCCATCTGGACCTCCCGGTTGCTCAGCGCCCGTGGCATCTCGCTCGGCGTCGACGAGGAGACCCGCCGGTACGCCCGCCTGGCCGCGATCGACGAGCACCACCTGCCGGCCCAGGTCCAGCACCTGCAACAGCTGTTGCCGAAGTGGAGCGGCACCTTCGAGCAGGCCCACGCCTTCGCGAACGAGCGGATGCTGGCCGCGCTGCCCGGCGCGCCGCACGGGATGCTGGTGGCCGAGGCGCACCTCGAGCATCTGGGCGAGATCGGCGGCGCCGACCAGCGGACCTACCTGCAGCAGACCCTGCCCGACCTGCGCGCGGCGGCCGAGCGGTCGGTCCTCAACCACGCCTTTACGCCCGGCATCTACCCGGCCGACCAGGCTCTGGGCACGTTCGCCCTGGCCTTCCACCGGTACGGCGACCGGGAGTACGCGGCCCGGGTGTTCCGGCTGATGGGAGCGCGGGCGGCGATGGCGCCGTGGGACATGTATTCGACCATGCCGACGGGAGCGTTGCACGAGGCCCGCGCCTGGGCCATGCGGGGAGAGAACTGATGCGGCAGATCGAGATCGACGGCGTACCCGCGATGATCGGACCCACCACCGGGCCGATGCACGGCGGGCTGGTCTTCCGGGTCGGACAGGCCGACGAGACGCTGGCCCGGCGCGGGATCACGCATCTGGTCGAGCATCTGGCGCTGCACGGTTTCGGGGTGGCCGACCACCACTACAACGGCACCACGACGCCCGAGTTCACCTACTTTCATACGCAGGGTACGGCCGACGAGGTCGCCGCGTTCCTGACCGGGGTCTGCACGTCGTTGCGGGACCTGCCGATGCACCGGCTCGACGTCGAGAAGGAGCTGTTGCGTACGGAGCGCGGCAGCCGAGCCGGCGGACTGGCCGACTCGATGTCGCTGTGGCGGTACGGCGCCCGCGACTTCGGGCTCAGCGCCTACCCCGAGTGGGGCCTGCCGGCGATCGGCCCCGAGGAGCTGCGCGCCTGGGTGGCGGCCTACTTCACCCGCGGCAACGCCGCCCTGTGGATCGCCGCCGACGAGGTGCCGGCCGGCCTGCGACTGGACCTGCCCGACGGCCCGCGCCGCCCGGTCCCGCGCCCGTCGTCGGCGCTGCCCCGCACCCCGGCGTATTTCCGCGGCTCGGCCGGCACCGTCGTCTGGGACGCGGTGGTGCCCCGGGCCGCGGCGTCCGGGGTGTTCACCGGCGTGCTGGAACGGTCGCTGATGCGGTCGCTGCGCCAGGAGCAGGGCCTGTCCTACTCGGTCAACACCGACTACGACCCGCGTACGGACGGCACCGCGCTGATCACCGCCGCCGCCGACGCCCTGCCCGAGAAGCGCGGCGCCGTGCTCGGCGGTTTCCTCGACGGCCTGGCCGCCCTGCGCTTCGGCCGGGTCGACGAGAAGGAGGTGGCGACGGTCATCGGCCACCGCTGCGACGAACTCACCCAGGCCGAGGAGCGCGGTGGCCGCCTGCCCGGCCAGGCGTTCAACCTGGCCTCCGGCCGCCCGGTCGAGCAGCTGCCACAGATCCTGGCCGACATCCGCGCCGTCACCCCCGCGGCCTTGACCGAGGTGGCCGCCCAGGCCTGGTCCACGGGCCTGCTGATGACCCCCGGCGGCCGCTCGGCCGAGTGGGCCGGCCTGGCTGCCGCCCCGACCGGCTCCCACGCCACCGTGCAGGGTCACATCCACCCGAGCCTGGAGAACAACACCGTCCGGCTGGTGGTCGGCGACGACGGCGTCAGCGTCGTCGAGGAGACCGACGTCGCCACCGTCCGCTACGCCGACGTGTCGGTGATGCTGGCCTGGCCGGATGGCGGCCGCTTGCTGGTCGGCGCGGACGGCATCACGGTACGGGTCGAGCCCACCCTGTACGCCGGCTCGGCGGCCGCCATCCCGCACCTGGATGCCCGGGTCCCGGCCCCGGCCCGCGTCAACCAGCCACCTCGCAGCCCCGAGAACATCCCGGTGCCGCAACGGTCCGCCGCCGCAGCCCCGGCTGGGTCGCACGGCGCCCGGATCGCCGCCGTGGTCGTCGGCGGCCTGGCCGCCCTCGGTCTGCTGCTGCTCGACCTGATCATGGTGGTGGCCGTGGTGACCCAGGACGAGAAGGTCGTCCTGGCCATCCTCCTGCTGATCACCCTCGGCGCCACCGCCGGTGCCGGCTTCCTCGTCCGGTGGGGGGTACAGGGTCTGCGCCGAGGTTAGGGCCGATCGTGAACCTTTGTCCCAACGTAGACTTCTAAAAGCCGCCCCCTTGGGTAACCATACGGTCATGACACGCCGTCGCTGGGTTGCCGTGGCCATCGTGTGTTTCCTGCTGGGCGCGGCATCGGCGCTGTGGTTCGTCTTCCTGGCCAAGCAGGGGCTCGGCCGCGCCGACCAGTGGTCGAGCATCGTCGGCGCCGCGGCGACGATCGTTTTCGGCGTCGCCGGTGTCTTCGCGAGCCGGCGTGACCCCCAGCGCGAGCCACGGAGATCGGCCGCCCAGCCGGTGCAGCGGCCGAGTTCCGAGCCGCCCGCCGGCGAGGCCGGTCCCTCCGGGGAGACGCCGGCGCGGCCGTCGCCGGCTCCACCGGCCGGCGGGTCCACGTTCAACATCTCGGCGAAGACCTCATACAGCGCGCATGAGATGACAGTGCACCAGCCGCGTGACGACTGACCCGGAGTCGACGGTGGAGAAGCGCCTGGATGTCGGTGGAGACGCCTACCTGGCGACCACCATGAACATCTACCAGGGCGGCGGCGCCTCGGGTTACCGGGTCGCCCGATGGGTGCCGGCCGAGGTTGATTCCGTCGAGGATCTGGCACCGAGTCAGTTGCTGGACGTTCGCAACGAGGTCGTGCCCTTCTACGGCCGGGACAAGCTCCGCGGTGACCTCCTGGCCTGGCGGGACGAGAGCCGGCCGCGTCAGATCAAGCTGATCCACGCGCCCGGTGGCCATGGGAAGACCCGGCTCGCCCGGCAGTTCGCCGGTGATTCGGTGGCCGACGGCTGGCATGTCGGCGAGGCTTACGCCGACAACAGCCGCCACCAGCCCCTGCTGAAGCTCGACGATCCACGTGACGCCCCGGGGCTGCTCGTGATCATCGACTACGCCGAACGGTGGCCGACGGATCAGCTCCTGGAGTGCTGCGGACGGATCACCCGCACCGGGTACGAGCGGGTCCGCGTACTCATGCTGGCCCGGCCCGGCAGCTGGTGGTCGAGCGTGCGCCACACGCTCGTCGACATCTACCGATTTCGGGACGGGCAGACCGGGCTCGAGGCCATCGCCACGGCTCCGGCCGAGCGCCGTGCTGTCTTCGACACGGCCCGGGACCGTTTCGCCAAGGCCATGGATGTGCCCGGCAGTGAGTCCATTCAGCCTCCCATGGATCTTTCCGATCCCAAGTTCGACTCCATCCTGGAGATCCACATGGCCGCCCTGGTGGCCATCGACGCGGCCGGGCAGGGGAAGACACCGCCGGGATCGGCCGACGAGCTCTCGGAATATCTGCTGCGCCGGGAGCAGCAGCACTGGTCGGACATGCACCGGACGCGCCGGATCGCCACGACCGGTCAGCTGATGCAGCGGGTGGTCTTCGTCGCCACACTCACCGGCGCCCTGCCCCGCGCTGACGGCCGCGCCGCCCTGAAAGCCACGAACCTGGCCGGCACCACCGACGGCGGCGACCTCATCCTCGATGACCACCGGTTGTGCTATCCGTCGCCGGGAGACGGCGTCGTGCTGATGCCCCTGTACCCCGACCGCCTCGCGGAAGACTTCATCGCCCTGCAACTGCCGGCCGTGGAGCCGGATGGGGGACTGCTCAACGGCGGGCCGGCCGTCGGAGGGAAGAAACAGGTCGACGAGGACTGGTCCCGGTCGGTGCCGCGACTGCTGCTCGAGGCGGAAATCTCGCGGGCCGAGTACCGCGGTCGTATCTATTCCGTACTGTCCGAGGCGGCTCAGCGTTTCACCCACCTGTTGCTCGAGGACATCATTCCCGCGCCGAGGGCGCCGCTCGGTCCTTCGCCGGCCGAAGGTGAGCCGGCCGGTGAGCGGAACGCCGACATCCTCACCTTCCGTGGGGCCCTCCTCCGGTTGGCGTCCCTGATCCCCGCGCGGCAGGGCGAGCTGAACGCGATGACCGCGGGTGCCGAGGACGGTCCGTGGCGGCAGCTGACCGCGGTGGCCGAAGCATCCCGGTGGTTCGTCGACGCGGCGGTGCGCATCGATCAGGTGACGGGGCCGCGTCGTCTCGAACTTCTCACCGCCCTGCACACGGTGACCATGGCCAAAGCCCTGGTCGGGACCATCCTCGAGATCCTGCCGCCGGAGCCGTCACAGCTGCCGGCCGCCGCGCCCGGGTCGGCGCTGTTGATCGATGTCAGGATCGGCGTCGCGACCGAGCCGTCATCCTTTCGCAAAGACGATTTCGGGCCGGCGATTCTCGCCGTCCTGGCCGAGACGGCGCGTTCGGTTCCCCTCTCCGACGTGCGGGTTCCTCGTCTGATCGACCGCGCGACGGTGCTGTTCGGTGCGGATGTCCAGCGGGTCATGCGGGTCCTGCCGGAAGCCCGGGCGTGGCTGATGCCGCCGGCGCCTCCAGCGAGCCCGGACCTTCCGCCGGGTTCCTCCCTCGCCGCGCAGCAGGACACACTCGAGGCGCTCTCGGCCATCCTCGGAACGATCTCGACGGCCGGAAAGGCGGAACTTCCGCGGCCGCTCGCACGTCTGGCCGAGGCCAATGCGGCCGAACTCGAAGCGCCGCTGGTGGTGACCTGGGGTGGCGCTGTCGCGCCGAGGCTCGAAGACGGCTACATCGATCCCGGCTATCGGCTGGCCACCCGCGAGCAGGAGCGCCGGATCTGGGACCCGGAGTGGTGGCGGAGCCAGCCCGTGCGCGCGGACATCAGTGCTCTGCTGGCCAACTATCTGCTGTCACCGACGGCGTTCAGCTCTCCGTTGCTGATAATCGGAGATCCGGGCGTGGGAAAATCCACCCTCCTCACCGTTCTGGCGGCCCGCCTTCCGCCCGACAACTACACGGCGGTCCGAGTGCCGCTGCGGGCGGTCGACCCCAATTCTCCGATCTACGCGCAGGTCGAACAGGCTCTGGAGTATTCCTTCGGGGAAAAGATCAGCTGGCCCGAGCTGGCCGTCTTCGGCGATACGACGCTGCGTGTGCTCCTGCTGGACGGGGTCGACGAACTCGTCCGCCAGGCCGCGAGTCGGGACTCCTATCTGAACGAGATCGCCGCGTTCCAGCGCCGCGAGGCCGCTCTGGGCCGCCCGGTGGCGGTGGTGGTGACGGGGCGCACGACGATCGCCGACCGGACGATGCTGCCGGCCGGGTCGATGACCCTGAAACTCGAGCCGTTCGATGACGCGAGGGTCGCGATGTGGCTGCAAGGGTGGAATCGCTCCAACGCGCGCGCGATCGCCACCGGCGAGCTCCGGCCGGCATCGGCCGAGGCCGTTCGACGCTACCGGGAGGCCGTACGCATACCGCTGCTCCTGGCGCTGGCCGCCAATCAACTGACGGCAGGACGTGACGAGCCGGCCCGCCCGGACGTCGTCGACGTCTACCGGAGCTCGATCTACGCACTGGTGGATGATCACCGGCGGGAGGCGTTCTCGGACGACGACGATCGATCGACGGAGAGCGTGTCGTGGTGGCTCGGGTTCATCTCGATCGCGGCGTTCAACCGGGGACGGCGACGGATCACCCGGCTCACGGTCGACGAGGATCTCGAAGCGATGCGCATGGAGGCCGGCGCTCTGGACCGGGACATCTCACGGGTGTCCCTGTTCCACGGGCCCGGCGGCGGCCGGTCATACGAGTTCTGGCACGCCGCCCTCGGCGATTTTCTCGTCGCGTCGCACCTGATCCGGATGCTGCGGGAGCACGCGGTACAACGTCGGCCCGGGTGGGCCGAGCCCTCGGACGATCTGATCTGCGCCCTCCTGTCGCATGAGCCGCTGGCCCTTCATCAGCAGGTTCTGACCTTCGCCGAAGGGCTGGTCGCGGAGCTCTCCGCGGCGACGCGGGCGGCGATGAAGAGACTGCTCGAAGCGCTCATCATCAGAGCGCCATGGACGGACAGCGCGCGGAGTTATCCCCGTTACCGGCCGACGGCGGCCAGCCCGGTGAGCAAGACCGCGACGTACACCGCGAATCTGGTGCTTCTGCGGATGTGTCTGGACGCCTCCGAGGGCATCCCGCTCCACCTCATCACTCCCGCCGACCTCAGCCCGTTGAAAGCGTGGAAGTCCATCGTGCAGATCTGGACGGCCGGCCTGACCTTCGACGCCTGGGCATCGATGATCAATCGGCTGGAGCTTGCCGGGGACCACTTGATGCGGCGGGCCGCGCCGATCCCGTACGGTCTGAACCTGAACGTCGCCGAGGCCGAGCTGCGCGGAGACAGCGAACTCGCCGCCCGGATGTCGAACCCGCCCCGCCGGCCTGTCACCTGACGGCCGACATTCCTCCTCGAAGCCGGGCTCAGCGATCGAGGGTGTAGACGCGCTCGATGTGGCCGGCCAGGTCGGACGGGTCCGGCCAGGGCCCCGGTTCACGGGGAGGTCACGGCGCGACCGCACCACCCCAGCGGGCGATGTCCTCCTCGGTGACCGCCGACGGCTTCTCGGCCGGCTGGGTGACCCGGATGTGGTTGCCGAACGGGTCGCGGAACGCGCAATCGATGCCGTACGGCTGCACCTCGACGCCCTGGGTGAACTCGACGCCCTGGGCCGTGAGCGTGTCGTAGACGTTCTGGCAGTCGTCGGTGGTGAGGATCGCCGCCGCGCCGAGGGCGCCCTTGGTCAGCAGGTCACGCACTTGCGCGCCGGTCTCCGCGCTCATCGCGGGCGGCCCGGGCACCTCCAGCAGCAACTGCCGGCCCGGGTCGGACGGCAGGGAGATGGTCAGCCAGCGCATGAAGCCCATGTCGACATCGTCGTCGATCCTGAAGCCGAGCTTGCCGACGTAGAAATCCAGAGCCTGGTCCTGGTCGAGCACCCGGACCGTGGTGATCGTGATCGCCTTGAACATGATCTCACCGTACGGGTGCACGCGGGGCCGGCGCTTCGCCGAAACTGACCGGTCGCAGCCAGGTTTTCACGAAACACACCGGTGCGGCGGCGACCAGGCCTCGATCGCGGTACTGCGACGGCGCCACCCCGACCACGGCCCGGAACACACGGCTGAACGCCCCGAGGCTGTCGAATCCCACTCGTAGCCCGACCTCGGTGACCGAGCTGGCCGGATCGCGCAACAGCGACATGGCCCGCTCGATGCGCCGGCGCTGCAGATAGTGGTGTGGGGTCTCACCGAACGCCGTGCGGAAGGCGCGGCTGAAATAGCCCTCGGACATGTGCGCCAGCTTCGCGAGCGAGGGCAGGTCGAGCCGCTCGGCGAAGTCACGGTCCATCGCGTCGCGCGCCCGGAGCAGCCGCCGGTTGCGATCATCGGTCGGCGACCAGCCCGCTCTCGGCACCCGGCGATCGTAGCTTCCGCGGGGTTGCGTCAGTGTGACTTGGAGCCGGCCGGGGCGGCGTACGCGGTCAGGAACTTGTCCCGGAAGGCGTCCATCTTGGTGACCGGCGCGTCCTCGTCGGGGCGCAGGCCGTCCTGCCAGCCCCAGGAGGCGATCCGGTCGAACACCGCGGGATCCTTCGAGATGATCGAGATCGGGACGTCGTGGCTGGCGTCGACCCCGCTGACCCGGGGCGCGGCCTGGTGGTCACCGAACATGATGATCACCAGGTCGTCGCTGCCGTACTTGGTGGCCCAGGAGGTCAGGGCGGTGACCGAGTAGCCGACCGAGGTGGCGTACGCGGTGCGCACCTTGCCGGTCGACGTCCAGGTCTCCGAGATCGGCCCGTTGGTGACCATCGGGCCGTAGACCGAGCCGTCGCCGACCTGGTCCCAGCCGATCATCTTGGGCAGCGGCGCCCACGGCGTGTGGCTGGAGGTCAGCGTGACCTCGGACAGCAGCGGGCCGCGGTCGGGGCGGGAGTAGACGTTGCGCTGGAACGAGGAGAGCGTGAACTGGTCCGGCATCGAGGACCAGCCGAACTGCGGGCCGTGGTAGCCGAGGTTGCGCGAGTCCCAGACCTCCTCGTACCCGTAGAAGTCCTTCTCGGGCCAGGTGTGCTTGTTGCCCGGCTCGATGCCGACGGTGTGCCAGCCGGCCTTCTGGAACGCCCGGGTCAGGGTCAGCCGGTTGCCCGCGCCGGCGGTCAGCTGCCGGTAGCGCTGCTGCTGATTGACCCACATGCCGGACTGGAAGGAGGCGTGGGCCAGCCAGCTGCCGCCGCCGTAGGTGGACGAGGTGAGGAAGCCGCTGCGGGCGTGGAAGCCGTCCGCCTCGAGGTTGGCGTTGGCTGCGTCCAGGGCGGGGTTGAGGATGGCGGCCATCTTGGGGTTCTCCAGCGCCGACCGGCCATAGCTCTCGACCACGCCGATCATCACGTCCTTGCCGCGCAGCGCCCGCAGCAGCTGACCGGCGGGCACCTGGGCGAACGGGTCGTTGGCGGCCTCGGCGGCGAACGCGCGCTGATCCTGGATCGATCGCGGGATGCTGGCCAGGGTGTTGCGGGCCATCATCGCGGTGGTGTCCGAGGCGACCGGTGCGTACGGGAACAGCGTCACCCCGACCAGCGCCAGCGCCACCCACGCGGCGATGCCGGCGGGCACGGCGCGCTGGGCCAGCCGCCGGTGCCGGGCGACGTACCCGGAGAGCCGCAGCATCGCCCAGGCGAGCGCCGCGATCAGGGCGAGCCCGCCGACGATCGCGCCGGCGACGGCCGCCACCGCCGCCGGCTTGCCCGAGGTCTCCTCGACGTAGTTGAAACCGTCGCCGAAGAGCGGCCAGTCCAGCACCAGGTCGAAGCGCCGGGCCAGCACGTTGAGGAACCCGATGTTGATGATCTTCAGGAGGGCGAGGACGCCGATTCCCGCTCCCATCGTGATCGCCGCCGGCCGGCGCAGCCGCTCGGGAACGATCAGCAGCACCGCCGCCGCCACGATGCCCTCGATCGGCAGCCGCAGGAACGCTCCCGGCACCCAGGTGCCGGGCCGCAGCCGGCCGATGCTGTCCGGCACGACCAGGGCGACGAACAGGAGCACAGCGGCCAGTACGGTGAGCGTCACCGGGAGCATGGAGCGTAGGCGGTTGGTCACGCCCCCTTGTTACGGACGAGTCGGCCGCTACGGTTCAGCCGAGCAGATCATGTGATCGCGAAGCAACCACCCGGGCTATCCGTTCCAGCGCCTCCGCAACGCTCTGAGCAGGGATTTCCCGTCCGTCGCGGAGGCGCAGGGCGATCTGGCCGGCGGCTGCCTCGCGCTCGCCCACGATCCCGATGTACGGGATCCGGCGGAGCGTCGCCTGCCGGACGCGGGCGCCGAGCGAGCCCTCGACCGAGAGCTCGGCCCGCAGGCCGGGGGCCGCCGCCAGCACCGATCGGGCGGCGTCGTCCTGGGCCGGCGCGACCGGCAGCACGGCCAGCTGGACCGGCGCGTACCAGGCCGGGAAGGCGCCCGCCTGCACCTCGATCAGGTGCGCGAAGAGCCGTTCCATGCTGCCGGCGAGGCTACGGTGGATCATCACCGGCACCTGGTGCGAGGCGTCGGCGTCCGCGTACGACAGCCCGAATCGCTGGGGTTTGTCGTAGTCGACCTGCACGGTGGACAGGGTCTGCTCGCGGCCTGCGTCGTCGCGTACCTGGATGTCGATCTTGGGGCCGTAGAAGGCCGCCTCGCCGGGCGCGTCCTCGTACTCGACACCGGCGTTCTGCAGCGAGAGACGCAGCACCTCCTCGGCCTTGGCCCACATCGCGTCGTCGTCGATGAACTTCGCGCTGTCGTCGCGTAGCGACAGCCGGAAACTCGACGCCCGCACCCCCAGGTCGGCGTGGGCCCGCCGGATCAGCCGCAGCTCGCGCCCGACCTCGTCGACGACCTGCGACGGCGCGCAGAAGGTGTGCCCGTCGTTGAGCGCGATCACCCGGACCCGGCTCAGCCCGCCGAGCACGCCGGAGCGCTCGGCCCGGAACATCTGGCCGATCTCGGCGATCCGCAGCGGCAGCTCGCGATGCGACCGGCCGCGGGCACGATAGATGAGCGCGTGGTGCGGGCACAGGCTCGGCCGCAGCATGAGCTCGTCGTCGACGGCGGAGAACATGTCCTCGGCGAAGTGTTCGAGGTGCCGGGACAACTCGAAGAGCGCGGGCCGGCCCAGCGGCGGCGACACGACGTGCTGGTAACCGTTGCGGCGTTCCAGCTCGCGCAGGTATTGCTCGACCGCGTGCCGGGCGGCGGCCCCGGCGGGCAGCCAGAACGGCAGGCCCGCGCCGGCGAGCGGGTCGGAGTCGAAGAGCTCCAGCTCACGGCCGAGCTTGCGGTGGTCGATCATGACGGTCTCCTTGCGAAAAGGGGGCCGCCCCGGAACAGCGACAGGCCCGGGGCGAGTGCCCCGGGCCTGGATGTGCGTGATCACGCTCCGCCGGGGTTATCCGGCGTCGTCGTCATCACGAAGCGCAACACGCGTCCACGATATGGCCGCCGGGTCAGGCCGGCCAACGATTTATCCCACCACCTTGAAGAGGTTGTTGAGCTGGTCGTTGACCTTGGTCAGCGAGCTCGGCGGGGCGCTGCCGAGGTAGACCGCGTCCATTCTCGGGTTGAGCAGCGCGACCACGTCGGCCGCGTTGCTGGTCACCGGGAACAGGAAGGTGGTCTGATCCTTGACCTGGTCGGTGAACGGTGTGACGTCCAACTTCCGCTCGGTCTGGTTGTACTTGATGGCCAGTTCGGTGGCCTCGGGCCGGGCCGGGAACACCACCCCCGACTCACCGATGATCTTCTGGCACTCGGCCCCGGAGAGGAACTTGACCCACTTGGCCGCGTTCTCCGGCTGCTTGGACAGCGTGGTGATCGAGTCGGCGAGGCCGTTGAACATCGACGCCCGCTTGCCGCTGGGCCCGATCGGGGTCGGCGCCAGGCCGATCTTCAGCGGTTTGCCGGCCGCGTCGGTGAGCTTGGTGAAGGTGGAGATCATCCACGAGCCGCTGATGCCCATGGCCGCGACGCCGGACTGGATCTGCTTGTCGGTGCCGATCGCGTTGGCTCCGCCGATCTCGGCGTACGTCGGCATGTAACCCTTTCGAGCCAGCCCGAAGTACCACGTCAGCGTCTCCTGGAAGGCCGGCTGGTCCAGGTTGAAGTGGGTGCCCCACGGGTTCTTGTCGGTGACCGTCCACCCGGCGCTGCCGGTGAACGCCGACCACTGCGTCTGCCCCCAGCCCTGCCCGCCCGAGCCCTCGGCCGACATGCCGTGCACCTTGACGTGGTTCTTGTCGAACCCGGGCTCGTCGCCCCGCTTGCCGTTGACGTCCACGGTCAGGTGGGCGACCAGCTTCTCGAAGGTGCCGCCGTCGCGCGGGTTCCAGCTCAGGTTCTCGAGCTCGGCCGGGTCGACGCCGGCCGCCTCCAGCGCCGGAACCGAGTAGAACAGGGCGACCGTGTCCCAGTCCTTGGGTGAGCCGTATCGGTGCCCGTCCTGGCCCTTCCACAGCTCGGCCAGGCCCGGCTGGTAGTCGGTGTCCTTGATGTCGCTGGTCGGGCCGAGCTCGTCCAGTGGCCGGAGCACCTTCAGGTCGGCGTACTGGGCGAACCGCTGGAGGTGGTCGGTGAAGACGTCCGGTGCGGCGTCGGCGATGAAGCCGGCGGTCAGCTTCTGCCAGTACGTGTCCCAGCCGTACTGCGAGATCCGTACGCTCAGCCCGGGGTTCTGCCGCGCGAACGCGTCCGCGCACTTCTGATATCCGGGCTGCTGGCCGGAGTCCCACAACCAGTACTCGATGACGCCGTTCGTCCCGCCCGCCGCGGTGCCGCCGCACGCGGTCAGCAGGCCCATGGTGAGCGCGGCCGCGCCCAGTCTCAGTCGTCGCAACATGGCCGGTGCCTCCTCACTTGATCCCGCTGAAGCCGATGGAGTTGACGATGCGCCGGGCGAAGAGCATGAACAGCAGCAGCATCGGTAGCGCGGCGACCAGGGTGGCCGCCATCAGCCCGGCCCAGTCCGGCCCGGTCTGCGGGGTCTGCGACTTGAACACGCCCAGCGCCACGGTCAGCACCCGTGACCGGTCGGTGTAGCTGACCATCAGCGCCCAGAAGTACTCGTTCCAGGCGGCGATGTAGGTCAGGATGGCCAGCGTCGCGATCGGGGCCGAGGACATCGGCAGGATCAGCCGGAAGAACACCCGGGTCTTCGAGGCGCCGTCGATCAGCGCCGCCTCCTCGACCTCGTGCGAGATGCCGAGGAAGAACTGGCGCAGGAAGAACACCGCGAACGGGGTCATCAGCATGCTCGGCAGCGCGATGCCGAGCAGCGTGTCGACCAGGCCGAGCTGCTTGATCAGGACGAAGTTGGGCAGCAGGGTGAAGATCGTCGGGATCATCAGGCCGGCCAGGAAGAAGCCGAACACCCGGTCGCGGTACTTCCAGCGCAGCCGGGCGAAGGCGTACGCGGCCATCGCCGAGAAGAACACCTGGCCGGCGGTGATCAGCGTGGCCACGGTGATCGAGTTGAGCAGGTAGCGCCAGAAGTAGATCTCCTGGCCGGCGCCGCCCTGGTCGATCGCGGCCTGGCCGGTCTGGGTGCCGAAGACCCGCTCGAAGCCGCCGAGGCCGGGCTGCACCGGCAGCAGGCTGTCACCGCCCGCGTAGAGCGCGTTGTTGCTGGACAGCGCGGTGCGCAGGATCCAGTAGAAGGGGAACAGGCTGGCCAGGACGACGAGAATCATGAAGACCCAGGCCGCGGTACGGCCGATGTTGACGCGCATCGCCGACCGCCTCTCAGTCCAGGTCCGATGTGGAGGCACGGGTCAGCCGGTACTGCAGGAACGTGATGATCATCAGCACGATCAGTAGGGCGACCGACATGGCCGAGGCGTACCCGAACTGGAACCGGCCGAAGGCCACGTCGTAGATGTAGTACTGCAGGACACGGGAGGAGTCGACCGGCCCGCCGCGGGTGGCGATGGCGACCGTGTCGAAGACCTGGAACGAGCCGACCACGGTGATGATCAGCACCAGCCCCAGGATCGGCCGCAGCAGCGGGACGGTGATGCTGCGGAACATCCGAGGCTCGCCGGCGCCGTCGATGCGCCCGGCCTCGTACACCGTCTCCGGAATGGTCTGCAGCCCCGCGAAGATCAGCAGCGCGGTGTAGCCGACGTGCCGCCACACGTTGGCGGCGGCGATCGTCGGGATGACCCAGTTCTCGGACGAGAAGAACGCGATCCGGTCCACGCCGATCAGTTCCAGCACCTTGGTGCCGATGCCGAGCTGGTAGTCCAGGACCCAGAGGAAGATCATCGCGGCGACCACATTGGACACCAGGTACGGCGTGAGCACGACCCCGCGCAGCCAGGTGCGCTGCGTCAGCCTCTGCATCATCACGGCGATGACCAGCGCGAAAACCGTCTGGAAGACGATGTTGAGGAACACGTACCAGACGGTGACCTTCAGCGAGTTCCAGAACACCGGGTCCTGGACCATCCGGACGTAGTTGTCCAGCCCGTTGAACTCGGGCGGGGTGAGCAGGTTGAACTTGGTGAAGCTGAGGTAGATACCGCGGAGCGTCGGCCACACCATGAAGACCAGGAAGCCGATCAGGGCGGGAAGGATGAACAGCAGGGCCAGCCGCGTGTCGTCGCGGCGGCGTGGGGTGGTCGTCGTTCCGGTGGCAGCCGGACTCCTCGTCGTCGTTGTGGCCATCTCACTCCTTAGGGCAATGCTCAAATTCAATTTCCGACTGCACGACTGGGACTGAATCTGAAAAAGCCCTAGGCAAGCTCTTCCTTCGCGTCCAGGCGGCACAGCACCGCCTGATCGGGTCGGATCCGTGGGAAGGCGAGTCCTGCGTGCTCGAGCGCGGCGCCACTGAGCGTCACGCCCTGCCCGTCGGCGCCCCACCAGGCCGGTGCGTTGCCGAAGCCGGCGCCGGAACCGTGCGACGGCGCCGACCGGGCCGCGCCGGCCAGCTGCGGGCGGATCCGGTAGCGGCGGGCCGGGTCGAGGCCGCGCAGCCGGAGCCGGGCCGGCGGGTCGGGCGCCACGCTGTCCAGCGCGACCAGGGCGAACAGGGCGTGCTCGCGGTCCCGCGACACCACGCCGTGCACGAGGATGTCCTCGTCGGCGGTGTCCATTCGCACCAGGTCGCCGTCGAGCAGGTTGCCGCGATGCTCCTTGAAGAACGCGATCCACTCGCTCAGCTCGTGCAGCTCGGCCTCGGTCGCCTGGGCCAGGTCCCACTCCACACCGAGGTGGCCGAAGACCGCGGTGGCGGCCCGGAAGCTGAGGTCGTGCCGGCGGCCGGTGGTGTGCGAGGCGCCCGCGGCGATGTGCGAACCCATGAACTCGGGCGGGATCAGCTGGGTGGTCCAGCGCAGCATCGACTGGCGGTCGTGCGGGTCGATGTTGTCCGAGACCCAGATCCGATCGGCACGCTCCAGCACGCCCAGGTCGACCCGGGCGCCGCCGGACGAGCAGGACTCGATCTCCAGCCCCGGGTGCGCGGCCCGGATCTCGTCCAGCAGGCGATAGAAGGCCAGGGTCTGCTCGTGCACGCCGGGGCGGCCGCCGTCGGTCCGCGTACCCGCCTCGATCAGGTCGCGGTTGTGGTCCCACTTGACATAGCCGATGTCGTATTCGTCGAGGATGGCCAGGATCTGAGCCTTGACGTGCTCGTACGCGCCCGGGATGCCGAGGTTGAGCACCTGCTGGTGGCGGCTTTCGACGGGCCACTCTTCTCTTGCCGCCATGATCCATTCAGGGTGGGCGCGGGCCAGGTCGGAGTCCGGGTTGACCATCTCGGGCTCGAACCACAACCCGAACCGCATGCCCAGCTCGCGGACCCGGTCGATCAGCGGGTGCAGGCCACGGGGCCAGACCTCGGGGGAGACCACCCAGTCGCCCAGCCCGGCATGATCGTCGCGCCGGGCCCCGAACCAGCCGTCGTCGAGCACGTAGCGCTCGATGCCCGCGGCGGCCGCCCGCTCGGCCAGGTCGAGCAACCGGTCCAGGTCGTGCTCGAAGTAGACGGCCTCCCAGACGTTCAGCGTCACCGGCCGGTCGGCCGTCACCCGGGGCTCGCGGGCGCGCAGGTGCCGGTGGAAGCGGCGGGCCACCTCGTCCAGCCCGGTCCCGAACGAGCCGTAGAGCCACGGGCTGTCGTAGCTGTCGCCGGTGGCCAGCCGCACCTCGCCCGGCAGCAGCAGCTCGCCGCCGCCCAGGTGCTGCTCGCCGGTGAAGACCCGCTCGGCGTAGTGCGTGTGGTTCCCGCTCCACGCGGTGTGCACGGCCCAGATCGACCCGCCGGCGAACCCGAACCTGGGTGTACCGGCGTGCAGCACGTACGCGCTGTCCGCGCCGGTCCGGCCCTTGCGGTTCTCGCGCAGGTGGGTGCCGGTGGTCAGGGCCGACCGCTGCGGGCGGCGCTCGAGGTTGTGCCGCCCGCCGAAGTCCAGCAGCTCGGCCGCCTCGGCCGCGATCGGCAGGGCGAGCACCAGGTCGTCGAGCTGGTAGATGTCAGCGGCGTGGTTGGTGAGCGTGGCCCGGGTCCGGAGCAGGCCGGTTGGCAGCAGCTCGATCAGCACTGTCACGCCGAGCCGGTCGCCGTCGGCGGCGGTCACCTCGAGCACGCCCGGCCCGCTGGCCGCGAAGCCGTCCACTGGTTCGCCGTTCAGCCGTACGCCGGTCGCGGTGAAAAACGGCGACCAACCGCTTCCCGCGTACGAGCCACGGATGCCGGGCCGGCCGGTCCAGCCCAGGTGGTGCTCGGGCAGCACCGACGGCCGGGGTACGGGCTCGAGGTTGTTGCTGCCCGGCACCGGCTCGGCCGCGCCGGCCAGCGTCTCGGCCTCGGTCGCGTCCAGTCCGGGCAGCTCGGGGCCCCAGTGGACGATCGCGGGCAGCCGCCCGTCGCGTACGTCGATCAGCACGGTGACACCGGCAGCGCACAACGCGACAAGCATCGGCAACTCCCTATGCGGCTAAATCTTTAGCAGAGTCTGGGCCTGATTTCCGGGATGTGTCAAGGTTGTGAACGTGGCTGGTGGGCGGCGGGGCCGCGTGACCCTGCGGGACGTGGCGGAACGCGCCGGCGTCTCGGTCACCACCGCGTCGTTCGTGCTCTCGGGCCGGCACGACATGCGGATCTCGGCCGCCACCGAGGAACGCGTGCTGCAGGCCGCGCGGATGCTCGACTACCGCAAGCGGCTGGTCCCCGGCACGGCCGTACCCACCGGTGCGCCCGCGATCGGGCTGATCTCCGACGTGGTGGCCACCGAAGCATTCGGCGGCGAGATGATCCGCGGCTGCATCTCGGCCGCCACCGAACGCGGCCACGTGGTCTTCCTGACCGACAGCGAGGGCGTCGACGAGCTGGAGGAGTCGGCCGTCCGGGCGCTGCTGGCCCGCGGCGTCGATCGGTTCGTGTACGCGACACTGGGCACGATCGAATACCGCGTGCCCGAGGCCCTGGCCGGGCAACGGCTGGTCCAGATGAACAACGTCGACCCCGGCGGCGGAGTGCCGGCGGTGCTGCCGGACGACCACCGGGCCGGGCGGGAGGCGGCCGAGGCACTGGTCGCGGCCGGGCACACCGACGGGATCTGGCTCGTCGGCGAGGTGTCGGCTCGGTCCTACGCGGCCGGGAAGCGGCTGGCTGGGATCCGCGCCGGCCTGCGGGCGCACGGGCTGCGGCTGGCCGGGCACGTCCGCTGCGGCTGGTGGCCGGGCGAATCCCGGGCCGCGCTCGCGTCCCTGCTGGCCGAGGGCTGGCGGGAACGGGAGCGGCCGACCGCGGTGATCGCCATGAACGACCGCGCGGCCATGGGCGTCTACCAGGCCGTCGCCGCGGCCGGTGTGCGCGTGCCCGACGACCTGTCGGTGATCTCGTTCGACAACTCCGACGTGGCCCGCTGGCTCGACCCCGGCCTTTCCAGCCTGGCCCTGCCATATTTCGACATCGGCCGCCGCGCGGTCGAACTGCTCCTCGACGACGCCGCCGAGCCGCGCGTGCACAAGCTCGCCATGAACCTCCGCTCCCGCGGCTCCGTCACGGCCCCGTCCCGCATCCCCAGCGCCGGCCCCGGCCGGTTCCCAGGCCGCCGATAGACGTTCCCGGCAAGGGGCTGGTGGTGGGCCCGGGCGGTATCCGCGGCGCGGACACCGCCCAGGGCTACCACTGAAAGGGGGTCAGGCTCGCTTGATGCGGAGGGTGACGATCTCGAAGGGGCGGAGCGACAACGACGGCTCGGTCGGCGAGAGTGGGCGCTCGTGCAGGTCGGTCCGCTCGATCGACGACGCCTCGAACGAGGTGTGCACGGTCGTGCGGGCCGGCGTACCCAGCGACTCGTAGAGCCGGACCACGACGTCGCCGGAGCGGTCGTCGGCCAGCTTGACCGCCTCGATCGCGACGCCGGGGTCGCCGTCCAGCCGGACCAGCGCCGGCACCCCGCGCCCGCCGGAGCGGGTGGCCGGCGGCAGGTTCAGCGCGTAGCCCGCGGCGATCGCGTCGGCGGGGGTGGCCGCCGGCACGATCCGGAAGCGGAACTCGTGCGCACCCTGGTCGGTGTCGGGGTCGGGGAAGCGCGGCCCCCGGACCAGCGTCGCCCGGATCTGCGTGGCCATGCCGCCGCCCTCACGGGCGACCCGGCGGACCTCGTGCCCGTACGTCGCGTTGTTGGCCAGGGCCACTCCGACCGGCTCACCGACGTGCACCCAGCGGTGCGCCGCCACTTCGAAGCGGGCCGCGTCCCAAGAGGTGTTGTCGTGGGTGGCCCGGGTGACGTGCCCGAACTGTGTCTCGAAGCGGGCCCGGTCGGCGTGCACGTCGGCGTCGAATCCGAGTTTGAGCAGCCGGTGCTGCTCGTGCCAGTCGACGTCGACCTGGATCTCCACGCCGGGCTGGCCGGGCCGGACGGTGAACGTCTGCCGGGCCGTGGACGCGCCGAACGCCCGCTCGACGACGGCCTGGGCCGCGCCGTCCTCGGTCACCGAGGTCGTGAACGACACGACGCCGGTCACGTCGGTGACCGTCTCGCGGTAGTGCCGGTCGATGTCCCAGGCGTCCCAGTGCGCCGGGTAGTCGGGGTGCAGTTGCAGCACGCCGCCGCGCCCGCCGGGGGCGATGGCCTCGGTGCCGGTGGCCAGGTCGACCAGCGACGCGATGGTTCCGTCGGGGCCGAACGTGACGGCCGTCCGGTCCGACCGCAGCTCACGTTCGGAGGCCGAGGCCCGGGCGTCGGCCGCGGGGGTCTGGATGACCCCGGTCCCGGCCACGGCGTCGAACACGACAGCGTTGTCACCGGGCCCGGCCAGCGCGTCCTGGGTCGACTTGATCAGCGTCCCCAGGGTGTCGGCCAGCGTCACGTAGGTCGCGCGGGCCTCCCGGTGCACCCAGGAGATCGACGAGCCGGGCAGGATGTCGTGGAACTGGTGCAGCAGGGTGGTCTGCCACAGGTCGCGGAGCTGGTCGTACGGGTATTCGGCCACGCCCGCCACGGCCGCGGTGGCCGCCCACAGCTCGGCCTGGCGCAGCAGGTGTTCGGTGTGGCGGTTGCCGCGTTTCATCTCCGCCTGCGAGGTCAGCGTGCCCCGGTGCAGTTCCAGGTAGAGCTCGCCAAACCACTGCGGTGGGTTGGGCAGTTCCTCGGCGGCCGCGTCGAAGAACGTTTCCGGTGCTTCCACCCGTACCTTGGGAACGCCTTCCACGTCCGCGACCCGGCGGGCCCGCGCGAGCATCTCGCGGGTCGGACCACCACCGCCGTCGCCGAACCCGAAGGGGAGCAGCGACCGGGACGCGGCGCCCTTCTCCTTGAAGTTCTTCGCGCTGTAGTTGAGCTCCTTGACCGAGATCTCGCCGTTGTACGTGTCGGCCGGCGGGAAGTGCGTGAAGACCGAGGTCCCGTCGATGCCGACCCATTCCAGGGTGTGGTGCGGGAAGCGGTTGACCCGGTTCCAGGAGATCTTCTGGGTCAGGAAGTAGTCGATGCCGGCCTGCCGGACGATCTGCGGCAGCGCGCCCGAGTAGCCGAACGAGTCGGGCAGCCAGGCCACCCGGGTCTCGTGGTTGAGCTCCTCGCGGAAGAACCGGGCACCCTCGGTGAACTGCCGGACCATGGCCTCGCCGCCGGGCAGCACCGTGTCGGACTCGACCCACTGACCGCCGACCGGCACGAACCGGCCCTCGGCGACCCGCTGCTTGGCCCGCTCGAACAGCGCCGGGTGGTCGTCGCGCAGCCACGCCCAGTGCTGGGCGGCCGACATCACGTAGACCAGGTCCGGGTTCTCGTCCATCAGCTGCAGCACGTTGGCCACGGTGCGGGCGACCTTGCGCCGCGTCTCGCGCAGCGGCCACAGCCAGGCCGAGTCGATGTGCGCGTGGCCGACCGCGCTGACCGTGTGCGCGCTGGCGTTGGCCGGCGCCTCGAGCACCTTCACCAGCGGCTCGCGGAGAAGATCGACATCATTTGTCCCGTACGCGTCGAGCAGGTCGAGCGTCCGGTCGAGGGCGCGGGTGGCCACCGCCCGCAGGGTGATGTCGATGCCCGGCTCATTGAGCAGCCCGGCCACGATCTCGATGTCGTGCACGAGGCCGGCTAGCGCCACGTCGCGGACCACGATGCCGGCCGCGTCGAAGGTGTACAGCGGGTCCTCGGGCGCGGTCGAGCGGTCGCCCAGTTGGGACGGCGCGAACTGCGAGATGCCGTTGCCGAAGAACTTCGGGTTGGCCGCCGCCTCCAGGTAGAGCTCGACCGGGCCGGTCGCGGGGAGCGGGATCCAGGTGTTGCGCGGCTCGACCGCCTTGATCACGGTGCCGTCGGCCGCGTAGACCAGGCCCTCGGACTGGAAGCCGGGCATCTGCTCGCCGGCCCAGCCGAGGTCGACTTCGAGCTCGACGCGCTGGTCGCGGGCGCTGTCCGGAACGGTGCCGGTCAGCCGGAACCAGGTCGTGTCCCACGGGCGGCCCCACCGGCCACCGAGCGGGAAGGGGCGGTAGTCGGCTTCCTTGGCGACCTTGAACGGGACCGGCTCGCCGCGCACCTCGAACGCCTCCACCTCGACGTTCGCCACTTCAGTGGCGACAGCCGGGAGCAGGCGGTCACGGAGGGCGCGGTCGAGCCGATGCTGGGTGATGTCCTCGGAGTGCATTCCCTGATATTGGTCAGGAAGTGCCCTCCAGCGCTACCGCAACGGGCCGGATCTCGATCCGAACCGGGGTGCCGGGGGTCAGTTCGGCGATTTGTCCGGAGGCCACCTGAGCGGTCACCAGGTCGTCCCCGACCTGCACGACCACCCGGCTGAAGGGCCCCAGGAAGCTCGCCGTGAGCACCTTGCCGGCACCGTCGGGGTCGGCCACCACGTCGACCGATTCCGGCCGCACCAGGGCGGTGACGTTCTGTCCCGCGGTGGCCGGCGACACGAGCGGGAGGGCGGTTCCGAGCACCTCGACGCCCTGACTCGTGGTGACGCCGGGCAGCCGGTTGCTCAGCCCGACGAAGTCGGCGACGAACGCGGTGGCGGGGGAGAGGTAGACGTCGGCCGGCGCGCCCAGTTGCTCCAGCCGGCCGGCCCGCATCACCCCGACCCGGTCGGCGACGGCGAGCGCCTCCTCCTGGTCGTGGGTGACGAACAGCGTGGTCGTACCGACCTCGGTCTGGATCCGTTTGATCTCTTCGCGCAGCTGCACCCGCACCTTCGCGTCCAGCGCGGACAGCGGCTCGTCGAGCAGCAGCACCTTGGGCCGGATGGCCAGCGCCCGGGCCAGCGCGACCCGCTGCTGCTGGCCGCCGGAGAGCTGATGCGGGTACCGGCCGGTGTGCTGGCCGATGCCGACCAGCTCCAGCATCTCCCGCGCCCGTCCGGCGGTCTTCTCCCGGCCGCGCAGCTTGAGACCGAACTCCACGTTCTGCTCGGCCGTCAGGTGCGGGAACAGGCTGTAGGCCTGGAACACCATGCCCATGTCGCGGCGGTTGGCCGGTCGGCGGGTGATGTCCTGCCCGTCGACCACGACCGTGCCGCTGTCCGCGTCCTCGAGCCCGGCCAGCACCCGCAGCGCGGTTGTCTTGCCGCAGCCGGACGGCCCGAGCAGGGCGATCAGCTCACCCGGATGCAGTTCGAGATCGAGACCGTCCAGCGCGGGTACGCCGCCGAAGCTGCGCCGCAGGCCTTGCAGGTGTACTCCGACGCCGCTCATCTCGTCTTCTTCCGATCACCGATCAGGGACAGCAACAGCAGCAGAACGAAGGCGAGCAGCAGCG
Source organism: Actinoplanes sp. NPDC049265 (assembly GCF_043197135.1). Lineage (NCBI taxonomy): Bacteria > Bacillati > Actinomycetota > Actinomycetes > Micromonosporales > Micromonosporaceae > Actinoplanes > Actinoplanes sp. NPDC049265. Next base: position 233,844 of record NZ_JBICSP010000009.1, on the reverse strand, counting down.
CGGCCAGCGACACGGCCACCGACATGGTGGCGCTGCTCTTGCCCAGGAAATTGATCGCCACCTGCAGGTTGGTGCGGTTGAGCAGGGAGGCGATGGTGAACTCGCCGAGCACCAGGGCGACGGTGAGGAACGCCGCCGACAGCACGGCCGAGCGGATGTTCGGCAGCACCACCCGGGTGATCACGGTGAACCAGCTCGAGCCCAGGCTGCGGGCGGCCTCGGACAGCGTGCGCACGTCGATCGCGGACAGGCCGGCGTCGATCGCGCGGTAGGCGTAGGGCAGGACCAGGATGGTGTACGCGAAGGTCAGCGTCAGCGACGAGCCGCCGATCAGGTAGTTGACCCAGGCGTAGACCGGCGCCAGCCCGACCACCAGCACGATCGCCGGGATCGTCAGCGGCAGCAGGCAGAGGAACTCGACCAGCCGGCGCAGGCCGGGCAGCCGCAGGCGTACCCAGATCGCGGTCGGCACCAGCAGCACCAGCATGAGCACCGCGGTCAGCGCCGCCTGGCCGAGCGACATCACGATGCCCTCGGCCAGGTCGGGGTAGGTCTCGCTGAGCCGCGGCCAATTGATCAGCGTGGACCAGGTCCGCTGATCGCCCCGGGTGGTGAACTCGACCATCGCGACCAGCGGGAGGACGAAGAAGACACCCAGGACCGTGATCGTCGTCCAGCGGAAGACGGCCTGTTTGCGCCGGAACCTCAGCCGAGCCATCGCGCCGTCCTTCGCTGCAGGAGCGCGTAGAGCGCCATGACGACCGCGACCACCACGATCATGCCGAGTGCCATGGCCTTGCCCAGGTTGGCCTGCCCGAGCACCACCTCGCTGGTCAGCGCGCCGCGGATCTGCAGCGGGATGATCGGGCTGCCCTGGCTGACCAGGGCGGCCGCGGTGGCGTAGGCGGAGAAGGCGTTGGCGAACAGCAACAGCGTGCTGCCCAGGAACGACGGCAGCAACAGCGGGCCGGCCACCCGCGTCCAGTAGACCCACGTCGTGCCGCCCAGGCTCTCGGCCGCTTCCCGCCACTGCGGCCGGATCCCGTCCAGGGCCGGCAGGAAGACGATCACCATCAGCGGGATCTGGAAGTACGTGTAGACCAGCACCAGCCCCGGCAGCTCGAACAGCCACACGCCGCCGGCGTAGATGTCCACCCCGGCCTGGTCGCGCAGGAACACCGTGACGAAGCCGGACAGCCCGATCGTGGCGACGAACGCGAACGCCAGCGTGACCCCGCCGAACTGGGCCAGCACGCCGCACGCGGCGGTCACCGCGCGCCGCAGTAGCCCGCCCGGCTTGGCGGTGACCAGCGCGTACGCCAGCAGGGCACCGAGCACCGCGCCGATCAGCGCGGTGCTCGCGGACAGCAGGATGCTGCGCCCGAAGGCGTCCAGCACGTAGTCCTGGGTCAGCGCCCGGACGTTGGCCGTGGTGACGCCGCCGGAGTCGCCGGCGAACGCCCCGATCACCACGACCAGCGTCGGGGTGATCAGGAAGATCGCGACGTAGGCGAAGAACGGAACCGTCCCCAGCGCCCTCTTGATGACTCCGGGCACTTAACCGACGGCCTTGGCCCAGTTGGCGGTCAGGTATTCCTTGGCCTTGGTGGTCTGTGCCTCGGTCTGGAACACCGGCGTGCCCTCGGTCTTGGGCAGCGTGCCGTACGCGGCCTTGTCGATCGTGCCGGCGGACTCCATCGCCTCGGCCCGCACCGGGCGGGCGCCGCCCTTGAGCCACAGGTTCTGACCCTCGTCGGAGAAGAGGAACTCCTGCCACAGCCGGGCGGCCGCCGGGTGCGGGGCGTTCTTGCTGATCGCCTGCACGTAGTACGAGCCGACCACGGCGCCGGCCGGCACCACGGTCTTCCACGACGCGGTCTTCTTGGCCTGGGCGACGTTCAGGTAGTCCCAGTCGATGACCACCGGGGTCTGGCCGGACTCGATGGTGGCCGGGGTCGGGTCGACCGGCAGGAAGTTGCCCGCCGCCTTCAGCTTCTTGAAGAACTCGACGCCGGGCGCGATGTCGTCGGCCGAGCCACCGTTGCCCAGCGAGGTCATCACTACGCCGGAGAACGCGGCGCCGGCCTGGGTCGGGTCGCCGTTCAGCGCCACCTTGCCCTTGTACTCGGGCTTGAGCAGGTCGGTCACGCTCGCCGGGGCGGGCACCTTGGCGCTGTCGTAGCCGATGGCCATGTAGCCGCCGTAGTCGTTGGTCCAGGCGCCGTTCGGGTCCTTCAGCGCGGCCGGCACCTCGGCCCAGGTCGCCACCTTGTACGGCGCGAACTTGGCGGTGTTGGCACTGGCCACGGCCCCGCCCAGGTCGAACACGTCGGGCGCCTTGTCCTGACCCTTGAGCTGGTCGGCGGCGTTGATCTCGTCCTGGCTGGACGCGTCCGGCTGGGCCGAGTTGACCTTGACGCCGTACTTGGTGCCGAAGGCCTTGATGATCTCGCCGTAGTTGGCCCAGTCCGGCGGAAGCGCGATGACGTTGAGCTGACCCTCCTTCTTGGCCTCGGCGACCAGGGCGTCCATGCCGCCCAGGTCGGCCGCCGACGTCGCGCCGGCGGCGGCGGTGCCGCCCGACCCGCCCCCGGAGTTTTTGTCCTCGGGTGGCGCGCAGGCCGCCGTGGCGGCGAAGGCCGTGGCCGTCACGACGGCGACGGCTGAACGTGCAAGGGTTCGCACTGAATCCTCCTCGGGTCAGGCGTTGATCTTGACCGAGGGTGGTTGGCGATCAGGCAAACTCCAGCTGACCAACAACTCAGGTTTGGGCCACGACCTCGGGGTGCGACTGGATGAAAGCCGCGAGATCATCGTTGCGTACCGCCTTGAGCATCTGAAGACTCAATTCGGTCAAGATCTCCACACTCCCGACGCCGGGAATCTGATCACTGTGGAACTTGCCGTCGTTCGTCTTGAGGGTCACCAGATCCTCGGGCTTGATGCCGCGCATCGCGAACACCCAGTCCTCCAGCGGGATGCCGCCGTCGTCCACGGTCATCGTCTGGCCGATCGCCTTGAGCAGACCGGGCAGCTTCTGCGGCGAGCTGAGCCCGTCGTCCACCGCCTGCTTCAGCACGGCCCGGAGGAACTGCTGCTGGTGTCGTTGCCGGCCGTAGTCGAAGTCGCGGTTCTGCAGCAGGTCCCGCTGCCGGACGAAGTCCAGCGCCTCGGCCGGGGTGAAGCAGTGATCGCCCTTCTTGTACGTGTTCGGCGTGGTACCGGCGATCTTGTGGCGGACCGTGCCGTCGCTGTTCAGCTTGTACGGCACGGCCGGCTCGCCGGTGGCGTTGTCCCGGCCCTTGTGCACCGACTTCGTGGTCTCGTCGACGTACATGCAGACGTGGCCGAGCACCCTGACCACGTTGTAGAAGCCCTGGAAGTCGACGATCGCGCCGGCGTCCGGGGTGATCCCGGTCAGCTTCTTCACCGTCAGCGCCAGCAGCTCGAAGCCGCCGGACAGGGCCTTGTCGCCGGTCAGGCCCTGGCTGCCGAACGCGAAGGCGGCGTTGATCTTCGCCTTGCCGCCCCGGTAGCGGACCTTGCCGTTGTCGTACGCCGGGATCGACACGTAGCTGTCCCGGGGCAGCGACACCATGTAGCCCTTGTCGTGCCCGGCCGGGATGTGCAGGATGATGATCGAGTCGGATCGGGTCAGCGCCGACGGATCCTGGTTCTTCCGGGTGTCCACCCCGACCAGCAGGATGTTCTTGGCGCCGGTGACCGACACGTGCTCCCGCTCTGGTGCCCGGCGCACCGCGCCCAGCAGGTTCTGCTGCTTCACCGACTTGGTCGCCGACGAGACCGTCGCCCGCATCGCCGCCACCGCGCCGCCGCTGCCCACCGCCAGTAAAGCTCCGACCCAGATCAGAATCAGTGCCCACCGGGGCGTCCTGCGGCGCTTTTTCAACACATGATCTAGACGCGCGAAGTCACCCGATCGGTTGTCTCGTTTTCCAGAAATTCACACTTCCGTAGTCAACATAGGCCATCAGTCCAGCTCGTCTTCACCACGGAGTTGCCATAGTTTCTTAGAGTGGCGCGGATGTCTGCCAATCCGGACGTAAGCGTTGTCATCCCCACGAGATTCCGCCCCGACCTGGTCGTGCGGGCGGTGCGCAGTGCGCTCGTACAAACGCATCGTGATCTTGAAGTGATCGTGGTGATCGACGGCCCGGACGACCCGACCGAGAAGGCCCTGGCCGCCCTCGGCGACGAGCGGCTCCGGGTGATCACGCTGCCCGGGAAAGGCGGCGCGCCCAACGCCCGCAACCAGGGCGCCCAGGCCGCCCGGGGCGCCTGGGTGGCCTACCTCGACGACGACGACGAGTGGCTCCCGGCCAAGCTCGAGGTCCAGCTGGCCGCCGCGGCCGCGTCCACCGCCGCGCTGCCGGTCGTGGCCAGCCGGCTGATCAACCGCACCCCGCGGGCCGACTCGATCATGCCGCGCCGGCTGCCGGAGGCCGGTGAGCCGATCAGCGAATACCTCACGAAGCGGCGCGGCCTGTTCTACGGCGACGGGTTCATTCAGACCTCGACCATCATGGCGCCGGCCGAGCTGTTCCGCCGGGTCCCGTTCACCGTCGGCCTGCGCCGCCAGCAGGAACTCGACTGGACGCTGCGGGCCCTGCAACAGGAGGGCGCCGAGCTCGTCTTCGCGTCCGAGCCGCTGGTCCTGTGGCACCAGGACGAGGACCGCGACCGGATCAGCCTGCACGCACCGTGGCGCGAGCAGCTCGACTGGCTGCGCCGGAACCAGACACTGTTCACGCCGCGGGCGTACGCCGCCTTCACCATGAGCGTGCTGTCCTCGATGGCCGCGACCACCCGCAGCCTGGCCGTCTGCCGCGAGATCCTGGCCGAGGCGCGTGGCTACGGGCGGCCTGGGATCATCGACTACGTGACGTTCCTGCAGATCTGGGCGCTGCCGCCCGGCATGCGCTCCCAGCTGCGCGACCGGGTGCTCGGCCGCACCGCCGCGCCCAAGAAGGTGCCGGCCCAGGCGAGCCGCTCCGAGCGGGTCGACGTTGGCTGATCCGCACGGCCGGCCGGTGGTGGTCTGGCGCAGTGCTCTGCTGCCCGGTTCCGAGACCTTCGTCCGCAACCACGGCGCCTACCTGACCCGGTGGGCGCCGGCCTACCTGGGCGCCACCCGGATCACGTCGGCGTTGTCGCTGCCGTCGGACGTGATCGCCTTCCCCGACGGCAAGGGCTTCCTGCGCCTGCGGCTGACCGGTTCGTCGCCGCGGCTGACCGCCGCGCTGCGTACCCTCAACCCGGCCGTGGTCCATGCCCACTTCGGCGGCGACGGCTGGCTGGTCGCCCGCGCCGCCGCCACGGTCGGCGCTCCTCTGGTGCTGACCGTGCACGGCCACGACGTCACCCGGCAGCCCGGCAGCCCGGGCCCGCTCGGCGTCCGCTACCGCCGCAACCTGCGCGACGTCTTCCGCCGCGCCCGCGTCGTCCTGGCCGTCTCGCAGCGAATCCGCGACCGCGCGCTGGAGCTGGGGGCCGACCCGGCCAAGGTCCGCGTCCACCACACCGGCATCCCACTGCCCCGGTTCGTGTCCGCCGACCCGCGCTGGGACGTCGCGTTCGTCGGCCGGCTGGTCGAGAAGAAGGGCGTCGCCGACCTGCTCTCCGCCCTGCGCCGGGTCCCGGCCCGCGCCGTCGTCATCGGTGACGGCCCGCTGCTCGACGACCTGCGCGCCCGGGCGTCCGGGCTGGACGTGACCTTCACCGGATCGCTTCCCCCCGACCAGATCGCCGCGCATCTGGCCGCCTCCCGCATGCTGGCCGCCCCCTCCCGCACCGCCGCCGACGGCGACGAGGAGGGCCTGCCCACGACGATCCTGGAGGGCGCCGCGTACGGGCTGCCGGTGGTCGCGACCCGGCACAGCGGCATCCCCGAGGCGGTCCTGGACGGCGAGACCGGCCTGCTCGGCGACGAGGGCGACGTGCCCGCGCTGGCCGCCAACATCGAGCGCCTGCTGGCTGACGACTCGCTGCGGGCCAAGCTCGGCGCAGCCGGCCAGGCCCACGTGATCGAGAACTTCGACCTGGTCAAGCAGTCCGCGAAACTCGAGGACCTCTACGACTCGCTGGTCCGCGTGCGCGTCTGATCAGGTGGTGTGGGCCGGCGGCTGGGCCAGCCCGGCCACGGCGGCCACGACTGCGGCCCGGCGACCGCCGCGCGACCGGCTGCCGAACTCCGACCGCAGCGCCTGCAGCGACCAGGCCGCGGTGTCCCAGCTGTTCACGATGGCGATGACCATGGCCATCAGGTCGGCCGCGGGGATGTCGTCGCGGATCCGGCCGGCCGTCTGGGCCGCCTGGATCGCGGTGACCCGCTGCCGGTACTGGGCGGTCTCGGCGTCGATCGGCCGTTCACGTTCCAGGTTGGCCCAGTAGTAGAGCCGGCGGATGTGCGGCCACCGCTCGAGCCGGTCGAACATGTCACCGGCGTAACCGGCCAGGTCGCCGCGGTCGAACGAGATCGAGTCGGCCAGCATCACCATGCTGTCGGCCACGACCTTGTCGAACAGCTCCTCCTTGGTGCCGAAGTGCATGTAGATCGACCGCTTGTTGGCCGCGGCGTTCTCGGCGATGCGGTCGATGCGGGCGCCGGCCAGGCCGTAGCGGGCGAACTCGTCGACCGCGGCCCGCATCAGGCGCTTCTTCGTCTCGGTGGCGTCGGGCGGCATGGGTCTCAGCGTACATAACTAACTGGTTATTGACGAACGGTTCTCGGGCGGCGTATGAATGTATCCAGTTAGTTATGTACGAGGGAGTGGTCATGCGTACGTGGTTCATCACTGGAACGTCCTCGGGCTTCGGCCGCGAACTCACCGAGCAGTTGCTGGGCCGGGGTGACCGGGTTGCCGCCACCGCGCGCCGCCCGGAGGCCCTCGACGACCTGGCCGGGCGGTTCGGCGACCGGCTCTGGCGGGCCCCGCTCGACGTCACCGGCACGGCCGCGCTGCGCGAGGTCGTCGACCGGGCGTTCGCCCAGCTGGGCCGCATCGACGTGATCGTCGCCAACGCCGGCTACGGCCTGTTCGGGGCGGCCGAGGAACTCACCGACGAGCAGATCGACCGGCAGATCGCGACCAACCTGACCGCGTCCGTCCAGCTCGCCCGGGCCGCCACCCCGCACCTGCGCCGGCAGGGCGGCGGGCGGTACATCCAGGTCGCCAGCATCGGCGGCCAGATCGCCTTCCCCGGCATGAGCCTCTACCACGCCACCAAGTGGGGGATCGAGGGCTTCTGGGAGTCGGCCGCGCCCGAACTGGCGCCGTTCGGCATCGGCGTGACGATCGTCGAGCCCGGCGTCTCGCGCACCAACTTCGGCGGCGGCAGCGCGGTGCTGGCCACGCCGATGCCCGAGTACGCCGACGGGCCGTCCGGCCAGCTGCGGCGCAGCCTCTCCGGCGAACTACCGCCACTGCCCGCACCCGGCGACCCGGCCAAGGTCGCCGCGGCCATCATCGCCTCGGCCGACCGGCCCGTCGCGCCGCTGCGCCTCACCCTCGGATCCGATGCGTACGAGCTGGCCACGGCCGCCGTGCGCGACCGCCTCGAGGCCCTGCGGGCCGGCCGCGAGCTCGCGTACTCCACCGACGCCGACGACGTCGTCCACACCGCCTAGAAGGAGCCCGTCATGTTCGACTTCACCGGTAAGACCGTCCTGATCACCGGCGCCACCGGCGCCCTCGGCGTCGCCCTGGCTACCAGGTTCGCCGCAGCCGGCGCGAACGTCGTGGTCACCGGCCGGTCCCACGTCGACGAGGTCGCCGCCCAGGCCGGCGGCACCAGCATCGGGGTCACCCTCGACGTCGCCGACGAGGCCGGGTGGGCCGGGGCCGTCGCCCGCACCGAGGAGACCTTCGGGCCGCTCGACATCCTGATCAACAACGCCGCCTACCTGAAGGTCGGCACCACCGAGAGCATCGCGGTCGACGAGTTCCGCAAGGTCATCGACACCAACCTCACCGGTGCCCTGCTCGGGATCCGCGCCGCCGCACCGTCCATGCGCAAGGCCGGTGGCGGCGTGATCGTCAACGTCAACTCGATCGCCGGGCTCACCGCCGCCCCCGGCCTGGTCGCCTACAGCAGCAGCAAGTGGGCGCTGCGGGGCCTGCTGCGGGCCTCGGCCAAGGAACTCGCCCGCGACCACATCCGGGTCAACGCCGTGCACCCCGGCATCATCGAGACGCCGCTGGCCTACGGTCCCGACGGCCGGCCCCTGGTCCCGGTCGGTGACCTGGCCATCCCGCGCAACGCCGACCCGGGCGAGATCGCCGACTTCATCCTGTTCACCGCGTCCGACCAGGCCCGCTTCGCCACCGGCTCGGAGATCCTGGCCGACGGCGGCTTCATGCTCGGCCCGATCGCCGCCTGACGCCGGTGGCTAGCGCGGGGCCGGCACGTCCAGCCCGGCCGCCCCGAGCACCTCGTCGGCCTCGACCTCCAGTGCCGTGAGCCTCCGCCGGCGGGCCGGCCGGGGCAGGGCCCAGCCGACCACCGCGGCGGCGACCGCGGCCAGTGCGGCACCGACCAGGAAGACGGTGACGAACTGCGTCTCGCGCGGCAGCGGCAGCGGGCCGGGGATCGCGTTACGGGTCATCATGGTCACCACGAAGGCGGTGCCCAGCGACATGCCGACCGAACGCGCGATCGAGTTCACGCTGTTGGCGATGCCGGTCTCGGCCGGCTCGACGTGGGCGATGAGCAGGGCCGGCAGCGCCGCGTAGCCGAACGTGACGGCCGAGTTGACCACCAGCGCGCCGACGATGATCTGCCAGGTCGCGGTGTGCAGCGTGGCCAGCATGGTGAAGCCGAGTCCGGCCAGCACGGCCGCGATCACCAGCGTGTGCTTGGCGCCGAAACGGGCCACCAGGCGGCCGCCGAGCGGCGCGGTGATCACCCCACTGGCCGTGCCCGGCAGCAGGTAGACCAGGCTGGCGGCGAGCACCGACGCGCCGAAGCCGAACCCGGCCACCTCGGGCGGCGTCTGCACCAGGGCGGACACGGCCAGGAAGACGGCGAACATCGCGAAGCCGAGGAACAGCCCGGCCGCGTTGGCCACCACGATCGGCCGGTGACCGAGCATCCGGGGGCTGACCAGCGGGTGCGCGACCCGCCGTTCGAGCAGCACGAAGGCCACCAGGGCGACGACCGCGCCGGCCAGCGACCCGAGCACGCGGACCGAGCCCCAGCCCCAGCCGTTTCCCTCCTCCAGCGGCAGGAGCAGCAGGACCAGGCCGACCCCGAGCAGGGCGGCGCCGGCCAGGTCGAGGCGGCCGGTGGCGGCGCCCGCGCGCCGGGGGAGTAGCCACGCCCCGGCCAGGCCGACCGCGGTGAGCGCGGCGGCCAGCCAGAACAGCCGGTGGTAGTCGCCGCCGTCGCGCATCAGCAGCCCGGTGACGACCAGGCCGAAGCCGGCCCCGACCGAGAGCATGCCGCTGGTCAGCGCCATCGCGCCGGTCAGGCGGGCCGGGGGCAGCTCTTCCCGCAGCAGGCCGATGGCCAGCGGGAAGAGGCCGAAGCAGGTGGCCTGGGCGACCCGGCCGGCCAGGAGCAGCGGAAGGCTGGACGTGGTGGCGGCCAGGACCGAGCCCAGCAGCACGACGACCAGGACGCCGAGCATCACCCGGCGGCGGCCGTGCAGGTCGCCGAGGCGGCCGATCGTCGGGGTGAACACCGCGGCGGCGAGCAGGTTGGCGGTCACCACCCAGCTGGCCGCGCTGGTCGAGACGCCCAGGTCGGCCTGGATGTCGGCGACGACCGGCACGACCAGGGTCTGCAGCGCCGAGACGAGCAGTACCACGTAAGAGGCGACGGGCAGCGCGAGGCGCGTTCGCTGAAGCATGAGCCGACCGTAGACGCGGAGACGATAGCTTTCAACACAGTGTCGAGAAAAAACGATGTGACGTCGATTTCCCCCGTCACGCTGTTAGAGTCGACGCGTGCCAGCCACCAAGAGCCGCCGTGCCCCCACGAAGGGCGATCAGCGGGAGCAAGCCCTGATCGACGCCGCCCGGGCGGTGTTCCGCGACAAGTCGATCAGCCAGGTCACCATCGACGAGCTGGCCGGGGCGGCCGGCATCGCCCGCTCCGGCTTCTACTTCTACTTCGAGTCCAAGCAGGCGTTGCTGGCCGCGCTGGTCGACCAGCGGCTGGCCGAGTCCGACCTGGAGATGGCCGAGTGGCTGGCCTCCGACGGGCTCGACCGGGGCGCGTTACGCCGCGGCCTGGCCGCCGGGCTGGCCCGATGGAAGACCGACGGGCGCTGGCTGCGCGAGGCGTTCATCACGCCCGACCCCGGGCCCGAGGTCAAACACGTACGCGACCGCCTGGTCGACGAGGGCTGCAGCATGTTCAGCAAGCGCATCGCCCGCGACGCGCAGGCCGGCCGCACGGTCGCCGGCCCACCCGAACTGATCGCCAAGATGGCCGTCCAGCTGCGCAGCATCACCTTCGCCGACGTGTACGCCAACCCCGGCGCCCACAACGACGACGAGCTCCTCGACACCCTGACCGACGCCATCCTGCGCCTGGTCTACGGCGTCACCCCCGGCGCCTGACCCCCCGGCCCGAAGACCAGAACCGGCACCTGAAGATTCGCCACCGCCCCGCGCAACTCGGGCAACCCGTCGAGCGTGCGGGCGACCAACACCAGCCGCGCCGGCCGATCCGGGTGATGCAGGACGCCGTCGCTGAGCAGCCGGCGGACGACCGCTCCGGGCCACCGGTGAATCCCGTCGACGACCACCAGCACGCCGGCGGCTTCGCCGAGATGGAGCGGGCCGACGTCGGGGTCCTCGGCCGGGTCATCGGATCGCACGGCGTCGAGGACCGTCCATCCGCCGGCGGCCGCGTCGGCCACCAGGGCCGTCACCTCCTGTCGGACCCGGGCCGGATCGTGGTCGTGCAACCACAAGGCGACCAGCCGTGACCCGTGTCGCAGACCTCGCCGCAGATCCGCCCGGGCAGCACCGTCCGCGTCGGTGACCGGGCGGGAAACGAGCGCGAACGGCGCCGGACGCCGGCCGTCGACATGGATGTCGCCGCCGACCGTCCCGTACGCCGCACCGCCCCGAGCCTGAACGCGCTGCTCGGTGTCGTGCTCGGGGACATCGCTCACGACGGTTCCGCGACGGCGTCCCGCAGGGCGGCGACAGTGCCGGCGGCCGCCTTCAGCAGCGGCGCGAAGACCTCCGGGCGCGCTTCGGCCAGTTCGAGGTAGATGTCGAACGCCTGCCGGGCGAAGTCGAGGGCCGCGGGCAGCTGAGCACCGCACTTCTCGGCCGCCCAGGCGTAGCGCCAGAGCGTGAGGGCCAGGTCCGGACGGGTCTCGGGGCGTTCGCGGGCCACCCGCCGGCGGATGCGCAGGGCCTCGGCGAGCGCGGGCAGACTCTCGTCGCAGCGGCCGGCCCCGGCCAGCATCACGCCGCCGTTCATCAGCGCGCCGGCCAGCAGCGCACGATATCGAACCGGGTCCTCGTCGCTCAGCTCCCGCCAGATGCGGATCGCCTCCTCGGCAGCGGCCAGCGCCTGCTCGGGCCGACCCGTTCCGGTCAGGCGGATGCTCAGGTTGTTCACGGCCTTGGCGAGGTCGGCCCGGCGGCCGGGATTGCCCGCCACCAGCTTCCGCTCGATCGCGACGGAACGCTCCGTCGTCGCCAGCGCGTCCTGCTTCCGCCCGGCCCGCCACTGGCCCACGCCCAGCAGGTTCAGCGCCTCGGCCAGGGCCGCGAGATGGGTGGAGTGTTCGTCGCGAGCCAGCTCCTCGTCGATGCCGACCGCCTCACCGGCCGCGACCAGAGCATCGTCGAAAGCGCCGAGGTCGTGCTGGACCGTGGCCAGGTTGACCAGCGCACCGGCGAGATCCGGCCGGTACACCACGGGATTGGCGGCGACCAGCCGGCGCCGGATCTCGACGGCTTCCGCGGTCGTGGCCAGGGCCGCCTCGGTCTGCCCGAGCGCCGACTGGCAGGCGCCGAGATTGTGCAGCGCCATCGCGAGGTCGGGCAGGTGCCCGCCGGGCCGGCCGCGCGCCAGGTCACGGTAGTCGGCGACGGCGGCGGTGGCGTGCGGCAGAGCCTCCTCGTCGCGACCGAGCTCGCTGAGCATGACGCCGACGGTGTTCCGGGACGCGGCGTGGGCGGCCCGCTCCTCCGGGCCCCGGCCCGCCAGCCGGCCAAGGATGGTCTCGGCCTCCGCCGCGGCCTCCAGTGCCGGCGCGTCCGCACCGCGCGTGATCAGGACGCCGGCGAGGTTCTCCAGAGCCGCGGCGAGCGCCTCCGGATCCGCCTCGGGCGACGGCCGGTCGGCGAGCCCTCGATGGATCTCGACCGACCGTTCGAGGGTGGAGCGCGCCTCCTCGTCGCGGCCCACGTCGGCGAGCAGCGTGGCGTGCAGGTTCAGGGCGGACGCGAAGGCGGCGTCCGCGCCGCCGGACTCCCGGCCGGAGACGGCGTACCCGGAGGCGGCCAGGGCCTCGTCGTAGCGTCCGGCGGACGCCAGCCGTCGGGCGTCGGCCTCGCTGATCGCCGCCCGCTCCGACGTGTCCGCCGCCACGGCGAGCCGCGGCCCCACGAGGGCGTGGCTGATCGCGGCGGCGCCCACGTCCAGGTCGACGTCCTCCCCGGCCGGAAGGAGCGCGTCGATGGCTTCCAGCACGTCGAGGTCGGGTTCCCGGATCCCGGCCAGCGCGCCGAGCGCGGTGCTGCCGGCGGTGATCGCCAGCTCCGGCTCGGCGCGCAGCAGGGGATGCAGATGGTCACGTCCGACATGCGGCCAGCGGTCCGCCGCCGCGGCCAGCATGGCGATGGCCCGATGCGGGGTGCGCGCCTCGGAGCGCAGAAGGGCCGGCACGGCGGCGGTGGCCCACTCCTTAGCGGGATATTCGGCCCGATGACCGGGCAGGGTGAGGGCGAGGAAGTCCTCGGCCAGCCGATCGGGATACATCGGAGCCAGCACCGAGCCGGTCGCGGTCCGCTCGGGCGGATACAGGACGGCGTGATCGGTCAGCACCGTCTCGGCGTCGCGTACGTTCAGCCGGCCGAGCACGCTCACCCCGGTCGTGCGGGGCAGCTCGCCGGTCAAGGCGGCGGTGAAGACGGCCCTCCGCATCACCGGCGGCGGGGTGCGTTCGACCGCCGGCCAGTGGGCCTGCTCCCGGTCGAGAAGGTAGATCGTCAGTCCCTCCACGGTGGGCGGAGGAGTCGCGCCCCGGGCATCCGCGTCGACGGCGACCAGAGCCGCCATGTGCAACGCCAGAACCAGGCCCAGGTCCTCGCCGGTCAGGTCGTCCTTGGGCGGGACCTCCGTCGGCTCCCGGCCGTAGTGGCGGGCGAAGCTGGTGACGGCGGCGTCGTACATCCGCTGCCGGGCATCACCGCCGCCGGCCGGGAGGGCCTCGAGCTCCTGCGCGGACACCCGGCCGTCACGGGCGACGGCCATCTCGCGGACCGCGGGCCACGGCATGGTCGCTCGCGCGATCAGCAGGACGCGGGTGGGTACGCCGGCCCGGTGCAACAGGCTGTTGTCGAACAGCCGGTCGAGGTGGGTCGCGGGCCACCGGTCGGCGTAGTCGACGATCAGCAGAAGTCCGGCATGCCCGTCGGGGGCGAGTATCTGACTGCCCGGCGGCGGGCGCAGACCGCCCGGGCCGTGCGTGGCGTCCACCACCTTCCAGCCGGCCGCGACCGACGCGGCGGCGAGCTCGGCGGCCAGTCTGCTCTTGCCGATGCCCCCGGGGCCGTGGAACCAGCGGACGGCGAGGCCGGCGCCCGCGTCCCGCCAGCGGATCAGCGCGTCCCGTTCGCGCGTACGCCCGGTGAACTCGACCACCGCGAACCGGGCGTTGAGCAGCCGGCTCGGCATCTCCCGGGTGAGGTCCGGGTCCGGGCGTCCGGCGGGCCGCCAGTTCTCCAGGACGTAGGCGGGCGTGCCGTCACCGAGCACATGGATATCCGCGCCGACCACGCCGTAGGCGTACCCGGACTCGACCGCGACCACCTGCGTTGCCCTGGACACGCGTCCATCGTGGCCGCACCGGGCGCTCCTGGCGAGTCCCGGTAACTCCTCCGGGCCGGCCGGTAGGCTCGCCAACGTGGACGTCGTCGTTCTGACCGCCCTCGACCTCGAGTACCGGGCGGTTCGTGACCATCTCACCGACGTGGAGACGCAGCACCACTCCGCCGGCACGATCTTCGAGGTCGGAACACCGCCGGGCGGCGACGGCCGGGTGGCGGTCGCGGTCGTGGGCGAGGGCAACAACAGCGCGGCGGTCCTGGCCGAACGCGCCATCGCCATGTTCCAGCCGGCCGCGGTGCTGTTCGTCGGCATCGCCGGTGCGCTGCGCGACGACCTCCGGATCGGTGACGTCGTCGTCGGCACGAAGGTCTATCCGTACCACGGCGGCAAGGAGGACGACCGCGGGTTCAACGCTCGCCCGCGCGCCTACGAAGCCCCGCACGAGCTCGAGCAGCTCGCCCGCCACTTGATCAACGCCCGTTCCTGGCGGGACCGTCCCGACGTGCCGGTCGTGCATCTGAAGCCGATCGCGGCCGGTGAGGTGGTCCTCGACTCGCGGACGGCGACGCTGGCGGCGCGGCTCCGAGAGCATTACAACGACGCGGTCGCCATCGAGATGGAGAGCGCCGGGATCGCCTCGGCCGGCCATCTCAACCAGTCGCTGCCGTGGCTGTCCGTCCGGGGGATCAGCGACGCCGCCGACGGACGCAAACAGACCACCGACGGCGCCGGTTCCCAGCCGCTCGCGGCCCGCAACGCCGCCCGCTTCGCGTTCGCCCTGATCGACGCGATGATCGCCCGCCGTTCCGGTCCGGCTCGGCCGGACCCCGGGCGACCGGGCTCGAGCATGACCATCGTCGCTGATCGGGGCGGCCAGGCGTTCGGCGCCCAGCACGGCGACGTCCATGTCCACCCGGCCGGCCCACCCGCGCCGCCCGGCTGGCAGCCGGCCGACCCGGCGCCCGCGGTCAGCTGGCGCACCGACCTGACCGGGCAGCCGCTCGTTGCGGGGTACGGTGCGCTCGAACTGCACCTCGTGCCCGTGAAATCGGCCGGCCGCGTCGAGGTCCGGCGGATGAGGACCCTGGCCGACGACCTGGCCGCGGCCGCCCGGACCTACGAGTTGTTCGAGCAGTCGCAGGCCGTCGATGTCTACTCCGACGACACGGTCGCGCGAGTGACAGTGGCCGAGGGGCCCGGCACCAGGGGATCGGCGATCACACGACTCGGACAGCGGTCGGCCTGGGCGCCGCTGCCCCGCGACCTTCTCGGCCTGGTCCTCGACGAGGAAGACATCGCCCGGCAGCTCGCCCGGCTGTGCACCGTCCTCGTCGGCCTGGGACTGCCGGCCGCCGATCGCTACGCCGTCGCCGTCGGCACCGACACCGCCGCCTCGACGTCGATCGGCCGGGTCGACGAGATGCCGCGCGGCCAGAGCACGCCGGCGGTCTGGACGCCGCAGCAGGTCCGCGTCCCGGCGGACGAATCGATGCCGCTCGCGGGGCTCGGTCAGGATGCGGCCGAGGAGCTCGCCGCCCGCCTTCTCGCGGCGTTCCGGCGCACCAACCGGATCGGCTGATCGACTAGCGCTTGGTCAGGCGGGCGGTGATCTGGCGGGCGTTGACCGGGATGACCGAGAGCATCAGACGGCCCGACGCGTCGGTGACCAGGGCGACCACCGACGCGCGGCGGCCGGTCAGGACGACCCGGGGGCGGGGGCGTTCCAGCTCGGGGGCGCGGACCGCGGCTCCGCCGGACGCGCCGGTGGCGTTGAATCGGCCCGGGGCCTTCATCGGGTCGTACGCGCCAACCTGGGCTGACAGGATGCGGCGCTGGCCGGTCGGGTCGCTGGCGGCGATCACCGCCGGCAGGTCGAAGGTGATCTCCACCCGCTGGCCGGCCCGGGTCACCCGGGCCTCGATGTCCTCGGCGCCGGCCGACAGGTCGGCCGCCCCGTTGCCGGTGGCGGTCAAAATCAGCTGGTCGCGGTGCCAGACGGCCGCGGTGACGTCGAGCTTCGCGTCCCAGTCGGGCGTACTCGTGACATCGAAGTCGGCGTCGGGGAGCCGGCCGAAACCGGGGTACGAGGCGTAGCGCCGGCCGCCGCGCTCGACCGTCTTCGGCAGGCCGTGCCGGGCGTCCTGCCCGATCACGGCGAGCAGGTCGTCGAGGTCGCCGTCGCGGGCCACGGCCAGGCGGATCCGGGTCTCGGGGGCCAGCCGCGCGGCGATCTCGTCGGTCAGGTGGTCGGCGGCGATCGAACCGATCGCGTCGTGCACCATCTGCTGGGTGGCCCGGTCCAGGCCGAGCACGTCGTCCTCGAGCAGCCGGGCCAGCTCGTGGTCGAAGCGCCGCACCATCAGGGCGTCGCGCTTCTTGCCCGCGGGGAGCAGCTCGGCCACGTACCCGACGATCTTCTCCGCGGTCTGCACCCGCAGCGCGTGCCGGCTCTGATAGGTGACGTTGCTGCCGCTGAACCGGCGCACCGCGTAGTAGAAGTCGTACCCGCTGAGCACCGACACCCGCCGCGCGTGGAAGCACGCGGCCAGCGTGAACGGGAAGTCCGAGCCGATCCGCATGTCCTCGCGGTAGCGGATGCCGTGCTCGTCGAGCAGCGACCGGCGGAACAGCTTGGTGTTGGCCAGCGAGCGCGGCAGCGGCGAGTCGAACAGGTCCAGGTCGGCCTGGTCACGGACGAAGATGTCCTGGAAGATGTGCCGGCTGTTGACCCCGACGACCTTGCCCAGCAGGACGTCGGAACTCCACTCGTCGGCCGCGGTGACCATCCGCTCGAGCGCCTCGGGGCCGAGCCGGTCGTCGGCGCCGGCGAAGAACACGTACCGGCCGGTGGACGCCTCCAGACCGCGGTTGAACGGCTGGGCCGGACCGCCCGAGTTGGGCTGGTGCACCACTGTCATCCGGCCGGCGAACCGCTGCGCGAAACGGTCCAGCTCGGCGCCGCTGCCGTCGGTGGAGCCGTCGTCGATCGCGACGATCTCCATCCGGGCCGGGCCGATGGTCTGCGCGGCCAGCGAGTCCAGGCACTCGGTGAGATAAGGCATCACATCGTGTACGGCCAGCACGACGCTGACGTCTGGCGGCCCGAGCAGCCGGTGGTAGAGCGCGTCCAGCTTCTCGGCCTGCGCCGCCCAGGTCCAGCCGGGCAGCGGGCTGTCCGGACCGTCGTACACGCCGCGGTATTTCGCCGGGTCGTCGAGCACCGCGCGGGCGGCCCGGGCCAGGTCGGCCGCGTCGCGGGCCCGGAACACCTCGCCCACGCCGGTCGCGCGCACGGTCGCCGCCATCGTCCGGACGTCGCTGACGATGATCGGGAGGCGGGCGTGCGCGTACTCGAAGAACTTGGTGATCAGCGCGATCTCGTGGTTGGGCCAGTGGTGGATCGGGATCAGCCCGGCGTCGGCCCCGGCCAGGAAGCGGGTGACCTGGTCGTACGGGACGTAGGGGACGGCGTGCACCCGCTCGTGCCGCGGCGCTCGGGCCGGATCTTCGACTACCAGGGCGAGGTGTACGCCGGGCAGTTGCTCGATCGCCTCGACGGCCGTGGCGATGCCGCGCTGCGGTGACGCCGAACCGCTGTAGACCAGCAGCGGCGTGTCCGGGCCGACGCCGCACAACGCGCGCAGGTCGGGCACGTCGTCGCTCGCGTCGCCGAACTCGGGCGCGTTCAGCAGCACCCCGGGCCGGGCGGGCAGGTGGTGCTCGTGCTGGAGCAGTTCGGCCAGGCCGTCGGAGACGGTGACCACGGCGTCGGCGGCCCGGGCGTACTCGTGCTCGTAGGCCAGGTGGGCGGGCAGCCACCGGGCGTTGTCGCGGCGCGGTTTGGCGCCGGCCAGGAACTCATGCGCGTCCCAGACCAGGCGCACGTCCCGGCCGGCGGCGCGGGCGCGCTGCTTGGCCCGGGCGCCGACGCCGAGCATGCGGGTGTCGTGCGCGTGGATCAGGTCGGGCTGAAGCTCGTCGATGACCGCGCCGTAGGCCCGCTCGTACGTCCACAGCCCCGGCTCCAACTTGCGCCACGACCGGTCGCCGAGCGTCGCGCCGTAGAACCGCACCTGGGCCAGCTCGACCGGGCGGCGGGCGAGCCGGGCCGCGCGTAGCGGCGCCCCGCCCCGGGCGAGCAGGCGCCCTTTGAGGCCGGCCGGCCCGGGTGAGGTGCCGCCGCCGAGGGGGAGGAGCCGCACCTGGGCGTCGCCCAGCTCCCAGCGCTCCTCGGTGGAGCCGGGAACGCAACCCAGAAGCGTGACGCCCCACCCGGCCGCGGCGGCCGACCGCGCTGCCTTCTGCACCCGGGAGTCGCCCCGCACACCGTTGTCGACCAGCATCACGACGCGACCGTTAGGCATGATGCGGCGATTGTACGGGTGCCGGCCGGCGTCCAGCAGACGGACACCCTATTGCTCAATGCCGATTGACAGGGTAGGAAATAGAAAACCTACCGGATCGATGGGACCGACTCATGCGGAAGCTGATCCTGCTGGCCCTGGTCGGCCTGGGCGCACAACTCGTCGACGGCAGCCTCGGCATGGCCTACGGCGTGACCTCGACCACGCTGCTGCTGGCCATCGGCACCAACCCGGCCGCCGCCTCGGCCACCGTCCACCTGGCCGAGATCGGCACCACCCTGGTGTCCGGCGTGTCGCACTGGCGGTTCGGCAACGTCGACTGGAAGGTCGTCCTCAAGATCGGCGTTCCGGGCGCGATCGGCGCCTTCGCCGGTGCCACGTTCCTGTCCGGCCTGTCGACCGAGACCGCCGCGCCGCTGATGTCGATCATCCTGCTGCTGCTCGGCCTCTACGTGTTCACCCGCTTCACGTTCCAGGGCCTGCCCAAGGGTCACCTGGGCAAGCCGTTGCGCAAGCGGTTCCTGGCGCCGCTGGGCGTGGTGGCCGGTTTCGTCGACGCCACCGGCGGTGGTGGCTGGGGCCCGGTCGGGACGCCCGCCATCCTGGCCAGCGGCCGGCTCGAGCCACGCAAGACGATCGGCTCGATCGACACCAGCGAGTTCCTGGTCGCGATCGCCGCCAGCATCGGCTTCATCCTCGGCATCGGCTCCGAGGGCGTGAACTTCGCCTGGGTGCTGGCACTGCTGCTGGGCGGCGTCGTAGCCGCCCCGATCGCTGCCTGGCTGGTCCGGCACATCCCGCCGCGGGTGCTCGGCTCGCTGGTCGGCGGCGTCATCATCCTGACCAACATCCGCACCCTGCTGCGCAGTGACTGGATCGACGCCCCCGACCCGGTCCGCTACACCGCCTACGGCGTGATCTACGTGGCCTGGGCGGCCGCGGTCGTCTACTCGTTCCTGCAGTACCGCAAGAACGCCGAGGAGGAGCGGTCGATCATCGCCGAGGCCGAGCGTACGAAGGCCCCGGCCTGACCGGCGTCGGACGCGTGAAGGAGACGCTGCGCAGGGTGCGGGTGGATTGTTTAGGGTTGCCTAACCTAGGCTGGCGGGAACGGTCGCCGGATGGGGGAGGTGCGGATGAGCGAGACCACGTTGCCGATGCGGGTGTGGACCGGGTCGGTGGTGCGGACCGAGGAACTCACCCCGGGCATGCGGCGGATCGTCTTCGGCGGTGAAGGGCTCAGGGGGTACGCCAGCACCGGTGTCGGGGACGAGTATCTGCGGCTGATCTTTCCGGAGCGGCGCAAGTCGGCGCCGCGGCTGCCGACCGTGACCAACGGGTGCCTGGACTACGACTCGATCGACCTGGCCACCATGCGGACCTACACCGTGCGGGGCTTCGAGCCGGCCACCGGCGAGGTGACCATCGACTTCGTGATCCACGACGGCGGGGTGGCGGCCGAGTGGGCCAAGGGCGCCGAGCCGGGTGACCTGGTCGGGCTCAACACGCCGAACGGCATGTACGACGCCCCGGGCGGGCTGGAGTGGCAGTTTCTGGTGGCCGACTGTGCCGCGATCCCGGCGGCGGCGCGGCTGATCGAGGGGGCGCCGGGCGGTTTGCGTACCCGGGCGATCCTCGAAGTGCCGGGCCCGGCCCACCACCTGGACCTGACCGCCGGGCCGGGGGCGGAGGTGACCTGGATCTACGGCGGCAACGGGCACGGGCCGTCGCGGCTGGAGCAGGTCGTGCGCTCGCTCAAGCGGCCGGTCGGCGGCGTCGGCTACATCTGGGTGGCCGGCGAGACCCGGGAACTGCGCGGCGTACGCAAGTATCTGCGGCGTGAGCTGGGGCTGCCGTCGACCGCCTACAAGACCGTGGGCTACTGGACCGACGGCGCCGAGAGGTGGCGCAACCGCTACGAGGCGTTGGACGACGCGACCAAGACCGAGCTGATGGCCATCTGGGAGAGCGACGCGGACCTCGGCGACATCGAGATCCGCTATGACGAACAACTCGCCCGGCTGGGCCTCTGAACCACATATAAAAGGAGCCGTGACCAAGGCTATCTGGCGGGCGGCGGCGCCGGCGGTGCTGATGGCGGCCTGGGGTGGCAACCACTTCTCGCCGCTGCTGCTGCTCTACCGGCGGGTCGACGGCTACAGCCAGGTCGAGGTCAACCTGTTCTTCGCCTTCTACATCCTCGGGCTGGTCCCGGCGTTCCTGGTCACCGGGCCGATCGCCGACCGCCGTGGCCGCCGTTCGGTGGTCGTCGGCGCGCTCGGGCTGGGTGTGGCCGGCAGCGTGATCCTGATGGCCGGGCACGCGAGCGTGTTCTGGATGTGCGCGGGACGGCTGGTGTGCGGGGTCAGCGTCGCGGCGGCGATGGTCGCGGGCACCAGCTGGATCAAGGAGCTGTCCGAGCACGACGCCGATCCGCCGGCCCGGGCCCGGCGCGCCTCGCTGACGCTCACCGCGGGGTTCGGGTTGGGCGCGGGCGTTGCCGGTGTGCTCGCGCAGTGGGTCCCGGCGCCGACGATTCTCCCGTACGCCGTCCACATCGCGCTGTCCGCGGTCGCCGCCGTCCCGCTGTTCCGGGCCCCGGAGACCGCCCCGCGCACCGCGTCCACCGGGCCCTGGATCGACCTGCGGCTGCCCCGGGGCGGCTGGCGTCGCTTCGCCGGCGTGGTCCTGCCGATGGCGCCGTGGGTGTTCGCGGCACCGGCGCTCGCCTTCGTGGTCGGCCCCTCGCTGGTCGCCGATCGCACCGGCGACCTCCGGATCGCCTTCGCCACCCTGCTGGCGGTACTCACCCTGGTCACCGGCGCGGGCATCCAGCCCTACGTGCCGCGGCTGGCCCGGGTGCTGCGCGGGCGGCAGGGCGTGGCCGGGCTGGTGGTGCTGGCGCTGGCCACCGTGCTGCTGGCGACCGACCCGGCCCCGCTCGGGGTGGGCGCCGCGGCACTGCTGTTCGGCGTCGCGTACGGCGTGACCATCGTCTCGGGGCTGGTCGAGGTGCAGGCCCTGGCCACGCCGTCCAGTCTGGCCGCGCTGACCGGCGTCTACTGGTCGATCACCTACGCCGGGTTCGCGCTGCCGGTGATCCTGGCCGGGATCCACGGGGCCGGTCCGGGCTATCCGCTGCTGCTCACGGTCCTGGCCGTGATCACGGCCGGCTGCGCGGCGGCGGTGGCCGTCGGTCTGCGCCGGGGGCGGTTTGTCTAGAGTCTCCGCATGTCCGTTGATCAGCCGGGCCGCCTGAACCGTTTCGGAGGTACCGACGTACTAGGTACGTGCCCGCGAGAGAAGCAGTGTCAGCGCCCGTCCGGCCCGCCGAACGGTCCGAGGCTCGGATGAGCCCGGACGCCGGAAAGAAACGGCCCGGGTGTCGGCGCGTCGTCGCCGGTGTGTTCACCGCCCTGGCCGGTGTGCTGGTCTTCCTCGCCCTGGCCACCCCCAACAACGTGAGCCGCCTGCCCGAGGGCTCGAACACCGCCGAGGCGTTCATCCGCATCCCGATCGAGGCGCTGATCGGCATCGCGGTGCTGCTCGTGCTGCCGGGCCGGGTCCGGAAGGTCGCGGCCGTCGCCGGCGGGGTGCTGCTCGGCCTGCTGACCATGGTCAAGGTCATCGACATGGGTTTCTACGCGGCGCTGGCCCGGCCGTTCAACCCGGTGCTCGACTGGGTGCTGGTCGACGACGGGCTCAGCTTCCTGGGCGACTCGATCGGTGACACGCTGGCCAAGGTCGCCGCGGTCGGCGCGGCGCTGGTGCTTTTGGGCGTACCCGTGCTGATGGCCTGGGCCGTGCTCAGAACGACCCGCTTCGCCGAGCGGCACCGGGCCGCCACCGAGCGTTCCGTGCTCGCGCTCAGCGCGGCCTGGATCGTCCTCGCCCTGCTCGGCAGCCACTACGTGTCGACCGTGTTCATCTCCTCCGACGCCGCTGTGACGCTGGCCCGCGACACCATCGAGAAGGTGCCCGACGGGATTCGCGACAAGCAGGCGTTCGCCGCCGAGGCCTCGGTCGACAGGTACCGTGACAGGCCGGCCGGCCAGCTGCTCAGCGGTCTGGCCGGCAAGGACGTGATCTTCACCTTCATCGAGAGCTACGGGCGAAGCGCGGTCGAGGACCCGGACTACGCGGCCGGCATGGACGCCACCCTCAAGGCAGGCACCGCGAAGCTGGCGGCGGCGGGCTACGGCGCCCGCAGTGGCTGGCTCACCTCACCGACGGCGGGCGGCGGCAGCTGGCTGGCCCACTCGACGTTCCAGTCCGGGTTGTGGATCAACAACGAGTCTCGTTACCGTACGCTCACAGCCAGCGACCGCATGACGTTGACCAGCGCATTCGGCCGTGGCGACTGGCGTACCGTCGGCGTCGAGCCCGGCCTGACCTACGCCTGGCCGGAAGGCCGGTTCTACGGGTACGACCAGATCTACGGCGAACAGGCCCTGAACTACCACGGCCCCAAGTTCGACTGGGCCACCATGCCCGACCAGTTCACCCTGCAGCGGTGGGAGCAGCTGGAGCACAGCAAAGCCGACCGGTCGCCGCTGATGGCCGAGATCACCTTCGTGTCCAGCCACACGCCGTGGGCCAAGGTGCCGGACATGGTCGGCTGGGACCAGCTGGGCGACGGCTCGGTCTTCGGGCCGATGACCGCGAACGCGCCGTCGGCGGCCGAGCTGTGGAAGGACGACAAGAAGGTACGGGCCGAGTACCTGCGCTCGGTGCGGTACTCGGTCGACAGCCTGGTGTCCTACGTGGAGAAGTACGGCGACGACGACCTGGTGCTGGTCTTCCTGGGCGACCACCAGCCGTCGCCGATCATCACCGGCCAGAACGCCAGCCGTGACGTCCCGATCAGCATCGTCGCCAAGGACAAGGAGGTGCTGGACAAGGTCGGCCCATGGCAGTGGGCGCCCGGACTCCAGCCGCTGCCGAGCACGCCCGCCACCCGGATGGACCAGTTCCGCGACATGTTCCTCGGCACCTTCAGCGGGCAGTGACCTCGTCCGGGCCGCGGCTCCTGGCGCTGCCGTCGCCGCTCGAGGAACTGGTCGACGACCGGCTGACCGCGGCCGGTCTGCGCGTGCTGCTCAAACGTGACGACCTGATCCATCCCGACCTGCCCGGCAACAAGTGGCGCAAACTCAAGCACAACCTGGCCGCCGCGGCGGCGGGCAACTTCCACACCCTGCTGACCTTCGGCGGCGCGTACTCGAAGCAGATCCTGGCCACTGCCGCGGCCGGGCACCACTTCGGCTTCAACACCGTCGGCGTGGTCCGCGGCGAGGAACACGTGCCGCTCAACCCGCTGCTGGCCCGGGCGGCCGAGCTGGGCATGACGCTGACGTACGTGGACCGCGACCGCTACCGCCGGCGGGCCGAGCCGTCCGTCCTGCGGCGGCTGCGGCGCGAGTTCGGCCCGCACTACGTGATTCCAGCCGGTGGGGCCAACGATCTGGGGGTACGCGGCTGCGCCGAACTGCCGGCCGAGGTCACCGAGCCGTACGACGTGATCTGCTGCTCGTCCGGCACCGGCTGCACACTGGCCGGGGTGGCGATCGGCCTGCCCGCCGGCCGCACCGCGCTGGGCTTCGCGTCCCTCAAAGGCGACTTCCTGGCCGGCGACGTGGCCGCCCTGCAGCGCGCGTACGGCCGGCCGACCTCGAACTGGTCGGTCGACACCGAGTTCCACTTCGGCGGTTTCGCCCGCCGCCCGCCCGAGCTGGTGGACTTCGTCGCCGCCTTCCGCGACCGCCACGGCATCGCCCTGGACCCCGTCTACGAGGCCAAGATGATGGCCGGCATCCTCGCCCTGGCCGCCCGCGGCCACTGGCCGCGGGGAACCACCCTGGTCGCCGTGCTCGGCTGATTCGCGAATATCCGAATAAATTGTTCTACGTCAATGAATGACCTAGCTTTTTGGTCGTGCTTGACGACCGACTTGAACACGCCATCGAGAAATATCGCGACGAGGCCGACCGGGCCGGCTGGCTGCCCCCGGAGCTGGTGTCCGAGCTGCGGTCGGCCGGCGCCTTCAGCTTCTACACGCCCCGCGAGTTCGGCGGGCGGGAAGCCTCGCTGGCCGGCTACCACGACATTCTGCGGCGGCTGGGCCGGGCCGGGGGATCGGTCGCCTGGACGGTGTGGAATCTGAACATGGGACTGGTGGCGGCCTTCCTGCCGCCGGCGGACGCGGCGACGCTGTTCGCCGCCGGCCGGCACCCCTTGATCGCGCACAACGGTGCGCCCGGCCGGGCCGAGCCGGTGCCCGGCGGCTACCGGATCAGCGGCACCTGGAAACTGGTCAGCGGCGCGCACACCGCCGACTGGTTCCTGCTCGGCGCGATTGTCGACGACGGCCCGCTGATCTTCGGCCTGGTGCCGCGGGACGACGTGACAGTCCAAGAGACGTGGGACGCGGTGGCCATGCGCGGGTCGGACAGCAACACCGTGGTCGTCACCGGCGCGGAGGTGCCGAGCGGCCGGACGTTCGACCTGTCCTCGCCCAGCCGGGTCGCAGGATCGCTCTACCGGCTGCCCATCGTCACGCTGTTCGCCGCCGGGCCGGCGGCCGTGCTCATCGGCATGGCCGAGTCGGCCGTCGACGAAGCCGCCCGGCTGGTCCGGGAGCGGATCGGGGCCGACGGCGCGCCGCTGGTCACCCAGCCGCGGGTGCAGGCGGCCGTCGGGCGGGCCGGCACCCAGGTCGACGCGGCCCGTTCGCTGCTGCTGACCACCGCGGCCGAACTCGACCGGACCGTGGCCGGCGGCGAGGCGGTCACCGACGCGCAGCGCGGCCGGTACCGGGGCGCGATCTGTCACATCGCCGAGATCGCCCGCGAGGTCCTGGTCAGCATGTACGACCTCGGCGGCTCGGCCCCGCTGCTGGCCGGCAACCGGCTCGGGCAGATCGTCCGGGACGGGCTGGCCGCCGCCCAGCACATGAACGTGGCGCCGTGGCAGTTCGAGGTGGCCGGGCGGACCCGGCTCGGCCTGCCCGCCGGGACGCCGCTGCTCTGAGCTCAGCCCGGCCCGTCCAGTCCCGGCCCGTCGAGGCAGGCCAGCAGGACCCGGCCGGCCGGGGTCAGGCCGTAGACCACCCGGTGCCCGGCCCGGCGGCGGGTGGCCACGCCGCTCTCGACCAGGATGCTCAGCTGGGCCGAGACCGAGCTCGGGGCGTACCCGAGCACCGCGGCCAGGCCGGTCGTGGTCGCGGCCGGATGGGTCAGGCCGCGCAGGACCCGTGCCCGGGCCGGACCCAGCAGCCGGGCCAGCCGGTCGGTGTCACGTCGGTTGGTCATGCCGGGATGAGGGCGGCCGGCACCGGAAAGTTCGATCCGGGCTTGCTACCGTGCGCGGGTGCCGGACGACGTCGATCTCTTCCGCCGGGCCCGGGCCGGTGACCCCGCAAGCCTGGGACTGCTGCTGAGACGGTACGAGCCGGCCATGCGGGCGCAGGCCTACCGGCTGGTCGGGTACGGGCCCGACGCGGACGACGCCGTGCAGGACGCCGCCCTGATCGCCGTCACCCGGATCGGCGACGTACGCGACCCGGACGCGGTCGGCGCCTGGCTGCGGACCGTGGTGCGCAACGTGTGCCTGGCCCAGCTGCGCCGGCCCCGGCCGGTGTCCACCGACGACCTGGACCGCACGCTGACCGCGGTCGCCGCCGACCCGGCCCAGCTGTTCGACGGCCGGGCCACCCGGGACTGGGTCTGGCACGCGGTCGAGCAGTTGTCGCCGGCCCTGCGGATCGTCGTGCTGCTGCGCTACTTCACGCCGTTCCGCTCGTACCAGACGATCTCGCAGATCTGTGGCGTGCCGGTGGGAACCGTCCGCAGCCGGCTCAGCGAGGCCCGGACCAAGCTGACCGGGCACCTGCGGGCCACCGTCGAGCACGCGCACCCCGACGCCGGTCACCTGGCCCGGCGCCGCCGCCACGAGGCCGAGGACCTGCTGGTCGCGGTGGCCGCCGGGCGTGTCCACGCGGCCCTGAGCGACAGATGGTCCTCGATGGCCGACGTGGCCTGGCCGGACGGCGCCCGGACCTCCGGACTGGGCGCGGTCGTCGACGGCATCACCGGCAACTACGACGACGGCGTGCGCTACCGGCTGGCCGACGTGGTCGCGAGCAGCGACATCGTCATCTGGGAGGTGGAGAACCTCAACCCGGCCGACAAGCCGTGGCACTGCCCGCGGTCCGTCGCGTGGACGCATTTCCTGGACTCGGGCCGGGTCAGCCGGTTCCGCCTCTACTTCGCCACGCCGGCCTCGGCCTAAGCGGCCAGGGTCGCGTAGCTGCCGGCCGCCTCGAGCAGGGCGTCGTGGGTGCCGGACTCCAGGACGCGGCCGTGGTGCAGGACGGCGATCCGGTCGGCGGCGCGGACCGTGGACAGGCGGTGCGCGATGGTGATCGTGGTGCGGCCCCGGGACAGTTCGTCGAACGCCTGCTGGACGGCCCGTTCGGTGGCGGTGTCGAGGGCGCTGGTGGCCTCGTCGAGGACCAGGATCTTGGGGTCGCGCAGCAGCGTACGGGCGATCGCCATGCGTTGTTTCTCGCCGCCGGAGAAGCGATGGCCGCGGGAGCCGACGACCGTGTCGTACCCGTCGGGCAGGTCGCTGATCAGGTCGTGGATCTGCGCGGCGCGGGCGGCCCGCTCGATCTGCTCGTCGGTGGCGCCGGGGCGGGCGTACCGCAGGTTTTCCCGCACCGTGGTGTGCAGCAGGTAGGTCTCCTGGCTGACCACGCCGACGATGCCGGCCAGGTCGGCCAGGCGCATGTCGCGCAGGTCGACGCCGTCGATGGTGACCCGGCCCGAGGTCGGGTCGTGCAGGCGGGCGATCAGGCCGGCGATCGTGCTCTTGCCCGAGCCGGTCGCGCCGACCAGGGCCAGCGAGCCGCCGGCGGGGACGTCGAGGCTGACGTGGTCGACGGCGGGGGAGGGGCTACCGGGGTACGCCAGCGTGACGTCCTCCAGGCGCAGGTGCCCGGTGACGTGCGTGACGTCGGCCGGGTGCCGTGGCTCGGCCACCTCGACCGGCAGGTCCAGGTATTCGAAGATGCGGGCGAACAGGGCCAGCGACGAGGTCACCGACACACCCACGTTGAGCAGCTGGGTCAGCGGGCGGAACAGCGCGGTCTGCAGGGCGGTGAACGCGACGAGCGTACCGATGCTCATCGTGCCGGCCGTGGCCGGAAGCCCGGCGCTCAGATAGATCACCGCGGGGATCGCCGCGAAGATGATGCTCATCGTGGCCATCCGCCAGCGGCCGGCCAGCTCCGAGCGCAGCTCGAGGTCGATCAGCCGGGTGGACGACTCGGTGAAGCGGCGGACCAGCTCGGGGCCGGTGTGCATGGTCTTGCTGAGCTGGATGCCGCTGATCGACAGGCCCTCCTCGACGGTGACGTTGAGGTCGGCCAGCTCGCGCTGCCGCCGGGCGGTGATCGCGCGGCGCATCCGGGCGACCCGGCGCGAAAGCAGCACCGACGGCGGCAGCACGACCAGCGAGATCAGCGTGAGCGGCCAGGACAGCGCGGTCATCGCGGCCACGGTGGCGACGACGGTGGTCAGGTTGGAGGCGATCGAGGTGGCCGTCGAGGTCACCACCGACTGCATGCCACCGATGTCGTTGGTGATGCGGGACTGCACCTCGCCGGTGCGGGTGCGGGTGAAGAAGGCCACCGACTGCCGCTGCAGGTGACCGAACACGTCGACGCGCAGCCGGTGCATGACGCGTTGGCCGACGGTGGTGGCGATCCAGGTCTGTACGACGCCCAGCGCGGCGGTGACGGCGGCGACGGCGACCATGCCCGCCACCAGCCAGCCCAGCAGCCGGAGGTCGGAGTGGGGGAGCGCGACGTCGATGACCTCGCGCAGCAGGAAGGGCTGGGCCATGGAGATCACGGACGCGGCCACGATGATCGCGGTGACGACGGCGAGCTGGGCCCGGTGCGGCCGAAACAGCCGCCAGATGCGGGCGAGCGAGACCTGCTTGGCCTGCTCCTTCTCGAGATTCTTGCTTACCAAGTGCGACTCCTGAGTTAGTGAGGTTACCTCAACATGAGGGTACAACCGCTTCGCCTGTTACGGTATTCCGGTGGCGGAGCAGGGGCTGGGCGAGCTGTTCTGGGCGGTCGCCCGGGAGCTTCGATCGCGTACGCGCGACGCGCTCGAGCCGTGGGCGATCACCCCGTCGCAGTCCCGGGCGCTGAGCGTGCTTCTAGGCGACGAGCAGCACCGGCTCAGCGACCTGGCCGAGCGGCTGCGCATCGCACCCCGCTCGGCCACCGAGGTCGTCGACCACCTGGAGCGCAGCGGGCTGGTCGAGCGCCGCCCCGACCCCGCCGACCGCCGGGCCACCCTGATCGTGCTGACCGGGCGAGGCCGCGCCGCCGCCGACGACATCCGGGCGGCGCGGATCATCGAGGCCGACCGGTTCTTCGGGCGGTTGGAGCCGGCCGACCGCACGGAGCTCGCCCGGATCCTCCATCTGCTCCAGGAAGGTGAACAGGCGGCGAATCCGGGGTAACGCCATGATGTGCGTCCACCTTTGCTGCGCCTCGGCCTCCGCGCCGGCCTGATCATCCTGTTGCTCGTGCCCTTCGCCCTGCTGGCGATCTTCGTGGCCGCGAGCTGGGCCCCGCTGCACGGACTGGACGCCCTGATCAGCGACTCGGTGCACGTGTGGGCCGTCCGGCACCCGGCCGTGGTCGAGGCGATGCGGGTGTGGAGCCTGGTGTTCTCGCCGATGGCGCTGCGGGCCGCCGCCCTGGTGCTGGTGATCTGGCTGTTCCGGCGGCACCGGCCGCGCCTCGCCTGGTGGGTGATCATCGTGATGACCGCCGGTGGCCTCGTCGCGGCCGTGCTCAAACTGCTGGTGGAACGGGACCGCCCGTCGTTCCTGGACCCGGTGGCGCGGGCGGCCGGCTACTCGTTCCCGTCCGGGCACGCCGCCAACGCCGCCCTCGCGTCCGCGGTCTTTCTTTTCATTCTTCTCCCGTACGCCCGGAGCCCGCGGTGGCTGTGGATCGCCGCCGTCACCGTGACCGTGGTGACCGGGCTGAGCCGCATCGGCCTCGGCGTGCACTACACCAGCGACGTGGTCGCCGGATGGCTGCTCGGGCCGGCCGTCGTTTTCCTGAGTATCCGGAGATCCACCTGGGTAAGAACGCGGCGTGTCCGTAACGTTGCAAGCCTTGAAACGAGTGGTCCTGCCGATCGTGGGCTGGCTGGTCGTGATGATCGGGATCGGACTGCTGGTGACCAAGGTCCTGTCCCACGACTGGCCGTTCACGATCGAGGACGGTCTCAACCGTGACTTCGCGGCCGACCGCACCGGCGGCTGGAACGCGATCACCGGCTTCTTCAGCCTGGTCGGCAGCACCCCCGTGATCATCGGCGTGACCGTGGTGGCGGCCCTGGTGCTGCGCTGGCGCCTGCACAGCTGGCGCGAGCCGATCTTCCTGTGCCTGTCGGTGGCGGCCCAGGCGGTCGTCTTCTTCTTCACCACGCTGGCCATCGACCGGGCCCGCCCCGCCGTGCCCAAGATGGACGTCTCCCCGCCGACCAGCAGCTTCCCGTCCGGCCACACCTCGGCCGCGTTCGCCCTGTACGCCGGGCTGGCCCTGGTGCTGGCGACGCTCGTCCGGCGTACCGGGCTGAAGGCCCTGTGCTGGCTGCTCATCCTGGTGCCGGTGGCGGTGGCGCTGTCCCGCCTCTACCGCGGCATGCACCACCCCAGCGACGTGACGGCGTCCTTCGTCAACGGCGCGGTCTGCATCACGATCGCGGCCCGCGCCCTGCTCGACCGCACGGTGAGCTGGACCCGCACCCGCGTCGACCGGATCCGGCCCGGCGCCGCCCGTTCACCCGAACCGGCCTGACCACGCGGCCACGGGCACCCACCCCTGGCCGCGCGACCTGGTTGGTTACGGCTGATTCGTGGCCGGCGCCGGCTGCTCGGCGGGCACGGCCGTCTCGGCGGCCATCTGCCGCTTGGCCTTGCGCGCCTTGAACATCTGCACGATCGCCAGGATCGGCACGATGAACGCGTAGTAGCTGATGATCACCGTGCCGCCATCGAAGGCGAACAGCAGGTAACCGGCGTAGGCCACGAAGGCCGCCGCGAACACGCCGTCGATGATGCGCGCGCCCTTCGACTGGCCGAAGCCGCCGAGGCCGAGCACCGCGAGGATGGCGCCGCTGACAACGAGTAGGGCGATGTATGCGAAGAAAGTGCCGTCGGACACGAGGTCTCCAAATGGAAATGAGGTGAACAGCGCCGGAGACGTTAGGGCCGAGACCGGCTACTTCGCTGTCCCGTTTCAGCCTTCAGTGAGCTGGCTCACAGAAAACTTTCAGGCAACAGTCAGGCGGGCGTAGGCGCCAGGGTGTGTCACCTTGGTCGGGCAGACTCGGGACATGCCGAAGACCTCCGCGCGCCTGCTCGCTCTGCTGTCGCTGCTGCAGACCCGCCGCGACTGGCCCGGGTCGCTGCTGGCCGACCGGCTCGAGATCAGCCTGCGTACCGTGCGCCGCGACGTCGACCGGCTGCGCGAGCTCGGCTACCCGATCAACGCGGTCAAGGGTCCCGAGGGCGGCTACCGGCTCGGCGCCGGCACCGAGCTGCCGCCGCTGCTGTTCGACGACGAGCAGGCCGTGGCGCTGACGATCGCGCTGCAGGTCGCCGCGACCACGCCGGACAACGGGCTGGCCGAGCCGGCCGCCCGGGCCCTGACCACGATCCGGCAGGTGATGCCGTCGCGGCTGCGCCACCGGGTCGGCGCGTTGCGGGTCACCGCGGTCGAACGGCCCACCACCCAGCCGTCGGCCGCCGTCGGGGGCGACACGCTGCTCACCATCAGCGCCGCCGTACACGCCGGGGAGGTTCTGCGGTTCGACTACGGCGACGAGGTCACCGACCGGCCGCCGCGCCGGGCCGAGCCGCACCACCTCGTCACCTGGGACCGGCGGTGGTACCTGGTGGCGTGGGACCTCGACCGCGGCGACTGGCGCACGTTCCGCGCCGACCGGATCCATCCGCGTACGCCCAACGGGCCCCGTTTCACCGCGCGCGACCTGCCCGGCGGTGATGTCGCCAGGTTCGTCACCGGCCGGTTCCGGGGCGCCACCGACGCCGGTGGCGAGTGGCCCTGCCAGGGCACGGTGATGCTGGACATGGACGCCGGAACGCTGACCACCTATGTGCGGGAGGGCGTCGTCGAGGAACTGGGTCCCGGGCGGTGCCGGCTCACCGTGGGCTCCTGGTCGTGGGCCAGTCTGGCCGCCGCGGTGACCCGGTTCGATGTGGACTTCGAGGTGGTCGGGCCGGCCGAGCTGAGCGACGCCTTCGCCCGCCTGGCCGGCCGGTGCGCCCGGGCCGCCGGAAGATCGCCCGGGTGATGTCCGCCACCGTGAGGTCGCTCGCAACCCTCGATTAAGCGACGGACGCTACCTTGCGCGTGTGATCGCCGTGGTTCTGTGCGTGGTGTCCGCTGCGGCGTACGCGGTCGGCGCGGTCTGGCAGCAGCGCGTGGCCGACCTTCCCTTCCTGCGGCAGGCCCGCCACCCGCGGTTCTGGTCCGGCGCCGCGGCCAACTTCGCCGGGATGGGCCTGCACATCCTGGCCCTGCGGTACGGGTCGCTGGTGCTGGTGCAGTCGCTCGGCGTGCTCACTCTCGTGCTGGCCGTCGCCACCCGGGGCCGGCACGCCGGACGGCCCGAGGTGGCCGCGGCCGTCGCCACCGCCGCGGGCCTGGCCGGGCTGCTCGCCTCGCTCGGCACCACCGGCGCGGCCCATCCGGTCGCGCTCACCGGCACCCGCCTCGCCTGGCTGCTCGTGGCGGCGGCCGTGGTCCTGGGTGCGGTGTCGCTCGCCTCGTTGCGGCCCGGGCTGCACACGGCGCTGGGCGGCGGCGTCACCTTCGGTGTCGCGTCGGCGGTCACGCAGACCGTGGTGCTGAACCTCGCGCCGGTCGCGATCGCGGCGCTCTGCGTGCTGCAGCCGTTGGGGATCTGGCTGACCCAGCTCGGCTATCGCCGGGGACTGGCGGCGCCGCTGGCCGCGCACACCGTGGCCAATCCGGTGACGGCGGCCGTGATCGGCATCGTGCTGCTCGGCCAGACGGTCGCCCATCCGCTGCCGGCTGCTCTCTGCGCCGCGGTCGTCGTCTCGGGCATCGTGGTCCTCGCGGCGACAACCCGCCCCACCGCCTCGGCCCCGGTCCCGCCGCCACCAGCGGCGCCGGTCCTGCCGGCACAAGCCCTGGTCTCGCCGACTTCGGCCTCGGTCCCGCGGGCACCGGCCCCGGTCTCGCCGACTTCGGCCTCGGTCCCGCGGGCACCGGCCCCGGTCTCGCCGACTTCGGCCTCGGGCCCGGGGGTGCCGGCCCGGGTCCCACCCGTCTCGGGCCCCCCGGCACCGGCGTCGATGCCCACCTTCAGTGGGCCAGGATCCTAGGACGCACGACGCCGTGCGCCCGGGTGCCACGGGCAGGCGGGCTGGGCTCAGTACTGGAAGTTGGTGACCAGGGACTTCAGATCGGTCGACAGCCGGGCCAACTCGGCCGTCGCCTGCTGCGACTGGGCCACGCCCTCACTGGTCAGGCGGGCCGCCTGGGCCACACCGGTGATGGTGACGGCGATGTCGTTGGTGCCGGACGCCGCTTCGCTGACGCTACGGTTCATCTCAGCCGTGGTGGCGGTCTGCTCCTCCACAGCCGAGGCGATCGTGGTCTGGAAGTCGCTGATCCGGGCGATCACCTGGGTGATCTGCTCGATGGCGGTGATCGCGCCGGTGGTGTCGGCCTGGATGGCCTCGACCCGGCGGGAGATGTCCTCGGTGGCTCGGGCGGTCTCCTGGGCCAGGTCCTTGACCTCGGACGCGACCACGGCGAAGCCCTTGCCCAGCTCGCCGGCGCGGGCCGCTTCGATGGTGGCGTTGAGGGCCAGCAGGTTGGTCTGCTCGGCGATAGCGGTGATGACCTTGATGACGTTGCCGACCTCGGCCGAGGACTCGCCCAGTTTGGTCATCGTGGCCGACGTCGCGGCGGTGACGTTGACCGCCTCCGACGCCACCTGCGCGGCCTCGCTGGCGTTGCGGGAGATCTCCTTGATCGAGGCGCCCATCTCCTCGCCGCCGGCGGAGACCGTCTCCACGCTGCGGGAGATCTGCTCGGCGGCGGCCGACACCGTCTGAGCCTGGGCCGAGGTCTCCTCGGCCGACGCGGCGATCTGTTTCGCGGTGCTGGACATCTCTTCCGACGCTCCGGCCAGCGAGGTCGCCGAGCCGTCGATGGTGGCCACCGTCTGGCGCAGACTGGCCAGCGCGGCGTCCAGGGCCCGGCCCATCTGGCCGGGCTCGTCGCGGGAGGCCAATCCGCTGGTGCGGGTCAGGTCGCCGGCGGCCAGGGCGTCGCAGACCTCCTTGACCGCCCGCAGCGAGCGGACGATGCTGCGGGCCACGATGAAGCCCAGGCCCAGGGCGAGCACGGAGCCGACGACCAGCAGCACGATCGCCTTGGTCCGGCTGGAGTGGTATTTCGACTCGGCGGTGGCCGCCGCCCGGGCGGCGTTTTCGCCTTCTTTTTCGATGAGGATCTGCACGTCCTGGGTGATCTTGTTCATGACGGGTACGACCTGAGCGTCCCGAATGGCCTGATAGCCGGCCAGGTCGTCGGCCCGGGCCAGGGGCAGCAGCCGGGTCTCGACCAGCTCGGCGTAGCTCTGCCATTGTGTTCGCACGTCCTCGAGGACGGCGGTGTCGGCGGGGCCGCTGGCCGTGTACGCCGCGTAGGCCGTGTCGAACTTCTGTTTGCCCGCGGCGAACGCGTTGGCGTACTTGCTCCGGGTGGCGTCGTCGCGGGAGAGGGCCGCGTTGGCCACGTCGGAGCGGGCCTGCTTGACCGTGGCGTCGAGCTTGGCCATGGAGCTGACGCCGGCCACGTTGCTGGTGTAGATCTGCTGGGCCGCGGCGCTGGCGTCTCTCAAGGCCAGCAGGCCCATCACACCGACGACGATCGCGACGCCGACGCTGACCCCGATCGTCGCAAGGATCTTGGTGTTGACCCCGAGATTGTTCAGCAGCCCGCGGGCGCCGACGACCCGGCCCGTTGTCGTCATCGCATTGCCTCCGGGACTCGACCCCGCGTCTCGATGGCCGCGGGTGCGAGTCTCACCCTAGAAGTGGGAAACGGTTGCCTGAGTGGTTTCGCCGATCTTGCCGCGACTTCTCAGAATCGCTCGAACTTGGACTCCAGCTCGCGGGACCCGGTCTCGCCGCGCTGCGTGCTGTTGTGGTTGATCGCTGCGATGTCGCGGCCGCCGCGCTGGTAGGTGTCGTTGCGCCAGCCGCCGCGCGCGCCCGAGTGCGGTTCGGACGTGAGCGCCGGGGCACGGTTGTCGCCGCCGCCGGTGGCGAAGAAGCTCATCAGCTGGGTGAGTTGCGCCGTCTGGGCGGACATCTGCTGGGCGGTGGCGGCCAGTTCCTCGCTGGACGAGGCGGTCTGCTCGGTGACCTTCCCGATCTGGCCCATGGCCAGGTTGATCTGGCGTACGCCGGTGGTCTGCTCCCCGCTGGCGGCGGAGATCTCCTGGACCAGATCGGAGGTGCGGATGATGCTCGGAATGATGGTGGTGAGCAGTTCCCCGGCCCGTTCGGCGGTCCGCACGCTGCCCGCGGCCAGCTCGCTGATCTCGCGGGCCGCGACCTGGCTGCGTTCGGCCAACTTGCCGACCTCGGTGGCCACCACGGCGAAGCCTTTTCCGTGCTCGCCGGCCCGGGCCGCCTCGATTGTCGCGTTGAGCGCCAGCATGTTGGTCTGGAAGGCGATGTCGTCGATGATGCCGATCTTGCTGGTGATCTCCTTCATCGCCGTGACCGTCTTCTCGACCGCGTCGCCGCCCTCCTGAGCCTCGGTGGCCGCCTTGGCCGCGATGCTCTCGGTGGTGACCGCGTTCTCGTTGTTCTGCGCGATGCCCGCGGTCATCTGCTGCATGCTCGCAGTGGTCTCCTCGACGCTCGCCGCCTGCTCGGTCGCGGCCTGCGACAGGCTCTGCGACGCACCGCTGATCTGGGTGGCGGCGGAGTTGAGCTGGGCGGCGGACTCGATGACGGTGCTGACGGTCTCGTTCAGCCGGTTCATGGCGCTGTTGAGGGCGGCGCCCATGCGGCCGACCTCGTCACGGCCGCGGACCTCGAGCCGCCGGTCCAGCCGGCCGTCGGCGAGTCCGGTGAGGACGGTCACCGTCTCGGTCAGGGGCCGGGAGACGGCCCGCGCGATCAGCTGCACCACCACGAACGCCACCACGAGCGCGATCCCGACCAGCACGATGAGCAGGATGCGAGAGGATCGGTAGGCGTCCTTGGACGCGGCGAGGGAAGCGGCGGCGTTCGCGTCCTCACGGTCGATCATGCCGCCGACGGCCCCGTCGATGGCGTCCGAGACCGGGTTCACCTCGCTGTTGCTGATCCGGTTGAACGTGACCAGGTCGCTGGCCACCGCGGCCGGCTTCAATTTGGTCTCGGCCAGTGATTTGTAGGTGTTCCAGGCGGTCAGGAAGGCCTGCTCGTCGCTTTTCTCGCTGACTTTTCGCCGGCTCGCGAAATTGTCCCAGGCCTGGTTCAGCGTCGCTATGGCCGTGTCCACGGACCGGATCGCGGCCGAGGTCTCCGCGTCGCCGCTGGCCATTGCCAGCTTGCGCATCTCGATGCGTACCTGCTTGTAATCGGCCCTGAGGTCGCCGAGCGCGCGTACATCGGTGAGATTGGTCGTGTAAAGCCGCTCGAGCCGGTTCTGGGCGTTGCCCAGCTGGACGATGCCGAGCAGCCCGACCGCGAGCAGCAGGGCGCAGACCAGGGCCGCGAACGTGCGCAGCTTCCAGGCGATCGGCATATCTCGCAGTGATGACCCGCCGCCATGGTGGCGCGTGCCGTTGGTGTCCGCCATGTCCGGAACCCCTTTTCCATTCCCCGCCGGTCCCGCCGCGCCGGAAGATCGCGCCAGGCAATGACGGCCACAGTTTATCGGCGGCCGGTCGTGCGATTCGGTCTTTGGGAAAGGCGCGATCCGGCCGGCGAACCGGACAACCGGGCCGACCCGGGACTTCGGGCATTAGCCGGTACAAGAGCCAGACAGCCTGCGCGGCCGCCGCCCAATCTGGTCGAATGAAAATTCGACGAGTCAGGAGGGAATCCAGCGGTGATCGACAACGTCACGGCAGCGTCCACCTCTACACGGGGGCGTCCGGCAGCGGAATCGTCCCGCTACCTGACCTTCTCGCTGAACGGTGAGTCGTACGCGCTGGACATTTTCCACGTCAAGGAGATCGTCGAGTACCGCAACCTGACCGTGGTGCCGATGATGCCTCAGTTCATCCGGGGTGTGATCAACCTGCGGGGCCGGGCGGTGCCGGTGATCGACCTGGCGGTCCGGTTCGACCGGGGCAGCACCACGATCCGGCGGCGCACCACGATCATCGTGGTGCACATCGACGAGGCGGAGGCCGGCGACGACTCGGCCGGTGGCGCCCGGACCGAGCGGGCCGGCCAGGACATCGGTGTGCTGGTGGACGCCGTGAACAAGGTGGTGACGCTGGAGGACGGCGACATGGAGCCGCCGCCGGCGTTCGGGGCCGGGATCCGGGCCGACTACATCGGCGGTATGGCGCGGCGCGAGGACGAGTTCCTGATCGTGCTGGACGTCAGCCGGGTGCTGTCCATCACCGACATGGTCAGCCTGCGCCAGTCGGCCGACACTGCCCCGGACACCGGCGACATGAACGTACCGGCCGCGACGGAGTCGCCGTGATGTTGCCGTTCGCGACGGCCGCCGGCCTTACCGACACGGAGTTCCGCCATATCGCCAAGCTGTTGCACGAGCACACCGGCATCCGTCTCGGGCCCGGGAAGGAAACCCTGGTCACCGCTCGGCTGGACAAGCGTGTCCGGCAACTCGGGCTGAGCGGGTACGCCGAGTACGTCGACCTGATCGACGACCGGCACGACGAGGCCGAGTTGCATCAGATGATCAACCTGCTGACCACGAACGAGACGTTCTTCTTTCGCGAGCCCCGCCACTTCGAGTTCCTGGCGCAGGTGCTCGTGCCGGCCCGTC
The DNA here is from genome assembly GCF_043197135.1 of Actinoplanes sp. NPDC049265. Taxonomy (NCBI): domain Bacteria; kingdom Bacillati; phylum Actinomycetota; class Actinomycetes; order Micromonosporales; family Micromonosporaceae; genus Actinoplanes; species Actinoplanes sp. NPDC049265. The sequence goes on along the minus strand of NZ_JBICSP010000009.1, from coordinate 196,314 downwards.
CGGTGGGGCGGGCCTTCCGGATGTGGAGTGCGGCCAGTTCGACCGGCGAGGAGGCGTACACCGCGGCGATGGTGCTGGCCGAGCGGATGCCGCCGCCGTCCTGGGAGATCGTGGGCAGCGACATCTCCAGCCGGGTGGTCGAGGTCGCCGGACGCGCGTTGTACCCGATCGAGGCGGCCGGCAAGATTCCCCCCGAGTTGCTGCGCAAGTACTGCCTGCGGGGGCGCGAGGAGTACGAAGGTCTGTTCACCATCGGCCGTGAGCTGCGCGGCCGGGTGGAGTTTCACTGCCTCAACCTGATGGGGGACGTGCGAAAGCTGGGCCGCTTCGACGTCATCTTCCTGCGCAACGTGATGATCTACTTCGATGTCGATACCAAGCGCGACCTGGTCAGCCGTCTGCAGAACATGCTGCACCCGGACGGGCACCTGATCATCGGCAGTTCGGAGTCGCTGAACTCGATCTCCGGTGGGTTGCGGATGGTCGAGCCGTCGATCTACCGCCTGGCGGGCGCGCATGTCTGAGCCGAGGATCGTGCATCTGCAGCCCGGCGACTTCCACTTCGCCGGTGGGGACACCCGCATGCACACGCTGCTCGGCTCGTGCGTGGCGATCACCATGTGGCATCCGGGACGACGGGTCGGCGGCATGTGCCACTACCTTCTGTCCACGGCCGATCCCCGGGTCAGGTCCTCGAAGATGGACGCCCGGTACGCCGACGACGCGGTCGAGTTGTTCGCCCGTGAGGTGGACCGGCACGCCGCCCGGCCGGCCGACTTCCAGGTGAAGATCTTCGGCGGCGCCGACCAGTTCCCGGCGATGCGCGGTCCGCTGTCCGGGGTCGCCGGCCAGAACGCGCGGACCGGGCTGGAACTGCTCGACCGCTACGGCTTCCACGTGACCACCCGGGAGATCGGCGGCGAGGGGTCGCGGCGGCTGATCTTCGAGGTGGCCACCGGGCACGTCTGGGTGCGTACCCTGAAGCCGCTCGACGCGGGGGCGCGCAGATGATCTCCGGAACCGTCTCGGTGCTGATCGTCGACGACTCGGCCGTCGTCCGGCAGGTGCTGTCCGCCCGGTTGCGCAGCAAGCCCGGCATCGAGGTGATCGGAGCCGTGCCCGATCCGATCTTCGCCATGGAGCACATGAACCGGGCCTGGCCGGACGTGATCGTGCTGGACATCGAGATGCCGCGGATGGACGGGCTGACCTTTCTCCGCAAGATCATGGAGACCCGGCCGACCCCGGTGGTGATCTGCTCGACGCTGACCCGGCGGGGCGCCGAGACCACCATGGAGGCGCTGGCGGCCGGTGCGGTCACGGCCATCGCCAAGCCGGCCACCGGGCTGAAGAAGTTCATGGAGGACGACGCCGGTGACATCGTCGCCGCGGTCCGGGCGGCCGCGGCGAGCCGGGTGTCCCGGCTGCGGCAGACCGAACGGGTCCCGGTGCCCGTACCCGCGCAGGGCGGCGCCGCCCCGATTATGCCGGTCGCCGACGTCGGACGGATCGTGGCCGTGGGCGTGTCCACCGGCGGCACCCAGGCGCTGGCGACGGTCCTGCCGGCCCTGTCCCGCGCCTGCCCGGGCGTGGTCGTGGTGCAGCACATGCCGGAGAAGTTCACCTCGGCGTTCGCCGAGCGGCTGGACGGGATGTGCCAGGTGCGGGTGAAGGAGGCCGAGCACGGCGACCCGGTGCTGACCGGGCAGGTGCTCATCGCGCCCGGCGGGCAGCACATGGAGGTGAACCGTACGGGCGAGCAGTACCGCGTACGCGTCTTCGGCGGCCCGCCGGTCAACCGGCACTGCCCGTCGGTGGACGTTCTCTTCCGCTCGGTGGCGAAGACCGCCGGGCGTAACGCGACGGGGGTGATCATGACCGGGATGGGCGATGACGGCGCGCGCGGACTGCTGGAGATGCGCCGCGCGGGCGCGTACACCGTGGCCCAGGACGAGGCGACCTGCGTGGTGCACGGAATGCCACGTGAGGCGGTGCTGCTCGGCGCGGTCGACCGTGAGGCGCCGCTCGGTTCGCTGGCGGAGGTGATCCACCGTGGTTGAGGCGATTGTGGCCGTCGTGGCGCTGGTGGCCGGCTACGGGATCGGCCGCTGGCACGGCCGGCGCAAGGTACCGCCGGCCGCGGCGCCGGCCGCGGCCACCGGAGATCTGGCCGGAGTGGCCGAGTTCGCCGGTGCCGTGGCGCCGGTCTGGTCGGCGCAGGTCACCTCGTCGCGGTCGCAGATGGAGACGGCGATCGGCCGGCTCACCGAGAAGTTCGCCGGCATCGTCGACAACCTCGACACAGTCCTCGCCTCCTCGGCCGGCACGGTGCACGACGGGAACACGGGCGCGTTCGACCGCAGCCGGGCGCGGCTGGGCGAGGTGGTCGGGACGCTGAACAGCGCGCTGACGGCCAAGCGCGACGCCCTTCAGCAGTTGCAGACCCTGCTCGGGCTCAACGACGAGTTGCGGCGAATGACCAGCGAGGTCACCCGGATCGCCGAGCAGACCAACCTGCTGGCGTTGAACGCGGCCATCGAGGCGGCCCGGGTCGGTGAGGCCGGTGCGGCCTTCGGGGTGGTGGCCCTGGAGGTACGCGACCTGGCCGAGCGTTCGCAGAGCACCAGCGAGCGGATCTCGGCGAAGGTCGACGGCGTCACCCAGGCCATCGAATCGGTGCTGGCCGGGGCCCAGCAGAGCGCCACCCAGGAGGACCAGGCCATGGCGCACGCCAACGAGGAGGTCCAGGCGGTGCTGGACGACCTGCTCACCGTGCTGTCCGCGCTGCGCGACTCGTCGCAGGATCTGGAGCGGGCCGCCGTGGGCATCCGCACGGACATCGGCGAGTCGCTGGTCAGCCTGCAGTTCCAGGACCGTGTCGGGCAGGTGCTGGAGCATCTGCGCGACAGCATCGACCAGTTCCCGGCGGTCGTCGCCGAGGCCGCCGAGCGGGCCGGCACCGGGACCGCCCTGGACGCGCAGGCCCTGCTGGACACGCTCGCGGCCAACTACACGATGGCCGAGGAACACGAGGCTCACCGCTCCGGCGCCGTCGCCGCACCGTCCCAGTCCGAAATTACGTTCTTCTAGAGGTGAACGATGGCTAAGACCATCCTGATCGTGGACGACTCTGCCTCCGTGCGGCAGGTCGTCTCCATCGCGCTCAAGGGCGCCGGCTACGACGTGGTCGCCGCCGTCGACGGTAAGGACGCGTTGTCCAAGCTGGACGGGCAGCGCGTGCACCTCATCATCTCGGACGTCAACATGCCGAACATGGACGGCATCACCTTCGTCGGCGAGGCGCGCAAGCTGCCGGCGTACCGGTTCACGCCGATCATCATGCTGACCACCGAGTCGCAGGAGGACAAGAAGCGGCAGGCGCAGGCGGCCGGGGCCAAGGCCTGGGTGACCAAGCCGTTCCAGCCGGACCAGATGCTGACCGCCGTCGCGAAGCTGATCGCGCCATGACCGAGCGGGAAGCGCGCCGGGTCGGCCTGGAGGGCGAGCTGACCATCCTGACCGCCGCCGCGCAGAAGGACCGGCTGCTCGCCGCGCTGGCGGGCAGCGGGGGTCTGCGCGTCGACCTGGCCGCGGTCGACGAGATCGACACCGCCGGTCTGCAGATCCTGCTGGCCGCCCAGCGTGCGGCGGCCAAGGACAACCTGTCGTTCGAGCTCACCGGGCCGTTGCCGGAGATCGCCCGGGTGCTGGCGATGGCCGGGCTGGCCGCCGAGGAGGACTGATGTCGGCCGACGACGAGATGAGAGAAGCGCTCGACACCTTCGTCACCGAGGCGCGTGACCTGGTGCAGCAGCTCGAGGACGGCTTCCTGGAGTTGGAGGCCGATCCGGCGGCGAGCGAGACGATCAACACCGTCTTCCGGGCCGCGCACACCCTGAAGGGGTCGTCCGGCCTGTTCGGCCTGTCCCACATGGTGGAGTTCACCCACGTGGTCGAGACCGCGCTGGGAATGGTCCGCGAGGGCGACCTGGAGGTAACCCCGGGCCTGGTCAGTGCCCTGTTGCCGTGCGCCGACCACATCGGTGAGATCATCGAGGCGGTGGCCGGGGGACAGGTGCAGGCCGACGCGGATCTGGTCGACGCGGGCGCACAGCTGCTGGCGGCGCTGCGGCCGTTCCTACCGGACGCGGCGGGCGTGGCGGTCGAGCGGCCCGCCGCGGTGCCCGAGGATGCCGAGCGGGTCTGGGACCTGAGCCTGCGCTTCGGGCCGGACTGCCTGCGTAACGGCATGGACCCGCTGTCGTTCCTGCGGTACCTGTCGACGATCGGGACGGTCTCGCGGACCACCGCGGTCGCGGACGCGCTGCCGGACGCGACGGAGATGGACCCGGAGACCTGCTACCTGTCGTTCACCGCCGAGCTGACCACGAGCAGCCCGAAGGACGAGATCGAGGGGGTCTTCGAGTTCGTCCGGGAGGACAGCGAGATCCGGATCGCTCCGGCCGAGCGTCAGCGCGAGACGTACGTCCGGGCCATCCGCTCCATGCCCGAGAACGACCGCGTCGGCGACGTACTGATCACCAGCGGCGCGGTGACCCCGCTGGAGATGGCCGAGGCACTGCGGATCCAGCAGGAACAGTCGATCGTCGGTGGCGGCCAGCCCCGCCCGATCGGCGAGATCCTGATCGAGCAGGGCATGGCGCCCCGGGAGATCGTGGACGCCGCGCTGAAGCGGCAACGCAAGACCGCGGAGACCCGGTCGCAGGACACCCAGACCATCCGGATCGACGCGAGCCGGCTGGACCGGCTCATCGACCTGGTTGGCGAGCTGGTCATCGCCCAGTCCAGCATCGGCATCCGGGGCGGTGGCGGTGAGGCCCAGGGCGAGGTGATGCGCCTGGTCGACGAGGTCCGGCACAGTGCGCTGGCGCTGCGGATGGTGCCGATCGGCAGCACCCTGCGCCGCTTCGAGCGGGTGGTCCGTGACGTCTGCCTGGAGCTGGGCAAGGAGGTGGCGCTGACCATCACCGGCGGCGACGCGGAGATGGACAAGGCGCTGGTCGAACGGATCAGCGACCCGCTGCTGCACCTGGTCCGCAACAGCCTGGACCACGGCATCGAGGCGCCGGCCGAGCGACGCAAGCACGGCAAGGCGGCGCAGGGGACGCTGCGGCTGAACGCCTACCACGACGCGGGCAGCATCGTCATCGAGGTGCAGGACGACGGGCGGGGTCTGGACCGGGAACGGATCTTCGAGAAGGCGGTGGAGCGCGGGGTGATCGCCGCCGGCACGCAGCTCACCGACGACGACGTCTACGACCTGATCTTCGAGCCCGGCTTCTCCACCGCGGAGACGGTGTCCAATCTGTCCGGCCGGGGCGTGGGCATGGACGTGGTCCGCCGCAACGTCACGGCGTTGCGCGGCTCGATCGAGGTGGAGACCACTCGCGGGGCCGGCACCACGATCCGGATCCGGCTCCCTCTCACCCTGGCGATCATCGACGGGTTCCTGGTCGGTGTGGGACCGTCGGCGTTCATCGTCCCGCTCGACCGGGTGACCGAATGCGTGGAGCTGCCGCCCGGCCCGCGGTCGCGCGAGTGCATGAACCTGCGCGGCGAGGTGCTGCCGTTCATCCGGTTGCGGGACCTGTTCGCCATCCCGGGCGAACCGGCGCGGCGTCAGAACGTCGTCATCGTGGAGCAGTCGGGGCAGCGTACCGGTCTGGTCGTGGACGCCCTGCTGGGTGAGCTGCAGACCGTGATCAAGCCGCTCGGGGCGCTGTTCAGCCGGCTGCAGTGCATCAGCGGCTCGACCGTGCTCGGCAACGGCGACATCGCGCTCATTCTCGACGTGGGGCCGCTGGTCGCCGACCACGCCAGCCTGGAACAGCGACGTCAGGCGGCGGTCCCGGCCTGAGCCCGGGCCCCTGATCAGGTCACCAGCGCCAGTGGTCGAGCAGCCAGGCGAACGGTTCGGGATCGCCGAGCAGCTGACGGAAGTGCTCGCGCGTCAGTGATCGGGTGTGCTGGGGATTGATCTCGATGAGCAGGGCGGAACCCGTTCGGCTCGATAGGCGGCCACCCTGTGGGCCAGGAGGTCAACGACGCCCAGGCTGTCGGGCACGTCGACGAGGACGCTCGGCGGTTCGGGTCTCTCGTCCATACGCGAGCCTTGTCCGCTAGCTCGCGACGATGGCCGTGATGACGTGACGCAGGGTGGCGAGAAAGCGTTCGTCCTTGTGCCCGATGCCTCGTGCGCTGGGCGCGTCGTGGTCGACGTCGGTGAACGGGCATCGGTCGTCGTCCACCAGCTCGCGGAGCGCGGGAAGAGCGGGCGTGGCGGCGGGGCCGAGCGTCCTGAGCACGTCGGCCATCTCGGGCCAGACCGGGCTGGGCGGTCGTCGCGTGAACGCCGGGACGACCGCCTCGGCGAGGCCGTCGCTGTCGCCGGTCAGCCGCCACAGCGCCAGCGCGGCCGCGGCCGACCGGGGCTCGCGGTCGCGCAGCTCCCGCAGCACCTCCACCAGGGCCGGGTCGCCGAGCTCACCGGCCAGCGCGATCTGCCGGCCGGCGCCCGAACCCGATCGCGAGTTGACGCGGGCGAGGCCGTTGCCGAGGAGGCGCCGCACGGCCGGCACGATCGCGTCGCGGTCGCCGGTGAGCCGCCAGACGAGCCGGGCCACGTCGACCATGCCGCTCTCGCCCGATCCGCCGCGGACCGGCTGGGCCAGCAGCTCGCGTAGGTTCGGAAGCAGCTCACCGGCCCGTTCGCCGAGGCCGTCGAGCAGCGGGACGACGTCGTGGTAGGCCGCCAGGTCGGGGTAGGCCACGATCTCGTCGAGCGCGGTCCGGGCGGCCGCGAGCGCGGGCCCGGCGTCGCCCGCGATGCGCCAGATCGCGAGCCGGGCGTTGACCCGGGCCACCCGGCCGGCCGCGCGTTCGTCGGCACCGGCGGCGTCGATCTCCGCGCGGAGCCATGGCAGCGCCGCGGTGTCCCCGATCGCGGCGAACGTCGCGGCCAGGGCGCGGTTGACCGGCGTGTCCTCGTGGTGGTCCGGGTCGAGGGCGAGCAGGCGCGGCACGGCCGTCGCGGCCGCCGGTCCCCAGGCGGCGAGCAGTTCCAGGATGCTGTCGCGTTCGGACTGGGGGAACCGCCAGATCCACCGGGGCAACCGGGCGGGCGGCGGCGTCTCCCGGGTCAGGAGGCCGAGCCTGTGCAGCAGCGCGTCGCACAGGGCCGCGTCGAAGGCCACCCGCTTGGCCGCCAGCACACCGATCGCGTCGCTGACCGGATGGCCCGCGGCTATCCGGGGCACGAGCAGGTCCGGCCATCGGGGGTCGCCGAGCTCGGCCACGGCCGCCGCGGCCTCACCGGCCGCCTCGTCGGTGCCGGCGGCGGCCAGGCGGGCCAGCGCGTCGATGGCCGTCCGGGCGAGCGGGCCGGCGTCGCGCAGGGCGATCGCGGCCGTCGCGCGGACCGCCGGCACCGGGTCGTCCAGCGCGCCCGTCAGCGCCGGGACCAGGGCCGGCCGGACCGAACGGTACAGACCGATCGCGCGGATCGCGGCGGTCGCCGCCTCGGCCCGGATCTCGTCCTCGGGCAGCCGCAGCAGGACGGCCAGGACCGGTGCCGCCGCCGGGCCGCGCCGGCCCATCCAGCGCAGCAGGTCGCGTAGTGGCTGCGGCCACCACGGGCACGGCCGCGGCACCTCGCCGCCGGACCAGCCGGCCTGGACCGCCGCGGTCGCCTCCGGCGTCCAGGGCGCGTCCGAGCGGGCCAGCACCAGTGCCGCCGCCGCGCGCAGCACCGGCGGATTGTCCGCGTTCAGGGCGGCGGCGACCAGGTCGGTATTCGGTTCCATCCACGCCACCGCCGACAGCAGCAGCGCGCGTACCTGAGGATCGTCCTCCACCGCGAAGCGCTCGCGCAGGCGGCGCACGATGTCCCGCTTGCTCTTCGTGCTCTGCGACACCACGAAGGACATCGCCGCCCGCAGGCGCGGGTCGTCGTCGTGCAGCAGCGGCAGCAGCCGTCCCAGCTCGGCCGCCACGGCCGCCCGGACCGCGCCGAGGTGCCGGGTCCGCTGGTTGCCGTGCGCCACCAGGTCGCCGAGCAGCCAGGCGATGCCAGCGCGGTCGGGCACGGCCGGATCGTCCACGAGCTCGACCAGGAACGGGACCGCCGGCGCCGAGGCGGAATAGGTGGTGCCCTGGTGCACGACACTGCCGCCCAGGCTGCCTCGGGCCTTGTCCGCGGCGACGGTGTCCGGGCCGGCCAACGCCCTGATCAACCCGGGAACCTCGGTGGCCGGACCGTACGCGCCGTGCAACCGATCCCAGTCCACCTCGTGCAGACGATCGAACACGCCGACGACCGTACAGCAGAAGTGCCCCGTCAGAGCTTCTTGCCGCAGGCGTAACCGCCCTCGGGCACGCCCGCGAAGACCCGGCCCAGGGAGAACGACTGATCAGTGCCATGGGGGCAGGGCTTCGGCGAGATCTGCGTCAGCTGGTAGCGGGGCGTGCCGCCGGAGCCGTCGCACGGGACCTCGTCGATGGACTTGCCGTCGACGTTCACGCAGTCCCCGGCGTCGATGGTCCCGCCGCCCCGGCCCGGGTCACCGGGATGAGGCTCCCTGAGGTTGCGCGCACAGAAATAGCCGAGGGTCGACGTGCCGCCGACGTTGCCGGGCTGGCTCAGCGCCAGGTCGGTTCGCGGCGGGCAGTCCGGCCTCGAGGTGAAGCGCTGGTTGCCCTCGGCCGTGCTCACCTTCGTCACCTGGGCCTGTGCCTCCGGCGCGGAACAGGCCACCTTGTGCCAGCCTCCACCGGCCTGGGTGACACAGTCCGACTCCCGCAGCGGTGTGGAGTAGTCAGGTGGCCGCACCGGAGCTTCCGGCCCGCCGCCGTGCTCGACACCGACGCCGACGCCGACACTGCAGCCGGACAACAGGACCAGGACCACACCGGCGACACCCGCCCACATCCGCACCTCCGCAGCGTCCCACCCGTCCGGCCGCGCGTCCATGCCGCATTGGTGCGGCATTGACGTCAGTCCAATGAGTCCATTCAGCCGGTCCGGGACGTCAGCGGCAGCGCCAGAGGGCGGCCTGGATGACGCCCTTGCTGTTGTCGGACTGGCCGGCGATGAGGTGGCCGTCGTCGCTGATCGTGCTGGCGATGGTGGCCGTGCCGTCGGAACGGTGCCGGCCCAGGTCGGGCAGGCGGATCGTGCGGTCTCCGGTGACCAGGGCGGCGTACCCGTCGAGGTCGGTGCCGACCAGCCAGCCGTGCGCGTTGATGTCGTCGGCCGGCTCGCGCAGCTGTTTGATCACCTCGACGTGACCGTCGCGCAGGTTCCATCGCACCGCGTAGACGCGGGTGTCGGCGCGGGCCGTACGCAGCGGGGACGTGCCGGCCATGCCGGTCGCCCAGCCGTCGCGGATCTCGAAGGCCTGGGCGACCGTGGCCGGCTGCTTGCCGTCCAGCAGCGGCATCGGCAGTTCGTGCAACTCGCCGTCGGGTGTCCACATGACCGGCTTGGCGAAGTCCAGGCCGCCGACGATGGTGCCGTCCTCGGCGATGTCGTTGGGCCGGGTCAGCTTCGTGCCGGGCGGCACCGGCAGCGGGACCGGTTCGGCCGTCGGTGACGGCCACATCAGCCCGGCGCCCTGGTCGACCCGGCCGCCGGTCTGGGTGTGGCCGATCACCACGCCGGCGTTGTTGACGGCGCGTGGCTCGGCGTGCTCGGGGCCGCGCATCCGGACCACCTTGCCGCCGGTGTACGCGTACGGCACCGGCCCGGCCTTCTCGCCCGCGCCCTGGTAGCTCCAGCCGACCGCCGTACCGGACGAGTTGACGCCGGTCAGCGACTCCTCGAGGTCGCCGGGCAGCATCACCTCGCGGCCCCGGCCATCGGCCCAGATCACCGCCTGGTAGCCGCCGGATCGCGGGTACGAGCGCCCGACGATGTAACGGCCGGTCGGATCGGCCGCGCTGACCAGGGCCTGCGGTGCCTGGTCGGGGGGCCGGAGCCGGCTGACCGTGCACGACACCGGTGACACCTTGGCCGGCGCCGCCGGGGCGCCGGCCGACGGGCGCGGGGCGCGGGAGGCGGCCGGCTGCGGGACCGTCCGGCCGGGCGCACTCAGGTTGATCGTGACCGAGGTGCCGGTGACAGCGATGGCGGTCAGGGCGGCGGCGCCCGCGTACCCGGCGCTGCGGCGCACCCGGCGGCGCCGCCCCGCGTTCATCGCCTTGCGGATGTCGACGGTCGACGGGGTGTCCGGCTCGTCGTCCAGGGACCGCAGCAGGTCCAGTTCGGTAGGCATCGAGGCAGCTCCTTCAGGGCGTGGCCAGGGCGCGGACGCCGAGCTGGCCGCGGAGGGCGGTCAGCCCGCGGGACGTATGGCTCTTGACGGTGCCGGGGGAGCAATCGAGCATCCGCGCCACCTCGTCGACCGGCAGGTCGTAGAAGAAGCGGAGCACCAGCACGGCTCGTTGCCTGCGCGGCAGCCGGCGCAGCGCGGCCCGGATCACCTCACGGTCCTCGGTGCCCCCGTCGGTCACCGGGGCCGGTTCGGGTGCCTCCCGGAAGAGGCGGACCCTGGCCCAGGCCAGCCGCTTCTCGTCGAGGAAGGTCCGGATCAGCATGGTGCGCACGTACCCGTCGAGGTTGTCCGCCCCGCGGGCGCGCTGCCACTTCACGTAGAGCGTGGTGATGGTCTGCTGGACCAGGTCGTCGGCGCGGTGACCGTCGCCGGTCAGGACGTACGCCAGCCGGCGCAGCGCGGGCACCCGCGCCGAGACGTACCCCACGTACTCATCGTCCGAACCATCCCGCATTCCCCGATCCCTCCCACGGCCGTCACCCCTGAGACGGGTCCGGCCGGCGATCCGGTTGGCATGGAGTTCACACCAAAGTGGATCGCCGGCCGGACGCTGGGTCTACTGGTTGGTGACGACGACGTTGTCGAAGGCCGCGGCGGCGTTGTAGACGCGTGCCCCGGAGGCGCCGGAGGCGTAGGTCGTGTCGGTGACAGTGATCTTCGGGGTGGTCAGGTTGTCGACGTACACCTTGATCGACGACCCGGCCGCCACGACCCGCAGGTGGTAGCGCTGGCCGGCGACGACCGGCAGCGACGCCGCGCCGAGCTGGGTCCAGTTGTTGTTGGCCCGGCCCAGGATCACCCGGCCGGCCGGCGTGATCCCGGCGTAGTAGCCGCGGTAGGCGTCGGCCCCGGTGGCCAGGCTGGTGGCCCGGAACACCAGGCCGGCGTCGCCGACGCCCGAGGTGACGGTGACGTCGAGGTCGTAGGTGGCGTTGACGTGGTTGTCGTCGAGCAGCGATTTCCCGCCGTACGAGGCGGTGGTGCGGTATTGGCCGCCGCTGACCGACCAGGATCCGCCGTACGTGCGCCAGCCCAGCGCGTTGCCGTCGGCGAAGTTGTCCTTGACCAGCATCTTGACCCGCTGGATGGTGCCGTCGGGGTTGAAGTTCATCCGGTCGTAGGACAGCTGCCGCGAGTTGCCGTCGGTCTCCGACAGCGGCCGCCGGTGATAGATGATGTACCAGGTGTCGGTGCCGGGGACGTTGAGCACCGAGTTGTGCCCGGCGCCGCGGGCCACCGCCGAGTCCTGGGCAAGGATCTTGTCGAGGCGGGTGAACGGGCCGGTGGGTGAGTCGGCGATCGCGTACGCCACCGCGTAGTCGGGTCCGGTCCAGCCACCCTCCGACCACATCAGGTAGTACTTGCCGTTCTTCTTGAACATCTGCGGGCCCTCGACGTACCCGCTCGGCGTGATCTCCTTGAACGTGCTGCCGTCGGCGAAGGTGCCGAGGCTGGTCATGTCCGGGTTCAGCTTCGCCACGTTGGCGTGGCCCCAGCCGCCGTAGTAGATGTACGCCTGCCCGTCGTCGTCGATGAAGACGTCCTGGTCGATGGGCTGGGCGCCGTTGTAGAACTGGCCGATCAGCGGGCGGCCGATCGCGTCGACGTAGGGGCCCTCGGGCCGGTCGGCCACGGCCACGCCGATGCCGCCGAGCTCGCTGTTGTTCTGGATGTCGTTGGCCCCGAAGTACAGGTAGTACTTGCCGTTGCGGGTGATCGGGGCGGGGGCCCAGACGGCCCGGCGGGCCCAGCTCACGTTCGCGGTGGTCAGGACGTTCGGGTGCTTGGTCCAGTTGATCAGGTCGGTCGAGGAGAAGGCGTCGAGATAGGTCTGTTCCGCGTACGGGCGCGAAGCGGTCGGGAACACGTAGAAGCGGTTGTTGTAGATGGCCACGTCGGGGTCGGCGTACCACCCGGAGACGAACGGGTTGCCCGCCTCGGCGGTGGTGTAGTCGGGCGGCGCCGCGGACGCCGGTGCGCTGGCCATGGTGGCGGCGAGCACGCCGGCGACGGCGACGACCTTCCGCGCGGTTCCTCCAAGAATCGACATGCTTGGATGTTTGCTTCTGTTGTTCTGTGCGTCAAGGTTGCATTCATTCCCTTCGATCATCACAGCCACTAACGTCGGGCGCATGCCGATCGGCAGACGCGAACTTCTGGCCGGAATGGCCGCCACGACCGCCGCCGGCGTGGTCGCGGCCGAGCCCGCCCGTGCCGCCGCGGCCGGCCGGCGGATCGAGGCCGGCACCGGCACCGACCTGGCTGCACCTGCTCGACCCGGCCACCGGCACTGTCGCGCCGCTGGTCGAAGGGCCGGGGCAGGAGTACGAGCCGGCCTGGTCGCCCGACAGCGGCCGGGTGGTGACCGGCCAGGACGTCTTCCCGTGACGACGGGCCGGTGTGGTCGCCGGACGGGCTGTGGATGGCGTTCGTGGTGGCCAGCGTCCTGTGGGCGGTGCGGGTGCATTCCGACGGGTCGCGAATAGGGCATTTCGTGATGTTCCGTCGTTGGTGCGGCCTTTCGAAGGGGTCACGTTCGCGCCGGGCGTCGCGCCCGCCGGCAAGAGAGCCGCGGACGACCCGCACTGGTGGCACGACCCGGGCTGGGTCGAGGAAGGCCGGAACGCCTGCTGCGCCCAAACTTCTTAGGTACCTGAGAGGGCGGGCGATGTGAGGGGCATGAGACGCGTGCCTGCCCCGCTCGTACCGGCCTTCGCCGCGCTCTGCGGCCTGCCGTCGGCCATCTGGCCGGGCACGATGTTCGCCCACCTGTGCTACCAGATCGGGTTCATCACGCTGGTGGTGATGGGCTGGCTGCGGCTACGCCAGCTGCACGGCCCGCTGCGTACCGGCTTCGGGTTCATCGTCGGCGCGCTCACCGTCTGGGTGGTCGGCGACCTGCTCTACGACGTGCTCGACCGGCTGATCGGGCCACTCGGCGACGTCTCGCCCTCCGACGCCCTCTGGATCTGCGGCTACCCGCTGCTGGCCATCGGGCTGGGCAAGCTGGTCCGGTTGCGCGCCCCCGGCAAGCTGCGCGAAGGCATGCTCGACGCGCTGGCCATGGCCACCGTGATGGCCTGGCTGTGCTGGCAGTTCGTCATCCTGCCGGCCGCCGAGGGCCAGCGCTTCGGGCTGCCCACCCTGGTCGGCGCGTTCTACCCCCTCGGTGACGTGGTCCTGTTCGCCGCCGTGGCCATCCTGATCCTGGCCCCCGGCACCAAGAAGGGCGCCACCGTCTACCTGGCCGCCGCGCTGGTCGTGACCCTGGTCGGCGACGTCTGCATCTCGATGCTGCCGCAGATCTTCCCCGACCTGTCCCGGGCGGTGCAGGCCGACCGCCTCGACGGCGTGCTCCTGGTGGCCAACAGCTTCTTCGTCGCCGCCGTCGTGCACAAGCACGCCGCCCGAATCGCCGAACCGGACGACCAGCACGACCAGCGGCTGCACCCGGCCCGCGTCGTGTTCCTGGGCATCGCGCTGGTGGCGCTGCCGATGTTCGCCGGCCTGCAGACCTTCGACAGCCTGGTCAGCCGGGTCTCGCTGCTGACCTCGATCGCCGTGCTGACCGCGCTGATCCTGATCCGGTTCGTGCTGGTGGTCCGCGAGCAGGAGTACATCCGGGCGATCCTGGCCCACCGGGCCCAGCACGACCAGCTGACCGGACTGGCCAACCGGCAGGCGCTGCGATCCCGGCTCGACCTGGCGCTGCTGCGGGCCAAGGCCCGGGCCGACTCGTACGGTCCGGTGATCTTCTACCTCGACCTCAACGGCTTCAAGCAGATCAACGACCGGCACGGGCACGCCTCCGGCGACTACGTGCTGGTCGAGTTCGCCCGCCGGCTACGCACCGGCCTGCGCCCCGGCGACCTGGCCGCGCGCCTCGGCGGCGACGAGTTCGTGGTGCTGGCCGAGATCGTCGAGAACGAGGCCGACGCCCAGGCCATCGCCGAGCGGCTGCGCGGTCTGACCGACGAGCCGGTGTGGCGCTCGGACGAGTGCTTCACCGTCGGCGTCAGCATCGGTGTGGCCGCCTCCGGTGACCTGGTCGACGTCGACTCGGACGCTCTGCTGGCCGCGGCCGACGGCGAGATGTACGCCGAGAAGACGTCGCGCCGCGACCGCCGCACCGCGGCCGGCCGCCACCGCACCGACCCCGTGACCGCCGACGCCGGCTAGGTTTTTTCCAAAGCCCGACTACTCACGCAGGTGGAGCGAAGCGACCTCGGCGGGAGCGGCGGTCAGCACCACCCACTCAGCCACGACATCGATCTTCTCGGTCTTGACGCCCGTCCTCTAATCGCGGCCCTGCCAGGTGGTGATGCAGGCCTCGTTGCCCTCCGGGTCGGCCAGGACCCAGAAGGACGGCGCCCGCAGGTCGGACAGCAAGCGCCCGCCGGCCGACAGGGCCGCCTTCAGGCGCCGCTCGGCCTCGTCGTGCGGGACGCAGACGTCGAAGTGGACGCGGTTGCGCTCGGGGCGCGGCTCGTCCATCTGCTGGAACCAGACCGCCGGGCCCTGGCCGACCGGGTCGCTCAGGGCGCCGTCGTCGTCCACGTAGCCCAGCACCGCCGCCCAGAACGGCCGGACCCGCGGGATGTCGAGCGCGTCGATGCCGATCTCGACGATCTGGAGCGAGCGGGGCGCGGTCGTGCCGATCTCGGGCGTGCCGCGCAGGCCGAGCTCCCGCACGGCGGCGGTGATCCGGTGGGCCAGGTCGGTGTCGACCTCGGTCACCCAGGCGGTCGCTCGCGACTGGAGTTCCAGAACGACGCGGTCGGGGCGCAGATCGGCCCGCAGGTGGCCGTCGGCGTGATCACCACAGGCCGCGACGGCCGCCGCGACCACCGACGCTCCCTCGGTGAGCGAGCCGACCGGGACCGCCGTACGCAACGTACCCAGCAGAAACCGCCACCCCTGCTCGCCGACCGCCTCCGAGGCCGCCTGTCGGCTCAGTGCCTGCTCCATCCGCATCCCCCTCAGTGCAAAGAGGGTCCACTCTGTCAGGTGACGGCCTTCTGTGTCTCCATCCGGCCGCCGTCGTCGCGGCATACGTACACGTCCGGCCGGTGTCTTACGGCCAACGGGGCCACGGTTCAAATAGGTCAAATCGGACACCGGATGGGGTGAGGCCGGGAAATCGGAAAAGACCGGGAAGGGCGGACAAGAAAGGCCGAGGTCGTAGCTGAGTGGGTGGCGCTGACCGTCGCTCCCGCCGAGGTCGCTCCGCTCCACGTGCGTGAGCGGTCGCGCTTTTGAAAAACGCGACCACCGTGCCTCAGCGGATGCGTTCGCCACCGTCCAGATACCACATGTGCAGGCCGTTGCCGCGGTCGCCGGAGGCCACCACGGTGCGCCCGCCGACCTCGGTGGCGGCCAGGCCGGTGACGGTGGCGCGATGGCCGCGGTACTCGAACTCGCCGGCCGTCTCGTGCGGGTCGATGACCACGACCGCGTCGTCCGCCGCGAGCAGGACGACGTCGCGGCCGGCGGAGCGGGCGGTCGTGGCGTGCTGGTTCCCGCCCCGCCTCTGCCGGTGCCGTCTCAGCACCGTGCGCGTGGCGACGTCGACCACCTGCACGTCCGCGTGGGTCTCGGGGTGGTCGTCGTCCTGCGGTTCCCCCTGGACCGCCACGAGTTGCCCGTTCAGGGGCGCCAGCGTGCCCAACGTGCCGGAGTCCTCCGACACCGTCACCGGCTCGGAGAGCAGCCGGCCGGTGGCGACGTCCCACAGGGCGAGCATCGGGTCGTCGTCGCCGTCGTGGTAGGCGATGGTCAGCGCGATCAGCCTGCCGTCCAGCACGCCCGGATGCGTGTGGCTGACCACCACGTCCGTGCCGGGGCGGAACTCGGCGTGGTGCCGGCCGGTCACGGCGTCCCAGACGTGGAGGCCGTCGTCGGTGCCGATGCCCACCATGCCGCGGCCGTCGACGTCGGCCGGGCCGATGCCGGTGATCCTCTTCTCCAGCCGCGCCAGCGGTTCGCTGTGTGGTGCGCCGTCCCGGTGCTGCCGGCGCACCACGACGCCGTTCTGGTCGCCGGTGATGAGGATGTCGCGTCCGGGGCCGCCGAAGGTGACGTGGGTGACCGGGGCGGCGTGGTCGGTGAACGCCGGGCCGAGCGGCACCCCGGTGGCGGCGTCCCACAGCCGTACGCTGCGGTCGTCGCCGCCGGAGGCGAACACCGTCCGGCCCGCCCACCGGCCGGCGGCGACCGTCCGGACGGCGTCGGTGTGCCCGGCGTCGGTGGCGCGGGCACGCAGCCGCCACAGGCGCGGCGGGCCGCCACGTGGGTAGGACAGCGCGACCGGTTCGCCGTTCCACTCGATCACCTCCGCGCGGTGGATGGCATCGCTGTGGCCGCTGCTCCACGGCGCGCCGACGGCCTCACCGGTGGTGGCGTCCCAGACCCGCACGGTGTTGTCCCGGCCGACGGACACCAGCACGGCCCGGCCGTCGGACCGGCCGAGGGCCAGTGCCGTCACGTCCTGCGAGTGGCCGGCCAACGGTGGCACGACGGCCTCGCCGGTGGCCGGGTCGAACAGGTGGATCAGCTGGTCCTGGCCGCTGACCGCGATGACCGGGCGGTCACCGGCCCGGCCGGCGGCGATGGCCAGGATGGACGGGCCGAGCCCGGGGTACGGGCGGCCACGTGGTTCGCCGGTGGCGGCGTCCCACGCGCGGACCGTGCTGCCGATCACGACGGCGGCCGCCACATGCCCGTCGATCTCGGTGAACACCACCTTGCCCGGGCGGTGCTCGCCGGTGGTGAACGCCTCCAGGGTGACCTCGGCGACCAGCACGTCGGCGCGGGGATCCCAGATGGCCAGTGTCGCGGGGACGTCCCGGTCGCCGCAGACGACGGCGATCACCGGCCGGCCGTCCAGCCGGCCCGTCGCCGAGCTGGTGATGCCGGGGAACGATCGGTCGAGCCGGGCCACCGGGACGCCGGCCGCGAGGTCCCACCGGCGCATCGGGCGCCCGCGCAGGATCAGCGTGCTGTCCATGGCGCCGACGATGTCGCTGTGCACCGGCCCGCCGTAGAAGGGGCTGCTGAACTCCGCCGCGGTTCGGGCATCGAACAGGCGCAGTTCGCCGTACGCGTCACCGAGGACCACCGTGGGTTGTCCGTCGACCGTGCCGAGCGCTGTCCGGAACATCGCACCGCCGGTCAGCGTCGTACGTCGCGTTCCGCCCGCGGACGACTGCCACAGCCGGGTCCCACCGGCGTCGGCGGTGACCGCGAAGAACCCGTCGTCGAGGCGGCCGAGGGCCAGCCCGGTGCAGTCGCCGTCGTACCCGGCGAAGAAGTCCGGGAGCACCTGCCGCCCGGCCACCGGATCCCACAGGACCAGCCGCGGCCCCGACGTTCCCGACCGTCCGGCGAGCAGCAGCGGCCGCCCGTTCACCACGGCCAGGTCGATCAGCCGGACATCGTCGAACGGCGGAACCGCCGGCAGTTCGACGCCGGCCGTCGCATCCCACAGCGTGACCCTGGTGTCGTTGACGCCGTCGAGGAACGCGACCAGCAACCGGCCGTGGTGGTCGACCGCCGACAGACGGAAGACGCCCAGGCAGTTGTCGCAGGGGATCGGTTGACCGAAGCGCTCGCCGGTCAGCACGTCGTACATCGTCAGCGATTCGATCTTCTTCTCGGCCAGCAGGAGCAGGCGTCCCTGACGCGTCGCGAAGTGGCGGCCGGAGAGACCGTCGGGCCGCGTGATCAGCGCACCGGTCGACACATCCCAGACCGACAGACCCGGCGCCATGGCGGCCAGCACCGGCCGCCCGTCGGCCGTGGCGAGGGCCAGCGCTCGCGGCTGGCTCCCCAAGGCGATCGGCGGGCCGGCCGGCGAGCCGGTGACCGCGTCGCGGACGACGACGGTCTCGCGGTGCGGCCCCAGCGTGGCCAGGAGGCGTCCGGCGCCGAGGGCCAGGACCTCGTGCCGGTCGTAGCGCAGCAACGCGCGATCCGGCAGGGGCACGCCGGTGGCCAGGTCGACCGCTTGGACCAGACCGGATCCGCTGCCGAGCCGGGCCGGCAGGGCGAGCACCGGGCGCCCGTCGACCGTCACCACGGCGTCGCCGGAGCTCTGCGTGACCGGCCCATCCAGCACGAGGTGAGGAGGTGCCTCGGGATCCGGCATCCACCTGGATTCCACCGACGGATCGACCGGCATAGTTGTCTCCTCGATCGGTGCAGGCGGCGGCAATCTTACTGGGAGCGGACGCGAGCAGCTCGTCCAGTGCGATGTGGATGGACTATCCGCTGGTGGTCAGCTTGACCGCGGTGTAGGCGCGCAGGACGAAGGTCGGCCGCTGGACCGGCTCGGCCGCCAGGGCCAGGCGTGGCGCGTGGTCGAGCAGGGCCGACAGGCCGGCCTGGAGTTCGATGCGGGCCAGCGGCGCGCCCAGGCAGAAGTGCAGTCCGGCGCCGAAGCCCAGATGCGGGTTGGGGTCGCGGGCCACGTCGAAGCGGTCCGGGTCGGTGAACACCGCGGGGTCGCGGTTGGCCGCGCCCAGCAGGGCCGCCACCTCGCCGCCGGGCGGGATGGTCACGTCGCCCAGGCGGACCTCGGCCGCGGCCGTGCGGATGAACATGTGCAGCGGCGGGTCGTAGCGGATCATCTCCTCGGCCGCGGTGGGCAGCAGGGCGCGGTCGGCGCGCAGGCGGGCCAGTTCGGCCGGGTGGCGCAGCAACGCGACCACGCCGCCGCCGAAGGCGTTCACCGACGCCTCGTGGCCGGCGTTGAGCAGCAGGATGGCCGAGGCCACGAGCTCGTCGGCGGTGAGCTCGGGCACGGCGGCCAGGTGTGAGATCAGGTCGTCGCCGGGTTCGGAGGCGCGGCGGGCGGCCAGGTCGCGCAGGTAGGCGGCGAACTCGCGGCACGCCGTCAGGGCCGCCGCCTCCACCTCGGGGGTGCGTGTCACCTCGTACATGCGCACGATCGCGGCCGACCATGGCCGCAGGTGGTGCCGGTCGGTGGCGGGCACGCCCAGCAGTTCGGCGATGACCGTGACGGCGAGGGGTTCGGCCACGTCGGCCAGCAGGTCGAACTCGGGGCCGAGGCCGGACAGCAGCGCGGCCGCGGTGGCGGCGACGGCGGGCCGCAGCCGGGCGACGTGACCGCGGGCGAACGCCGACGCCACGATCGAGCGCAGGCGGGTGTGGGCCGGTGGCTCGTTCTCCATCATCTGGTTGCGGTGCAGGAGGTTGAACGGCTCGTAGACCTCGGCCGGGGCGCGGTCCTGCCACAGGCGTCCTAGCCGCCGGTCGCGCAGCACCGCGCCGGCCGTGGCGTGCCGGGCGGCCAGCCACCGGCCGGTGCCCTCGTCCCAGCTCAGCGGGGGCAGTTGCCGCAGCGCGGGGTAGGGGTCGCGGATGAACGCGGGGTCGGAGAAATCGATCGCCACCACGGCACGCTACCGGGCGGTGGTAGCCGGGGGCGGTATCCGCACCGCGGATACCGCCCCCGGCTACCACCGGGTTTTTGGGGCGTGCCCACTTACGCAGGTGGAGCGAAGCGACCCTCGGCGGGAGCAGCGGTCTGTACCACCCACTCAGCTACGACATTGGTTTGTTCTTCACAATGGTGTGTGTCGCACAGTATGGTGTTTGGCATGACAATGGATGCGGCGCTGCCGGGGCACCTGCAGGAGTTGCGGCGGGGGACTGTCGTTGTCGCCAGCCTGACCGTGCTGCGGAGTCCGGGGTACGGCTATTCGCTGCTCGAGACGCTGAGCGAGGCCGGCTTCGAGGTGGAGGCCAACACGCTCTACCCGCTGCTGCGCCGGCTCGAGGGGCAGGGGCTGCTGACCAGCTCGTGGAACACCGACGAGGCGCGGCCGCGGAAGTTCTACACGACCACCGAGCAGGGCGACGCGCTCGCGGTCGCGCTGCGTGAGGAGTGGGCGCGGCTCGACCGTGCCATCACCGACCTGGACGACCACGCCGGCACGGGGAGCAACCAATGACCACGTTGATCGACCGTTACATCTTCACCGTGCTGCGCCGGGTGCCCGAGCGTCAGCGCCCCGACATCGACCGCGAGCTGCGGGCCAGCATCGCCGACGCGGTCGAGGCCCGGCTCGGTGCCGGCGAGCCCGAGGCGGCCGCCGTCGAGGACTCGCTGCGCGAGCTGGGCGACCCGCGCCGGCTGGCCGACGGGTACGCCGACCGTCCGCAATACCTGATCGGCCCCGAGATGTTCCCGGTCTGGCGGCGCCTGCTCACCGTGCTCTTCTCGACCGTGCTGCCGCTGGTGGTCGTCGTGACGATCGTGGTCCAGGTGCTCGAGCGCGGCCCGATCGTCGGCGAGGCGATCAGCACCGCCATCACCGTGGCGGCGCACCTGGCCTTCTGGACCACGGCCACCTTCGCGATCCTGGAACGCACCGGTGTGCCCGCGCCCACCCTGAAACAGCGCCCGTGGACACCGGACGACCTGCCCTGGTACGAGCCCGGCTTCCTCACCGCGGCCCAGCTGGCGGGCAACCTGGTCTGGCCGGTGCTGCTGCTGGTCGCCCTGCTGCTGCAGCACTTCGCGTTCCACGCGCCCGTGCTCAACCCGGAGAACTGGACCTTCTGGTGGCCGTACCTCGCGGTCGTCCTGAGCCTGGAGTGCGTCTACGTCGTCTGGGTCTTCCGCCGCGGTGCCTGGTCGCACACCGTCACCGCGGTGAACGCGACGCTGGCGGTGCTGTCGGCCGGTCCGATCATCGGGCTACTGCTCACCGACCGGTGGTTCAACCCGGGCTTCCTCCACGGGAAGGCGTCTTCGAGCACCTGGCTGAACTGGACCCTGGCCACGACGGTGGCGGTGATCGCGGTCATCGACGTGGCCGACACCGCGATCAAGGCCGAACGTGCCCGCCGGGCCCGGGCCCAGGCCTACATGTGAGCCGACGGGGCGGCGTCCGGGCTCGTCGACAGCGGGCCCGAGCGCAGCAGCGTGCCACTGACAACGGCTCCCAGCGCGAAGAAGCCGGCCACCCACGCGAACGTGGTCGTGTAGCTGTGCACCGTCGCCGCCGCGATCACCTCCGGGCCGGGCACCTTGCCGCCGAGGTAGGACGTGGCGGCCGACGCGGCGATCGTGCTCAGCACCGCCGTGCCGACCGAGCCACCGACCTGCTGGGCGGTGTTGACCAGGGCGGACGCCACGCCGGCGTCGGCCGGGGCGACACCCGACGTGCCCGCGGTCATGGCCGGCGCCATGGCCAGGCCGATGCCGAAGCCGACGACCAGCAGCGGGCCGAGGATGTCGGCGGCGTAGGCCGACTCGACGCTCAGCCGGGTCAGCCACAGCATGCCGGCCGCGCCGATCACGAATCCGGCCGGCACCAGCGGGCGCGGGCCCACCCGGGGCACGACCAGGCTGGTGGCCGTGGTGGCGGTGACCGCGAGCGCGCCGATCATGGGCAAAAACGCGACGCCGCTGCGGATCGGTGAGTAGCCCAGGTTCTGCTGCAGGTAGTAGGTGAGGAACAGGAACACCGCGAACATGCCCACGCCCAGCGTCAGCACGGTGATCAGCGCGGCGCCACGGGTGCGGTCGAGCAGCAGGCGCAGCGGGATCAGCGGGTGCGCGACCCGCGTCTGGATCGCCACGAAGGACGCCAGCAGCACCACGGCCGCGGCCAGCCAGCCCCACACCGCGACGTCGTCCCAGTCGTGGGTCTCGGCGTTCGCGAAGCCGTAGACCAGCGCGAACAGCCCGGCCGAGACGCTCAGGGTGCCGGGCACGTCCAGCCGCTGCCGCTGCGCGGAACGCTGGTTGCGCAGCCACAGCGACGCGCCGGTGACCGCGGCCACGGCGAAGATCACGTTCACGTACATGCACCAGCGCCAGCTCAGGTACTCGGTCAGCACGCCGCCGAGGAGCAGCCCGGTCGCGCCACCGGCGCCGGCGATGGCGCCGTAGATGCCGAACGCCTTGGCCCGCTCCTTGGCGTCGGTGAAGGTCGTGGTCAGCAGCGACAGCACGGCCGGGGCGAGCAGCGCGCCGAACAGGCCCTGCGCGGCGCGGGCGGTGACCAGCAGGCCGTAGGACTCGGCGGCGCCACCGACGGCCGACGCCAGCGCGAACCCGGTCAGCCCGGTGAGCAGCGCGGTCTTGCGCCCGAGCAGGTCTCCGACGCGCCCGCCGAGGGGCAGCAGCGCGCCGAAGGCCAGCGCGTACGCGGTGACGATCCACTGGCGGTTCTCGTTCGAGAAGGCCAGGGCCTTCTGCGCCGAGGGCAGCGCGATGTTGACGATGGTCGCGTCGAGCACCACCATGAGCTGCGAGAGGCCGAGGATGCCGAGGATGAACCAGCGGCGGGTGTGGTTCGGGTGGGGCTCGGCGGCGGCCGGCTGCTCCGCGCGCTGCATCAGAGTGGTCACGGCCAGTGATTCGGACAGCGCCGGCGGGTGTCTGAGGTTTTGCGGAAAAAATCAATGTCGTAGCTGGGTGGGTGGCGCTGACCGTCGCTCCCGCCGAGGTCGCTTCGCTCCACCTGCGTGCGTGGGCGCGCTTTTTCGGGCGACAGCCCAGCCGATCCTGCCTACCGTGATCGGCATGCGGAAGATCAACGAGCGACTGATCAACTGGGCCAGCCTCCTCGAGGACGAGACCCTCAAGCAGGCCGAGAAGGCCTCCCGACTGCCGTTCATCCACCCGCACATCGCCCTGATGCCGGACGCCCACCTGGGCAAGGGCGCGACGGTCGGCTCGGTGATCCCCACGCTGGGCGCGATCATCCCGGCGGCGGTCGGGGTGGACATCGGCTGCGGCATGGCCGCGGTGCGCACCCAGTTCCAGCGCGAGGACCTGCGACCGGACCTGGCCGTGCTGCGCAACGCGATCGAGCGTGCCGTCCCGCTGTCCGCCGGCACCTACAACACCCGGCTGACCGCGTCGGCCAACGAGCGCGCCGAGCGGCTGACCGCCCAGGCCGGCAAGGCCGGCTTCGACCCGGCCCGGTATGCCGGCAACTGGAAGCTGCAGCTGGGTTCACTCGGCTCGGGCAACCATTTCATCGAGGTGTCGGTGGACGAGAACAACGCGGTGTGGCTGTTCCTGCACTCGGGTTCGCGCGGCGTCGGCAACAAGATCGCCCAGCATCACATCAAGGTCGCGCAGGAGGCGATGAAGCGCTGGTGGATCGACCTGCCCGACCCGGATCTGGCCTACCTGCCGGAGGGCACCGACGAGTTCTGGGCGTACATCCGCGAACTGCGCTGGGCCCAGAACTTCGCGCTGGCCAACCGCGACGAGATGATGGACCGGGTGGTCGAGTGCCTGGCCGGATTCATGGGCGAGCCGGTGCGCGAGCTCGAGCGGGTGCAGTGCCACCACAACTACACCGAGCAGGAGGAGCACTTCGGCAAGAAGGTGTGGCTGTCCCGTAAGGGGGCGATCAACGCGGCCAAGGGCACGCCGGGCCTGATCCCGGGCTCGATGGGCGACGCGTCCTATGTGGTCGTCGGTAAGGGCGACCCGGTGTCGCTGAACTCCTCGCCGCACGGGGCCGGCCGGTCGTACTCGCGCTCGAAGGCCCGCAAGACCTTCACCCGCGAGCAGCTGCGCACGGCGATGGCGGGCATCGAGTACCGCGACACGGACGCGTTCCTGGATGAGATCCCGCAGGCCTACAAGCCGATCGACGTGGTCATGAGCGACGCCGGCGACCTGGTGGAGGTGCGGCACACCCTCCGCCAGATCGTCAACGTCAAGGGGGATTAGCCCAGCCGCAAGGTGTCGCGGATGCTGCGGTAGGCGGGCTTGCGCTCGAAGTCGGCGGTCAAGGGGGTGGCCTCCCCTTGACCGTCGAAGACGCCGGGGACCCAGTTGTAGCGGTCGGTGAAGCCCCACAGGGTGTACGAGACGCAGCGCTGGGCCAGTAGGCACGCCTGCATCAGCGTGGTGAAGCCCTGGGCCTGGGCCTGCACCTCGGCGCTGTCGGCCGGCAACGGGATGCGCACGTCGACCTCGGTGAAGGCGGTGTCCAGGCCGAGCCTCTCGAAACGGCGCAGGTTCTCCAGGGTGGTCTGCGGTACGCCGTACTGGGTCGCCAGGTGGCCCTGCACGCCGTACCCCTGCACCGGCACGCCCTCGGCCTTGAGCTGTTGGACCAGGGCGTAGTAGGCGTCGCTCTTCGGGCTCAGGCCCTCGTTGTTGTAGTCGTTGAGGTACAGCTTGGCCGCCGGGTCGGCGCGGTGGGCCCAGCGGAAGGCGTCGGCCACGAAGCCCGGGCCGAGGTTGCGGTACCAGATGGTGTCGCGCCAGGTCCCGTCGTCGTTGAAGATCTCGTTGACCACGTCCCAGTGCCACACCTTGCCCTTGAAGTGGGTCACCGTGTCGACGATGTGCTCGCGCAGGATCTGGCGCAGTTCGGCCGGGGAGTAGTCGCCGCCGGTCAGCCAGGCCGGGTTCTGGCTGTGCCAGACCAGCACGTGGCCGCGCAGTTTCTGGTCGTGCTGCCGGGCGAACTGGACCAGCTCGTCGGCCGGGCCGTAGTTGTGCACGCCGCGGGTGGGTTCGAGGGTCTCCCACTTCATCACGTTCTCGGCGGTGACGGTGGAGAACTCGGCGCCGACCAGGTCGCGGTACCGCGCGTCGGAGTCCAGGGCGGACATGTCGACCGCGGTGCCGATCCGGATGCCGGCGCCGCGGGCGGCGGCCCGCAGGGTGTCGGGGGCGGCGGCCTGGGCGGCGCCGGTCGGCAGGACGAGGGCCAGAGCGAGGGTGAGGGTGAGGGTTCGTCTCATGCGGACTCCTCCTGAAACTTCCGGGTGGATGCCGGAAACATAGGCTGCCTGTCCAGGGCGGTCAAGACCTTGACGTTGATCAATAGAGGCTCCTTGACTGCGGTGGGCGGCCGGGTCCTGCGTTACGGAGATCTGTCCGCACGATTACCGAAAGTTTCGGGGCGACAGTTCGCCGCACGACATTGGCCCGTCGGCTGATGGATCCCCCCGCCGGGCGCGCGCCTTACCACGGCTGTAAAAGTTGTCGCGGTGCAAACGTGACCGTTCGGTTTTGGCGGCTGGCCGAAAGTATGAGTTTCTGCAGCTCAGCGCCGGTGCAAGCTGGGCGTTTTGTAACTGAATGACGTGTCTTCCCTACCCTCCGGAGGCGCGTCCGACTTGCCAGGTGCAATTTGCAGATCCATGTTGGCTGGGTCAGGTGTGACGTTTGGGGGGGGCCGGCATGCGAGTCGCATTGGGTACGAGACTGCGTACCGGCGACGTGTGCACACAAAGTGGCGTCTGGCGTGTTCTCAAGGTCGACCGGTCGAGCACGCCGATGCAGAAGGGCCAGGCGATGCCCGACCTGGCCGGCCGCAGCGTGGTCTGGGAGCTCGTGCAGGCCTACTGAGGCGGCAAGCCGATCCGCTGAGCCCGGCGCCGCCCGGTAGATTCCCGGGATGCGCACGGTCACCCGCAAGCTCGCCCTCTGGCGCAACGACCTGGACAACGGCGTCTGCGCCGTGCCCGAGGAGCTGCGCGACCGCGAGGCCATGACCGTGGTCCTCGAGCACCGTTCCCGCGGCGTCACCCCGCTGCGGCTCGAGTTCGCCTCGGCGCTCCAGCAGGACGTCGAGTGGCAGCTCACCGGCATCGACTGGCCCGACGACGTACGCCCCGGCGTGCTCGTCAGCGTCACCTGGTCCGGCCGCGACCAGGTGACGCTGCGGACCACCCCGCTGGACGAGCCGGTCCGGGTCGACGGGCTCGACTACTTCCACGAGTACGACCCCAAGGTGGCCACCCGCGAGTTCGACTCCGGCACCTCCAACCGGGGGCGCGTCCTGCACGCCGTACGCCGGCAGGGCCGCATCTTCGACGACGGCAGCGCCGCGCTCGCCGCCTCCTCGGTGGCCAAGCTGGCCGGGCTCGGCCGCGGGCAGCGCGGCACCTTCCTGCTCGACAACGCGCTCGACCAGCTGACCCGCGAGGGCTACCTGACCCGGGTCACCGGCAGCCTCGACTCCTCCGGCTATCCGTCCTATCCCGCCGTGCCCGGGCAGAAGACCGCCGAGATGCTGTTCTACGCTCCGCTGGTCGAGCCGGTGCCGATCGACGACGACCGGGCCGAGCACTGGGTCGACGGCTTCGTCCGCAAGCTCCCGCGCGGCGCCCAGGCCTCGGAGAAGCAGGTCACGCTGCACGACGAGGTGGACCCGGACGCGCCGTTGGAGCCCGGCTACACGTACGTGAAACGACACCACCGCAGTGGGTGACGCAGGTCACTCCTGGGCGAGAACCGATCCCTCGGATCCGTCGTCTTGCCTGGTGTGAGAGCAAGCCTGGACGAAGCCGAGCTGATCCGCCGCACCGCGGCCGGTGACCGGCAAGCGTTCGACGAGTTCTACCGGCGCACGTCGGCCTGGCTCGCCGTCCGGCTCCGGCGGCGCTGCGCCGACGACGACGTGGTCGCCGACGTCCTCCAGGAGACCTACCTGGCCGTGTGGCGGGCCGCCGGCAGCTTCGCCGGCCAGGCCGCGCAGGGCAGCGCGGTCGGCTGGCTCTGGACGATCGCCGCCAACCGGCTGGTCGACGCGTTCCGCCGCCGCGCCCGCCTGGCCCAGGTGCCACCGGCCGTGCTGGCCGAAACGGTCGTACCCGCCGCCGAGGACGAGGTCATGGCCGGCCACGTCGGCCAGGAACTCGAACGGGCCCTGCTCGACCTGCCACCGGAACTGCGCCAGGTGCTGCGCGCGATGGTCCTCGACGGGCTGTCCGTACGCGACACCGCGTTGTTGCTCAGCGTGCCCGAGGGCACTGTCAAGACCCGCGCCCGCCGGGCCCGGATCGCGTTGCGGGAGGCCCTGTCGTGACCAAGCACCCCGACCCGGCCGTGATCACCGGATACGCCGGCGGCGACCCCGCCATCGACGAGGCCACCCTGTGGTCGGTCGAGGTCCACCTGGAAACCTGCGCCGAATGCCGCGCCCGGCTCGCCGGCGGCGCCCCCGCCGGCACCCAGGCCCTGCTCGACCGGGTCGCCGCCGGCCTCGACCGGGAGATCGCCGCCGGCCCCGCCCCCACCGCCCGATCCCGCACCTGGACGGCGGCCCGCCGCCGCTGGCTGGTGTGGTCGCTGCTGCCCTGGCTGACGATGACCGGAGTCCTGCTCGGCGTGGCCGCCCTGCTCGCGCTGGCGCAGCCGAGCATGCCGTCACTGGTGCTGCTGTCCGCACCGATCGCCCCGTTGCCCGGAGTGGCGGTCGCCTGGGGCCGGCGCAACGACCCCGCGTGGGAACTGGTCGCCAGCGCCCCGCGCGCCGGGCTGGGCATGCTGCTGCGGCGTACCCTCGCGGTCCTCGTCGTGATCATCCCCCTGCTTGCCCTGGCCGGCGCCGGAACCGGCGTCTCACTGGCCATGACGCTCGTACCCTGCCTGGCCTTCACCGCCGCCACCATCGCCCTCGGCGCCGTCCTCGGCGTGGCCCGGGCGGCGATCGGACTGACCGTGGCCTGGGTGCTCGCCGTGCTCACACCCAGCGTCCTGACCCACCACCTGCCGGTCCTGCTCCGGCCCGGCAGCCTCGGAATCTGGCTGCTCCTGACCGTGGCGATGGCCGGCTTCGCCCTCTCCCGCGCCGACAGCTTCCGGCGCATGTCCAGCACCAACTGACCCCTTTTCCATGGAGGATCGATGATGCGCACGGTCAGTGCGGCCGAGACGGCTCCCACCGCGTACGCCTGGGCCGTCCACGCCGAGCAACTCCAGGTCCGCGCCGGCCGGCACCTGGCCGTCGACGGCCTCGACCTGGCCCTCGGCACCGGCGTACACGGCCTGCTCGGCCCCAACGGCGCCGGCAAGACCACCCTGATGCGCGCCCTGGCCACGGTCATCAAGCCGGCCGGCGGCCGCCTGACCCTCCTCGGTCACGCCGCCGACGGGCGCACCGACCTGCGCCGGGTCCGCCGCGCCATCGGCTACCTGCCGCAGCAGTTCGGGTTCTACCCCCGGTTCACGGTGCGCGAGTTCATCGAATACATGGCCTGGCTCAAGGAGATGCCCAAGGAGGCCATTCCCGCGGCGGTGCAACGCGCCATCGACCGCGTCGGCCTGGCCGCCAAGGCCAACGCCCGCATGAAGACCCTGTCCGGCGGCATGCTCCGCCGCGCCGGCATCGCCCAGGCCATCGTCAACGACCCCGAGGTGCTGCTCCTCGACGAGCCGACCGTCGGCCTCGACCCCGAGCAGCGTCTCGACTTCCGCGAACTGATCCGCGACCTCGGCGTCGACAGCTGCGTGCTGGTCTCGACCCACCTGGTCGAGGACGTCGCGGTGGCCTGCACCGACGTGGTTCTGATGAACGAGGGCCACCTGGTCTACCAGGGCAACCCCGACGAGCTGGCGGCCTACGGCGACCAGGGCGGCGCCGGCGACAGCGCGGCCGAGCGCGGCTACTCGTTCCTCCTCCGCCGCCACCGCGAAGGCTCCTGACCGTCCCCTTCGCACCTCGCTCCACCGGCGTTGACCTGCACCCCAGCGAATCCACAGCTGATCGGTCGGAGCGTCCTGCGACGGATCGCGGCGAAACGGGGCGGATCGACGCCGGCGCGAGCAGATGTGGGCCTGGACAGCACTGCCGGGCCCGCAGGCCGCGATTCCGTACGCGCGAACCGGCCCGCATGGGTCGCTGGAACGCGCGGGGCCGGCCGCCGGGAGGGGAGCCGGCCTCGCGCGTACCCTCGCGCGTGCCGGAGGTCAGCGGTCGCTGACGCTGCAGTGGGCGTTGGTGGGGTCGAAGACGACCGGGAAGGTGCCGGCCGCGCCGTCCTCCCACGTGAAGTCGACCTCGGTCACCACGGCCGTGGTGACGTCCGCCGGGACGTACTGGAAGAAGGCGTAGTCCGAGTTGCCGGCGGGCAGGGTGGCCGGCAGGCCCAGCACGTAGCCGTGGTCCTCGTTCACGCGGGCGGTCACGGTCACCGGCGTGGTGCCGCCGCGGACGGCGGCGTGGAACTGCACTTCCTTCTCGAACGGGTTGTCGTTGTAGACGGTGCAGCTGATGTATTTCGCGAAGTAGTTCCCGGCGGCGGCCGAAGCGGGGACCGCGGCACCGGCGGTGACGAGCAGGGCGGCGGCGGTCACGGCGGAGGCTTTCACGAGGGACTTCATGGGTTCCTTCCGGTCGGGCGGGTCGTCGCCCGGAACCGTACTCAAGATGCGAACCAATTTCATGTTGGCGTGACGAGAAGCACCGAGACCAGCAGTGTTTGGCCTCCCAGATGAGACGTCCCACGGCTCAGCGCAGCGCCGGGAGGACCTTGGCGCCGAAGGTTTCGATGAACGGGCGCAGGTCTTTTCCTACGTGGTGCAGGTAGATGCGGTCGAAGCCGAGGTCGACGTAGCCGCGCAGCCGGTCGGTGTGCTCCTCCAGGTCGGCCGAGATGTTGACCGTCTGGGCCACCTGCTCGACCGGCACGCGTGCGGAGATCACATCGAACTCCTCGGCGGTGGCCAGGTCCCAGCACACCGGCGGCGGGAAGATGTTGCTGCGCCACTGGTCGTGGGCGATCGCCTCGGCCTCCGCGCGGGTTGGCGCCCAGCTCAGGTGCACCTGCAGGCAGGCGGGGCCGCGGCCGCCGGACTCGCGGTAGGCGGCGATCATCTCGCGCAGGTGCGCCTCGGGTGCGTTGACCGTGACCAGGCCGTCGGCCCACTCGGCGCACCAGCGGGCGGTGGCGGTGCTGACCGCCGCGCCGATCAGCGGGGGCGGGGTCTCGGGGCGCGTCCACAGCCGGGCCCGGTCGACCTTGACCAGGCCGTCGCGGGACACCTCCTGGCCGGCCAGCAGGTCGCGGATGACGTCCACCGACTCGCGCAGCCGGGCGTTGCGCACCTCCTTGCGCGGCCACGCCTCACCGGTGATGTGCTCGTTGCTGTACTCGCCGGTGCCCAGCGCGGCCCAGAACCGGCCGGGATACATCGCGGCCAGGGTGCCGATCGCCTGCGCGATGATCGCCGGATGGTAGCGCTGGCCGGGCGCGTTGACCACGCCGAAGGACAGGCTGGTGGCCTGCAGCGCGGCGCCCAGCCAGGACCAAGCGAAGGCCGACTCGCCCTGGCGTTCGCTCCAGGGCGAGAAGTGGTCGGAGCACATGGCCGCGTCGAAGCCGGCGCGCTCGGCGGCGATCACCGATTCGAGGAGCGCGCCGGGCGGGATCTGTTCATGGGAGCAGTGAAGGCCGAACTCGGTCATGCCCCCTCATACCCCAAAGTCGTCACAGCAACTCGCGGTTCTCCCGCTGGTCGCGCAGTTCCCGATTTGTCGTCAGAGCGTGGCGCAGTCCCCGAGGCGGGCGCCGGTGACCTCGGTCGGTGCGCCGAAACCGGACACCGGTGCGCTGTTGCCGGTGCAGGTCAGGGTGCCCTTGACGCGGGAGCCGGCCAGGATCGGGCCGTAGGCGCCGGCCAGCCGGGTGTAGCGCTCGCTGGCCGTCGCCTGGGTGTTGTCCTTCAGGGTCAGTGCGCCCTTGAAGGTGCTGCCGGCGATGGTCACGTCGCGGGTGGTGCCGGTCAGGCGGGTGGCGCCGACCAGGGTGCTGCCGAAGATCTGCACCGCCTGGGCGCCGTTGGTGTTGAGCGCGCCGGTGATCCGGCTGTCCCGGACGACCAGCGCGGCGCCGGGCTTGACGGTGACCGTGCCGCGCACGGTGGCGCCGGTCAGGCAGGTGACGCCGGTGGTGGCCACGACCGTGGCCTGGTGGCCGGTCAGCGTGCTGGTGCAGGCGGGGGAGGAGCCGGGCAGGACCGTCGCCTGGTAGGCGCCGACGGGTCCGATGTTGCCGGCCGGGTCGATCGCCCGGTGCTCGACGGTGTGCGTACCGAAGCCGGGAATGAAACCCCCGGACGGGTGATCGTCGGGCAGTTCCTGCTCGAACGCGGCCTTGGACAGGCCGCCGGTGCCGAGGTTGCCGTAGGTCAGGGCCTTGACCACGGTGCCGGAGTGGCTGAAGTGGAACGGCGAGGCGGGCATCGGCCGCTCGGGGAACCCGAAGTAGTTGAACCAGCCGTCGTGGTCGAGGCGGAACTGGCCGACGACGTACCGGCCGGCCTGGTCGTCGCCGGGGTCGAGCCACATGTCCCAGCCGTCGAAGTAGACCGGGTGCTCGACGCGGCCGGGCAGCGTGGTCAGCGGCTCGGACAGAGTGCGGGCGGCGGTCGGCGGGGTGTTGTCGATCGTCCAGGTGACGGTGTCGGTGGTGCCGCGGTCGGTGGCGGTCGCGGTGAGCGTGTGGTTGCCCTTGGCCAGGCGCTTCGCGCTGAGGTCGAGGGTACGGGCGTTCGCCGGGTTCGCCACCGGTCGGCCGTCGAGGGCCCACGACACCCGTACGACCTTGTCGGCGGGGTGGTTGGTCTCGACGAACACGACCTCGTCACGGGCCAGCGGCTGGGTCGTCATGGTCGACGCGGTGATCTCGGCGGCCGGCGTCGACGTGGGGGCGGACGCCGGGGCGACGATCCACGAGCGCTGCTGGACGAACCGCGGCCCGTTGAAGCCCGAGTCGTCGGCGGCGTTGTTGGTCGACGGGTTGCGTACCCAGTCGGTGCCGTCCGGGCCGACCGGATCGCGTACCTCGAGGGTCACGACCGTGCCCACCGGAAGAGGGTGGGCCGAAAGGTCCAGGTTTTGATCCGTGCCGATCACCTGGCCGTCGGCGCGCCAGGTGAACGAGAGTGTGTGGAAGCGGGGGCGGCCGGCCTCGGCCCAGAGAACGCCGTCGTGCGGCACCCTTCCGGTGGGCGTACCGCGCACGACCATCTGCCCCGAGTTTCGCAGGCCGGTGATCCGGGCGACCATGTTCTCGCGGCCGACCTGGTCCCAGTCGAAGCCGAGCCAGCGCATCATCGAGTGCTCGCTGGGCCGGCGCTGCCCGCACGGGTACGTGCCGCCGCCCTCGTGCAGCCCGACGCGCCCGCCGGACAGGCTCGGCTCGCCGAGCCAGCGGAACCACTTGTGCTGGTCGGCGATCATCTGCTGCTCGGAGGTGTAGATCGTGTGGTGGAAGCTGCTCGGCTCGGGGCCGGTGTAGCAGGGGCGGATCACGTCGCGGGAGCTGTACGGGTACTCGTCCAGCAGCGTCCCCAGCGAATGCCCGAGCTCGTGCAGCGAGATCAGCGGCCCCTGCGGCGAGCCGCCGGAGGTGGTGGCGCTGGTGCCGCCGATCCCGCCGTACGTGAAGGTGTTGAAGATCGCCAGGCTCTGCAGGTTTTGCGCGTTGCGGGGGATGCCCAGCGCCGGCGTGACGTAGGTGTCGAGGATCCGGTTGAGCGCCTGGTTGCCGGTCTCGCACGGCGCCGGCCCCGGGTGGGACGCGCAGCCGACCGGGGCGCCGCCGTAGACGACGCCCCGGGCCAGCGGCTCGGCACAGCCGTTCTGGAAGATCATTCGCAGGGCGGTGTCCTTGGTGTCGAGCGGGCCCTCCCGCTCGCCGGTGTCCCGGATGGTGCCGTCCGGGTTGCGCTTGCGGCCGTCGGGGTCGCAGCGGACGCCGTAGTCGACCGAGGCCAGCTCCACGGCGTACACGTTGATGTAGTCCCGATAGGTCCGGAACGGCTCGGTGGCCCACATGACGGCCAGGTTCCGGTCGACGTCGGCCCGGAACAGCGACTGCTGGTCGGCCTGATAGCCGTCACCCAGGATGATCAGGTTGAGGCGCTCGGCGGCCGGGCCGGTCACCTGGATCGGCGTGACCTTGGGCTCGGGCAGCGGCTCGGCGGCGGCGTGCGCGACCGACGGGGTGGCCAGCAGGCCGAGGGTGAGGAACGCGGCGACCAGGAGTCTTCTCACAGCGTGACTCTATCCACATAGGTCGCTACCCGCGTAGAGCCTCGACCACCAGTTTCGGCGCCTCCTCGGCCATGAAGTGTCCACAGCTGACCAGCTGGTGGGTCAGGTTCGGGGCCCAGGGGCGCCAGACCGCGGCCGCGTCGTAGCCGAGCTGCGCACCCCAGTCCTGCTGCAGCACGGTCACCGGCATGGTCAGGGTGCGCCCGGCGGCCCGGTCCGCCTCGTCGTCGGCGATGTCGACGGTGGCCGAGGCGCGATAGTCGGCGACGATCGAGGGCACGTGCGCGTTCAGGTACTCGGCGCGCACCTCAGGGGGAATGGCCGTCGGATCCTTGGTCCAGATGTCCAGGAAGTATCCGAAGAAGGCGTCCGGTGCGGCCCCGATCAGGGTTTCCGGCAGGCCCGGCGGCTGGGCCATGAGAAAGAGATGAAAACCGACGGCCGCCTGTACGCCGTGCAGCACGTCCCACATGTCGAGGGTGGGCACGATGTCGAGCAGGGTCAGCCGGGTGATCCTGTCCGGGTGGTCGAGGCCGGCGCGGAACGCGACCAGGGCGCCGCGGTCGTGGCCGGCCAGCTCGAACCGGTCATGGCCGAGTTCCGCCGCCAGCGCCACGATGTCGGCGGCCATACGCCGCTTGGAGTAGCCGTCGGCCGGTTTGTCCGATCCGCCGTATCCTCGCAGGTCGGGGCAGATCACCGTGTGGTCGGTGGCCAGGTCGGCCGCCACGTGCCGCCACATCAGATGCGTCTGCGGGAAGCCGTGCAGCAGCACGATCGGCGGCCCGTCACCGCCCACGGCCACGTTGAGGGCGACGTCGCCGTCGACCGGGATGCGCTGGTAGTCGAAGCCGGAGATCCGCATGCCGCCCAGCCTGCCTCGGCCCGATCAGCAGATGATCAGCGTTACGGTTGGCCGGTGCGGTTCGGGGTGCTCGGTCCGCTGCTGGCCCGCGACGACGCCGGGCCGGTGGACCTCAAGGGGCCGCGTCATCGGGCGGTGCTGGCCCGGCTGCTGATCGCCCGGGGCCGCGTGGTGCCCGTCGACACCCTGATCGCCGACCTGTGGCCCGATCCGCCGGAGCGCGCGGCCGGGGCGGTGCAGACCTTCGTCGGCGCGTTGCGCCGGGCGATCGAGCCGGACCGTCCGCCGCGTACGCCGCCACGGCTGCTGATCACCGAAGGTCCCGGCTACGCCCTGAGGCCGCCCTCCGACGCGGTGGACGCGTGGCGGTTCGAGGCGCTGGTGCGGGCCGGCGTCGACCTGGACGAGGCGCTGGCCCTGTGGCGCGGTCCGGCGTACGCGGACGTGGCCGCCCAACCGTGGGCCCGTGCCGAGATCGACCGGCTCGACGCCCTGTGGCTGCTGGCCCAGCACCGCCGCGCCTCGACCTGGGTCGACTCGGGCCGGGCGGCCGACGCCGTGCCCGCCCTGGAGGCGCTGGTCAAGGAGCATCCGCTGAGCGAGGAGACCCGCCGGCTGCTGGCGCTCGCGCTGTATCGCAGCGGCCGCCCGGCCGATGCTCTGGCCGCCCTCCGGGAGGCTCGCGCGACGCTCGCCGACGAGCTCGGCCTCGACCCGAGCCCCTTCCTGCGCGAGCTGGAGACCGACATCCTGCGGCACGCTCCCGCCCTGGCCACGCCCGCGGCCGGCTTACCCGCGGCCGGGCCTTCTCCGATCGGGCCTTCCTTGAGCCGGCTTCCTTTGAGCGGGCTTCCCTTGAGCGGGTCTCCCTTGAGCGGGTCTCCCTTGAGCGGGTCTCCCTTGAGCGGGTCTCCCTTGAGCGGGCCTTCCTTGAGCGGGCCTCTCTTGATCGGCCGTGATGCCGAGATGGCCGCGCTGGTCGCGGCCATCGGCCGCGTCGGATCTCCACCCTCGGCCGGTCACGGTCGAGTGGCTCTGGTCGGCGGCGAGCCCGGCATCGGCAAGACGGCCCTGGTCGCGGCGTTCGCCCGGGGCCGGCGCACGCTCTGGTACCGCAACCCGGCCGAGCTGGGCATCCCGGCGATCGGCGGCGACCCGGCGACCGCCGAGGTGCGCCGGCGCCGGGCCGTGGCCGAGCACCTGGCCGACCTGGCCCGCGTCGAACCATTGGTCGTCGTGATCGAGGACCTGCACGCCGCCGACCCGGCCACGGTCGCCTTGATCGAGCACCTGACCGATCCGCCGCCGGCCGAACCGATCCTGCTCGTGGCCACCTACCGCACCACCGAGGCGCCCCGCGCGCTGCTCGGCCGGCTCGCCCACGCCGACCCGCTGCGGATCACGCTGGGTGGTCTGGCTCCCGAGCAAACCCGTTCCCTGGTACGCGCGACGCTGGGCCGCGACGTGCCGGACGCCACGCTCGAGGTGATCCAGCGGCGGTCCAACGGCAACCCTTTCTACGTACGCGAACTCGCCCGTCTCGTCGACAGCGGCCTGGACGGCGTCCCACCCGGCGTCCGCGACGTCGTCCGCCACCGCCTCGCCCAACTCCCCGCCCCCACCCAGGACCTGATCCGCCGCGCCTCGATCCTCGGCCGCACCTTCACCCTCGCCCACCTCCCCGCCGCCCCCCACCCTTCTGAAGTGGCAGCTCAGAGCGGTATTCGCCCACCGGATACCGCCCTGGCCTACCACTCGGGGTCTGGGCATGGGGGGCTGGACGCGGTTGAGGAGGCGGTGGCGCGGGGGTTTGTCGAAGAGGTGGGGGCGGGGCGGTTCCGGTTCGCGCACGCGCTGGTGCGGGACACCGTCTACGACGATCTGTCGCGCACCCGGCGGGCGGTGTGGCATCTGGCCGCCGCGGAGGCGCTGCGGGACGACCCGTTCGCGTTCGCCCACCACCTCGACCTGGCCGGCAGCCCGGACGCCGCCGACGCCGCCCGGGGCGCGGCCGAGCTCGCCGAGAGCCGTTTCGAGCAGCATGAGGCCGTCCGGTGGTGGCGGACCGCGCTGCGCCACGGTTCCGGTGCTTCCGCCCGTACCCGCGCGGAATGGGTCATGGGTTTGGCCCGCTCACTCGCGGTCACCGGGGAGTTGGCCGAGGCCCGGCGCCGGCGCGGGGAGGCGATCGCCCTGGCCGCCGGCGACGCGGCGCTGACCACCCGGGTGATCTGCGCGTTCGACGTGCCGGCGAGCTGGGCCGGGAACGACGACCCGGCGCTGGCCGCGCGCATCGTCGAGGCCGCCCGTGACGCTCTGCGATCTCCGCGGTCGGACGCCGACCGGTGCCGGCTGCTGGCGACGATCGCGATGGAGGCGCGCAACACCGGCGGCCCGGACGCGCGGGCCGCGGCCGAGGCAGCGGTCGAGCTGGCGCGCGGGCTGGCCGACCCGGCATTGCTCGGGTACGCGCTCAACGGCCTCTACCTGCAGACATACCACCGGGCGGGACTGGCACCGGCCCGGGCCGCGATCGCCACCGAACTGCTGGGCCTGGCCACGCGGCACGGGCTGGTCACCTACCGGGTGCTCGGTCATCTGCTGCTGATGCAGGCGCGGTCGGCGCTGGGCGACTTCGCGGCGGCCGACCGGCACGCCGCCGACGTCGACGCGCTGGCCGGGGAATATCGGATCCCGCTGGTCGACGTGTTCACCGCCGGCTATCGGGCGATGCGGTCGGGGCGGGCGGCCGATACGTCGAGCCGGGCCACCGAGGCCGGGATGCCCGGAGTCGACCAGCGGCTCGACCGGCCGGCCAGCGCCGACGCGATGCTCGAGGCCCGGCTCTGCCACCAGGCCCGGGCGGCGATCGCCCGCGGTGACCGGGCGGCGATGGCGGCGCTGGCCGAGCGTCTGACCCCGGCCGCGGGCGAGCGGGCGGCCGGCAGCGCCCTGGTCGACCTCGGACCGGTCGCCGACGTGCTGGACGCCCTGGCGAACTCTGCGTGAAGAGATCATTTCTACCCTGACGTGCGTGGATCCGCCCGCAGTAGCGTCGGCCGGGTGCGTCGGGCCTGGTTGACGGTGGAGTTCCTGCTGCTGTTCTTCGGGGTGGTCGGCGCCTACGCAGCGCTGGGCCGCCCGAGCAGCCCGATCCCGCCGCTGCTGCTGCTCGGCCTGGTCGCGCTTCTCTGGTTGCGGCGACGGCCGGGCTTCGACCGCGGCAATCTGCTCCGGCCGGCCGGACTGCACGAGGCCCTGCCGACGATCCTGATCACCTGGGCGGTCGCGGCCGTCGCCGGCATCGTCGTGGTGGCCGTGGTCGAGCCGGCCGAGCTGTTCGACCTGCCACGCACCCAGACGCTGCTCTGGGTGCTGATCATCGTGCTGTACCCGCTGCTCTCGGTCTACCCGCAGGAGCTGATCTACCGGGCGTTCCTGCTGCACCGCTACGAACCGATCCTCGGCCGGGGCCGGCTCGCCGCGGCGGCCAGTGCGGCGGCGTTCGGCTTCGCCTACATCATCTTCGGCGCCGTGGCGTCGGTGCTGCTCACGCTGGCCGGTGGCTGGCTTTTCGCCCGCCGCTACCAGCGCACCCGTTCGCTGCTGGCGGCGTCGGTCGAGCATGCCCTCTACGGGGTTCTGGCGTTCACGATCGGCCTCGGTGACCTGTTCTACCACGGTGCCGTGCGCTGACCCTTTCGGCCTTGCTCGAATGGCACCGCCACCGGCCCTCCGCATGCACTCGAATGGATGACGTCGGAAGGAGGCCACGATGGAGAGCCACGGATCGCTGATCGCGACGCTCATCGCCGCGCTGCTCGGTGCGTGAGGGGGAGGCATCGATGCACACGCACGGTTTCACTGAGTTCGTCAGGCTCGTCGCTCAGCTGCTGGGCGCCTGAGGAGGAGCCGGGCCCGCGGCGGGCCCGGCCCACCGGGGTTGCCCATCGACGTCGCTTGATGTTGTGATGCCGAAATGGGGGAGCGGGCCCGGAAACTGCTGCCGCCTCCGGGCCTGCCCCGGCAGCTGGTGGTGCAGGCGGCGCTGGTGGCGGTCGGGTGGGGCGTCTATCTGACCGGAAGCGTCGTGTTCTTCACCGTCTATGTGGGACTGTCGGCGGTGCGGGTCGGGGTCGGGCTGTCGATCGCGGCGTTCGTCGGGCTGGTCGCGGCGTTGCCGCTCGGGCATCTGGCCGACCGGGTCGGCGGGCGTGCGGCCTGGGTGATCGGGGCGTTCGCGGGGGCGTGCTGCTTCGGCGCCTATCCGCTGGCGCGGGGCTTCTGGTCGTACGTGCTCATTCTCGGCGTGCAGACGCTGGCGGTGGTCCTGGTCGACGCCGGGCGCAACGTGTATACGGCCGCGGCGGTGCCCCGGGAGATCCGGGTGCGGACGATGGGGTTCGCCCGAGCGTACCTCAACGCGGGTTTCACCGTGGGCGCGGGCATCGGTTCGGCGGCGATCGGGCTCAACTCGCGTGCCGGGCTGTTGATTTTGGTCCTGGCCAACGCGGCCGGTCAGGCCATCAGCGGGTTGGTGGTGTCGCGCTGGCCGGCGATCCACGCCACCTCGGAGGGCCCGCGCCCGGCGCCGTGGCGGGTGCTGCGGGACCACGCGTTCATGGCGCTGACCGGGATCTTCTCGATCCTGCCCCTGAACGAGATCATCTTCATGACGATCGTGCCGCTGTGGGCGATCACCCGCACCGATGCGCCGAAGCCGGTCCTGGGCGCGCTCTTCCCGCCAGTGCTCTGCTCGTACGCCCCGTCTTCGCCTGGGTCGGACGCACCCAGCGCAACGTCGTCACCCACCCCGACCCCGAGGTCCGTCACCCTTAATGGCAATGGTTATCATCTCCGGGAACTCGACGAAGGGGTCCGGAGATGGCGCACGTACTGCTGGTGGAAAGCTGGGTCGGGGCGATGAGCCGCCTGCTGCCCCGCGCGATTCTCGAAGCGGGGCACGGGTTCTCGTTCCTCACCCGCGACCTGCACCACTACCTGCGCGGCGCCCCCGCCGGCGGCGCCCATCCACTGCTCGCGGCCCGCAACCTGCTGACCGCCGACACCAACGACGTGCCCGCGTTGCTCGAGCACGTGACCCGCCTGCACGAGGCGATCCCCTTCGACGGCGTGATCACGTCGTGCGACTACTACCTGGAGACGGTCGCGCTGATCGCGGCGCGGCTCAACCTGCCCGGGCCAAAACCCGATGCGGTGCGTACGGCGTACCGCAAGGATCTGACCCGCCGAGCGCTCGACCGGGCCGGCCTGCCACAGCCGAGGTTCGCCCGGGCCGAAGGGTGGACTGAGGTGTCCCGGGCGGCCGGCGAAATCGGGTTCCCGCTGGTGCTCAAGCCGGTCGACCTGTGCGCGGGCATGTACGTGCGCCGGGTCGCCGACGCCACCGAACTGCGGGCGGCGTTCGACGCGGTCGCCGGCTTCCCGGTGAACGCGCGGCGCCAGGCCCGGGTACCCGCGGTGCTGCTCGAGGAACTGATGAGCGGGCCCGAGGTCAGCGTCGAGACCGTCACGGTGGACGGATCGACGACGGTGATCGGGGTGACCGACAAGTCGCTCGGCGGGGCCACCGGCTTCGTCGAAACCGGCCACATGTTCCCCGCCGACCTCGACCCGTTGTTCCTCGCGGCGCCTGCCGCCGCGGCGTCCCCTTCTCCCGCGGCCTCTTTCCCGGCACCCTTCTCCGTGGTGCACCCGTTGCCCGCGGCCTCCTTTTCGACGCCTTCCGCCGCGGCGCGACCTTTGCCCGCGGCCTCCACCTCGGCGCGGCCTTTGTCTGCGAGGCCTCCTTCTCCCGCGGCGTCCCTTTCCTCCGCCGCGCCGTCCTTCCCTGCGGGATCTCGCGGTTTCATGGGCGTGGCGGAGGTTGCGGTGGCCGCGCTTGACGCCGTCGGGCTGGACCACGGGGTCGCGCACACCGAGCTGCGGCTGACCGCCGACGGGCCGAAGGTCGTCGAGATCAACCCACGGCCGGCGGGAAACGAGATCACCGAGCTGATCCGCCGGGTCACCGGGATTGATCTGCCCATGGTGTACGCGCAGCTGGCGCTGGGCGAGACACCGGATCTGAG
Source organism: Actinoplanes sp. NPDC049265 (assembly GCF_043197135.1). Lineage (NCBI taxonomy): Bacteria > Bacillati > Actinomycetota > Actinomycetes > Micromonosporales > Micromonosporaceae > Actinoplanes > Actinoplanes sp. NPDC049265. The sequence continues at coordinate 156,209 of NZ_JBICSP010000009.1, read as the reverse complement.
CCGGCGGGACACCGGCGTGGGCAGTGCCGCCGTCGCGTTCGTCCTGCCGACCCGGGCTGGAACGATCCAGGAGATCAGGCGCTGGCCCGACGACGAGCGGATCGTCGACTGGTCGCTGCGCGGGCCCGGCCACCGCACCGGCGACGCGAGCAGCAACAACGACTACCTCGGCCACGTGATGGTGGTCGACGAGAAGCCGGCCGGCGCCCGGCCGGTGGCGGACGCGCTCGCCGCCGGCGCCCAGGTGGTGTATGCCGCATGATCAGGGTGGGACGCGCTCGTTGTCGGCGCGCTGGTGGTGTGTGTCGCATGATCAGGGTGGACTTGCTGGTTGTCGGCGCGCTGGTGGTGTGTGTCGCATGATCAGTGTGGACTCGATCATTCGGGAAGCGATCGATGATCCCGGCGACCCGCGGGTCAGCGTCGCCTTCGTGACGCGGCAAGGTGCGCGGCACGCCGGTCGCGGCCGTGGCTATCGCAACCACGTGTTGAGCCTCCGGGTCGAGGCGGCGGTCGGTTCCTGTGCCATCGAGCCCGGGGCCCTTCCCGACGACCTTGTTTACGATTGTGTCGGCGTACCCGTCAAAGATCTTCTGTCCCATGAAACGCTGCCGGTTCGGGTGGCCGCCCTCGACGCGTACCTCATGTCCCGCGCCCCCCACGCCGGTGTGGCCGTGACCGTCGCCGGTGGCACCTCGCTGGCCAAGTCCCGGCAGCGCGCCGAAGCCGTCGCCGGCCTGCTGCCGGAGCCGCGCGGACGCACCGTGCTGGTCGTGGGCGTGGTCAACTCGCTGCTGGCGAGCCTGCGCGAGCGAGGCTGGCGCTACCTGCCGTGCGACCTCGCCGGCGGCACGACAGAGTGGGGCGAACCGTGCCTCCCCGACGCGGCCGCGCTGCTCGACCGGAGTGACGCCATCCTGGCCTCGGGCATGACTCTGGGCAACGGCACCTTCGAGCCGCTGCTGGCGCATGCCGCCGCCACCGGTAAGCCATTCGTCGCGTTCGCCCAGACCGGCAGCGCCATCCTGCCCCGGTTCGTTGGCGCCGGGCTGTCGGCGGTCAGCGCCGAGCCGTACCCGTTCTTCTGGCTCGACGGAGGACCAACCACGATCTTCCGGTACGCGGCAGCCGACGCGCCACCGTGGCGCAGCCCTTCCGGGGAGCCACCGTCCCCGACCGCCCCGGTCAGCTCGCCGGCCTCAGAAGCGTTCGACGGGCCAGCGGTCGGTGGGCCAGCGGTCGGCGGGTCCGCGGTCGGTGGGCGTGTGGTCGGCCGGTGTGCGGTGGATGGGTCGGTGGTCGGTGGGCGTGTGGTCGGCCGGTGTGCGGTGGATGGGTCGGTGGTCGGTGGGTGTGTGGTCGGCCGGTGTGCGGTGGATGGGTCGGTGGTCGGTGGGCGTGTGGTCGGCCGGTGTGCGGTGGACGAGTCGGCGGTAGGTGGGCGTGTGGTCGGCGGGTCGGCGGTCGGTAGGCCTGCGATCGGCCGGCGTGCGGTCGACGAGCCGGCGGTCGATGGATCCGTTCTCGACCGGCTCGCGATCGAGCGGGCTGCGATCGGCTGGTCGGCGTGAGTGCGCCGCAGCTGCTCAATCTGGTTGGCGGCACGCCCGTTGTGTTCGTCGACGCGCCGCTGCCGCATCCGCATCCCGGGTTCTGGGCCAAAGTCGAATGCGCGGCGCCGGGCGGGATGAAAGCGCGCGCGGCGGTGGCCATGTTGACCGGGGCGCGCGCACGGCGGGAGTTGCGGCCCGGCGCGGCTGTGGTCGAGTCGACCAGTGGCACCCTCGGTGTCGGGCTGGCCTTTGCCGGGCAGGCGCTCGGGCATCCAACGGTGCTCGTGGTCGACGCCGAGCTGGAACGTTCCATGCGGGCACTGCTGCGCGCCCACGGTGCCCGGCTGGAGATCGTCGACCGGCCGCACCCGACCGGCGGCTGGCAGCAGGCCCGGCGCGACCGGCTAGCCGAGGTGCTCGCCACGCTGCCCGGCGCCTACTGGCCCGACCAGTATCACAACCCCGACAACCAGGATGGTTACGCCGGGCTCGCCGACGAGGTGGCCACGCAACTCGACCAGGCGGACGTGCTCGTGTGCAGTGTCGGCACCGGCGGGCACAGTGGTGGCCTGGCCCGGGCGCTGCGCCGGCACTGGCCCCGGCTGCGGCTGGTCGGGGTGGACACGGTCGGGTCGGCCATCTTCGGGCAACCGTCGCGGGCCCGGCTGATGCGCGGGCTGGGCAGCAGCATGCATCCGTCCAACGTGGACCATGCGGCGTTCGACGAGGTGCACTGGGTCGGCCCGGCCGAGGCGGTGGACAGCTGCCGGCGGCTGGCGCGATCGGCCTTCGTCACCGGCGGATGGAGCACCGGGGCGGTGGCCCGGGTGTCGGCGTGGATCGCGCGGACGCGGCCCGGCGCACGGGTCGTGACCGTCTTCCCGGACGGGCCGCACCGCTACCTCGACACGATCTTCGACGATGACTGGTGCGCGGCCCACGGCCTCCTGCACGGCGCCGCGCCCGGGCATCCGGTGGAGATCCCGCACCCGCGCGCGGTCGAGGTCACCATGTGGAGTCGCTGCCGGACGGTGATCAGCCCGGTGCCCGCATGAAGCTGACCTGGGAGAGCTATCCGCTCCGGCTGCGGGAACCGCTGCGCATCTCGCGCTCGACCATGGCGTTCCGCGGCGCGGTACGCATCTCGCTGTCGGACGGCGAGCACACCGGCCACGGCGAGGTGGTGACCAGCGTCCACCATCGGCTCGACCTCCCGACGATCACCGCCGCATGCGAGACGCTCGCCGGCCCTCCCGCGCTTGGTGGCTTTCCGGCTATCGCGGCGGGCGGGTTGGGTCCTGTTCCGCCCGGAGTGCGAGCCGCGGTCGACGCGGCGTTGCTCGATCTGCGGGGCAAACAGGCCGGGATGCCCGTGTACGCCCTGCTCGGCCTGCCCGCTGCCACGGCGGTCGTCACCGCGTACACCATCGGTCTGGTTTCTCCGAACGACGCCGCGACCGCCGCACTCGGGTTGGCCGCGGGCGGCTTCGGCGTACTCAAGATCAAAGCCGGTGATCAGTACGACGTGGCCCGGATCGCCGCGGTTCGGCGGGCCGCGCCCGGCGTCCGGCTGTGGATCGACCCCAACGGTGGGTGGACGCCGACCGAAACGCTGCGGGTGCTGGCGGAATGCGAGCAGCACCGGATCGACATGGTGGAACAGCCCGTCCCGCCCGGCGCCCCCGACCGCCTCGCCTGGATCAGCGAACGCACCCCGATCCCGGTCGTCGCCGACGAGGACGCCGCCACCGAGGACGACGTCGACCGGCTGGCCGGGGCGGTCGACGGGATCAACATCAAACTGGCCAAGTGCGGCGGCGTCACGGCCGCGTTGAGCCTCGCGGCCAAGGCGCGTGAGCACGGGCTCGAGATCATGCTCGGCTGCCTGGTGGCGAGCAGCCTCGGGATCGCGCCCGCCGTGCACCTCGCCGGGCTCGCCCGGTGGATCGACCTGGACGGGCACCTGCTGCTGAACGACGACCCCCACACCGGCATCGGCGGCCACGGCGGCACGCTGCGGCTGTCCGGCGAACCCGGACTCGGAATCAGGAGGAAGATATGAAGACGAACGTCATGCCCTACCGGCTGCGCGAGGCCGGCCCCGCCGACGTCAGCGGCGCGCGCAGCGTCATGCTGGACACGTTCTACCGGGTGTTCGACGTCGGCTACCGGCCGGACTGGCACGCCGACGTCATCGACCTCGAAGGCACCTACCTGCGGCCGCGGCATCATGCGCTGTTCGTCGCCGAGCACGAGGGCGAGATCGTGGCGACCACGGCGGTCCGGGCCGCCGCCCCGAACAGCCCGCCACACCCGCGCTGGCTCGTCGACCGCTATCCGGCGGACACCACGGCGCAGCTGTTCCGGGTCTACGTGCGGCCCGAGCACCGGCGTCAGGGGCTGGCGCGGTCCCTCGTACGCGAAGCCGTGTCTTTTGCCTCCGATCAACCGATTTACCGTGCGATCTACCTGCATACCGACACCCGCGTGGCCGGCGCCGAGGCCTTCTGGCGCACGATGGCCGAGCTGGTGCACGACCCGCGCGACGGCGGCTCCGGGTGCTCGCAGACGGTGCACTTCGAGATCCCGATTGAACGTCAAGCCTGCCGTTCCTGAAACCGGCTGGACTCGTCGCGCCCACGCGTGCGCCCGGTGGTGGGGTGGTTGGCTGCTGGTGTTGCGGGTGGGTCTGGTGGTGGGGTGGTTGGCTGCTGGTGTTGCGGGTGGGTCTGGTGGTGGGGTGGTTGGCTGCTGGTGTTGCGGGTGGGTCTGGTGGTGGGGTGGTTGGCTGCTGGTGTTGCGGGTGCGTCCGTGACGGGGCGGTTGGCTGCTCGTGCTGCGCCTATTCCCCGTGGTGGGTCGGTGGATCGTGGCGCGGTCCGTCCGGTGGCGGAGCGCTCGACAAAGCTTGATGGCGGTTCTCTGGGCGGGGCAACTGGGCGGCGGGGCGGGTGCGGGAGGCGGCGGCGACCGGGACAACGGTCGGACTCTGACTGAGGCCGGACAATGACGATGGTCGCGGTTGGACGGGTCTCGGGTTTGCGGCCGGTCGGGTGACGGGTTCTGCTGCGGCGGCGGGTCTCGGGTTTGCGGCCGGTCGGGTGACGGGTTCTGCTGCGGCGGCGGGTCTCGGGTTTGCGGCCGGTCGGGTGACGGGTTCTGCTGCGGCGGC
>NZ_JBICSP010000009.1:0-151387 GCF_043197135.1 Actinoplanes sp. NPDC049265 | reverse complement strand
GGCGGGTCTCGGGTTTGCGGCCGGTCGGGTGACGGGTTCTGGTCCGGCGGCGGGTCTCGGGTTTGCGGCCGGGTGGGGGATGGGGTTGCGGTCGGGCAGGCCGAGTGGGGGATGGGTCCCGCTCACGCGAGACTCGCGTTCACGGCCTTGCGCCTTGATGAGGTCGCGGTGTGCCCCGGGGCGGGGTGTTGCGGTTGGGGACACGGTCGAGCGTACCCATCGGATGGTTTTGATCCTGGGGTTAGCCTGGAGCGATGATTGGCGTGCTGGCTCGGATCGCTGCCGCGGCCGCGGGTGCTCTTGCGGGTGCCGCGGTCGCCAAGGAACTCGACAAGCCTGATCAGGAGCGGGATTGGCACGGTGAGATCGCCGGGGTGCCGTACGATTTCCGGGCGCCCGATCTCGACAAATTCCGGCGCGCGGCGTGGGATCCGGACAATCCGAGCGTGGTCGGGCCGCCCGCCTTCGGTGTGGGCTGGAGCATCAACCTGGCCCAGATCGCCGCCATGGTGCAACCGCCGACCGTCACGCCCGCGCCGGTGGGGCCGCGTGAACTGCCGGCAGCCGCGCGACCGGAGCTGCCCGCCGCCGGCACTCCAGCGCTGCCCGCCGCCGCGTCGTCAGAGTCGCCCGCGGCCGGCCGCCCGGAGTCGTCTTCGGCTCCAAGCCACCCGGAGCCGCCCGAGGGCCCGCCACCGTTGAGCTGACGGCCACGGGCTGCTACAGCCCGTTTGCTGTACCAACCGCCGGTTGCAAACGCGCGATAGCAACCGGTGGCTTCGTTTCGTGATTTTGAAGCGCCAGACGTTAGCGACTTTCGGCGCATAGCTGCCGTAGCATGCCAACACGTCCGCGAGAACCGGCACCACTGTGAATCTCCACCGCCGATGGTTCTGGCGGTGACTCGGAGCCGTTCACTCTCTGTGTAGACGATCGTGAAGCGACCGAGGCCCGCGTGCGCGGATCTGGCCGATGTGAGTCGCTTTCGCCGCGAGCCGTGATGAGGCGGACTTCGCTCCTTCCCGGCTTCAGCAATTGCCGGCCGATGACAGCAATACACGCCGCCCGAAGCCGGCTGGCGGATTCGGGTTGTCAGATTGTTTCTGTAGTTTCGGGCGGGTCCGGGTCGGCGTTTGACGCGGTTCCGGATGCACGTAACAGCTTTTCTTCGAGACAGGCCGGTGGGGGTTCGTCCTGTGTGGATGGGTAAGACATTTGCGTCGCCGCTGGGTTTTGCGATTGTCGCCGGTGAGGTCGCTGGAGTCGGCACGGCGAGGTCCGGCATTGCGGGTCCAGTCGCAGCAACGCTAGGCGTGGCGGCTGGGTCGGTCAGGGTGAGGTGGGGCGCGGTGGCCGGGTCGGTCACGGGGACGCTGGTTGTGGCCGCTGGGTCGGTCACGGTGAGATGGGGCGCGGCCGCTGGGTCGGTCACGGCGACGTGGGGCACGGCCGCCGGGTCAATCATGGGGACGCTGGGTGTGGCCGCCGGTTCGGTTACGGCGGCGGTCGCCACCGTTGGCGCGTCCTCGCACGCGGCCGTTTGCTCCGGCGGCCCAACTCCCATCGGCGTCGCGACGTTTGCCTCGGCCGTATGAGTCAGGTCCGGCGACTCCGCCGCCTGGTGTCGAGCCGAAGGTGTTGGGTCCGGCACCCGTGGTGACCGATCTGTGTCTGCTCCAGACCGCAACCGGCGCAGCTTCGTGGCATGCCTCTGTGACAAGCCCCAGACCCGATGACGGGCGTGCTCCCGGCGGAATTCCTCGCCCTCGACAGAATAGTGACGCGATGCAGTTCGATCACGCATGGCGGCCAATCCCGCCGCCGTGAACAATTGAAGCTGTCGCATACCAAGAATTGTTCCGCACGCCGCTCGAACCATCACACTGAACGATCACCCAGAAAGAGCGACGATTCTCACCTCCACACAGACTCGGCCGCCACAGGGGCCGCCTTCGTGCAAAGAAGGGCGCCCCATCTGGCCGCGATCCGCGCCAACGCGACGGGACGATCTTGCGCTGCGAGCCGCACTCACCGCGTCGAGGGCGTTGGTGCTCTTGCTGGCGGTGACGCACCGTGAAGTATGGCTATCTCCTCTGTTTTCTGGGCAGGTCGTTGCCGCTGACGACGAGCGGGTTCTCCGGGTGGCGGTCGCCGCGTACCTGGGCCGGTACCGCGGCGAGTCCCGCGTGCACACCGGCTCCGACCTTAAGGCTTTCCTGACCTGGTGCATGGGGCCAGGAACCTGATCCGCTGAACCTTGGTCGGGTCGAGGTCGAACGCTATGTGCGCTGGTTGCAGGAGGTCCGCTGCTACCAGCCATCGACCGTCTCCCGCCGGCTGTCGGTCGTGGTCGGTTTCTATCGGGTCTGCGTCATCGACCAGATCCTGCCCACTTGCCAGCCGACTAGGTGCGCCGGCGGCTGATGCCCACCGACTCGCCTACTCTCGAACTCGGGCACCTGCAGTTCGAGGCCCTGCTGACGACCGCCCGGCTGTCGGCCAACCGTAATGACTTCGCCCTGACCGCGATGCTCGGCCTGCTCGGGTTACGGATCTTCGAAGCTTGCGGCGCGAAGATCACCGACCTCGGCGAGGAACACGGCCATTGCGTCCTGAAGGTCCGCGGCAAGGGCGACAAGACGGTGCTGGTCCCGTTGGCCCGGTCGATCGAGCACGCCACCGAAGGCCGGGAGCAAGGGCCGATCCTGCGCAACACGCTCGGTCGGCGAACGGACCGGCATGCCGCGACCCGCCGCCTGCAGCACCTGTCCGCGACAGGCGGGATCCGGATGGCGCGGATGCACCCCAATATGCTGCGGCACACGTTCGTCATGACCATGCTGGACGCAGGAGTCAGCCTCCGCGACGTGCGGATCGCCGCCGCGCACGCCGACCCTAAGACCACGATGCGTTACGGCCGAGCACGCAAGAACCTCGACCGGCACCCCAACTACATCCCCGCCGCCGATATGGCCTCCGGTACCTGAACGCCCTGGTCACAGGTGCAGCATCCGCTGATGCCCGACGCCTGCGACGAAGGGACAAGGGCCAGGGGTCACCGGCGTTACGGCGGTTGGGGTACTCCGGTCGTGCGGGTCCGACGCCCGACGCTTCCGGTGGGGTGGGCAGAATGGTCGGGTGTCGGCGGGTGGGGTGTCTCGTCCGGCGCCGCAGGTGTTGGAGGCGGTGCTGGAACGGTTGACGTTCGTGAACGAGGAGACCGGTTATACGGTGGCCCGGGTGGCCACCGGCCGGGGGTCCGACCTTACGACGGTGGTCGGGTCGCTGCTCGGGGCGCAGCCGGGTGAGAGCCTGCGGATGCGGGGCTGGTGGTCGTCGCATCCGCAGTACGGCCGCCAGTTCGAGGTGCTCTCCTACACCACGGTGCTGCCGGCGACCATCCAGGGCATCCGCCGCTACCTCGGTTCGGGGTTGATCAAGGGGATCGGGCCGGTGTTCGCCGAACGCATCGTCGACCATTTCGACGTAGACACCTTGCGGGTCATCGAGGAGGAGCCGGGCCGGTTGGTCGAGGTGCCGGGGCTCGGCCCGAAACGTACCGCGAAGATCACTGCGGCCTGGGTGGAGCAGAAGGCCATCAAGGAGGTGATGGTCTTCCTGCAGGGCGTCGGGGTGTCCACGTCGATCGCGGTGCGGATCTACAAGAAGTACGCCGAGAAGTCGATCGATGTGGTCAAGACCGAACCGTACCGGCTGGCCTCCGACGTGTGGGGCATCGGGTTCAAAACCGCGGATGCGATCGCGCAGGCCGTCGGGATCCCGCACGACAGCCCCGAACGGGTGAAAGCCGGCCTGCAATACACCCTGTCGCAGGCCACCGACAGCGGCCACTGTTATCTACCCGCCGATCAGCTGATCGCCGAGGCCACGAAGATCCTGGACGTCCCGGGCGGACTGGCCGCCGGCTGCCTGGACGATCTGGTCACCGAAGAAGGGGTCGTCCGCGAGACACTGCCGGGCCTGGACGGGCCGATCGCGGCGATTTTCCTGGTGCCGTTCCACCGGGCCGAGATGTCCCTCGCCAACGCTCTGCTGACGCTGCTGCGCGACCGGGCCGACCGAATGCCCGCCTTCAACGGCGTCGACTGGGCCAAGGCCCTGACCTGGCTCAAGAAACGCACTGGCACCGACCTGGCGCCCGAGCAGGAACAGGCCGTCCGGCTCGCACTCACCGCGAAGGTCGCGGTCCTGACCGGCGGGCCGGGCTGCGGCAAAAGCTTCACGGTCCGCTCGATCGTCGAACTCGCCGCCGCGAAGCAGGCGAAGATCCAGCTGGTCGCGCCGACCGGGCGGGCCGCGAAACGCCTCGCCGAACTGACCGGCCAACCCGCCGCGACCGTGCACCGCCTGCTCAAGCTGCAGCCAGGCGGCGAGGCGTCCTACGACCGGGACAACCCCCTCGACGTAGACCTGCTGGTCGTCGACGAGGCATCCATGCTCGACCTGATCCTCGCCAACAAACTCATCAAAGCCGTCCCACCCGGCGCGCACCTGCTGCTGGTGGGTGACGTCGACCAGCTTCCCTCAGTCGGCGCCGGGGAGGTGCTGCGGGACCTCCTCGCCGCCGACACCGTGCCCCGGGTCCGCCTGACCCAGGTGTTCCGGCAGGCCGCCGACTCCGGAGTGGTCACCAACGCCCACCGGATCAACGCGGGCCGCCCGCCGCAGCTGACCGGCATGAGCGACTTCTTCCTGTTCCCGTGCGACGACACGGAAGCCGCCGCGGCCCTGACCGTCGAGGTCGCCTGCACCCGCATCACCCGCAAGTTCGGCCTCGACCCGCGCCGCGACGTGCAGGTCCTCGTCCCGATGCACCGCGGCCCAGCAGGCGCGGGCGCCCTGAACACGCTGCTACAGCAGCAACTCACCCCGGGCCGGGAAGGTCTGCCCGAACGGCGCGCGGGTGGCCGGGTGTTCCGGATCGGCGACAAGGTCACCCAGGTCCGTAACAACTACGACAAGGGCCAGTCCGGAGTCTTCAACGGCACCATCGGCGTGGTCACCGCCCTCGATCCTGACGAGCAGACCCTGACCGTCCGCACCGACGAGGACGAATCCATCACCTACGACTTCGACGAACTCGACGAACTGGCCCACGCCTATGCGATGACCATCCACCGCTCCCAGGGCTCCGAATACCCCGCCGTCGTCATCCCGATCACGACCAGCGCCTGGATGATGCTGCAACGCAACCTGCTCTACACCGCCGTGACCCGCGCCAAGAAACTCGTCGTCCTCGTCGGCTCCCGCCGCGCCCTCGCCGCCGCCATCCGCACCGTCAGCGCCGGGCGCCGCCACACCGCCCTCACCCACCGCCTCACCACCTGAGCGAAAGGCGTAACGCCCGGCGGCCAACCACCTGTCGCCAGCCACTCCCGGACATGCCGAGAACAATGAGCGTTTTCCAACTGGCTTGCGCAGCTGAGGATGCATCTCGGGGTGGGCTGCCGGGCGAGGTGAGGCTCCTGGTAAGACCAGCAATCGATCAAGAAAGTTCTCCTCCCGGGTCACCCGGCTGGCCGCCGGCTTCCAGATCGGTGTGGCCACCGCTTGGCGCTACGTCCGCGAAGCGGTCGTCCTGCTCGCCTCGACCACCGACGATCTGCAGGGGGCCATGGCCCGGATCCGCGTCCTGGCCTACGCGATCCTTGACGGAACCCTGATCCCGATCGACTGCGTCCACCACCAGAAGCCCTACTACTCCGGAAAACACCGCAGGCACGGCATGACGTCCAGGTCATCGCCGACGCGGCAGACCGCCTCGTCTGGACCTCGGCGGCACTGCCGGGATCGACGCACGACCTGACCGCCGCCCGCACACAAGACATCACCTCCGCGCTGACGGGCGCGGAGGTGATGACCTTCGTCGACAAGGCATATCAAGGCGCCGGAGGTGCCATGCGGACGCCGTTCAAACGCCACCGCTACCGGCCGAAACTGTCAGCCCGGCAGAAGGCCGTCAACAAAGCCCGTTCCGGAGGCCTTCATCTGCGGGATCGACCCCGCCTTCAGCCGGGCGGACAGCACCCGGACCGCGATGTCACTGGTGCAGATCTTCCGTGTCCGGGACGGCCGGATCGCGATACTGCGCGACTACTTCGCGCCGCCGGCCGCCGCCGTCCCGTGAGCCGTCAGCTCGGCAATGGCGTTCTCGAGTTCGACGGCTGCGTCGAGGTTGGCGATCTCGGCCTGGAGGCGCCGGGCGGCGTCCCGGTAGGAGGGTTCTTTCAGGACCGCATCCACGGCCTCCCGGACCGCGGCGTCGGTGGGACGTCCGGTGTGCAGGTTGATCCCGGTGCCGGTCCACTCCACCCGGTTAGCCACGCCCGGCTGGTCGCCAGAGTCGGCGGCGACCACCACCGGCACGCCGTGGCTCAGCGCCTGCAGCACGCCACCCAGGCCGCCGTTCGTGACGAGCACGTCGACGTGCGGCAGCAGCAGGTTGAACGGGACGTAGGTGGACACCCGCACATTGGCCGGGACCCGGTCGAACGCCGCTTCGGCGCCGCCAGTGGTCACCACTACCAGGGCGTCGAGTTCCGCCAGGGCGTGCATGGCCGGCTCCAGCAGGGCGGAGTGGTCCTTATTGGCGAGCGTCCCCTGCGTCACCACGACGACCCGTTCGGCGTCCACCACGTCCGGCCACCACGACGGCAACTCGTCGGCGGACGGGGCGGGCCCCGGGACACCGGCGTAGCGGAACATCGCCGGCAGGTCGCTGCGCGGGTACTCGAAGCCGGGCGGGCACAGTTGTAGGACCCGGTCCGGGACATGCGCCATGCCGTCCAGGTAGAACGGGACCGGCGGGGTCACCCCCAGACCCGCCATCTTCTCCTCCAGCCGCTGGTGCGGGGCGGCGAACATGTCCCGCAGCATGGCGGCCATCGCCAGATACCGGGCCCGGGCCTCCGTCGTGTCCTCGGGGAGGGTCATGTCGGTTGGGTCGGCATCCACGCTGGGAATGACCTGGGTGGAGGTGAGGAGCACGATGAACGCGGCCGGGCGGATGCCTGGCGCTCCCAGGGCGATCGGCCATCCGCCGATACATGCCGCGTCGGTGACCAGGACCACGGGTTCGCCGGCCGCTGCCAACTCCTCCTGGATCTGCTGGTGCTCGGCGGTCATCCGATTGACCATTAGCCGTTCGAAATACCAGATCGACACGTCCGGTCCAGGCTCGTGCTCCGCCAACTCGGCAGTGAACTGGGCCGGGTGGACCGCGGCGTCGCCGACGAACGGCACAAACCGGATTCCCGCCTGTTCGATGGCCGGCCGGAAGAACTCGTGCGTCAGGAACGTCACATCGTGTCCACGCTGGACCATCCCGGCGGCAACGTCGCGGACCGGCCGGACATGACCCACCAACGGCACAGTGACGAACACCAGACGCGCCACGGAACACTCTCCTCGCAATAGGTTCCGATCATGCTAATCGACCACGTTGGTCGGGCTGGTGCCATCGAGCCTTCCGCGCAACGTGGGGTGCCCGGACGCCCCAAACACGAGGAATTCCTCCTGGACGGTGGCCCGGCGGGGGTTCTTACCAAGATCGGTGCTTCCGGCTTTTGATCAGTGAGCTTTTTCAACCTCGGTAGATCGGGGTTCTGGAGGTGGTGCAGGGTGAGGATGGCCTGCACGATCGTGGTTGTGCGGGACGGGCTGTAGCGCAGCTTGACCAGCAGCTTCCAGGTCTTGAGGGTCGCGAGGGCTCGTTCGCCGCGGGCGCGGATGCGGGCGTGTGCCTCGTTCACGGCTTTCTGCCGGGCTGACAGCTTCGGCCGGTGGCGGTGGCGCTTGAACGGTGTACGCACGGTGCCACCGGCGCCTTGGTAGGCCTTGTCCGCGAAGGTCATCACCTTCGCGCTGGTTAGCGCGTCGATGATGCCGTGGGTGCGGGCGCCGGTCAGGTCATGCGTCGAGCCCGGCAGCACCGCCGAGGCCCAGACCAGACGGCCTGCCGCGTCCGCGATGACCTGTACGTTCACACCGTGACGACGATGCTTGCCGGAAAAGTAGGGCTCCTGGTGGTGGACGCGGTCGATCGGGATCAGGGTGCCGTCGAGGATCGCGTAGGCCAGCAGGCGGATCCGGGTCATGGCCGTGTGCAGGTCGTCGGCGGTCGCCGCGAGCAGGGTGATCGCTTCGCGGACGTAGCGCCAGGCGGTGGCCACACCGATCTGGAAGCCGGCGGCCAGCCGGGTGAACGTGTCACCGTTGCGAAGGTGGGCCAGCCCGCCAGATTGGGCGATCGCTGGTCGCCGAAATTTCGGCTGTGCCGGTCAAAGGGGCACGATTTGGCCGTGCTCGATCGTGACCGCTACGCCGGTTCTGGCGGTTAGTGCCCGTGTGAGCGCGGTGTCCGCGGCCGCGATGCCTTCGGCCGGTGGATGAATGTATTCCCCTATTACTGTTACGCCGTCGAATTCGATACTGAAGGGGGCGGCGCCGCTGATTCTGAAGTTGTGGAACTCGCCGGTGCCCGACTCGATGGCGAAGATCTGGTTGGCGGCCCGTTCGAGGTCAGCCATGGTGTGTTTGCGTTGCTGGACGGCGATGGGGATGTGCCGGCGCCTGGCCTCGTCGATGATCTGCCGTTGCACGGGGTCGGGCGGCCCGTGCCACACCAGGACGACGGAGCCGTCGACCGGCTCGTTGTTGATACTGGTGACGTAGCCGCTGGTCTTGAGGCCGGGCAGGTCTTCGGTCCAGCCCCTCAGATCGACGAGCCGGTCCTGGCGGTGCCAGAAGGCCGCGTCGAAGCTCGTCGCGGTGGGATCGGGCTGCTTGAGAGCCGGTTCACTGACCGCGGTGGTCGCAGCGTGTGCTGCGGTAACACCGGTGGTGGCCGTGAGGACAACAGCTGCGCACGTCAGGAGTCGACGGCGCTTCATCAGGCCGGCATCGGGCTTCATGCCGGTCGGTGACTCGTCCGCGCTCGCCGGCTCAGGATGTGCCGGGCCGGCATTGCGGACAGTCATGTCGTTCCTTTGATCGGCCAGGCGCGGTTGATCGGGATGGTAGCGCGGGTTTCGTTGATCAGTTACGGTGCGTTTAGTGCGCCGATGCCATAACCGGACGTCAGTGCTTTGCGCCGGTGTAGGTCCACCTGACCGGCTTGAAGGTGGAGGCGAACAGCCGATAGCGGTCATCGTTCACTCGGCTATCGAGTAGGCGCACCTGATGGCGCGTTTACCTCGACCGCCTCAACTCATTTAGCCGCGATCCGCACGGTAGCCCAGGCCCACCGATACTCATCGTGAGCAACTGACGTGTGCTGCCGGGGGCGGTGCAGTAACGCCCCCTCAGCACTACTCGCCAGGGCCACTGCATGCCCGCCGACCCATCCAGCAAGACTGGGCCGTCGCGGCGGTCGCGACGACAACCCCTACCGCGTGACATTCAGATGCGCCGCGACCCTCGCTGCCCCTCCTTACCGGCATATCCAGTGGCATCCCATGAAGCCAGCTCAGCCGCCAGCAACAACACCTTGCGCCTGCCCTTGACTTCGGCGGGTACGCAACGTGCAATATATTGCATGCCGGTACCTGAGAGCCGTGGCCTGATGGCGCGATCGCTCCTGCGCGACGACGCCTTTCGGGCAATCCGTGACGCCATCGTCGACGGCACCCTCGCCCCGGGCGAGCGCCTCAACGATGTCGAGCTCGCCCGCTGGCTGGGGGTCAGCCGCACCCCGGTGCGGGAGGCTCTGGCCCGGCTCGACGAGGCCGGTCTGGTGCAGACCCGGCCGGGGCGCTACACGATGGTCAGCCCGCTCGACGTCCGCGCCGTCCATGATGCCCAGCTCGTCACCGCCTCGATGCACGAGCTCGCGGTGCGCACCGCGCATCTCACCGACACCGACCTCGACCTGATGAGTACGGCCAACGCCCGCTTCGCCGAGGCCCTGCGGGTCAACGACGTCGACGCCGCGATCGAGGCCGACGACGACTTTCACGGTGTCGCGGTCACCGCCTGCGCCAACGTCGCCGTGCGCAGCGTGCTCGACCAGTTCACCCCGGTGCTGCGCCGGCTCGAACGGGCCCGATTCGGTTCACTCAGCGGGCGCGGCTCGGTCGCCCAGCACGACCAGATCATCACGCTCTACGAGGCCGGCGACACCGACGGCGCGGCCGCCGCGACTCGCGCCAACTGGATGACCCTGGCGCCCCTCCTCAACACGGGGCCGACCGGATGAGACTCACGCCCGTCGTAACGACCGTCCCGCCGAACAGCACCTCGGCGGAGGGAAGCGCGGCGGCGGAGGGAAGCGCGGCGGCGGAGGGAAGCGCGGCGGCGGAGGGAAGCGCGGCGGCGGAGGGAAGCGCGGCGGCGGAGGGAAGCGCGACGGCGGAGGGAAGCGCGACGGCGGAGGGAAGCGCGGCGGCGGAGGGAAGCGCGACGGCGGAGGGAAGGCGCTGCGGCGCAAGGACGTCGCCGCAGCGCAGGGAAGTCGTGGCGGTGCAGGAATGGGGTTGCGGCGTAGGTAAGTCGCCGCAGCGTGGAAGGAGCGGGCGCCATGAGGGGGCGCGGCGGCGTGAGGGGGCGCGGCGGCGTGAGAGAGCGCCGCGATGCAGAGAACGGCCCGCTGAACACTGCGGCGCAATGACCCACACCTCGAACACCGGAGAGTGACATGGCCCTGGACGACTTCGCGCGCTACCCGCTGCTCTTCGGCCCCAGCCCGATCCACCCGCTCGACCGGCTCAGCGCCCACCTCGGCGGCGCCCGGGTTTGGGCCAAGCGCGAGGACGTCAACAGCGGCCTGGCCTACGGCGGCAACAAGACCCGCAAGCTGGAATATCTGCTGCCCGACGCGCTCGCCCAAGGCGCCGACACGCTGGTCAGCATCGGCGGTGTGCAGTCCAACCACACCCGGCAGGTCGCGGCGGTGGCGGCCAAGGCGGGGCTCAAGGCGGTGCTGGTGCAGGAGAGCTGGGTCGACTGGCCCGACCCGGTCAACGACAAGGTCGGCAACATATTGCTCTCCAGGATCATGGGCGCGGACGTACGGCTGGTGCGCGACGGCTTCGGCATCGGCTTCAAGGACAGCTGGCGGCAGGCGCTCGACGACGTGACCGCGGGTGGTGGGGTGCCGTACGCGATCCCGGCCGGCGCCTCCGACCACCGGCTCGGCGGGCTGGGCTTCGCCAACTGGGCCTACGAGGTCGAGCGGCAGGAGCGTGAGCTGGGCGTCTTCTTCGACACGATCGTGGTCTGCAGCGTCACGGGAAGCACCCAGGCCGGCATGATCGCTGGGTTCGCGGGGCAGGAGCGGCCGCGGCGCGTACTCGGCATCGACGCCTCGGCCCGGCTGACCGAGACCACCGAGCAGGTGGCGCGCATCGCCCGCGACACCGCCGCCCTCATCGATCTTGGCCGGGACCTGCGCGACGACGAGATCACCGTGCTGGGGGGCTGGGCCGGCGACCGCTACGGCATCCCGGTCGAGTCCACGATCGACGCCATTCGCCTGACCGGCCGGCTCGAAGGCATGATCATCGACCCGGTGTACGAGGGCAAGTCGATGGCAGGGTTGATCGACCTGGTCCGGCGGGGCGACATCCCCAAAACCGCAAACGTGTTGTACGCCCACCTGGGCGGCCAGCCGGCCCTCAACGCGTACAGCGGAGTGTTCTCCTGACACGTTCGGCGGACACCTGGGAACCGGGCGGCGCTTCGCGGCGACTATGGTCACGGGGGTGTCGATGGGTGAGCGGGCGGGTTACGTACGCCGGTGCAGCGTCACGAGGCGCCGCACGGTGCGGGCCCGCGCACGCCTGATCACCCGGCACACCCCGGACGGGGCGATTCTCACCGTACGCCGGCGGTCACCGGCCCGGCCGGCGCCATCGCGCGGGCTGTCGCCGTACCTCATGGTCCTCATTGCTCTGTTGATCTTCGTTGGCAGCGCGGCCGCCCTGCGCAGCGGCGTGACCGCCGCCCCACCCGCGGGTGACTGCCCGGTCCGGATGTCGGCCGTGACGTCCGCCGCCGGTGGTCACACGTTGCGGTTGCGGGCCGAACCCGATCGCGGCGGTAGCTCCGTCGTCCATCTCTGCGCGGACCCGTCGACCGGGCCGATCCGGCACTGGACGATCACCGCCTTCCCGGGCGCGACGGAGGTCGCCGCGGTCCAGCCGGTCGGCGAGCGCCTGGCCTTGGCGGTCATCCCGCTGCCACCGGACCGGTCCCTCGACCTGACTGTCGACCTGATCACCACGGCCGGCGCCTGGCTCCGCTTCACCTGCGACCTGCCCGCCCCGGCCTGACGCACCGCGCGCGACCTGTGGACAGCCGCGGCCGCTCGCCCCGTTTTCCGGCTATGGTCGGCCGCCCACCCAGAGGGTGGGGGAGGAGGTGGTGGCGGCGCGATTTTGAGATCAAGCGTGCGGGGGGAGGTGGTGGCGGCGCGATTTTGAGATCAAGCGTGCGGGGGGAGGTGGTGGCGGCGCGATTTCGAGATCAAGCGTGCGGGGGGAGGTGGTGGCGGCGCGATTTTGAGATCAAGCGTGCGGGAGGGGGTGGTGGCGGCGCGATTTCGAGATCAAGCGTGCGGGAGGGGGCGGTCGTGGCGCGATTTCAAGATCAAGGGTGGGGGAAGCGGAGGCGGTGCGACTTCAAGATCAAGGGCGGGATGTGTACGGGCTATCGGATGGCGACACCGGAGCGGGAGCCGGTCCAGGAGCCGGACGACCAGGCGAGCTCGCCGTTGACGAAGGCCAGGCGCAGTCCCCGCGACCGGGCGGTCGGCTGCTCGTAGGTGGCCGGAGCTTCGATCGCGGCCTCGTCGAACACCGCGAGGTCAGCGGCGTACCCGGGCTGGATGTCGCCCCGCCCGGCCAGCCCGAAGACCTCGGCCGGCCGGGCGGCCAGATGGTCGGCCGCGGTGAGCCAGCCGCCGCCGTCGTCGAGGTAGATCCGCAGCAGTGACGTGAAGGCGGCATAGCCTCGCGGGTGCGGCCGGGAACCCAGGTAGATGCCGTCGGAGCCGCCGCAGTGCCGGTCGCCGGTCGCGATCCGGACGATGTCGTGGCTGGTCGCCGCGCCCCCGGTGACGATCACCGACACCTCGAGCCGGGAGTCGTACAGCAGCGCGACGACGAAGTCGGCCACCGGACGGCCGGCGCGCGACGCGGCTTCGGTGATGGTGAGGCCCTCGTACGCCCGATAGCTGGGATGCCGCGCGTAGCTGATCGTCATCCGGGACAGCCGTTCCCGGTCGAACGGCGGCGTGGTCGTCCGCAGGTCGTCCCGGCCCATCCGCGGCGGCAGGACGTACATGCGAAGCAGGCTCATGGCGGCCAGATACGGGTACGAGTCGTAGGTCAGCGTGACACCGCGGGCGTCGGCCCGGGCCAGCGCCGGCTCGACGCGGTCCCAGCGGGCTCGCAGATGCGAGGCGTGCACCCGGACACCGGCCCGCGCACCGACGTCGATGAGCTCGCCCATGGCCCGGTCGACGTCGGCCGTGGCGGCGCGCAGGTGGGACGCGTACACCTTGTCGCCGGCCCGCAGCGGTTCGCACAGCGCCGCGAGTTCGGCCGTGTCCCCGTACCGGCCGGGAATGTAGTCGAGCCCGCTCGACAGACCGGCCGCGCCGCCCTCCAGCCCCTGCTCCAGCAGCCGCACCGCCCGCACGAGCGCAGCGGCGTCCAGCGGCGCCGAGGACGAGGTGACCAGGGAACGCAGGTTTCCGTGCGGGACCAGGTAGGCCACGTTCTGGGCGCAGCCGTCGAGGTCGTCGAGCAGTTCCCGCACCGTCAGGTCCCGTGGCGGACCGGCCGCCCGCCCGTTGATCGCCGCGAAGTAGTCCTGCGTGACCGCCCAGGTGTCCGCGCTGACCGGCGCCCACGAGCAGCCGTCCTGGCCGAGCACCAGCGTGGTGACGCCCTGGGCCAGCGCCGGTTCCAGGCCGCCGGTCTCGGCCAGCACGCCTTCGGCGTGCACGTGGGCGTCGACGAACCCGGGACACACCACCAGCCCGGACACATCGATGACCTCGGCGTCGGCCGGGCCGAACCGGCCGACGCCGACGATCAGCCCGTTCTCGATCACCACGTCGGCGCGTTCCGCGACCCGGCGGCCGACCTGCACGACAGTCCCGCCCCGGAGGATCGTCCGCATACCCAACCGTAGAGCGGACAACGATTGAGAGCACACCGCGACAGTGGTTGTCTGGGAGCATGTTTCGCTTTTCGCCGGGGCGCGGGCCGGCCGTAGCCGCGCAGGGAATGGTCGCCAGCAGTCAGGTGCCCGCTACGCTCGCGGGTCTGGAGATGCTCCGGGCCGGTGGGTCGGCGGCTGACGCCGCGATCGCCGCCGCGGCCGTGTGTTGTGTGGCCGAGCCGATGTCGACGGGTGTCGGCGGGGACGCGTTCGCGATCGTGTGGGACGGCAGCGCGGCCACCGGGCTCGATGCGGCGGGGCCGGCCCCGGAGGACGCCGAGCCGCTGCCGGTGCCGGTGCGCGGGCCGCGGGCGGTCGACGTTCCGGGGGCTGTGCGTGGGTGGGCGGCGCTGAGTGAGCGGTACGGGCGGCTCGGGCTCGACACCTGCCTGCGGCCGGCGATCGACCTGGCCGAGCGGGGCGTGGCCGCCGGGTTCCACTGCGCGCGGGCGTGGCAGGGCACGGGTCACGCGCCCAAGGAGTTCGGGGCGGCGCCCCGGGCCGGTGAGGTCTATCGGCTGCCCGAGCTCGGTGCCACGTTGCGGGCGGTCGCCGAGGGCGGGCCGGACGCGTTCTACCGGGGGCGGGTCGCGGCCGCCATCGCCGAGGCGAGCTGGCTCACCGAGGGTGATTTGGCGGCGTACCGGCCACGGTGGGTTGATCCGATGCGCGTCACCTACCGTGGGGTGGAGGTCCTCGAACTGCCGCCGCCGACCCAGGGGGTGGTCGCGCTCGAGGCGCTCGGGCTGATCCGCGAGAACAGCTTCGAGGAGCAGGTCCGGGCCGTCGCGCTCGCGCTGGAAGACGCGTTCGCGTACGTACGGGACGACGCCGACGTGTCCCACCTGCTGACGCCGGCGCACCTGGCCGCCCGTACCGGAGAAACAGCGCGACTGGCCCGCGAACCGCAAGGGGGCACGGTCTATCTGTGCGCGCTGGACGCGGACGGCATGGCCGTGTCGTTCATACAGAGCCTGTACGAGAACTTCGGCTCGGGCATCGTCGCCCCCGGCACCGGCGTCGTGCTGAACAACCGGGCCGAGGGCTTCGGCGTCGCCGGTGAGGTGACTCCGGGTAAGCGGCCCTACCACACGCTGATGCCGGGCATGCTTCTCGAACACGGCCGGCTGCGCGGACCGTTCGGGATCATGGGCGGGTTCATCCAGGCCCAGGCCCACGTGCAGTACGTGACCTCGGTGGTCGACGACGGGCTGGACCCGCAGGAGGCGCTCGACCGGCCTCGTTTCCGGATCGAGCCCGAGGGGGTACGCCTGGAGGAAGGCCACTGGCCGCGGGCGTCGGCGCTGCGTGCGGCCGGGCTGACCGTGGTCGAGGACCCGGACCGTGAGATCTTCGGCGGCGGCCAGGCGATCGAGATCCGCGACGGCCGCATCCTCGGCGGCTCCGACCCGCGGAAGGACGGCATGGCCGCCGGCTGGTGAGCGACACCTGCGGCGGCTGATCCGGCGGAAAGGCCGGGGAAAAGGCTCAGGCGGCCCGGGCAGTATCCGTACCGGAAGCTTCGTACGACGCCGTTCGGCGGCCCGCAGCTCGACCTCGCGACCGGCGGTCCGGTTCGCAACCGGGTGCGGGTGTGGCTGCCGCCGGCCTACACCGGGCCGGCGACCGGCTTCGACGTCGTGGCCGATGCGGCCGGCCTGGTCTCCACGGCCACCCCGGTCGGCGGGGGCGTGCTGGTCGACGTGCCCACGGTGGCGTTCGGCTCGGCTCCGGCGCCGCGCTGACCGGCTACCGGGCCGAACTGTGGACCGCCGCGCTCGCTGCACCGCGGCGGCGACCGGTCGCTCGTGCGTGACGCCGGCGCTCACCCCCGGCCGCGCCTACTGGGCGACGGTGAGCGCACTGAACCCGGCCGGGGTGTCGCCACAGCCGGCCCGGATCAGGGTGGTCGTCCGTCGGCCGTGACGGTCGACGCAGCGACCAGGCGGCCGCCCCGCTGCGTCAGGAAACATCACCGGCCAGTAGCGCGCCCGAGCGCTCGACGGCCAGGTAGGGGTTCAGGTGCGGGTGGCGGCTGGCCACGTTGACGTCGCGCCAGAAGCGTTGCAGGGGGTTGCCGGTCGCGAAGCCGCTCGCGCCGTGCAGGTCGAGCATCAGGTCGACGGCGGCGCGGCAGTCGCGGGCCGCGTCGGCCAGATCGACGTGCAGGCGTACGCCGTCCTGGCTGGTCAGGGTCGTGCCGGCGGCCGGGGTGGCGGCGCCGGGCGGGATCGCCCGCTCGGCGTCGATCTCGGCGGCCACGGCGAGCATGGTGCGTTCGGCTCGCTGCACGAGGCGGGTCGCTTCGGCCAGCCAGTGCCGCGCGCCGGGGGATTCGCCCATTTTCGTGTACGCCGACATGAAGGGTTTGCGATCCGAAGCGAACATTCGGGTGATCACGTCGAGCGCGCCGAACGTGCCGCCGACCACCGGGCCGAGCACCGTGAGCCCGAAGAGCAGCATGTCGCTGGTCTTCCCGGGCAGTTGCAGCGGCCCGATCCGGCCGGCCGGCACCAGCACGTCGGTGGCGACCACGGTGTGGCTGCCGGTGCCGCGCATCCCGGCCATCTTCCAGGTGCGCTCGATGGTCAGGTCGGCCGTCGGGATCGCCGCGAACGAGAAGACGCCGTCGACGACCACGCCCAGGCCCGCCCACTCGGCGTCCTCGCAGCCGGAGACGTTGGCCCAACGGCCGGTGACCCGGACGCCGTCCGGCGTGGGTGTTCCGGTGCCGGTGGGGGTGCCCGACCCGCAGACCAGCGTGTCCGGTGCGGCGAAGGGCACCTCGGCGACGGTGGCGGCGACCAGCGTCTTGCCGGTCAGGCAGGCGCCGGCGATCCACGACGTGGACGGGCAGCCCCGGCCGAGTTCGGTGAACAGGCGCGCGGCCTCGGTGGCGCCGCGGCCCACGAGCGCGAAGCCTCCGGCCTCCCGGGCGGCGCGCAGGCTGTCGGCCGTCGGCCGTTCCTGTTCGTCGGTCTTCTCCGCGTTCGAGGTCAGGGTGGCGAGCGTGTCGATCATGAATCAACCCCAGCAGACCACGATGCGGTACGGCCATGTGCGATCGTCCCGCTTTCATACGCATCGCTACCATCCGGACCGTGGACATGATTTCGGCAGCGCTCGGCAGCGTGCGGCTCGACCCGGCCAAGGGCCGCCGGATCCGGCAGTCGGGAGCCTGGGGTGTACGCCTGCCACCGATCGCCGCGCTGGGCTTCCACGTCCTGCTGGCCGGCGAGGGCTGGCTGATCACGGCCGCGGACGAGCCGGTGCGGGTACGCCCGGGGGACGTCGTCTTCACGGCCGCCGGCACCGAGCACGGCCTGGCCCGTACCCCGTGCCGGCTGGCCGAGTTGCCGCCGATCGAGCTCGGTGACCGGCCGGTCGCCGACGAGCCGTGCGACTTCGAGTTCCTCTGCGGCTCGTACTCGATGCGGCCGGGTCAGACCCCGGCCTTCCTGCGCCGCCTGCCGGGCGTGGTGGCACTGACGCCGCGCGACGACCCGACGCTGACCGCGTTGGTCGAGATGCTGCGGGCCGACCTGACCAGCCCGGGCGCGGGCACCGAGGCCGGCCGGTCGGCGCTGGTCGACCTGATGATCGTGCACATCCTGCGGCAGATGCGCGACGAGTGGCCGCTGGCCGCCGACCCGCGGATCGCCGACGCCCTGCACGAGATTCACGGCCGCCCGGAGCGCCCCTGGACGGTCACGCAGCTCAGCGGCGTGGCCCGGATGTCGCGTACGTCGTTCGCCCGGCGTTTCACCAACGAGGTGGGCGTGCCGCCGATGACCTACCTGACCGACTGGCGGCTGAGCTCGGGCGCCCGTCTGCTGCGCCAGACCTCCGACCCGCTGGCCAGCATCGCCCGGCGGGTCGGCTATTCGACCGAGTTCGCCTTCGCGGCCGCCTTCCGCCGCCGGTACGGCCTGCCCCCGGGACGTTTCCGCAGCGCCGGCGCGATGGCCGCCGGCTGACCGGCGGGAGCATCGGGGCGCCGTCGCGGTTCAAAGGACTCGATGTATCGTCCTGCGGGTGACTGATCCGCTGCGCCCGGGGGACCCGGTCGAGCTGGGCGGCTACCAGCTGCTCGGCCGTCTCGGCCAGGGCGGCATGGGCAGTGTCTACCTGGGGCGCGGGCCCGGCGGCAGGCTGGCCGCGGTCAAGGTCATCCGGTCCGAGTACGCGTCCGACCCGAGATTCCGGGGCCGGTTCCGCAGCGAGGTCAACCGGGCCCGGCAGGTCCCGCACTTCTGCACGGCCGAGGTGATCGACGCCGATCCCGACCACCCGACGCCGTACCTGATCGTCGAGTACGTCGACGGCCCCAGCCTGTCGCAGGTCATCGCCGACCAGGGCCCGCTGGCCGCCGGCAACCTGCACAGCGTGGCCGTCGGGGTGGCCACCGCGCTGGCCGCGATCCACGGCGCCGGCGTCATCCACCGCGACCTGAAGCCCGCCAACGTGCTGTTCGCGCTGGGTACGCCCAAGGTGATCGACTTCGGCATCGCGCGCGCGTTCGAGGCGACCAGCCAGCACACGCGGACCGATCAGATGGTCGGCACTGTCGCGTACATGGCGCCGGAGCGCTTCGACACCGACCATCACACGCCGGTCGGCCCGGCCGCCGACGTGTTCGCCTGGGGCATCGTGGTCGCGTACGCGGGCACCGGCCGTACCCCCTTCCAGGCCGACTCGCCCGCCGCGACCGCCGCGCGCATCCTGACCCAGCAGCCCAACCTGGACGGGCTGCCCGCCGCGTTGCAGCACGTCGTGGCCCGGGCCCTGGCCAAGGACCCGGTCGAGCGACCCACCGCGCACGAGCTGCTCGACCTGCTGCTGGACGTGGATCCGGCCGAGACGACCCAGGTGGTCCGCCCGGAGCTGCTGCGTCAGGCCAAGGCGGCGCAGCGCATCAAGCCGCGGAACCGGGTCGCCCGCCGGGTCGTGCTGGCCTCGGTGCTCGCCCTCGCGCTGGCCGGCGGTGGCCTGTTGACGGCTCATTCGCTCAGCCCCCGGATCCGCGACGCGCTCAGTGCCGCGCCGGCGGCGGTGCGGAGGAGTTCGTCGCCGCCGTCGTCGCCGGCGCCGGCCCGGCCGACGCAGCGGGTGCTGCAGGGTCCGTCGTTGTTCGACCGGCTCGACCGGCCGGGCCAGTGGCGGTCCTACCGGGATTCGGGGGTCGGCCGCTGTGGGTTCGCCAACGACCGGCTGGAGGCGGCTACCGACGGCTCGAACTGGTTCGCCTGCCCGGGCCCGACGGACACGTTCGCCGGTGACCAGTCGATCGCGGTGGACGCCGCGGTCCTGAAGAAGGGTTCGTGCGCGGCCGTCTGGTTCCGGAAGGTCGACGAGTCGGGCTATCTGGTGCTGGTCTGCGAGAACGAGGTCCGCGCGGTGCTGGACAACGAGGGTGAGTTCGCCGGTGAGGTCAAGGCGGCGGTCCCGCCGACCGCGCTCGGTCACGCCCGCCGCATCGAGATCAATCTGACCGGCGCCGAGGGCACCGTTCATGTCGACGGCATACAGCAGCTGAACTTTCCGGTCGACGAGCCGTCGTTGGCGGCGGGCCGGGTCGAGATCGGCCCGTACCACGACGATCTGGAGCAGGGCGACACGGGCGTCGCCTTCGCGAACATGGAGGTACGGACGCAGTGAAGCGGGTTCTGGTGGCAGTTGCCCTGGTGTTCCTGGCCGCCGGCTGTGGCACGGAAACGCCGGCCGCCGCGCCGCCGCCCAGCTCGGCGCCGCCGTCGAGCACCCCGTCGATCGCGCCCAGCAGCGCGGCGCCGACGCCGTCGAAGACAACCCCGGCCCCGAAGAAGACCAAGCCGACCTTCACCGACCTGACCCAGGGCAACTCGCGGTCGGTGGTCAAGCTGGTCCGGTTCGACCCGGACAACTCGTCGACGGTCGTGGAGCCGATCAAGTTCCTGACCAACGTGTGCAAGGACGACCCGGAGTGCCACCGCGAGTGGGATTCCGAGGACAGCCACAGCAAGGTCACCGTCCCGCTGGCCGACAAGGTCAAGTACTTCGAGATGTTCGACAAGGACGGCAACCCCTGCGTCACCGACAAACCGGACGACGGCGGCACCTGCCCGACCAACGAGGGCAAGTTCACCGCGTGGGCCAAGGAAAACCCGAAGGGGATGGTCAACGTGACCATCGTCAACGGCGAGATCACCAAGATGGCGCAGATCTACACGCCCTGAACCGCCCGCCGCACGGTGTCGATCGAGGTGGCCACGTCCTCGGCGGTGGTGGCCCAGTTGCTGACCGAGATGCGGATGACCGCCCGGCCCCGCCACCGGGAACCGGACATCCACACTGTGCCCGAGCGGATCAGGGCCGCGGTGACGGCTTCGGTGGCGGCGTCGTCGGCCATGGCGAAGCAGACCTGGGTGAAGGCCACGTCGTTGAGGACCCGCACGCCGGGCAGGGCGCCGATGCCGTCGGCCAGCGCCCGGGCGTTGGCGACGAGCCCGTCGACCAGGGCGGCGACGCCGTCGCGGCCGAGCGATCGCAGCACCGCCCAGACCGGGACGCCGCGGGCGCGGCGGGAGAACTCGGGGGTGAGCTCGACCGGGTCGGGCGGGCCGGCGGCGTCGGCCGGGTCGAGCATGTAGCTGGCGCGCACGCCGACGGCGGTGCGCAGCGCGGCCGGGCGGGTGACGATGGCGATGCCGCAGTCGTACGGCACGTTGAGGGTCTTGTGCGCGTCGGTGGCCAGCGAGTCGGCCCCGGCGACGCCCGCGGTCAGGTCGCGCAGGCCCGGTGACGCGGCCGCCCACAGGCCGAACGCGCCGTCGACGTGCACCCAGGCGCCCCGGGCGTGGGCCAGCTCGATGGCTTCGGTGAACGGATCGTAGGCGCCCGAGTGCAGGTTGCCGGCCTGCAGGCAGACGATGACCGGCCGGTCGCCGGCCTCCGGACATGTCGCGAATTCGGTCCCCGCAGAGGCGCCCTGAATCCGAGTCTGAGACCTGTCATCGAGGGCCGCGGCCAGCGCGTCGACCCGGATCCGGCCCTGGTCGTCGACGTCGACCGGGGTGGGCCGGCCGAGCCCGAGGTAGCGCAGCGCCAGGTCGACCGTGTCGTGGCGTTCGGCGCCGACCAGCACGCGCACTGGCGGTGCCCCGATCAGGCCGTCGGCGGCCACGTCCCAGCCGTGGTCGGCCAGCACCTGGTGGCGGCCGGCGGCCAGGCCGGTGAAGTTGGCCATGGTCGCGCCGGTCACGAAGCCCACGGCCGAGCCGGACGGCAGCCCGAGCAGGTCGAGGAGCCAGTCGCCGGCCACCGCCTCGAGCGCGGCGGTGGCCGGGGTGACCGCCCGCAGGCAGGTGTTCTGGTCCCAGGCGCTGGTCAGCCAGTCGGCGCCGAGCCCGGCCGGGTGCACGCCGCCGATCACCCAGCCGTAGAACCGCCCCGAGTTCATCCCCATCAGCCCCGGCTCGGCCTGCGACAACAGGTCGATCACGGCCGCCGGGTCGGTCGGGCCGGCCGGCAACGCGGAGAACCGCGCGGCGAGCTGATCAAAGCCCAGACGCGGCGGTATGGGCCGGGTGTTGCGCTGGTCGAGCCATTGCCGGGCGTGCGCAGAGGCTGCCTCTAGTGCGTCCACTCCGTCAAGATACGAGGTCGGTCCAGCCCATAGTGCGAGCGCAACGTCGTGCCGGAGTACGAGGTCCGGAAGAGCCCCCGCTCCTGCAGGATCGGCACCACCTCGTCGACGAACCGGGCCAGCCCGGACGGCAGCACCGGCGCCATGATGTTGAACCCGTCGGCCGCCCCGTTGTCGAACCAGTGCTGGATGGCGTCGGCCACCTGCTCCGGCGTCCCGGCGAAGGTCCGGTGCCCGCGCCCACCGCCGAGCCGCCCGATCAGCTGCCGGACGGTCAGCCGTTCCCGCCGGGCCAGCTCGACGATCAGTGTGTACCGGCTCTTCGCCCCCTCGATCTGGTCCTCGTCGGGCAGCCCGTCCGGCAGTTCTTGATCGAGCTGCAAGAGAGTAGGCGAAACATTGAGCGTCTGAGCGAGCTGACGCAGCGCGTACTCGGGCTTGATCAGCCGGTCCAGTTCCTCTTCGAGAGCGAGCGCCTCCCGTTCGGTGGCGCCGATCGCGGGCACGATCCCGGGCAGGATCTTCACGGTGTCCGGGTCGCGGCCGAACGCCAGCGCCTGACGCTTCAGGTCGGCGTAGAAGGCCTGGGCTTCCGAAAGGGTCTGCTGCGCGGTGAACACGGCGTCGGCGTACCGGGCGGCCAGCTCCTTGCCGTCGGTCGACGAACCGGCCTGGACCAGCAGCGGGTGGCCCTGCGGGGAGCGCGGCACGTTGAGCGCTCCGGCGACCTTGAAGAACCGGCCGGCGTGCGCGGGCGGGTGCACCTTGGTGTCGTCCCCCCAGACGCCGGACGCCTTGTCGCCCAGCGGCGCGTCGTCCTCCCAGCTGTCCCAGAGCTTGCGGGCCACGTCGATGAACTCGGCCGCCCGCTCGTACCGGTCGCGGTGCGACGGCAGCTCGTCCAGGTTGAAGTTGCGGGCCGCGTCCACCCCGGCCGTGGTGACCACGTTCCAGCCGGCCCGGCCGCCGCTGATGTGGTCGAGCGAGGCGAACCGGCGGGCCAGGTTATAGGGCTCGTTGTAGGTGGTCGAGGCGGTGGCGATCAGCCCGATGTGCTCGGTCGCGCCGGCCAGCGCGGTGAGCAGCACCGTCGGTTCGAGGCCGCCGGCCGGGCGCCGGCCGATGCTGTTCCAGAGCACTGGGCTGTCGGCCAGGAACAGCGAGTCGAGCTTGCCGCGCTCGGCGATCTGGGCCAGGCGTACGTAGTGCCGGACGTCCACGTGCGCGAAGGGGTCGCTCTCGGGCAGCCGCCAGGCCGCCTCGTGGTGCCCGACCGTCATCAGGAAGGCGTTCAGGTGCAGCTTGCGGCCGGTCATGCGGTGACTCCCAGGGCTCGGAGCAGAAGATCACGAACATCGGAGACATCCGGGCGTACGTCCAGAGCGATCCGCCCCGCGTCCAGCACCACGATCCGGTCGGCCAGCGCGATCGCCTCGTCGACGTCGTGGGTGACCAGCAGGACCGCGGGCGTGTGCCGCCGGCAGAGGTCGCGCAGCAGGTCGTGCATCTTGAGCCGGGTCAGCGCGTCCAGGGCGCCGAACGGTTCGTCGGCCAGCAGCAGTTGCGGCGCGCCGACCAGGGACCGGGCCAGCGCCACGCGTTGCTGCTCGCCGCCGGAGAGCTGGTTGGGCCAGGCCCGTTCGCGCCCGCTGAGACCGACCTCGGCCAGGGCGTCGATCCCACGGGTACGCGCGTCCCGGTCCTTGTGGCCGAGGACGACGTTGTCCAGGACCCGCCGCCAGGGGAGTAGCCGCGAGTCCTGGAAGACCACCGACACCCGATCCGGGATGCGCAGCTCGCCGTCCCCGTCGACGTCGTAGTCGAGCCCGGCCAGCGCCCGCAGCAGTGTGCTCTTGCCCGAGCCGCTGCGCCCGAGCAGCGCCACGAACTCGCCGTCGGCGATGCTCAGGTCCAGCCGGTCGAGCACCACGTGCTCGCCGAAGCGCCGGGTCAGCCCGCGGATCTCGACCGCCTCGCCGATCAGCTGGTCAGGGTTCGGCGCCACGACAGCACCCTCCGTTCGACGAGGCGGAGCAGGGTGTCGGATGCGAACCCGAAGATGCCGTAGACGACCAGGCCGACCACGATCACGTCGGTCTGCGCGTACATCTGGGCCTGCGACATCATGTAGCCGATGCCGCTGAGCGCGTTGATCTGCTCCACGGTGATCAGGATCAGCCAGGAGAACGTCAGCGACAGGCGCAGGCCGACGAACAGGCCGGGCAGCGCGCCGGGGAAGACGACGTGCCGCAGGAAGTCCCACCGGGTGTAGTTCTGCACCTCGGCCAGCTCGACGAAGCGGTGGTCGATGCCGGTCAGCCCGGAGTGCACCGATACGTACATGTAGACCAGCGCGGCCAGCGCGATGATCACGACTTTGAAGGTCTCGCCGATGCCCAGCCACAGGATGAGCAGCGGGATCAGGCCGATGGTGGGGATCGCCCGCTTGATCTGGATCGGCCCGTCGATGACGGCCTCGCCGATCCGGCTGACCCCGGCGATGACGGCCAGCGCCGTGCCGGCCGAGGCGCCGATCAGGAAGCCGAGCAGGGCCCGCTGCAGGGACGCCAGCATGTGCTCCTGCAACTCGCCGGTGGCGATCAGGTGCCCGGTGCTGCTGAAGATCGTCCAGGGCGCGGAGAGCAGTCGCGGGTCGAGCACGCCGGTGGCCGACGCGATCGACCAGACGGCCAGGACCAGCAGGGGGCCGATGGCCCGGCCGTACGGGATGGGCCGTCCGGGCCCGAGCCGCCGGCGCCGGACGTGTCCGGTCGCCGGGGCCGCGTTGCGGGTGAGCACGTTCAGGGTCATCGTCACTCCCGGTACTCGGCCGGCACGGACTCCGCCGCGAGCTTCTCGAAGCGGCGGTCGAACAGGTCGTCGGCGTCGATCGGCCTGAGGAACCCGCCCTCGACCAGCAGGCCGGCGGACTCCTTCTGCCAGGCGATCGCCTTGTCCCAGTCGGTGGGGAACACCGGCTTGTCCTGTACGGCCTCGATGCGTTGGCCGTCGGCCGCGGTCACCTTCTGGTCCTTGACGTAGTAGGCGTCGATCCACGGGCCCTGGTTGGTGTACTGCCAGACCTCGGAGCGGGCCCAGAACGGGATGAAGGAACGGATCGCCGCCACCTTGGCCGCGTCGGCCAGCACCTCCTGCGGGGCCCAGAGGACGGTCAGGTAGTCGACGGCGCTCATCGGGATGCCCTTGGCGCCGTCCTTGGCGTACTCGCTGAGGTATTTGGTCAGCACCGGCTCGCTCAGCGGGGCCACGTCGATCTGCCGGCTCTGCAGCGCGACCAGGAACTTGGTGCTGGGCAGGGCGACCAGCTGGACGTCTTTGGGCGTGAGACCCTGCTCCTTGAGCGTGCGCAGCACCACGACGCCCTGGGCCTGGCCCTGGGAGAATCCGATCTTCTTGCCGCGCAGGTCGGTGACCGCGTTGATGGCGGCGCCGGGCGCGGTCGCGTACGTGTAGATGGGTTTCTGTTTGGTCTGCACCGCGACGATCCTGGCCTTGACGTTGATCGCCGCGGCCTGGATGGGCGGGATGCCGGCGTTGGAGGCGAGGTCGATCGAGTGGGCCCGGAAGCCCTGGATGATGTCCGGGCCGGCCGAGAGGTTGGGCCAGCTCGGCACCTGGAACGGCAGCTTGCCGATCTCGCCCGAGGCCTGCAACGCCACCTGGGTGGGATGGATCGCGATGGTCAGCTTGGTGTCCGGTGGGACCGTGGTCGGCAGTGGAGCGGCGGCGGCCAGCCCTTCCCCGGCCGCGTCGCCACAACCGGCCAGGCCCAGGGCGGTCACGCCGAGCAGTCCGGTGAGCAGAGTACGTCGCTGGACGGTGGGTATGGTCATGCTGGTAACCTACAATGCCTACTGGCTTAATAGGTTATAAGATCTGTTGAAGGAGATCGATATGACGACCCTGGTCGTATCCGGCAACCCGCGCCCCGGCTCGCGCACCCTCAAATTGGCCGTGGCCGTGGGCGAGGCGCTGTCCGGCACCCCGATCAGCGTCATCGACGTCGGCGAGATCGGCGCCGGTCTGCTCACCCCGGGCGACGAGGCCACCGCGGCGGCGGTCGCGGCGCTGCACGAGGCGTCTCTGCTCGTGGTGGCCACGCCGACGTACAAGGGCTCGTACACCGGCATCCTCAAGGTCCTGCTCGACCAGCTCCCGGCCGGCGCCCTGACCGGCAAGACCGCCGTGCCGGTGATCACGGCCGGCGTCCAGCCGCAGGCCGACGCCGCCGCCGGCCACCTGAACGCGCTGCTCACCGAGCTGGGCGCGACGCTGCGCCCGGCGGTGACGGCGACCGAGGCCGAGCTGGCCGACATCCCGGCGGTGGCTAGTCGCGCAGCAGCGGCAGCAACTGATCTCCCTGGCGCTTGATCTCGGGGAGGTACGGCGTGTCCGACAGGACGAAGTGCGTGATGCCGAGGGCCTGGTAGCGGCGCAGCGACTTGGCCACGTCCTCGGGTGAGCCGACCAGCCAGGTGGTGCCCGCGCCACCGCCACCGAAGCGGCCGGGCGCCGTGTAGAGGTTGTCGTCCAGCACGTCGCCGCGGGCGGCCAGGTCGAGCAGGCGCTGCTGGCCGACCGCGGCGTTCCAGAGCTTCGGCCGGTTGGAATCCGTGCCGGCCGTCTGTGCCACCTTGGCCTCGGCGTCGGCCCAGGCCTGCTCGGTGGTGTCCCGGACGAAGGTGGTGACGCGCAGGCCGTACTCCAGGGGTTTGTGCTGCCGGCCGAGCCGGGCGCTCAGGTCCTCCAGCCGTTCGATGCGCTCGCGGACGCCGTCCAGCGGTTCGCCCCAGAACAGCTGCACGTCGGCCTCGGTCGCGGCCACCCGCTCGGCCGCCTCGGAGGCGCCACCGAAGTACAGTGTCGGGTGCCGGCGCTCGCCGCGCGTCACCGGCCGCTGGGCCAGCGTCGAGCGGACCACCTGGAAGTGCTCGCCGTCGTAGGTGACCTCCTCCTCGGTCCAGAGGCGGCGGACGAGCTGGAGAAATTCACGGGTACGGGCGTACCGCTGGGCCTGGTTGCCTTCGCTGTCGCCGTACGCGGCCAGCTGGTCCTGCCCCGACACGATGTTGACCAGCACCCGCCCGCCGGACAGGTGGTCGAGCGTGGCCGCCGCCGCGGCGAAGTTGGCCGGGCGCCAGTACCCCGGCCGGATCGCGATCAGTGGCTGGAAAGACGTGGTGCGGGCGGCGAGAGCGGTGGCCACGGTGAACGTGTCCGGCCGGCCCCAGCCGGTGCCGAGCAGGGCGCCGCCCCAGCCGTGCTCCTCCAGGGCCCGCGCGTGCGAGGTCAGGGTGTCCAGGCTGTTGTGTCCCTCGACCACGTTGTCACCGCGGTGGCCCGGCTCGACCTGGTTCGGGATGTACCACAGGAATTCACTCACCCATAAAGCCTATAGCTTATATAGGCAATGGGTCCACCGGCCGACCCCGAGGTTTCCGCCGTTGACCGCCCGCCTGACCCGTACATCGGCCTGATCTTTTGTTCAGGGTGTTTCCCGATTCCCTCCGGCCAGAGTGGACGCGAAGCTTCGACCATGCGATTTACACCTGTTTACCTACTCGCCGCCGCACTCGTTCTGGTCACACCCGGCTCGGTGCGGGCCGCGCCCGTCCCCGCCTCACTCGACCCGGCCGCCTTGGAGGCCGCGCTCGCCGATGTGCCCGACGACGAGGTCAGCGCGGCCCTGGTCCAGGTCCGGGGAACGGCCGGCGCCTGGTCGGGCACGGCCGGGGTGACGTCCGAAGGGTCGGAACAACGGCCCCGGCTCGACAGCCGCTTCCGGATCGGTTCGATGACCAAGACGTTCACCGCGACCGTGGTGCTGCAGCTGGCGGCGGAGGGCCGGCTGCGGCTGGACGGCACGGTGCAGCAGTACGTACCCGGGTTCCTGCCCGAGTCGTACCCGCCGATCACGGTCCGGAACCTGCTCACGTTCAGCAGCGGCCTCAACGGCCTGGAACTGCCGCACAAGACGCCCGACTGGTTCTTCGAGCACCGATACGACCACTGGACGCCGGGCAGCCAGCTCGACCTCAGCCGCCCGCTCGCCTTCGACCCCGGCACCCACCAGCGCTACGGCAACGCCGACTACATCATGGCCGGCCTGGTCGTCGAGAAGGTGACCGGGCACCGCTGGGCCGACGAGGTGGCCCGCCGCATCATCCGCCCGCTGCACCTGACCGGAACCAGCGTGCCCGGCGACGACGTGCGAATCCCCGGCCCGTACGTGCACGGCTACGAGGCGACGGCCACCGGCTGGCGCGACGTCACCCTGGCCAACCCGTCACTGCAATGGTCGGCCGCCTCGATGATCTCCACGGCCGACGACCTGGACCGCTTCCTGGTCGCACTGTTCAGCGGGCGGCTGCTGCCGGAACCGCAGCTGTCGGAGATGTTCACCGTTCCCGCAGTGTGCGAATACCAGACCGGCGCGCCGGCCGTCCACTCGGCCGGACTGACCCGCAACGAGCTGGGCGGCCTGGTGGTCTGGGGAAAGAGCGGCGACCGACCCGGCTACAACAACGGCATGGGCGCCACCCGTGACCTGTCCCGGCGGCTGATCTACTCGGTCAACACCCTGCACATGGGCGGCGACCAGCCCGTCCGGGCTCAGCGGATCATCATGGCCGCCCTGGCGACTCGGTAGACCTCCCGGCTCACCGGCGCGTTCCTGACGCATGCGTCACGCACCGCCGGTGAGCCGGAACGGGTCGTCCTTCCGCCCGAGCTGTACCAGCCATGAGCGGATCTAGACTGCGGTAATGCCACAAGATCCGGTCATGTGGAAGGCGGCGCTGGTCGCCTGGGTCCTGGCCGTGCCGCTGTGGTTCCTGACCAGATTCTTCGTGGTGATCGCTCACGAGGGCGGTCACGCGTTCGCCGGGGTCGCGCTGCTCAACCAGGTACGCCGGATAACGTTCAACCGAGACGGTGGCGGCGGAACCGAGTTCGTCTCGCCCCCGCCGTGGCCCTTCGTCATCGTGGTCGCCGTCGCCGGCTATGCCGGGCCGTCGCTGTTCGGCCTGCTGGCGGCGGCGCTGCTGCTGCGCGGGGAACCGCGGATGGTGCTCTGGGGGAGCATGGCCTTCCTGGTGCTGATGCTGTTCACCGTCCGCGGAATCATCGGCTGGATCGTCGTACCGGTCCTGGTGGTCGGGCTCTATCAACTCGCGACCAAGGCGCCCGCGGAGATGAGCACCCTC
The DNA here is from genome assembly GCF_043197135.1 of Actinoplanes sp. NPDC049265. Taxonomy (NCBI): domain Bacteria; kingdom Bacillati; phylum Actinomycetota; class Actinomycetes; order Micromonosporales; family Micromonosporaceae; genus Actinoplanes; species Actinoplanes sp. NPDC049265. The sequence goes on along the minus strand of NZ_JBICSP010000009.1, from coordinate 122,350 downwards.
GGGGCGTACGTGTGGACGTGGTTCCTCCTCATCGGCGCCGTCCAGCGCATGCTGGTCTACCTGACCGACAAGACCTACCTGGTCGAGGCGGCCGACACGACACGGCTGCAACAGGTGTCGCTCGTGCCGAGCGAGATCTGGAGCGTCCTACTCCTGCTGGGCACCGGAGCGGCCCTCGTCTGGGGCGGCTCGATGCTGCTGCGCATGCCCAGCTGACCCGTCGAAAGCGTCAAGGATGGTCGTCGACCGTGGTTGGGGCCAAGTGAGGGTTGGCGGCGAGGGCCTGGCCCAGGGCCGCACGTTCCGGGTCGGTGAAGGCCAGGAAGTAGATGCCCCGCAGGTGGGACGCGGGGTTGGCGGTCAGATGGTCGGCGGCCGCCGCGACCAGGTCATTGGCGGTCTGGGGGATCGAAGTGCCGGTCTGCGCGGCGCCGAGCACGGGGAACAGGACGGTCCGGATGTCCGGGTCGTCGGTGGCGAGGCGGTCGGCCAGGGCCAGAGCGTTGGTGACGCACGCGCCGACGTGGCGGACCTGGCGGTAGCCGGCGCCGGGCTCACCCTGCACCGAGGCGACGTGGATGATCCGGCGTACCCCGTTGGTCGCGGCCAGCGCCCCCGACCCGGTCACGAACGCCGCGCCCGGGGCGACGGGACGGTGCCCGCAGACGGCCGAAGCGAGCTCACGGCTGATGACGTCGTCGGTGACATGTCCGGCCGGGTCCCGGAGGGCGCCGTGGTAACGGATGATGCCGGAGATCGAGAAGTCGTTGAACCGGGCCATCTCCATGTCGGTGTTCTCGCTGTTGACCCAGATGTCGGCGTCGTGCACACGCAGGATCCGGCCGATCCGGATGGCCAGCACGCACGCGGTGGCCCCCGGCGCGGCCGGCCTGAACGTCTCCGGCCGGCCCGCGGGCTGAGCCGGCTCGGCGGCCAGGCCGTTCCACAGCCAGGCCGGCCCGTGAAACTCCTTGCTGTGCACGTCGAGCGGCTGGAAGTCGTCGGCGCGCAGGCCGGCGTGGCGTTCCCGGACGGCGTAGGTGTAAAGCTGGTCGGAGACGGCGACGGCCAGATCGGCGTGGGGCCGATCGCCGAGCGCGATGCGCAGCGCGTCGCTGTCGACCATGCGCCCGGCCTGGACGATGGCATCGCCCGAGAAGCCGATCGCGGCGGGGCCCAGCGGGCCGATGACCACGGCCATGCGCAGCCGCATACGGTCGCGGTAGCGGCGGTTGTCCTCGGCCAACTCCTCGGTCGCCGAGCGCAGCAGCCCCGGCAGGGCCCGGTGCACCTCGACGTCGCTGGGCAGGAAGACCACCATGCCGTCGCCGGTGCCGTGATGATGGGTCTGGTCGAGGCGCAGGCCGAGGCCGGCCAGGGTCTCGTCGACGAAGGTAGCCACCCGGTGCTGCAGGTCGACCTTCTGCCGGGCGGATCGGCCGCTGTAACCGGCCACGTCGATGACGAACCCCATCCGTACGGCGGTGGAGAAGGACTTGCTCATATCGTCCAATGTAGGGTCACCGGCCGAGGTCAGAGCCCGAGGGACGTACGGAAGAAGTCGAGCTGGAACTGCCACAGGTTCTTTGCGTAGGCGCCCATGTGCGATGCGCCGGGCAGGGGCAGGACGCTGTGCGGGCGGCCGGCCGCGAGCAGGGCGGCGGACAGCCTCATCGAGTGCAGGGGCAGCACGTTGTCATCGAGCATGCCGTGCACCAGCAGGAGCGGGCGGCGCAGGTGGGGGGCGTCGGCGAGCAAAGAACCCCGGGCGTACCCCTCGGGGTTCTCGGCCGGTAGGCCCAGCGTGCGCTCCTGCCAGTGCGAACTGTAGAGCAGCTGGTCGATGACCGGCGCGCCGGCCACCGCGGCGTGGAAGACGTCGGGGCGGCGTAGCACCGCCAGCGCGGCCAGGTAGCCGCCGGCCGACCAGCCGCGGATGCCGACCCGGGTCAGGTCGAGGCCGGGCAGGAGTTCGGCCGCGGCCCGCAGGGCGTCAACCTGGTCCTGCAGGCGTGGGCCGGCGTGGTCGTCGCCGCGCGCCCGTTCCCAGCGTGGGCCGCGCCCGGGGGTGCCCCGGCCGTCGGCCACGATCACGGCGAAGCCCTGGTCGGCGAACCACTGCGAGCCCCAGAAACGGTTGCGGGCCTTCTCGGCCTTCTGCGCCGCCGAGCCACCGTACGGGTCCATCAGCACCGGCAACCGGGCCGTGCCGGGCGCGTACCCGGTCGGGAAGAACACCGCCGCGCGCAACTCGCGCTCGCCCAGCGTGACAAACCGCGGCCGCGGCTCGACCGGCGACTCGGCGGCGACGCTCCGCAGCTCGTGACCGCCGACGGTGACCCGCGCGCCGTCCAGGTCGGCCGTCTCGACCACGGTCACGCCGCCGGCGCGATGGCCGGTGTGCACGCCCGGCGCCGAGGTGAGCCGCTCGGGACCCGCGGCGGCCGACCAGGTCCACAGGTGGCGCTCGGTCGGCTCGTCCCGCCCGGTGAACAGCACCGTGGGCCCGTCCACGGCCAGCACCTTCTCCACCTGCAGGCCGGGCGGGGTGACCGGTGTGCCGCCGACGGTGAGCCGCCGGGTGTCGCCGTCGTCGATCGTCCACACCAGCGCGCCGTCGCCGAGCCGGGCGGGCACCCCGTCGACGATCGTCGTCCACCGCGGGTCGGTGCTCTCGGCGACCAGTGACGTCGCCCCGGTCGCCGGATCGACGGCGAGCACGCGCATCACGGTCTGCCGCCGGTTCTGCACGACGATCAGCGGGCCGTGCCGGTCCCAGACCACGCGGGTGACGTACTCGAACCCGGCCCGGTCCCACCCGACCTCGACGCGGACGCCGTCCAGGCCGAGGATGTGCAGGCTGACGTCGGCGTTCGGGGTGCCCGCGGCCGGATAACGCAACGCCACCGGCGGCTTCTCCGGGTGCGCCGGGTCGGCGATGTGCCACACCTGAACCCGCTCGTTGTCGACGCGCGCGGCGAGGAGGCGGTCGCCGTCCGGCGCCCACCAGAAGCCCTCGTAGCGGTCCATCGACTCGGCCGCCTCGTGCTCCGGCAGGCCCCAGGTCACCTCGGGGCCGTCGGGCCGGGCGAGCGCACGGTCGTCCTTGCCGTCGCGGCCGACCACGCGCAGGGCGCCGTCGACGACGTACGCGACGGTCCGGCCGGTCGGGTCGATCCGCGCCTCGGTGGCCGGTTCCGCGGCGTCCAGGGCGGTGACCTCGCCGGTCGCCACATCGACGGCGTACAGGCGTCCCGACACGGCGAAGACCGCGGAGTGTACGCCTTCGTCAGCGGCGAACGCCCCGATGCCGGCCGCCCGGTCCCGCGTCCGCTCCCGGCGTGCCCGCTCCTGCTCGGACATCGGCGCATCCTGATCGGCGCCGAGCGTGGCCGCGTCCACCAGCAGCCGTTCGCTTCCGCCGGCCACATCGAACGACCACAGATGGTGTACGCGATCCGTGCCGCTGTTCGACCGCAGGAACAGCACCCGCGAACCGTCCGGTGCGATCCGGAACGAGCGGGCCCGTCCGTACGAGAACCCAAGCGTCTCGGCGAAGAGGTCGGGAAAGGTCATGGCCCCACGGTAATCGGATTGCCCGCCTCGACCGGCTGCTCCTGCCGTGGAGATCACCTCGGCTGACACGGGAAGGGAGGGGCGGATAGCGACGTACTCGTACTCAACGCCGACCTCGGCCCGCTGCACCGGGTCAGCCTGCGGCACGCCGTGCGGTTGCGCCAGCCGCCAAGCAGGCGTGGTGCTCAGTCCGGGGCTGAGTTCGTCGTCGAGACACGGGATCTCAAATGGTGGTGCGGGGAATCGACGCTTGTGTGCATGATCTGCCGGTGCCGAAACTTGACGACGAACTGATCGAGCTCCGCCGGGAGATCCACCGGCACCCCGAGCTGGCCGGTGAGGAGCGGCAGACGGCTGGGCTGGTCGCGGGCCAGTTGCGCGCGGCCGGGCTCGACGTAACGACCGGCGTCGGCGGACACGGAGTCGTCGCGGTGCTCGACGGCTCCGCGGACGGTCCGACCGTGGCGTACCGAGCCGACATGGACGCCGTCGACGCGCGAACGAACGTGCTGCCTATCCCGCGGTCGGGCCTGGTCTTCGACGAGGGCTTCGCCTCGCGCGCCCCCGGCGTCGAGCACCTGTGCGGGCACGACCTGCACACCGCGATCGGCGTCGGCGTCGCTCGGACGCTGGCTCAGGGCGTTGAGCCGGTCAGGGGTCGGTTGGTGTTCGTCTTCCAGCCGGCCGAGGAACCCCTGCAGGGCGCACGCGCGATGCTCGAGACCGGCCTGGTGCAACGCCTCGCGCCGCGCGAGTTCTATGCGGTTCACTGCAGCCCGTTCCCCTCCGGCACGATCGCAGTCTCTCCGGGGTACGGCCTGCCCGGGCTCGACCATATCCGGATAGTGCTGCCGGGCGGTCACGACTCGGCCGTCACCGCTGTCACGGCCGAGGTGGCGGAGCTCGGCACCGTCGAGTTCCCTCGAAGCATTGACGACTACCACATGCGCTTCCACGCGTTGTTGGCGCCGGAGATCGCCGCGACGATCCAGGAATCCGTGAGCGTCGCCCAGTGGACCGAGCACACGACCGATGCGCGTCCGGCCGCCAACGTTCTGCTGCGGGTCTGGCCGCAGGAGCGGCTTCCGGAGCTGCGCACGCGGATCAAGCAGATCGCGGCGGCTGCCGGCGGACACGTGGAGTTCCCCGGCGATCCATTTCCCGCCATGGTGAGCTCCGCGGAGCTCAGCACGGCGGCCGGCCAGTACCTGGCTAAGGAGCTGGGGCCGGAGTCCGTCTTGTGGGCCCGGGCGTCCTGGCCCTTCAACTGCGAGGATTTCGCACTGTTCCTCGATGAGGCGCCCGGCGCGCTGTTTTACCTCGGCGTCGCGGACACCGAGACAGGAATGAACGGCGCACCGCACTCCCCGGACTTCGCCGCCGATGAGCGAGCGATCGGTCACGGCGTGCGCGCCATGGCGGGCCTGCTGACCGATCGGCTGGCAGTCCGGTCGGCCCCGGGCGGCGGCCTCGGGCTCCGGTCCGAGGGCGCAGCACGTTGACTCCGATGTCCGTTCTCAGTGCTGTCAGGGCGCATCTGACGGATCACCCGAGTGCGAGGCGAGGTCCAGAGCGTGCCTGGCGTCGCCCGCGACACGCCCTCATACCGATGTGGACTCGTCGTCGTTGACCCGGGCGTCGCCCTCGGCGAGCCGGCATCGCAGCCCGATGGCGAGCGGCGGCAATACCTGGCTCAGCACCGTGGCCGCCTGTGGCGGCTGCAATCAGCGCAAGGTCGAGGTGCGCATGCCCTGCGGCCCGCACCGGCGGTCCCCACCTGGGCGTCGCTGCCCCCGCACTGAGCCGGTGGTGGTCATCGGCCCGGGCCACAACCCCGGCGATACTCGCTTCGCCCCGGGCGCGGGAGTTGTTAGCGTGCCCGGATGTTCCCGCGATCCACCCCGGCCGCCCAGGGGATGTCGTCCCGCTCGATCGGCGCCCTGCTCGACTGGTTCGGCGAACGCTCGGTCGAGGGCCACTCCATCATGGTCGTACGCCATGGGCATGTCGTCGCCGAGGGCTGGTGGGCGCCGTACTCGGCCGGCCGGCCCACTCTGCTCTACTCGGCGACCAAGTCGTTCACCTCGATCGCGGTCGGGCTGGCGGTCGCCGACGGCCTGCTCGCGCTGGACGACCGGGTGGTCGACGTGCTGCCCGGCCACGTACCCGACGACGTCTCGGCGCAGGGCCGCCGCATCACGGTGCACCACCTGCTGTCGATGACCTCCGGGCACGGCACCGACAGCCTGGCCGAGGCCTGGGAGCGGGAGCCCGGCGACCTGGTCAAGGGGTTCCTGCGGGTGCCGTTCACCGCGGCCGAGGGGAGCCTGTTCGCCTACGACAACGCGACCACGTTCCTGCTGGCCCGGATGGTCGAGCGGGTCACCGGCCGCGACCTGCCCGACCTGCTCGACGATCGGCTGTTCCGGCCGATGGGCATCGAGCACGCCGAGTGGGACAGGGTGGCCAGCGGCAAGGCGTTCGGCTTCCACGGCCTGCATCTCACCACCGAGGCCCTGGCCGCCTTCGGTGAGCTGCTGCTGCGCGGCGGGCGCTGGGGCGACCGGCAGCTGGTCCCGCGGGAGTGGGTGGAGCTGGCCACCCGGGCGCACTCCGACATCCCGCCGTTCGAGGACGACTCGGCGCGGGGGTACGGCTACCAGTTCTGGCGGTCGGAGCACGCCTTCTACGCCGAAGGGGCCTTCGGTCAGCAATGCCTCGTCATTCCGTCGCTCGATCTCGTTGTGGTTGTGACCAGCCACCACCCGCGCCCGCTGACCACGGCCGACGCGGTCTGGAACCACCTGGCGCCCGGGATTGGCCGCCCGGACAACGCGCGGGACGACGAGATCCTCGCCGACCGGCTCCGGCGGCTGTCGTTTCCCCTGGTCACGGGCTCGGGCCCAGGCCTCGTCCCGGGCTCGCCGACCGGTGCGATCAAGGCGACGGTCGTCGCGGCGGCTGACTCCGCGCTGCCCGCCGGGTCCACGGTGCTGGTTGAACCGGCCGGCGACGGATGGCGGCTGCGCCTCGACACGATCCCCGATCTCGAGGTCGGCCACGGCCGGTGGCGAGAGAGCGCACCGCTCGGCCGGCCGGTCGTCGCGTCCGGTGCCTGGCACGGCGACACGTTCGTCGCCGACATCTTCGTCATCACCACCCCGCACCTGGTCCGGCTGGTGATCGACGGCGACACGGCCACGGCGACCTGGAACGTCGTACCCCTGACCAAGCCTGATCTGGCGCTGCACCTGCGTGCGCCGCTGATGACGCGACCCGACGTGGCCTGAAAGGATCCGGTGATGGATCTTCAGCTTCGGCCGGTGAGCCGCCAGGACCTGTCCGCCCTGACCGATCTACTCGGGCAGCTGGGCTATCCGACCACCGAGGCCGAGGTCGAGGAGCGACTCGGCCACTGGCTGGACGACCCGTGGAGCTGGCTCATCGGCGCCGATGACGACGGCGTACTCGTCGGCGTGGCCGCGATGCACGTCAGTCCGCTGCTCGAGGCGACCGGGAAGGCCGCGCGGCTCGGTGCGCTGGTCGTCGACGAGCGCTACCGCAGCCGCGGAGTCGGGCAGGCGCTGGTCGCGGCGTTCGAGGAACAGGCCCGGGCGGTCGGCTGCCTGAAGCTGGAGATCACCAGCAGCCGTTACCGCACCAGAACACATGAGTTCTACAAGCTTCTCGGGTACGAGGACATGTGCGCGAAGTCGGCCCGCTTCCTGAAGGCGGTGTAGTCACCCGGGTCAGCGACGGTTGGTGACATTTCGCCGGCGGTCGGCCACACTCCGGCCATGACACAGCGTCGTTGGTTAATCACGGGATGCTCTTCCGGGCTGGGGCGGGCCCTGGCCGAACGACTGGCCGCGGACGGCGACCAGGTGCTCGCCACCGCCCGGGACGCCGCCCGCCTCACCGACCTCGCCGCCCCCGGCCTGCGCACTGCCGCCCTCGACGTGCGTGACGACGGGCAGTGCGCGGCCGCGGTCCAGCTCGCCACGGAAGAGTTCGGCGGCGTCGACATCCTCGTCAACAACGCCGGGTACGGGCAGTTCGGCGTGGTCGAGGAAGTCCGCGACGACGAACTCGCGGCCCAGTTCGACACCAACGTGTACGGGCCGTGGCGGCTGCTGCGGCACGTCCTGCCGGTGTGGCGGGCGCAGGGGCGCGGGCACGCGATCTTCTCGTCGTCGGTGTCCGGGACGGTGGCGCTGCCCGGCCTGTCCGCGTACACGGCGAGCAAGTTCGCGCTCGAAGGACTGGCCGAGGCGCTGGCGACGGAAGCCGGCCAGTTCGGGGTCAAGGTGACGATCCTGCAGCTCGGCGGGTTCGCCACCGCGTACGGCCGGAACCTGATCTTGCCTTCGAACCCCATCGAGGCCTACCAGCCGCTGGTCGGTGGCATGCTCGACGCGCTGCGCGGGATGGCCGAGAGCGCCATCGTGAGCCCGCCGAGCCTGTTCGTGGACAGCGTGCGGCGGGTCGCGGACATGCCCGAGCCGCCGCTGCGCCTGCCGGTCGGGCCGGCTGCCTTCAGCTTCATCGAGCCGGCGCTGGCGGCGCGGAAGGCCGCCTTCGACACCGCCCGCGACCTGATGGTCCTCCCCGCCTAGACGGTGTGGGTGGGCGGGGCGCTGGTCTGAACTACCACTGTGTCGGGCGGTGGTGGGTGTGGGTGGGCGGGGCGCTGGTCTGGGCTACCACTGTGTCGGGAGGTGGTGGGTGTGGGTGGGCGGGGCGCTGGTCTGGGCTACCACTGTGTCGGGCGGAGGTGGGCGTGGGCGGGCGGGGCGCTGCTCTGGGCTCACGCTGGTCGGCCGTGACGGTGGGCGGGGTGGGCGGCAGCCGGCCCCTTGACGTTGAGCTAGAGGCACCCATTGGTGCGCAGAGCGCTCTGCGCACCAATGGGTGGGTGAGTAGAGCGCTCTGCTCACCGGTGGTTGTCAGTGGCCGCCGGGGCGGGGGGAGGGGACCTGGGGGCGGGCGGGGTAGCCGAGGAGCTCGATCAGGTTGCCGGTGGCGGTGGTGAAGGCGCGGTTGATGTCGTCGTCGAAGTGGTTCTGCCAGTCGCCGGCGGTGCCCTTGCGGTAGTGCGAGATCGGCTGGTTGCCGCGCATCCGGGCGAAGCTGTAGCGCTCGCGCAGGGTGGCCAGGTCGTCCGGTGGGATGGTGATGCCGCAGTGCCGGAGCAGGCGGTCGAGTTCGCCGGCCTGCCGGGCGCCGGTCAGGTCTTCGTAGCGGAACAGGGCGATGCGCTCGTCCTGGGCGGCGGTCACCCAGGAGCGCAGCGCCCGGAAGGTGCCCTTGCGGTTGTGGTGGCCGATCAGGTGGATCAGGCCGTCCTTGACCGGCCGGGCGGATAGTTCGCGGCGCAGCTGGGGGATGTCGCCCATTGGGCCGTGCGTTTTCAGCGTGGAGAAATAGCTCGACACCACCATGTCGCGTGGGTCGCGATAGATGAAGAATGCTCGCCACGGATCCGGTTTGGGAATGGTTTCGAACTTGTGGTGCGACAGGAACATCGACAGGGCGATGCGGTGTCGTGGCGGGGGTTCCGGGTGCTGCCACTTGTAGTAGCGCGGGACATACGGCAATAATCCCGAATAGCGATAGACGAGCGGATCGCCGAACAGCGCGGTTATCCATTGGCTGGCGGTCTTGCGGATCGCACAATGATAGATGTTGGCGAATTCGGTGCGGGTGGTGACCGGGACGGCGAGCCTGAGGCGGACGTTGTGGGCTTCGAGCTGGGCCCGGCGGGCGGCGATGCGCCACGACTCGGGCGTGTTCTGCTTGGCGAAGGTCACGGTGCGGTTGATCATTCCTCGGTCCCTGATCCGTGCCGCCGGGAACGGCTCCCGGCGGCGGTCGAGGTGCTGTCGAAATGGTCGCTGAACGATGGCCGGCCCCCGTTTTGGAGGGCCGGGTTCGTGGGTTCGCGTCAACCGCCCGATAACACGAACCGTGCCGTGACTTTACAACAAAAAACGGTCGCCCGCACTGCTGTCTAGACGTGTGTCGAACAACTTGGTACATGCATGTAAACGGCTCGGTAGGAAAACAAAAAGCCGCCGGATCATCCGGCGGCTTTCGTTGAAGGGTCAGTTGTCGGAGGGCCTGGGGCGGTCGTCGGGATCGGCCGCGATGCCGCCGTCCAGATGCGGCTCCGGTGTGGCCGGCGGCGGTGCGGAGTCGGACCACGGTGACGTGGAGGCGGCCGGCGGCTCGTCGGGGTCGGGCGTGGTGAAGGCCGGCGGCGGCGAGGTCGCGGGAACCGACGGCGTGTCGACGGCCGGAGCAGCAGGCGAAGGTGTGGCCGGGGCGCTGGTGTCGGGGGGTGTGGAGGCGCCCGGCGCGGGTGCGGCCGGGGCGCTGGTGTCGGGGGGAGTGGCGGTGGCGGCGGGCGGAGGCGGGGTCTCCGGAGCGGGCGGCGCCGTCGGGTCGGGCGGCGTCGGCGTGGCGCCCGGCGGCGGGGTGCCGGTGTGCGGCGGGGCCGAGGGCGGGGCCAGGTCGGCGGCCAGGCGGGCGAAGTTCAGGCTCCAGCCCACGCCGAACAGCGGCGGCCCGACCAGCCTCGGGTTGTCGGGGTCCCAGAGCTTCTGCTTGATGCTGTCGGCGGTCGGGGCGCGGAAGTCGTACGGCACGCCGCCGACATCCCCGTGCCAGTCCCGCTCAGCGGTTGGTTTGTCCAGCTCACGTGCGACGGCGGCGCCGGTAAGGACGCCGGCGGCCGCGGCGACGATACGTGCCAGTGCGACGTTCATCCGGCCAGACTACGACGCCTGGTCGAGGGTGGCGCCGGAGAAGACCCGGACGGGGTCAACCCAGGAGCTCGGGCGGCTGCCACTTCTCGCCGCGGACGTGGTGGGCCAGGAAGGCCAGCACGGTCTCGTACCAGACCTTGGCGTTGCCGGGCTTGGTGATCCAGTGGGTCTCGTCGGGGAAGTAGAGGAAGCGGTGCGGGCTGGGCTCGGCGCCGGACCGGGACTGCAGGTCCCACCACAGGCGCAGGGCCTCGCTGATCGGCACGCGATGGTCGCGGTCGCCGTGGATGACCAGCATCGGCGTACGGATGGAATCGGCGAAGCCGTGCGGTGAGCTCGCCGCGGCCGCGACCGGCGGCAGCTCGCGGCTCCACACGTCGGCCGTGTCGGTGGTGGCGCCGAACTGGTCGAGCGCCCACAGCGAGGCGTGCGTGACGATCGCCGCGAACCGGTCGGTGTGCCCGGCGATCCAGTTGGCCATGTAGCCGCCGAACGACCCGCCCATGACCGCGATCCGCGACTCGTCGACGTCGTCGCGGGCGATAGTGGCGTCGGTGACGGTCATCAGGTCGGTGTACGGTTTGCCGCCCCAGGAACCCCAGCCGCGCTCCATGAAGTGGTAGCCGTACCCGGTGGACAGGGCCGGGTCGGGCATCAGCACGGCGTACCCGTCGGCCACCGCGATCCACGGATTCCACCGCCACGACCAGGAGTTCCACGAGTGGCGGGGCCCGCCGTGGATCCAGAGCAGCATGGGTACGGGCGAAGCGGCGCCGGCGTGGTGCGGCAGGGCGAGCCAGGCCCGCAGCGGGGTGCCGTCCTCGGCCGTCGTGGTGATCTCGGTCAGCCGCCCGGGCAGCTCGATCGCGGCGGCGGGGGAGGGCAGCTCTTCGACGCCGGCGCCGGTGAGCGAGACACGGACCGGCCGGGGCTGGCCGTCGATGGCCGACCGCAGCGCGTACGCCCACCGCCCGTCCGGCGCCACCCGGACGTCGGTGTACGCGCCGTCGTCGTCGGTCAGCCGGGCCACCTCGCCGGACTCGACGTCGACCCGCCACAACGGCGACCGCCCCTGGTCGTCCGCGCTGATCACCAGCGCCGCGCCGTCCGGCGTCCACCGGCCGGGATGCGGCCACCGGTCCCAGTCCCGGGTCAGGTCCCGCACCGGCCCGCCGGCCAGCGGCACGATCGCCAGCCAGCCGGTCTGCGACGCCTGGGGGGTGGACCGCCGCCAGACCACCATCGCCACCCGGCTGCCGTCGGGGGAGACGCGCGGCGAGTCGTAGGTCAGCCGGGGGTCGGCGGCCAGGGTGCGCCGCTCGCCGGTGGCGACGTCGATCGCGACCAGCGACACGTGCCGCTCGCCGGCCACGCGGGCGGTCCACGTGGTGACCACGGTCCGGCCGTCGGGGCTGAGGTCCCAGTCGGCGGCGTCGTCCAGCGCCGGCCCGACGTGCCCGGTGAGGTCGCGCAGTTCGCCGCCGGCGCCGGTGACGACCAGCCGGGTCCGGTCCGGACCGAGGTCGTGGTCCCAGTACCGGGCCGGGAACGCGTCGTGCAGGACGGCCGAGACCCCGCCGTCCTTGCGCCGCTCGCGGAGTTCCTGGTCGGCCGGGGCGTCGGGGGCGGACGGCATCAGGCCGGTCCCGAACAGCACCGTGCCGTCGGCGCCGGTGCGCGGTCCGCGTACCCCATGGGGTGGGGTGACCAGCACTCTCGCGTCTCCGCCGTCTCTCGGCTGCACCCACAACGCGGGCCGGGCCTCCGCGCCCTCCTCGGCGTCGGGGTCCGGCCGTTTCGACACGAAGAGCAGGTCGCCGTCCGGCGTGAACGCGGCCGCCGCCTCGCCCTCGGAACTGCGGGTCAACCGGCGGGCCGGTCGGCGCCCCTCCGGGTCGATCTCCCACAGCGCGGTGAGGTAGCGGGTGTTCTTCCGATCGGGTGTGGCCACCCCGACGACGAGGCGGCTGCCGTCGGGGGCCAGCCACAGTCCGTCCACGCGGGGAAGTGCGACGTAGGCGTCGAGATCGGCGAAAGGGACCATGCCGCTTTCATACCACCCGGGTCAGGTGAGCAGGACCTCGCGCATCTGCTTGCCCGGGTTGAAGGTGCCGAGGGGGCGGCCGGAGCCGGGCTCGTACACCTGCAGGGTGTTGTTTCGGCGCATCAGCTCGCGGATGGACAGGGCGATCGGCGGCGGCTCGTCCATCGCGTCGTGCAGGGCGCGGGCCGACGTGATCAGGCTGTGGGCCAGGCCGGCGCCGTCGCTGTCGACCGGTACGCCGAAGAACTCCCACCCGGCCACGGTCAGGTCGAGCAGTTCGAAGAGGTGGTCCAGCACCGGGGTCGGGTCGGACACCTTGGTCAGGCGCTTGGCCTGGGCGCCGACGACAGCGGTGGCGCCGGCGATCTGGGCGTACGGATGAAAGCCGCTCCGCAACTCGAACATCGGCCAGCGCAGGTAGGGTGCGGCGTCGCGCCACAGTGGCCGGTAGTTGCGGCGGTCGACGGCGAACCAGTGCCCGGTGCGCTGGTGCAGGTCGGTCACCTGACCGGCGATCTGGGCGTGGGCCTCGTCGGCCGACTGGTGGATCACCTCGGCCGCCACGGCCAGCCCGTCGTCGCCGGCCAGCATCCGCGTCACGGTGTCGGCCTGGTCGGCGAACCGCATCATCACGGCGCCGCCGAACTGCGTGCGTACGTCATGCAGAAGCGCGTCCCGCACACCCGGATCGTGCTGCACCGGCTGCCGACCCGCGCCGCGCCGGAACCACCGCATATCGCCTCGTCTCGCCGTCCCTGGCCGGTCGCGGCAATGCTAGTCGCCGCAGTGATCACATGTTGGAGAGGGCCACCGCGAAGACCGCGCCCGAGGCGGCGAGCAGGCAGCACATGGTGCCGCCCATCACCAGCAGGGCCGGGCGGATCCGCAGGAACAGCCGCAGCAGCAGGTAGACGCCGGCCGCGCCGATGAACGCCATGACCGCGAGGTACGAGACGAAGACGAACGCCGCGCCGATCACGACCGCCACGCCGATGGCCGTCCCGGTCGCCGCCCGCTGGTCGAGGTCGGGGCGCAGCACCAGGTAGGCCGCCGCACCGGTGAACAGCAGCACGACCACCGCGGTGGCGCCGACGTGGACGCGGGCCAGCAGCAGCATCAGGGCGAAGGCCAGCACGACGGCGGCTACGACACCGACCCCGGCCGCGACGGCCCGCTGGAGACCCAGCCGCCGGACCAGGGCGGGCAGCGACGTGGCACCGGCATAGCAGGCGGCCAGCCCGATCATCAACGCGAGTGAGGAGTCCATGGCGGTCGATGCTACGAGGTGCGCGCACCCCCGCCGTCGGCGACGATCTCGAGGTCGATCGGAGTGCCCTGCTCGACCGTGCGGCTGACCGTGCACTCGCGCTCGACGGCGGTGCGCAGCGCCTTCACCACCCGGCCGCGCTCGGTGTCGTCCAGTCCGGCCAGATCGACGTCGAGCGTGACCGAGATCCGCTGGTACTCGTGGGTGCCCGGGGCGCGGTCGCGGTCCACTGTCGCGTTCACCCGGGCGTCCGGCCCGGAGCGGCGTACGACCATGTCCTCGATCGTCACCGTCGAGCACGAGGCGACGGCCAGTTGCAGCAGCTCACCGGGCGAGAAGGCGCCGGCCACCTCGTCGGTGCCGATGCGCACCTCGGCGCCCCGTTCGTTGCGCCCGATCCACGTGTGCGTGCCGACTCGCTCCACGCTGCCACCATGACCTGCCATGACGCCTCCTCGATGAACGGTTCGGGTTCGATTCTGTCGTACGGGCCGTCGTCGCTGCCGGCCGTGCCCGCGCACACGTCGACGACTTCCGGAAACTTTCGAGGATGCGAGACGTTGCGGGGTGCACGAAACCGTCCTGAACGGGGGCAAACATCGGCCGACCGGATGAGCCGGACCCTTGCGCCGGGACCGCACCATGACCTCGTGTTGCGAAAAGTCCTCACCCTGGTGCTGGTCGGCGCAGTCGCCTCGGCCGGGCTCGTGGCCAGTGGGTCGGCCGAGGTCACGGCGGCCCGATCGGCGGCCATCGACGTGCTGTTCGTCGGCAACAGCCTGATCGGCACCCGGGCCATCACCGGCGCGGACACCCCCGACGTGATCCGTGAGATGGCCCGCGAACGTGGCCGTACGATCCGGGTGACCAAGGCCATCCGCTATGGCAGCACGCTGCAGAAGAGCTGGGACACCGGCCTGTCGCAACGGCCGCTGACCGCCGGCCGCCGGTACGACGTCATCCTGCTGCAGGAGTTCAGCGTGCTGGTGGCCACCGACCCGGGCCGGGTGCGGCGGACCCTGCTGGCCACGTACACCCAGGCCCTGGCCCGGTCCCTCAAGCCCGGCGGCCGGGTGATCCTGTTCAAGAACTGGGCGCTGGTCAACCCGAGGCCGTTCGGCTCGCGGGCCGCGAACGTGGCCGCGATCGACACCAACTATGCCCGGCTGGCCGCCGCGCTGCCCCTGCCGGTCGCGATCGCGCCGGTCAGCGACGCCTTCGAGAGCGTGGTGGCCCGCCGCGGCACCACCCCGCTGATCGTCAAGGACGGCAAGCACCCGACCGGTCAGGCCATCTACCTGGACGCCGCGATCCTGTACGGGATGTTCTTCGGCGAGTCGCCGGCCGACCTGCCCAACCTCTACCTGAGGGCGGACACGGCCCGCTACCTGCGCGAGGTGGCGAGCCGAACGCTGGCCGCCTAGCTCAACTCACGGTTCCGCCGGCCGATAAGCGGGGCGTGCCCCTTCCCGTGCCCGCCGACTCCCATGGGGTGCTGTTCGGCTGTGCGCTGGAAGTGCACAACCTCACCATGAACGGGCGGCACCACGAGGCGCTGGTGCTCGGCGACCGGGCCGAGGCGGTGCTGCTGACGCTCGGTGACCGCCCGGCGTACCTGCTGGCCCGCCAGGCGCGGATGTACGCGCTGCTGGGCCTCGGCCGCCTGAACGAGGCGCTGTCCATCAGCGAGGAGCTGGCCGCCGCCCGCCGGGTCTCGGGGCCCCGCGCCAACTACGTCAAGATCCTGGCCGACCAGGCCGACCTCTACGTCAAGCTGGGCCGGACCGACGAGGGCCTGCACCTGCTGGCCCGCGCGATCACCGAGCTGGAGCTGTTGCCCCACCAGGGCCGCTACTTCTCGGCACTCTGCTCGATCAGTGACGCCGCCCTCGCCGCCGAGCTGTACGAGCTGGCCGACCGGTGTGCCCGGGACTCCGGCGCCGACCCGGTGTTCCAAGAGAGCCTGCGGCTGATGCACGCCGAGATGCTGCTGGAGTGGGGGATGCGGCTGCAGCAGCTGGGTGCGGCCGGTGAGGCCCGGTCCCGGCTGACCCGCAGCGTCGAGCTGGCCCGGGAGCACCGGGCTCTCGACCCGGACGCGCCGGTGGTGGTCGCGCTGCTCGCGGTCGGCCTGGCCCGCACCGGCCGGCCGGGCGAGGCGATCGAGCTGGCCGAGGAGCACCTGCTGCCGCTGCGGGCGCAGGGGTTACGGCACGAGGCGCGGCTGCTGCACATCGCCTACGGTTCGGCGTTGCACGAGCTCGGCGACCCGCGCGGCGCCTTCCGGGAGCTGACCGCGGCCCTGGAGCTGTCCGAGCAGACCGGTCAACGGCTGATCATCCGGTACGAACTGGCCCGGATCGCCGCCGCCATGGACCCCGGCGCGGCGGCCACGACGATGCTCGACACCCTGCGCGACCAGCTCGCCCTGCTGTGGCGGCAGCGTCTCGACCGGCGGCAGATGCTGCGGCAGGCCCGGCGCCGGGCCGAGCTCGAGGCGGCCCGCGACCGCGCCGAGGACGTCGCCGTCTCGGACGCGCTGACCGGGCTGGGCAACCGGCGTGCGTTCGACGCGCGGCTGGGCCGGACCGGGCGTGGCACCGCGCTGATCCTGGTCGACGTGGACCACTTCAAGGACATCAACGACACCTACTCGCACGGCGTCGGCGACCGGGTGCTGCACGCGGTGGCCGACGTGCTGCGGGCGCACTGCCGGCAGGGCGAGGCCGCGGTCCGCTTCGGCGGCGACGAGTTCGCCGTCTTCCTCGACGCCGACCTGCCCACCGCGGCGGCGATCGCGCGGCGCGTCCGGGCGGCGGTCCGCGGCTACGACTGGAACACGCTGATGCCGGGCCTGCGGGTGACGCTGAGCATCGGGGCCGCGGTGTGGACCGACGGCATGCGCGGGCCCGACCTGTTCGACCAGGCCGACCGGCAGCTCTACGCGGCCAAGCGGCAGGGCCGGGACCTGGTCGTCGCCTGAACCCTTGGGCGGCCGGCTACGTGATTACCGGGTGTGAGCCAAGCCGTCCTCGAGCACCCCGCGCCGGCCTCGCCGTCGGCCCCGACCGGGCGGGTGGCGGGACTGGACGGGCTCCGCGGCCTCTGCGCGCTGTACGTGCTGCTCTTCCACTGCTGGGCGTACACCTTCAAGGGCTTTCCCAAGAGCACCGGCCCGGCCTGGCTGGACTGGCTCGGCCTGGGCCGGCTGGCGGTGGTGTTCTTCCTGGTGCTGTCCGGTTTCTCGTTGGCCGTGGGCCCGGCCCGCAACGGCTGGCGGCTGGGCGGGCTGGGCCGGTTCGCGCGGCGCCGGGCCTGGCGGATCCTCCCGGCGTACTGGGCCGCCCTGGCCTTCAGCCTGGTCATCACCCTGACCGTGGTCCGGATGCCGCACTCGGGCCCGCCCAACGGCAAGTCCGTTGTCGTTTTCGGCCTGCTCCTGCAGGACCTGGTCCGCGCGCCCACGCCGAACGGCGCCTTCTGGTCGATCAGCGTCGAGGCTCTGCTCTACCTGACCTTCCCGGCGCTCCTGCTGATCATCCGGCGGGCCGGCGTCACCGCCATGCTGTTTACCGCAACGATTCCGGTCGTGCTGGCCGGCCTGATCTTCGCCCCGGCCGGTGCAGCCGCCCGGTACTTGACCTGGCAGCTGCTCCCGGTGTTCGCGGCGGGGGTCGCGGCCGCGGCGATTCTGCCGGCTTCTTCGACGGTACGCCGGGCGGCATGGCCGGCGATGACGATGGCGGTGGCCCTCCCGGTCGCCGCGCTCATCGTGCTCGAGGGTGGTGGCTGGGTCGTCGCCCACTACTTCTGGGTCGACCTGGCCGTCACCCCGGCTCTGGCCCTGCTCGTGGTCACCCTGGCCACCGGCCGCCCCGCGCCGCTGGTCCGGCTGCTCAGCTCACGGCCGCTGGCCCGGCTGGGCTCCTTCTCGTACAGCCTCTACCTGATCCACCTGCCGATCGTGGTGGCGTTCAGCCTGACCGTGGTGGCGCCCCGGCTCGGTCACGGCCTGGCCGCGTTCGCGGTTACCACCGCGGTTACCGGGAGCGTGTCCCTCGTCACTGCCTGGCTGTTCGCCAAGCTCTTCGAGTTCCCCTTCCAGCGCCGCCGCTCGATCACCGCCCTGCTCAAGCGCACTCCACTGTCGACTTCCGGACCGTCCGGGCAGTCTTGACATTGAGCCATCTCACTGCTTGACGCCGCCCGGCCCGACTGTCATTGTCTCATCGGCGACTTTCGAACCAGTTCACCACGGGGGCGGACTAAATGCTGGTCGGGCGATGGCACGCGTCTGCCTTTTTCAGGCGCGCGGCAAAACGGCTCACTTCTCGTCTTTCCGCGGCTCGGCCGCACGGTCCGCAGACCTATTGGCGGCAGCCGCGTAAGGCGCTCTGGCGGCACAGCACACGGCTGGCGATCGCCGCCGCGCTGGCCTTCATCCTGGCGCTCAACCTGGGCGGCTCCGGCATCGCGCCGACACCGGCCGCCGTGCGCGACCGGCTCCAGGCCGCCGCGCACAAGGCGCAGGCCAAGCCGTCGCAGCGCTGGGGGACAGCCGCCGGCGGCGCCAGCGTCACCGGCAAGAACGGCAACCACACCATCCCGGCCTCCGAGCGTGGCCGCTACCCCCTGTTCAAGGGCCAGGCCGCGCCGAAGGCACCGGCCAACAAGGCCTCGGTCACCACCGGTCCGGCCGGCCGCAAGGCCGGCTTCGACCGCCGGACCAGCCGGGTGCAGGCGCCGCGCAACGCCACCGAGCGGATCTACGACAACGCCGACGGCACCCAGACCACCGAGTTCTCCGGCACGCCGATCAACTACCGGCGGCCCGACGGCAGCTGGGCGCCGATCGACAGTGACCTGGCCGCGGACGGCGCCGGCTGGAAGAACACCGCCGACGCGGTGGACGTCCGCCTGGCGCCCCGGGCCGACCACCCCGAGCTGGTCAAGCTCACCCTGGACGCCGGGCACGTCTTCGCGTACGGGCTGGCCGGTGCGGCCGCCGCGACCGGGCGCGCCGACGGCGAGTCGATCAGCTACCCCGGCGTACTCCCCGATGTGGACCTGAAGCTGCGGGCCGAGCCCGGTGGCAGCAAAGAGACAATCGTCCTGCGCTCGGCCGGCGCGCCGCGCGTGTACGACTTCCCGCTGCGCCTGACCGGGCTGACCGCACGCCTCGCCGGCCGCCAGATCGAGCTGGTCGACGCGGCCGGCCAGGTCCGGGCCGTGGTTCCGGCCGGTTCCATGGAAGACTCGGCCGATCAGCCGGCCCGCTCCGACAACGTGAGCTACGCGCTGCGCGACGGCGGCCGGACGCTGCGGATCACCGCCGACGCGAAGTGGCTGGCCGCGCCCGAGCGGGTCTTCCCGGTCCTGCTCGACCCGACTGTCGGCCCGCCGGTCGAGCCCGGTGCCGGCAACGGCGCCATGTACGTGCGCGGCAGCTCCACCGTCGGCGGCGGCACCGAGCTGCTGGTCGGCAACGACGGTCAGAACGCGGCCTCGTACATCAAGTTCGACGCGGTCAGCACCAAGCTGGCCAACCACACGATCCTCGGCGCCGGCCTCAGCCTGATCAACTTCGACGCCGGCTCCTGCCGGTCCCGGCCGATCGCCGTGCACGGCGTCACCCAGTCCTGGTCGGCCGACGGCAACTACAGCTACCCCGGCCC
Source organism: Actinoplanes sp. NPDC049265 (assembly GCF_043197135.1). NCBI lineage: Bacteria > Bacillati > Actinomycetota > Actinomycetes > Micromonosporales > Micromonosporaceae > Actinoplanes > Actinoplanes sp. NPDC049265. The sequence continues at coordinate 103,021 of NZ_JBICSP010000009.1, read as the reverse complement.
CAACGTCGGCGGCTCCCTCGGCTCGGCGTCGTTCGCGCACGGGTACATCCCGTTCGGTGCCAGCTCGTCGCCGTGCCCGGCGGCGGCCGAGTTCATCGACCTCGGCGACGGCGGTCGCAAACTGATCCAGGGCTGGGCCAACGGCGGGGCCAACAACGGGCTCTCGCTGCGGGCCAACACCTCGGACAGCAAGAACTGGAAGAAGTTCGGCGGCACGAGCACGGCCAACAAGCCGACGCTGTACGTGACGCACAGCCCGTACAACGCCAAGTACGAGATCCCCAACCCCGTCCCGGTCCCCGATGTCACCCAGGTCCAGGACGGCAAGGTCAAGGTCACGGTCACCAACACCAGCGCCGAAGGCTGGACGCCGAGCACCTACTACCTGGCCTACCGCGCCTACAACGCGCAGACCGGCGCCGCGGTGGGGCAGCAGCGCGCGGCCACACTGCCCGGCAACGTCGCCCGCAACGGCAAGGTCACGCTGGACGCGACCGTCAAGCACCTGCCGCCGGGCACGTACTTCCTCGACTTCACCATGGTCCGCACCGGCGGCGCGGTGTTCACCGACTACCAGGTGCCGCCGGCCCGCATCGTGCTGCGCATCATCGACATCCCGGCGGTCATCGCCGAGCTCTACCCGCCCAACGGCTACCAGGCCCAGACCCTGCAGCCGTTGCTCTGGGCCCGGGCCGTCGACACCGACGCGCCGCCCGGGCAGACCCTGCAGTTCAAGTTCGAGGTCTGTGACGTCGACGCCGACGGCAAGCCGGTGTCCTGCACCAACTCCGGCTACCAGACCAAGCAGGCATGGACGGTTCCGGCCGGCCGGCTGGTCTGGGGCAAGAGCTACCAGTGGCGTACGACGGTCAAGGACAACAACAACGAGACGGTGGCGCCGTACTCGACGATGTTCTCCTCGGTCCCGCAACCGGACGTGATCTCCAAGGTGGCCGGCGCTCCGTACGCGGAGAAGGGCCGTGAGTTCGACGCCAACACCGGCAACCTGAGCACCGCCGCGGTCGACGCCGTGGTCGCCACGGCCGGCGTCGACCTGAACGTCGCGCGCACCTACAACAGTACGGACCCGCGGACCGACGGCGCGTTCGGCGCGGGCTGGTCGTCGCGGTACGACATGAAGGTCGTGCCGGACACCGACGGTTCCGGCAACGTCGTCATCACCTATCAGGACGGCCAGGCGGTCCGGTTCGGCAAGAACCCGGACGGCACGTTCGTCCCGCCGTCCGGCCGCGTCGCCAAGCTCACCACCAACAGCACCAGCTGGGTTCTGCTCGACAAGAGCGGCACCACCTACACGTTCAGCCTGGGCAGCGGCAAGCTGAGCAAGATCACCAACAATTCCGGCAGCTCGATCGTCTTCACCAACGACACGAACACCGGGAAGCTGGCCAAGGCCCAGGTCTCCAACAGCCAGACCAACACCGCCGGCCGGGCGCTGAAGTTCACCTGGACCGGCAACCACGTCACCCAGGTCACCACCGACGTGATCAACGGCGCGGCGCTGGTATGGAAATACACGTACGACGGTGACCAGCTCAAGACCGTCTGCACGCCCGACTCCAAGTGCACCACCTACGACTACAGCCCCGGCTCGCACTACCGCACGGCCGTGCAGGACGCCAAGCCCGAGTCGTACTGGCGCCTGAACGACAGCGCGTCGTCCACCGGCGCGGTCAGCAACGTCGGCGCGGCCAGCGACGTCGCGGTCAACCTGGGCAAGGACGCCGGCACCTACCAGAACGTGACCCTCGGGGCCGACGGTGCGCTGGCCGGCACCGACAACAAGGCGGCCTCGTTCAACGGCACCAACTCGTCGATCACCCTGCCCAAGGGCACGCTGAAGAAGAGCCGGGACGCCGCCGTCGAGGTCTGGTTCAAGATCGGCCTGACCCAGACCGGTGGCCCGCTGATCGGCTACCAGGACAAGGCGCTCGGCACCACACCCACCAACGGTGTGCCGATCCTCTACACCGGCACCGACGGCCTGCTCCGCGGCCAGTTCGCGGTGGGCGCGATCGACCCGATCACGTCGTCGGCGACGGTCAACAACAACGTCTGGCACCACGCCGTGCTGACCCTGCTCGGCGGCACACAGACCCTGTGGCTGGACGGCAACAAGGTCGGCGAGCGGACCAACGTCAGCGTCGACGCCAACCTGCTCTCCGAGAACCAGATCGGTGCCGCCACGGTCACCACGCCCGCCTCCTGGAAAAACTGGGGCACCGCGAACCAGCGCAGTTTCCAGGGCGTCATCGACGAGGTGGCGATCTACAACCATCCGCTCGGTGAGGCCACGGTCAAGGCGCACAAGGCCATGTCGTCGCCGGCCGCGCAGCAGCTGAGCCGGGTGACCCTGCCCAGCAACAAGATCGCGTCGCAGATCGTCTACGACACCGACACCGACCGGGTCAAGGAGTACACCGACGGCAACGGCGGCACCTGGGACGTCGGTAAGCCGGCCGTCTACGGTGACGACGACGACCTGCGCCGCAGCATCCAGGTCAACGACCCGGCCGACCGCCCGTACCTCTACGAGTACGACGCCATCACCGGCCAAATGCTGCGCTCGGGCACCCCGCTCGGCCTGGAGACCCGGCCCGAGGACCTGCCCCGGCCCAGCACGCCGCCGTCCGACCCGCCGGTCGAGCAGTGCTCCCAGCCCGACCCGCAGGACCCCGGCTTCTGCACGATCATTCCCGACGACTCGGGCGGCCCGATCTTCGTCCGGCACGATCTCGACGGCATGGCCATCCGCAGCTTCAGCTACAACGCGCAAGGCTTCCAGAACAAGGTCACCAACGAGAACGGTGACAGCGTCGAGATGACGTACGACAAGCGGGGCAACGTCGTCACCCGCAAGACCTGCCGTACGCAGTCGCTGTGCTTCACCTCGTACACCACCTACTCGACGACCATCACCGACGAGTTCGACCCGCGGCGCGACCTGGCCGTGGAGACCCGCGACTCGCGGTCCGCGTCGGCCACCGACGCCAACTACGACACGAGCTACACCTACGCGCCGGTCACCGGAAACCTGCTGCAGCAGAACAACCCCGACGGCAGCTACGCCAAGCACACCTACACCAACGGCGGCGAGCCGGCGGTGGGCGGCGGCAACCCGCCGTCCGGTCTGCTGGCCACCACCACCGACGCCCGGGACAAGACCACCCAGTACGCGTACTACCAGAACGGTGACCTGGCCCGGGTCACCGACCCGATGGGCCTGATCACCGAGTACACGTACGACACGCTCGGCCGGAAGGTCTCCGAGAAACAGACCTCGGACACCTTCCCGAACGGCGTCACCACGGCCTACTCGTACGACGCGCAGGGCCGGATGCTCACCGGCGTCGGCCCGGCGACGACGGACGCGGTCACCGGGGTGAAGCACCAGACCCAGACCGCCAACGTCTACGACGCCGACGGCAACGTCACCAGCACCACGGTCTCCGACCTGCTGGGTGGCGACCAGCCGCGGACCGCGCTGACCGAGTTCGACGAGTACAACCGCCCGATCCGCCAGGTCGACCCGCTCGGCAACGAGACCACCGCCGCCTACGACCGCTTCGGCAACAAGGTGTCCGAACAGGACGCCAACGGCAACCGCGTCGACTACGCCTACACCGCCCAGAACAAGATCGCCGAGGTCCGCCTGCGCGACTGGCACAGCGACCCCGAGGGCGCTCCCGCCACCGGCACCGGCGACTACCTGGTCCTGCAGAAATACTCCTACGACTTCGCCGGCCGCCAGGCCAGCGTCACCGACGCCATGGGCCGGCGCCTGGAATACCAGTACTACAAGGACGACCTGCCCTACCGCACGATCCTGAAGAACTTCCACAACCCCGACGGCACCACCCGCGACTTCATCGTCGAGGAGAACGAGTACGACGGCGCCGGCAACGCCATCAAGAAGACCCTGAACAACGGCCAGCAGTCGGTCGCCAACGAGGTCGACGCGGCCGGCAAGGTCGTCAAGACGACGTCCATGCCCGGCACCAACGTCGAGCGGGTCAGCACGTTCAAGTTCGACCTGAACGGCAACGTGACCCTGACGACCCAGTCCGGCAAGCCGTCCAACCTGCCCTGGCTGGTGGCGGCCGAGACGCAGCAGGTCGCCTACGTCTACGACGACGGCAACAAGATGACCAAGGAGACGGTCACCGGCAGCGGCGGCAAGACCCAGGTCACCACCAACAAGTACGACAAGCGTGGCCTGCTCGTCTCGTCGACCGACCCGCGCGGCAACGTGACTGGCGCGGACCCGGCGGCTTACACGACGGACGTCACCAACGACGAGCTGGGCCGGCCCACGGTCACCACCGATGCCCCGGCGAAGGCGGAAAGCAACGGCCAGCCCGCCACGACGGTGCGGTCGGTGTCGAAGGTGGGCTTCAACGCCTTCGGTGAGCAGGTCGCCACGCAGGACCCGCTGGGCAACATCTCCCGGGCCGAGTTCGACCTGAACGGCCGGCCGGTGAAGGGAATCGCCCCGAGCTACACGGCGCCCGGGGCCAGCGAGGCGGTCATCCCGGTCACCGAGACCCGCTACGACCCGGCCGGCAACGCGATCGAGACGATCGACCCCGATGGCACGTCCACGCGGTTCAACTATGACCAGCTCAACCGGTTGACGGTCAAGGACGAGCCCGGGCGGACCAACGACGACCGGGCGATCACCCGGATGACGTACAGCCGTACCGGCAAGCCCCTGGCTGTAGTCGGTCCGACCGGAGCAAGGGTCGAGACGACGTACGACGACCTGGACCGGACCGTCACCAGTACCCAGGTCGAGCGATACCCGGCGACCGACAACTTCACCACGCGGATCACCTACGACGACGCCGGCAACGTGGTGGCGACCAAGTCGCCGAGCGGCGCCACCACCCAGAACGCCTTCGACGGTCAAGGCCAGGTCATCAAGACCACCTCGCCGCAGGGAGTCGTCACCCAGTTCGGGTACGACTACAGCGGCCGGCAGGTGCGGGCCACCGACGGCAAGGGCCGTACGACGCGGGTCGGGTACGACCTGTTCGGCAACCGGATCAGCGACTCGAACCTGAACGCCGCCGGTGACACCCTTCGCACGACGACGTACGACTACGACCCGACCGGCAACCTGGTCCAGTCGACCGACCCCTACCAGACCAAGACCACCTACACCTGGGACGCGGCGAATCAGCTGGTCAGCCAGACCGAGCCGGTCACCGACACCAAGTCGATCACCACGTCGTGGGGATACGACGCCGCCGGCAACCGCACCCGGTACACCGACGGCCGCGGCAACTCGACCATCTACACCGTCAACAGCCTTGGACTGAACGAGTCGACGATCGACCCGGCCACCACAGCGCAGCCGGCCACGACCGACCGCACGTGGTCGGTCGCGTACGACAAGAGCATGCAGGCCGTGCGACTGTACGCGCCGGCCGGAGTGATCCGGACCCGGGGATACGACGCAGCCGGCAACATGACCAGCGAGACCGGCGCCGGGGCGGAGGCGGCCACCACCGCCCGGACGCTCGGCTACGACACCGTCGGACGGCTCACCTCGGTCAGCGCACCCGGTGGCACCGATACCTACAGCTACAACGACCGCGGCAACCTGCTCGGCGCCTCCGGGCCGTCAGGCAATGCCTCGTTTGCCTTCGACGCGGACGGCAACCAGACCAGCCGCACCGACGCCGCGGGCACGGCGGTCTTCGCTTACGACCGAGGCCGGCTGGACACGGTCAAGGACGGGCTCACGGGAGTCACCGAGAAGCTCGGCTATGACAGCGCCGGCATGCTGACCAGCATCGCGTACGGCGCACTGTCCGCCCGGACGTACGGCTACGACGACTATGGCCGGATCTCCAGCGACACGATCAAGAATTCGGCCGGACAGACGGTGTCGTCGATCGCCTACGGCTTCGACCTCAACGGTCAGGTCACCAGCAAGAACACGACCGGCACGGCTGGTTCTGGACAGAACACGTACGGCTACGACAAGGCCGGGCGGCTCACCTCATGGACCAGTGCGGCCGGCACGGTCGCCTACGAGTGGGACGACTCGGGCAACCGGGTCAAGGCCGGATCGAAGACAGCTACCTACGACGAGCGGAACCGTCTGCTCTCGGACGGCGACTACACCTACGCCTACACCGCACGCGGAACTCTCAAGTCGCGCACCAGCTCGGGGCTCACCGAGCAGTACGCGTTCGACGCCTTCGACCGGATGGTCACCGGCATCGGGACGAACTACACCTACGACGGTTCGGACCGGGTCGCCGCCCGCAACGGTATTCGCTGGACCTATGGCGGCGGCAGTGACGACCCGGTGTCCGACGGTGCGGAGACGTTCGCCCGTGGTCTGGGCGGCGAGCTGCTGGCCGTCGGGCAGGGGCAGCAGGCGCGGTTGACGATCGCGGACGTGCACGGCGACATCGTGGCAGTACTCGACCCGACTCAGACGTCGGCGACCAAGCCGGCGTCGTCTACCGCCTACGACCCGTGGGGCAAGGTGCTCGCCACCGACGGCGACACCGGAAACCTCGGCTTCCAGGGCGACTGGACCGACCCGGACACCAAGCAGATCGACATGGGTGCCCGGTGGTACGACCCGGGCACGGGCACCTTCGACTCACGTGACACCGTCGACTACTCAAGCGGTGACTCGATCCTGGCCAACCGGTACGCGTACGGCGCCGGAGCTCCGCTGGACTACAACGACCCGGACGGTCACTGGCCGAACTGGAAGAAGATCGGCAGCTCGATCTCGTCCGGATGGAACACGGTCAAGACCGCCACCGTGAACTTCGCGAGCAGCGTCGCCTCGACGGTGTACAACTCGGCTGTCAGCTTCGGGCGCACGGTGTGGAGCGGGATCAAGGCGGTCGGCTCGGCGATCAAGCACACCGCGGTCGCCTTCTACCACGCCAGTGGTCTGGACCGGGTGGTCAACAAGGTCCGCGAGGGCTATCACGCTCTCAAGAGCGGCAACTTCAAGGACTGGGCCAAACAGCAGGCCCGAGCGGCCGCGAAACACCTGAACGAAGTACGCAAAGCAGTCACCGCCAAGGCGAGGGCCGCGGTCAAGGCGGCGATCAAGTACACGCCGATCCCGGCGATCATGGCGGCGGCCAAGCCACTGATCAAGATGGCCGGCAAGGTCATCCAGAGCGCGGCCAAGATCGCACCGGCCCTGGTGTCGATGACCGTGCAGGCGGTCACCGACCCGTCGAAGTTCGCCACGAACCTCTACAACAAAGCGGTCGAGTCGGTCGGCGCTGTGGTGGCGACCGTCTCCAAAGCGGCCGACGCGGTCGGCCAGTTCGTCCAGGAACATCAGGACGCGATCATTGAGGGCCTGGCCATCATCGGCGGTATCGCGGCCGGTGTGGCCTGTGGCGCGATCACGCTGGGCGTGGGCGCGGTCGCCTGCGCGGTCGGCGCGGCCGCTCTGATCAACCTGGGCAAGGACGCCGCCCAGGGCAACATCCACAGCTTCGGCGACGCCTTCAAGTCGGCCGCGATCGGCGGTCTGCAAGGACTGGTCGGAGCCGGAGCCGGCGCGATCGGCGGCAAGCTCGCCGGTGCGGTGCTCGGCAAGATGGGCGGCTTTGCCGGCTCGGCCGGCGGAAGGGCCCTGGGCGGCGCCATCGAGGGCGGCGTCAGCGACAGCATCACGCAGTACGCGACCACCGGCAAGGTGGACCTCGTCGGCGTGGCCATGAGCACCGGCATCGGCGCGGCCACCGGCGGCTTCGGCCGATCCGGTGGTGGCAGGCGATCCGAGGGTGGTAGTTGCCGCACCCCGAACAGCTTCGACGGCGCAACCGGCGTACTCATGGCCGACGGTTCGACGAAGCGGATCAGTCTGGTCATGGTCGGGGACACGGTAGTGGCCACCGACCCGACGACGGGCCGTACCGAGGACCGGGTCGTCACCGACGTGATCGTGGGAACCGGCGAGAAGCACCTCGTCGAGATCACTGTCGACACCGACACGGGCCTGCAGCGGATCGTCGCCACCGACGAACACCCGTTCTGGGTCACCGATCTCCAGACGTGGGTGTTCCCGAAGAACCTTCGTCCCGGATACCGGTTCGAGACGGCCGATCATCGTCAGGCGACCGTCCACAGCACTCGGGCGTGGACCGAGAACACCACGGTCTACAACCTCACCGTCGACGAACTGCATACGTATTACGTGGAGGCCGGCAACACTCCGGTTCTGGTCCACAACTGTGGCGAAGACATCTACGACAACCAGGGCCGGACGAAGCACGGCCGGGAGCAGCGCCAGACCAGCCGCGGAGTCAGCGGTGCCGAGCCGACCGACGGCCAGGCAGCGTTCGAGAACTCGATCGAGTGGACCCCCGAGGCTCCTGGACAGGCTCCGCGACGGATCGGCGTCTCCAATGGAGAGATCGTTATTCTGGACCGAACCGAGCAGAGGGCGTGCGGTTGTGGTGCGCAGGAGGACGGATACAACAACATCTGGCACGGCCACGTCCGACCTTGGGACGAGCTCAAGGACAACATGAAAGAAGCTCTGAAGAAGGCCAAACTGGTCGACAAGAAGGGCCGGCAGAGATAGTGGAGGAGCCCGTCGTGTCTGAGGAAGCCCCCGATGATTGGCGTGAACGTACGGCTGCGATCGTGCGTGGGGACGACACCACGGAGGCGACGGGCGCCCTCCTCGCACTGACCTTCGATGAACCCGATCGTGCCTGGATGGAGGCCTTCCTGCTCGACCTGGTGGACAACGCACACGACCCCCAGGTAAGGGCCCTCGCCGTCATCTGCCTCGGTCATCTGGCTCGAATTCATCGCGCCACGACACCGCTGGTTATCGCGAAATTGCAGGAATTGAAGAATGACGCAGATCTGCGCTCGAGAGCGGTGAACGCTTTGGACGACATTCAGTCCTACACCGCTCATCGGGTGTGATGTCGAGCCGACTTACGGCTGCGGCATACGACATAGGCGAATAATACGGGGAGGAAGACATGAGACGACGTCGGCCGTGGCGGGGGATCCGCCACGCGTTACTGGCGTTAGTGGTAGGAGCTGGGGCGGCCGTGGCGCTGCCGATGGCTCCGGCCGCGATGGCCGACGCGGCCGGGGTTGGCGGCGACTATGTGCCGCTGACCTCGGACACGCGGGTGCTGAACACCGCCAGCGGCGTTGGGGCGCCCAAGGGGCCCAAGGGACCGGGGACCACCACCTCGTTCCAGGTGACCGGCGTGGGCAGCGTGCCCACGACCAACGTCAGGGCCGTCCTGGTCGACATCGCCGCCCAGGGGCCGACGGCCAACACGTTCCTGACGATCTGGAACAAGGACGCGGCAGCGCGGCCCATCGTCGGATCGCTCAACGTCACCACCGGTGAGCAGATCTCCGCCACGGCCATCGTCGAGGTCGGGTCCTCCGGCCAGCTGAGCGTCTTCAACAATGCCGGGAACACCGACATCTTCGTCGACGTGATGGGCTACTTCACCACGGTCAAGACGGCCACCGGGCCGGGTGGGTTCGTACCCGTCGTCGGCAACCCGACCGTGGTCAACGTGACCGGCATCGCGGCCAACGGCAGCAAGGTCGTCAACATGGGCGGCGGCGTGGTTCCGGCCGGGTCGCCCGCGGTCTTCGTCGACCTGCAGGCCGGCGCCGCGCAGAAGGCGGGTTGGATCGGCACCGTTCCGGGTGGCGGCACCGTGCAGACGAGCAGCCTCGAGTTCCAGCCGGGCACCACGTCCTCGGGGGCGGTGGTCCGGGTCGGCAGCGACGGCTCGGTGACGGTCAACAATCACAGCACCGGAACGGTCAACGTGCTGGTCCGGCTGCTCGGCTACTTCACCAGCTCGAACAGCACCGGGGCGGGCGCCCGGCCGCTGGCCCGGCGGCTGATCGACACGACGCTGCCGGCCAACGGGTCGGTGGACGTGGCGGTTGGCGGCACCAACGGGCTGCCGACCAAGAACATCGCCGGAGCCGCCCTGTTCTTCACCGCCAACAGCCCGACCGAGTCGGGCTACTTCAAGGCGTGGGGCGTCGGCAACACCGAACCGGGCAGCTCGGTCTCGACCTGGCCGGCGGACAAGCAGCGTGGTGGCATGGCCATCATCAAGCCCGGAACCGACGGCAAGATCAGGGTCAAGAGCGTCTCCACCGGTACGGTCCGGCTGACTGTCGACCTGCAGGCGTGGTTCGCCGACCCGATCGCCCCGCTGCCGATCGCGCAGTTCACGCCGGTCTCGGTGGCGCAGGGCGGCGCGGCCGCCGGTTCGTCGCTCGGGTCGCTGGAGTACGCGTACGTCGACAACATCGGCGTCCCGCGCCTCGGCCACCAGGCCGACCCCGACCAGATCACGGTTCAGTGGAGCCCGGCGGCGACCGACGGCTCGTACACCGGGCAGCCGGGCATCAGCACCTACACCGACGGCCGGACACAGGTGACTGTGCAGCGGACGTCCGGTGACTACTGGGCCGCGAGCCAGACCGCGGTCGGTGCCGCGACCTACAACGCCTGGGGCAACCTGGGCGGCACGATGGCCTCGCCGCCGACCCAGATCACCCTGGCCACCGGCACCACGATCAACCTGGCGGTCGACTCGGACGGCGCCCTGTGGCACCACCGGATCGTCACCGGCACCACCTCGTACTGGCGCAACCTGGGCGACCAGGATCTCGTCGGGCCGGTCACCGCGGTGCCGGTCGCGCAGGGCCAGCAGCTGTTCGCCCGGGACACCTCGGGTGCGGTGCGTACGGTGCTCTACGCCAACGACGGCACCATGGGCGCCTGGGTCAACCTGGGCGGCAACGGTGTGACCGACCGGCCCGCCGTGGTGGCCTACCCCGGCCCGCGCCTGCGGGTCTTCGCCCGGGCCGGTGACGGCAGCGTCCAGACGAAGATCCAGAACATCGACGGCACCTGGCCGGAGGACTGGGCGCAGGTCGGTTCCCAGATCGCCGCCGGCGCGCCCGCCGCGATCCTCGACCCGGTCCTGGGCCGGACCGCCGTGGTCGTTCGCGGTGCCGACAACGAGGTCTACACGGTGTTCGAGACCGCCGCCGGCTCAGGCACCTGGGGCCAGTGGAAGCTGATCAGCACGGACGGGAACTCCGACCCGGCGGCCAGCGACCCGACCATCGCCCCGATCCGGAAGGGCTCCGGTCAGACGTTCCTGATCGCCTTCCGCAACCCGAACGACACCACCCGGGTCTACTACCGCCAGGACCAGGTCGCCCTGGCCAAGGCGAGGACGGCCGCGACACCGGCCTTCACCGGGTACTCGTTGCCCAAGCCGCCGGCTGGGCGCTGACGCAACCGCTGTACCGGGGGAGCAGGCCAACGGCCTGTTCCCCCGCACCCATGCCATTTCCACGGGGAGGAACGAATCATGAGGCGTCGGTGGAGAGTCCGCCACGCGCTGCTGGCACTGGCCGTCACGGCCGGCGCCACGATGGCCTTACCGGGCACACGGCCCGCTCTGGCCGACGACGCGGGCAAGGGCGGCGACTACGTCGCGCTCGCGAGCGGCATGGGCCGGGTGCTGAACACCCTCACCGGGGTCGGCACGACCAAAGGGGTCCGGGGTCCGGCCAGCACCACCCAGTTCCAGGTGCTCGGGGTGGCCGGCGTGCCCACCGGCAACGTCCGCGCGGTCATGGTCAACGTGACCACGAAGGCGCCGACCGCCGCCACGTTCCTGACCCTCTACAAGGGTGACCTGACGTCGCGTCCGGGCATCGCCACCCTCAACGTGGCCGCCGCCGACAACCTCTCCAACTCGGCGATCGTCGAGGTGGGCTCGAACGGCAAGCTGAACCTGTACAACAACGCCGGCAACATCGACGTCCTGGTCGATGTGCTCGGCTACTACACACTGACCCGGGGCACGAGCGGGCCGGGCGGCTTCGTACCCGTCATCGCCAACCCCACCGTGCTCAACGTGGCGGGCATCGCGGCCAACGCCAGCCGTACGGTCAACCTGCTCGGCGGCATCGTCCCGGCCGGTTCGCCCGCGATCTTCGCCGACCTGCAGGTCGGCGGGGCCACCGCCGAGGGCTGGGTCGGCACCACACCCACCGGCGGCAGCGGCGAGACCGCCAACCTGGCCTTCGACACCGGCACAACCTCGTCCGGCACGCTGATCCGGCTGGCCGCGGACGGCCGGATCAACCTGGTCAACCACAGCGCCGGCACGATCAACGTGCTGATCCGGCTGCTCGGCTACCACACCAACCTCAGCGTCACCGGCGCCGGCTTCCGTCCGCTGGTCAAGCGGCTGATCGACACCACGCTGGCCGCCAACGGCACGGTCGACGTCCCGGTCGGCGGCACCAACGGCCTGCCCACCCGCGGCATCGCCGGGCTGGCGCTCAATTTCGAGGCCAACAGCCCGGCCCAGAACGGCTACTTCAAGTCCTGGGGCGTCGGCAACACCGAGCCGGGCAGCTCGACGGCGACCTGGAACGCCGGCAAGTCCCGGGCCGGCCTGGCCGTCATCCGCCCCGGCACCGACGGCAAGATCAGGGTCAAGAGCGTTTCCACGGGTACGGTGCGGCTGATCGTCGACCTGCAGGGCTGGTACGCCGAGTCGCTGCCGAAGCTGCCGATCGCCCAGTACTCGCCGACCTCGCTCATCCAGCCGGCCAACCCGAGTGGTGCGCCGGGCACGATCGAGTACGCGTACGTCGACAACGACGGCCGGCTCAACCTCGGCCACCAGGCCGACCCGGACAACTTCAGCGCGGTGGACTGGAGCGTGGCGCCGGCCACCGAGGAGCCCTACGCGGGGCAGCCCGGGGTCAACGCGTACCCGGACGGCCGCATCCAGGTGACCGTACCCAACGTGCTGGGCAACTACTGGGTGGCCAGCCAGACCGCGGTCGGGGCGGCCACCTACAACCCGTGGGGCAACGGCGGCGGCACGATGGACTTCGCTCCGACGCCGGTCAGCCTGTCCAACGGTGTCAACGTCAGCTTCGGCGTCGACGACAACGGCGCCCTGTGGCACCTCCGGTTGGTCACCGGCACCACCTCGTACTGGCGCAACCTGGGCGACCAGGACCTGGCCGGCTCGGTGACGGCGGTGCCGGTCTCCGGTGGCCAGCAGTTGTTCGCCCGGGACTGGTCCGGCGCCGTCCGTACGGTCCGCTACAACGACGACGGCACGATCGGCGCCTGGACCACTGTCGGCGCGGCCGGTGCCGAGGACAAGCCGGCCGCGGTGATCTACCCGGGTGGCCGCCCGCGGGTGTTCGTGCGGGCCGGTGACGGCACCGTCCAGACCAAGCTGGCCAACACCGACGGCACGTGGCCGGCGGCCTGGCAGACGATCGGCTCGTTCACCGCGGCCGGCGCACCGGCGGCCATCGTCGACCCGGTCACCGGCGGCGCCGCGGTCGTGGTCCGTGGCACCGACAACCAGATCTACCGGGTGCTCGAGACCGCCGCGGCCTCCGGCGAGTGGGGCGCGTGGACGCCGCTCGACCCGACCGGAACCGATCTGGCGGCCACCGACCCGACCGTCGCCCCGATCACCACGAGCGCCGGCTCGACCTGGGCCATCGTGTTCCGTACGGCCGGCGACGCGACCCGCGTCTACACCCGTCAGGTGACGACGGCGGCCTTCGCCGCCCAGCCAACCAACGAAGGAGTGCACAAATGACGAGGCGTCGGTGGAATCTCCGCCACGCGTTGCTGGCGCTGGCCCTGACGGCCGGGGCCGCGATGGCGCTGCCGGCCGCATCGCCCGCTCTGGCGGACGCGTCCGGCAAGGGCGGCGACTACGTCCCGCTCACCAACTACGCGCGTGTGCTCAACACCGTGAACGGGACCGGCACCACCAAGGGGGTCCGCGGTCCCGCCAGCACCACACAGTTCCAGGTCCTGGGCACGGCCGGCGTACCCACGACCAACGTCAAGGCGGTCTTCGTCAACATCACCACGAAGGCGCCCACGGCCGTCACCTACCTGCAGCTCTACAAGGGTGACCTGACCTCGCGGCCGGGCGGCCAGCAGGTCAACGTCGCGGCCGGCGACAACCTGTCCAACGCGGCGGTCGTCGAGGTCGGGTCCAACGGCAAGCTGAGCCTCTACAACAACGCCGGGAACATCGACGTCATCGTCGACGTGATGGGCTACTTCACCTCGATCACCGCGGCCAGTGGGCCCGGCGGTTTCGTGCCCGTACCCGCCAACCCGACGGTGGTCAGCACGGCCAGCGGCATCGGCACCCCGGACGGGACCGTCCCGGCCGGCGGCAGTCGCACGGTCAACCTGCTCGGCGGCGTCGTCCCGGCCGGCGTACCGGCGGTCTTCGTCGACCTGCAGGTCTCCGGCGCGACGGCCGACGGCTGGATCGGCACCGTGCCCAGCGGTGGCAGCGGCGAGCATCCGGTCCTGGCCAACGAGAACGGCACCACCTCGCACGGCGTCTGGATCCGGGTCGCCGCCGACGGACGGGCCAACCTGATCAACCGTGGCACCGGCGCCGTCAACCTGCTGGTCCGCCTGCTCGGCTACGCGACGCCGACCAACAACACCGGCGCCGGGTTCCGTCCGCTGCTCAAGCGGGTCACCGACACCACGCTGGCCGCCAACGCGACGGTCGACCTGCCGGTCGGTGGCGTGTTCGGCCTGCCGGTCAAGGGCATCGCCGGCGTCGCGCTCAACTTCACCGCGCAGAGCAACACCGAGAACGGCTACTTCAAGGCGTGGGGCGTCGGCATCACCGAGCCCACCAGCTCGACGGCGACGTGGAACGCGGACCGGACCCGAGCCGGTTTCGCCATCATCAAGCCCGGCACCGACGGCAAGATCCGGGTGAAGAACGTGTCGACCGGCTCGGTCCGGCTGATCCTGGACATGGAGGGCTGGTTCGCCGAGCCGGTCACGCCGCTGCCGATCGCGCGGTTCTCGCCGATCGCCGCGGTTCAGCCGCCGGCCGTCGGTACGGCGCTGGGGACGATCGAGTACGCGTACGTCGACAACATCGGCGTGACCCGGCTGGGCCACCAGACGAGTCCGGACGACTTCGGTTCCGTGCAGTGGAGCGCGGCGCCGGCCTCGGAGGACCCGTACACCGGACCGCCGGCCCTGGCCGCCTACACCGACGGCCGGGCTCAGGTCACCGTACAGAGCACCGCCGGCGCCTACTGGGCGGCCAGCCAGACCGGGGTCGGTACGGCCACCTACAACGCGTTCGGCACCCTGGGCGGTTCGCTGGCCTCGCCGCCCACGCTGGTGACGCTGTCCACCGGTGTCGTGGTCGGCTTCGGTGTCGACGCCGACGGTGCCCTGTGGCACCACCGGGTCGTCACCGGCACCTCTTCGTACTGGCGCAACCTCGGTGACCAGGACCTGGTCGGCCCGGTTACCGCGGTGCCGGTCGCGCAGGGCCAGCAGCTGTTCGCCCGGGATTCCGCGGGTGCGGTGCGTACGGTGCTCTACGCCAACGACGGCGCGATGGGCGCCTGGGTCAACCTGGGCGGCAACGGCGTGACCGACCGGCCGGCCGTGGTGGCCTACCCCGGCTCGCGCCTGCGGGTCTTCGTCCGGGCGGCCGACGGCTCGATCCAGACCAAGGCGCAGGACAGCGCCGGTGCCTGGCCGACCGGCTGGGAGTCCATCGGCACGGTGGCCGCGGCCGGCGCGCCCGCGGCCATCCTCGACCCGGTGCTCGGCCGGACCGCGGTGGTCGTCCGGGGCACCGACAACGAGCTGTACCGGGTGTTCGAGACCGCCGCCGGCTCGAACACGTGGGGCGACTGGTCCCGCGTCAGCCCCGACGCGTCCGACCAGGTCGCGACCGACCCGACGATCGTCCCGCTCCGCAACGGCTCCGGCCAGACGTGGGTGATCCTCTTCCGCAACATCAACGACACCACCCGTCTCTACACCCGCGAGATTCCGGGTGGTGCGCTGAAGAAGGCGTCGGCGGCCACCTTCACGGGCCACACCCTCCCGGCCCCGCCGGCGAGCTAGTGGTTCGCGGCTGGGCACCCGGTTCCGCGAGCCGGGGCCCAGCCGACCCACAATCAAGATCAGATTCAAGGACTGGTCGTAGCGGGGTGGGTGGTGCTGACCGTCGCTCACGCCGAGGGTCGCTCCGCTCCACCTGCGTGCGTGGTTGCGCCCAAGAGCGGCCGGGTCGGTGGGATGGGCGGGCGCGAGAGGCAGGCCCGTCGGTGGGATGGGCGGGCGCGAGAGGCAGGCCCGTCGGTGGGATGGCCGAGGGCGGGAAGCAGGCCGGTTAGTGGGATGGGCGGGCGAGCGCGACAAGCATGCCGGTCAGGGTGACCGCGGTCGCGGCCAGCTGCACCGGTGCCGGCGGGTCGGCGAGGCGCAGGATGGCCGAGCTGATGCCGACCACCGGCGCGACGGCCAGGCCGAGCAGCGCCGCGTAGGACGCTCCGGCGGAGACCAGGATCTTGTGCTGCAGAAGGTACGCCGGCACGTAGATGACGGTCCCGAGCACGGCGAGCAGCGCCACCGTTGACCACCGAACGTCACCGACAGCCGGGTCGGTGGCCGCCCAGATGACCAGCGGGATCGCACCGACGGTGAAGATCGGCAGGATCCGGGGAGCCATGGGCCCGCGATAGCCGCGGTTGACGGTGGCGAAATAGAGGCCGTAGAAGGCCATCGACACCATCGCGCCCGATGCCGCGACCGCGCCGAGGAGCATGTTGTGGCCCGCGGTCGAGGTCAGCCGGGGCAGGACGTAGAGGACGGCGCCGGCGACAGCGACCCCGGTGCCGAGCAGCGCGCGCCCTGACGGACGGGCTCGCCGCAGGAGGCAGTCGGCGATCAGAACCACGGCGGGCGTCAGGGACACGACCAGGCTGGGCAGCGCCGGACCGGCGAGGGCGATCGCGACGGTGGAGAGCACGGTGTAGGCGGTCACACCGGTCAGGCCGAGCAGTGTCGTCCGGGTCAGCGGGGGACTGGTCTGGCGCACAGTCTCAGGGGCACCGGATCGCAACGCGGGCACCCACGCGAGCGCGGCCAGACCGATCACGGTGAACCCGGTTCGCCCGGCCGACACGGTGGCCGCGTCCGCCGTCTTCAGCGACGTCCCGACGATCAGCCAGGTCGTGGCCAGCAGCGCGGTCAGCAGGACGGACTGCAGGCCCAGCCGGGAGCCGGCGAGAGTCCTGCGGAGGAGGACGGCGGGCCGCCGGGACACGGGCCGTCCTTCCTGTCACGCGGAAAGGCGCCGGCGCGGCGTGGACGACCAGCCGTCGCAGTCTATCGCCGAGCCGCGGTACCCGGGCAAGTCGTCCCGTACCCCGCCGAGCCGCCTGATTCGGGTGCCGGGCGCGCGGCCGTAACCGAATTCTGGACGGCGCGTTGATGATTCTGGCGGGCCAGGCGGCGTCGCGTTCCGATCGTCCGAGGCCTGTCCCTTTTCGGCACGGGCGGGTGGTACGGACGGTTGGTTGTGTGCGCATCGGTGCGTCGATAGGAATGGTTCACGGCGCCGGTGGACGTCCGTGACATTGAGAGCGAGAGCATGGCGAACACGTTCAGCGTCGATCCCTGGTTGGCCGGGCAGATAGCCCGTGAGCTGGGCGAGATCCGCACCGAGCTGTCCTCGCCACCGTTGTCTTCGGCGAGCGATGTGCTGGTCGCCGGCTCGGAGAAGATCGCGACGGCGATGCACGAGTTCTTTTCCGATTCGACGGAGTCGCGTACCCGGATGGGCAATTTGATCGAGCGCGCCGCGGGTCTTCTCGGGCAATTGTCGGAGGGCACGCTCGAGGTCGATCGGTCGTTGGCCGCCGCGTTCGAGGAGGGCGCCCGGTGACTGCCGCCGGCACGACCGGGTTCGCGCTGCGTGTGCCCGAGTCGTGGTTCGAGTTCGACATCTGGCGGGCCACCCGGACCGGCGACCTGGCTCGGATGCTCGACGCCCGGATCGCCCAGGCCCCGGAGCTGGCGCAGCACCGCAAGCCCCTGCTCCGGCTGATGCGGGAGGCCGCCGAGGAGGCGGAACGCCGCGGCGCGCGGTACTGCGCGGTGTCCGGGGACCTGACCGACGACGGCGACCAGCTCGCCGCGGCCCTGGTGGTGCTGCAGACCGACGGGACCGGCGACCCCGATCTGGACCGGCCCGAGGCCATCGCCGCGCAGATCACGGCGACGGCGCCGAGCGCGGGCTCACCGTTGTGGCGGCAGGTCGAGGTGGTCGAGATCCCGGCCGGCACGGCGGTCCGGACGTACGGCGTGGACAGCGCGGGCGAACGCAGCCAGGCCGTCGTCATGCAGACCCTGATCCCGGTGCCGGGCCGCCCGGTGATCCTGAACGTCGTACTCACCAGCCCGCAGACCGTCCTCGCGGAACCGTTGCTCGACCTGTTCGACGCGATCAGCGGCACGCTCACCTGGGCCTGACCGAACCCGTAACCACGAGAGGTTGTCATCATGGCGAACGTCCACATCGACTACACCGAGCTGCAGAACAGCGCGACCCGGCTCTCCGCCGCCCAGCGCGACGTGGAGGACAAGCTCAACCAGCTCAAGACCATGATCGACAACCTGGTCGCAACCGGGTTCGTCACCGACCAGGCGTCGGGCCGGTTCCAGCAGTCCTACGAGCAGTGGACGACCGGGGCGCGCAACGTCATCGGCGGCCTCGACGGCATGACGCAGTTCCTGCGGGCCGCGGTCAGCCAGCACCAGAACCTCGACTCGCAGCTCGGCAACGCCGCGGGCAACTGAGCCGGGCATGAGCGACTGGCACGTCCTCGACCTGCCCGCCGATCCCGTCCCGGGCGACTCGGCCGGCACGCGTGACCTGGCCAACCGGCTGCTGCGCGAGGCCGAACTGGCCGAGAGCAACACGTCCCGGCTGCGCGCGATCGCGGCCGGCCGCGGCGACCTGCGGATGGAGGGCGACTTCGCGCCCAAGTTCCGGCAGGTCCTCGGCGAGCTGCCGGATGAGCTCATCAAACTCGGCCGGGCCTACCGCGGCGCGGGCGAGGCGCTGTCGGCCTTCGCCGGCTCGCTCGAGGACATCAAGACGCGCGCGTCCGGGGCGCTGCGCAAGGGCACCGACGCGTACGCCTCCTACCAGGGCGCCGTACGCGAGGTCCGGGCCCTGCTGCCGCCGGACCGGCAGTATGCCGTCGCCTCCGGCCTGTCGCTCAACCAGCACACCATCGACGCCGCGACGGTCGGCCTGGACGAGGGCCTGCGCCAGCAGATCCGGTACGCGGTCCAGCGCGCCCGCTTCGCCCAGGACGACCGGGACCGGGCCCGCCGCCTGGCCCAGGACGCGGCCCGGATGCGCGGCGAGGCCGAGAACCAGTGCGTCAAGCGCATCCACGACGCCCTCGACGACAGCGGTATCAAGAACCGCAGCTGGCTTCAGAAGGCCTGGCACACGGTCACCGAGCACGTCACCTGGGACGACTTCGTCGACTTCTGCTCGCTCGCGGCGACGGTGCTCACCGTGGTCGCCCTGATCGCCACCGGCCCGTTCGCCGCCGTGCTGGTCGCGATCGCGCTGGCGCTCAGCGTGTTCGTGTTCGCCAACACCCTGGTCGACTTCGTCCGCGGCCGGGCCAGTCTCTTCGACGTCCTCAACGAGGGGATCGGCATCCTGCCCGCGGGCAAGGTGGCCAAACTCGTCGCCAAGCTCCGTGGCACGACCAAGGCCGTAGTGCCGGCGGGCAAACTGGTCAAGGGCGCGATCCGCGTCGGCGCCAAGTCGCTGCGCGAGGCCGTGGTCAGCGTACGGAAGAACGCCATCCCGCTGGCCCGGAAGGTGCTGTGCCGCGACCCGATCGACGTGGCCACCGGCGCGATGGTGCTCGCGCAGACCGACCTCACGCTGCCCGGGGTGCTGCCGTTGACCCTGGAGCGGGTGCACCTCTCCGACTACCGTTCCGGCGGCTGGTTCGGCGGATCCTGGATGTCCACCCTCGACCAGCGCCTCGAACTCGACCCGCGCGGCATCCTGTTCGCCGCGGCCGACGGCTCGATTCTGGTCTACCCCGATCCGGGCGACGGACCGGTGCTCCCCGAGGAGGGGCCACGCCGGCCGCTGAGCCGTGCGGGTGACGAGTTCGTCGTCACCGACCCGGCCACCGGCCACACCCTGCACTTCGCCGCGGCCGGCCCGATCGCCACCACACTCAACCTGGTGGGATTCGGGGACCGCAACGGCAACCGCGTCGACGTCGCCTGGCGCGACGGGGCACCGGCCGAGCTCCGGCACATCGGCGGCCAGACCGTGCTGGTCGAGACCGCGGCCGGCCGGATCACCGCGCTGCACCTGCCCGACGCCGGCGTGACGGTCGTCCGCTTCGGCTACGACGGGACCGGCCGGCTCACCGAGGTGTACAACTCCTCGGGGCGGCCGTTGCGCTTCGAGTACGACCTGGACGGCCGGATCGTCGCCTGGCACGACCGCATCGGTACGTCCTACCGCTACACCTACGACGCGCACGGCCGCTGCGTGCACACCTCCGGCTCGGACGGGTGCCTGGACGGCGACCTCGACTACGGGGTGGACGGCGACCGTACCGTGGTCACCGACTCGCTCGGCCACGCCGTCACCTACCACCTCAACGATGCCGCGCAGGTCGTCCGCGAGGTCGATCCGCTCGGCCACACGGTGACCAGCGAGTGGGACCGCTACGACCGGCTGCTGTCGCGTACCGACGCGCTCGGTCGTACCACCGCCTACCGCTACGACGAGCACGGCAACGTCGTCGAGGTGCTGCGGCCGGACGGCAGTGTCCTGACCGCCGAGTACGACGGCCCGGGCCAGGCGGTCACGGTGGTCGACGCGACCGGGGCGCGCTGGCTCCAGACGTACGACCGGAACGGCAACCGCACCGGCGTGACCGACCCGGCCGGCGCCACCACCCTCAGCCGGTTCTCCGAGCGCGGCCATCTGACGGCGGTGACCGACGCGCTCGGCCGCACCCGGCTGATCGAGACCGACGCGGCCGGCCTGCCGGTCGCGATGACCGAACCGGGCGGCGCGACCACCCGCTGGAGCCGGGACGCGTTCGGCCGCATCGTACGGATCACCGACCCGCTCGGGCTCACCGCCGAGGCCGGCTGGACCGTCGAAGGCAACCCGGCCTGGTGGACCGGGCCCTCCGGCGGCACCGAGCGCTGGTCCTACGACGCCGAGGGCAACGAGATCGAGCACACCGATCCGCTCGGCGGGCTGACCCGCACCGAGGTCGGCCACTTCGACCTTCCGGTCGCCCGGCGCGTCGACGGCGGCGCCGGGCTGGCCTTCTCGTACGACACCGAGCTGCGGCTGGTCGCGGTGACCGACGCGCTCGGCCGGATGTGGCGCTACGACTACGACGCGGCCGGGAACCGGGTGGCCGAGACCGACTTCGACGGCCGCCGGACCGGCTACCTGTTCGACCCGGCGAACCAGCTGGTGGCCCGCGAGACCGGGCCCGGGACGCGGGTCGAGCTGGAGCGTGACCTGCTCGGCCGGGTCGTCCGGCAGGATCAGGCCGAGTTCGCCTACGACGCCGAAGGGCGGCTGCTGCTGGCGGCCGGCCCGGACGGTCGGGTCGAGTTCGAACGGGACGCGGCCGGCCGGGTGCTCGCCGAAACCGTCGACGGGCGGACCGTGCACAGCCGTTACGACCTGCTCGGCCGGCGTACCCGGCGGGTCACGCCGGGCGGGACGGTCAGCGAGTGGGAGTACGCGGCCGACAACAGCACGCTGACGTTGCGGACCGCCGGACGCGAGGTGACCTTCGGCTACGACGCCGCCGGTCGCGAGGTCAGCCGCCGGCTCGGTGACGCGGTGCTGGCTCAGACCTGGGACGCGGCCGCCCGTCTGTCGGCGCAGTCGTTGACCACCCGCGGGTCGCGGATGGTGCAGCACCGGTCGTTCACCTACCGGTCTGACGACCTGGTGACCGCGGTCGACGACCACCTCGACGGGTCGCGGCGGCTCACCCTGGACCCAGGCGGACGGGTCACCGCGGTCGACGCGGGCGACCGCAGCGAACGGTACGCCTACGACCCGGCCGGCGCCCTGGTCCCGGCGGCGGACGGCGCCCGGCACGAGTACGACGCGCGGGGCCGGGTCGTACTGCGGCAGCAGCGTGTGCACTCGGCCAAGCCGCGCACCTGGCACTACACCTGGGCGGCGGATGACCGGCTGACCGGTGTGCGTACGCCCGACGGGCAGGAGTGGCGCTACCGCTACGACCCGCTCGGCCGCCGCGTCGCCAAGCAGCGCCTGGCCGACGGCGCCGTGGCCGAGGAGACCATCTTCGTCTGGGACGGGCCGGTGCTGGCCGAGCAGGTCCGCACCGACTTCACCGGCGACGGCGAGGCGGGTCGCCGGACCACCGTGTGGGACTTCGAGCCCGACGGTTTCCGGCCGGTCACCCAGCACGAGGTCGACGAGGCGTTCTACGCGATCGTCACCGACCTGGTCGGTACGCCGACCGAACTGGTGACCGCGGACGGCGAGGTCGCCTGGCGGGCGCGGCAGTCGCTGTGGGGTGTTCCGGACGGGCGGCCGGGCCAGGTCGCGTGCCCGTTGGCGTTCCCGGGCCAGTACCGCGACGACGAGAGCGGCCTGCACTACAACTTCTACCGGTACTACGACCCCGGAACGGCCCGCTACCAGAGCCCCGATCCGATCGGCCTGGCCGGCGGCGTCCACCCGTACGGCTACGTGCGCAACCCGACCGCGTGGTCCGACCCGTACGGGCTGGCGCCCTGCAAGCTCACGTTCCCGCATACCAGCGACGAGATGAGCCGCCTGCTCGGCCAGGATCCGATCAAGACGGGCCTGACGCCGGACGGCACGCCCCGGGTCACCTGGGAGGTCAACCCGACCAAGCGGATCCGGATGGAGAGTCACCCGGACGGCCTGTCGCCCGGCGATCCCGGCTTCAACCCGCGGCATCACGGCGTGCACTTCCACGTGACGATCCGCCTCGACACGACGCTGAGCTGGAACAACCCCGGCAACGTACGCAAGCTGCACCCGCCGGGCTGGACTCCCGGGTCGGGCAGTGGATTCCTTCCGGGAGAATTGATCCCATGAGCGTTCCCGACGGCGTCGTGCTGGCCACCGGCGACGCGACGATGAAGTCCTATGTGCGTACGTTCGACACGCTGACCATCGAGCTGACGCTGTGGAACGAGAAGACACAGCGGATCGAGGCCACCGGCGTGACCAGGCTGGAGGACGACGGCACCTGGGAGGCCGAGGCCCTGATCCGCCTGCCCGCCCTGGACGGCCCCGGTCGCGAGGGTTTCGCCGTCATCGACGTCGAGGACAATCCCACCCTCCGCTTCGCGGCCACCGGCCTACAGATCGGCGACCCTACCTAGGCAGGTCGCTCGATCACGGCTACCGGTCGGGCGATACCTGTCCGGCTGACCGGTTCATACGATGACGCTGTGTCATCGATGAAGGCCACCGCCCGCCGTGTCCTGTTCGCGGTCCTGCTGCTGGCGGCCGGCGCGGTCGCGCTCAGCCCGGTTGCGATGGGCTGGGAAGGCGCCTCGTTCGTGGCGGCGGTGGTGGGCGGCGTCGTCGCCATCGCCTGGACCGCGACCGAGCTGGCCGACCGTCTGCGCCGCGCCGAACGCTCGCTGCCCACGACCGCCGAACTGGTCGACCAGCTGGCCGAGGTGGTCGAGGGCGAATGGCGGCAGGAGGCCAGGTCGCGGCGGCTCCGCGATCCGCAGGTGCTGCCGTTGATCTGGAGCACCCGCGCCGAGTACTCGGACGCGCCGGCGGCGGTGTTCGGCCGCGGCGGCGGACAGGTGACCAAGCTCAAGCTGGACGGCCGCCTCGACGAGGACTTCGAGGCGGCGATCACCGGGCTGGCCGAGGGCTTCGCCCGGCTGCCGAGCCGCCGGCTGGTCGTCCTGGGCGAGCCGGGTGCGGGCAAGACCGCCCTGTCCCTCCTGCTGACGCTGGGACTGCTCCGCCGGCGTACGCCCGAAGCGCCCGTACCCGTGCTGCTGTCGGCCTCTTCCTGGGACCCGGTGATGCAGCCGCTGGACGACTGGGTGGTGCAAGCGCTGGCGGCGTCCTATTACGGCGGACGGACGGCCACCCCGGCCCGGCTGCTCGCGGCCGACCTGCTCCTGCCGATCCTGGACGGACTGGACGAGATTCCCGAGTCGGCCCGGCGCAGCGCGGTCGGCGCCATCAACTACGCGACCAGGCAGGGCCGTCCGGTCGTGGTCACCTGCCGGTCGGCCGAGTACCAGGACGTCATCCGGGACGGAGCGCCGGTGTTGCACCGGGCGCCGGTCGTGGAGATCGAGCCGGTACCGGTCGAGGACGCCATCACCTACCTGTCGGCGACCGACTGGCCTGCCGAGACCGGATGGGACCGCGTCTATCAGCACCTGCGCCAGGCCGACGGCAACGCCGCCTCGCCGGTCGCTGTCGCCCTCTCCAGCCCGTTGATGATCTCCCTGGCCGCGCTGGTCTACCGCCGCAACGGCGGCGACCCGGGCGAGCTGCTCGATCCGGACCGCTTCGACACCCGGCACAAGGTCGAGGATCACCTCACCGATCAGGTGATCGAGGCGGCGTACGCCCCGGAACGCGGGCCCGGCGGCGAGGTCGTCACCGCGGGCGAGCCGCGCTGGTCGGCCGCCGACGCCCGGACCTGGCTCACGTTCCTGGCCCGCGACCTGCACCGGCACCGCGAACGTGACGTCGCGTGGTGGCTGGTCAGCCAACGGCTGCTGTCGCCCTGGGTCGTGCCCGGCATCAGCCTGGGTGTGGGCCTGCTGCTGCTGGCCGCGGTGGCGCTGTGGGTGACCGTGTTCGGCGGGTCGCCCGGCGCCGTCGCCGCGGACGAGTCGAACCGGCTGTTCTGGATCCTGATCGTGGGCGGCGGGGTGGCGGCCGGCTTCGCCGTCATCAGCATGATCATCTGGTACGCCGGCAACGGGCGTCCGCCGGGCCAGCTGACCATCGCGTGGCGCGGCTCGCTGAGTCGTCTCCGGCGGGGCTTTCTGGCCGGGCTGGCGGTCGTCACCCTGCCCGGCGGCGCCGTCCTCGTGGTCGCGGCGGCGGTCATCACCATCAGTCAGCAGTGGACCATCCAGAACATCGATGGGTTCACCCGGGGGATCGTGGGCGTGGCCTTCGGCGCCGTCAGCCTCGGCCTCGCCCTGGCCGGGCACGCGTGGCTGGACGCGCCGCCCGAACGGGCCGCGCAGTCCGATCCACTCGGCTCCATCCGGCAGGACCGGCGGTCGTCGCTGGCCGGCGCCGGTGCGGCCGCGATCATCGTCGCCGCGTCGGCCTTCGCGCTCACGGTGGCCGGGCTCGCGGCCGGCAGCCTGGCGGTCCAATCCCTGACCGGGTGGTCGGGCTGGCCGGGGGAGCGGAACCTGGGCCAGACGGTCTCCGCGCAGTGGCACGCCGCCGCGACCACGATCTCGCCGGCCCCGACGGTCGTCGTCGGAGCGGTCGTGCTGCTGCCGGCGGTCTTCGTGAGCCTTCTCGTGCTCCTGACCCGGGCCTGGCCGCGTTTCGTCCTCGCCCGCGTGGTCCTGGCCGGCCGTGGACTGCTGCCGCTGCGACTTCCGGCCTTTCTCGACGATGCCCGCGACCGTGGCGTACTCCGGCTGGCCGGCGGCGTCTACCAGTTCCGGCACGTCCGGTTGCAGGAGCGGCTGGTGGCCGGGGCCAGGCACCAGCCTCAGGCCCGGCCCGGAGACAAGGTCGGCGTACGCCCGAGGCCGCGATCGATGCGGCGCCCGGCCGTGGCCGGGGCGGTCCTGGTGCTGCTCGTGGCAGCCGGCGCGGTGTTCCTGCCGAAGGACACCGCGTTCCGCACCTTCGCCGCGACGTACGGCAGCGGCCACGAGGTGACCTTCAGCCCGGACGGCTCGATGCTGGCGATCAGCGGGTACGTCGACGGACTTCAGATCCGGCGGATCGTCGGCGACGATCGGTGGATAGATCTACCGGCCAAGCTCCCATCGGGTCTGCTCGGTGTCTTCCCGAGCACTGTCGAGTTCAGCCGGGACGGCCAGGCGCTCGCCGCTGTCGGCTACGACAGGCGTTCCGCGGACACGAGGGATGGCCCGGTGCTGTTGTGGCGGAGAAGCGGTTACCGGTTCGACCTGGTCCCCATCTCGACCCGGCGATCGTCCCGGGGTAGTTACCTGTTGCGTTCGCGCTTTCTGAGTGACGGCACGCTGCTTTCGGTCAATTGGTCGGACTTCGAATCGGAATTGTGGGACATCCGGTCCGCGGTGTCGGCGCGACGGGTGGACACGCCGGACGGCTTCAGCGAGGGGAATTTCAATGCGGAGGGCACACATGTGGTGATGCCGGGGCCCGACGGCAGACAGCGGCTGCTCGAGGCGGCGGCGCTGATCGGTCCCGATCCTTCGCCCACCGCCATTCTTCCCGCTGCCGTCGAGGACGCCGACGACGTTCGCTTCGGGCCGGACGAGCCGTCTCCGGGCGGCGCCGGCGGAGTGCGTCCGAGGTGGATAGTCACGGTGGACAAGGTCGGCTCGGTCGCGCTTCTCGACGGCCGGGGCAAGATGCTCCACAAGCTTGGCTCGGTGGGCGAGTCGGGTGATTTCTCCAACCGGTTCACCGCCGATGCCGACGGCGGACGTCTGGCCTTGCTCGACGAGCACCGGAAAGCGTCGGTGTGGGACCTCCGGGATCTGAACCGACCGCGGCAGTTGTCCGTTCCGGCCGGGGCGTCGACCGTCCTGTTCGACAGCACCGGCCGGGTGCTGGCGATCGGTGGCAAACGATCGATCGTCCTCCACAACCTCGCGGCCGGCCCGTCGGCGATGCGCTCGATATCGTTGCCGGCGGAACTCTCCGACCTCGATCTGAGTCCCGGAGGAAAGCTGGTTTCGGCGTCGATGGCGTTCGACTCGGAGCGGAAAACCACGACGTGGATCGTCGGCGAACCCATGCGGCCATGGCCGGGCCCTCCGCTGTACACCGCCGACGATCGCCAGGCGTTCACGCGGAACGGCTGCCTGTTCGTGCAGGGACAGGCTGAAGGCAGCCTCCAGGTCTGGAACCTCGAGTCCCTCTCGCCGATCGAGCTCGCCGGTCATGGCGGCGCGGTGACCGATGTCGAGCTGAGCCCGACCGACGACCGCCTGGTGGCGACGAGCTCGCTCGACGGCACGGTCCGCCTGTGGCGGCTCCCCTTCACCGGGAACTGTCTAGGCCCGCGCTGAGAGGCGGCCCAGTTGGATCACCCGGACCTGTGAGCCCACGGCCAGGTGCCCGCGCCCGGGCGGGCCGGCGAAGAACTGGTCCGGGTCGAGGGTGAAGCCGTGCATCCGGGCCGTGTGCGGGTTCATCGGGGTCAGCAGCAGCCGGGTGCCGTTCATGACCTCGCTGACCAGGCGGCCGAGCCGCGGCTTGGTCCCGTCCAGCACCGGTGTGGCGTCGCCGCACAGGACAAGCGCCTGCCGGCCGAGCGCCATCGGGCCGATCAGGTCGTCGAGGAGGGTGGGCAGGTCCGTGTAACCCTCCTGCGAGGGGCTGACCGTGACCTGGTGGAAGTCGTCGACGACGACGGCGAAGCGGCCGTCGGCCACGTCCTTGACCGCCTCGCGCAGGTCGGCGTCGGCGAACACCGCGCCGGTCAGCACCCGGACCGGACCGCCGGCCGCCACGGCCGGCCGCGGCCCGATCACCAGCACCGGGATGTCTTGGGCGGCCAGCGCGGCGGCCACCGTCGCGGCCGCGGTCGACCGGCCCGACCCGGCCGGACCGGAGATCATCATCAGGTTGGAGCCACCGCCGAACAGGTCGACGGCGATCGGGGCCACGTCCGGCCCGCCCACGCCGATGGTCATGCCCTCGGCGGCCGGCAGCTGTCCCAGCGGCACCTCGGACGGCAGCGGCGCAAACCGGCGTGGCGCGCCCGACCCGGCGGCCGGCCGGAACGACGGCGACGGCAGGGCGATCTGCACGTGTACGCCGGTCGCGGCGTCGATGGCCCGGCCCGGCACCCGCGGCGGCGAGGCCACCCCGCCGGCCAGGTGCGAGCGCCGCGTCTCCTCCTTGGGGAACGGCAGCAGCAACCGCCGTGAGTAGTCGTTGGCGGCCTTGCCGTTCAGCATCGCCTGGCCACCGATGGCCACCACGTGCACGCCCAGCGGGGGCCCGGCGGTGACGACGCCACGCAGCAGGCCCAGCAGCCCGGTCTCGACGAAGTTCGGATCACCACGGTTCTCGAAGTGCTCCCAGCCGTCCACGACCAGCACGATCGCCGGTTCACGGTCGCGTTCGGGCAGGAAGCGGGCGGTGGCCCGCCGCTGGACCTCGCCGTCGAGCCAGGTGATCAGGCGCCGGACCCGGTCGCGGTCGGCCGGCGAGAAGACGCCGCCGCACTGTGGCAGCTCGGCGAAGGTGTCCAGCCCGGCCGGCGTCTGCTCGAAGACGTACAGGTGCAGGCGGTCCGGCCCGAACCGGCCGGCCAGGCTCTCGATCAGGGCGCGGGCGAACGTGGTCCGGCCCGACTGCGGGCCGCCGGCGACCATCAGCCGGTCCGGACCGGCCAGGTCGACGACGGCCGGTGGTTGCGCCTGCTGCGACGGTTCGTCGACCAGCCCGTACGGTGCGCCGGTGGCTTCGGCCGGTGGCAGGTCGTCGAGCGTGAGGGCGGCGGGCAGGGGCGGATGGAGTGGACGGAACGGCGCGACCAGCCCGGCCCGGGCGGCGGCCGACTCGATCGCCCGGACGGCCAGTTGCAGGTCGGTCGGGGCGTCGCTGGCCTCGGCGCGCTGTTCCGGCCGGGGCAGGCCGGCCGCCGGCCAGTCCACCGTACGCACCGTCGCGGGCGGGGCGCCGCCGGCGACCGGCGAATCGCCCAGGTAGCCCGACTGGAACGCCCGAGGGCCGGACTCGCCGCCGACGATGTTGACGATGCCCCGGCCCCGCAGCCGGCGTGGGATGTCGGCGGCGTCGGGGATGCCCAGCACCTCGGTGCTCTGCACGGCGTCGTTCTGGCGCAACGTGATCCGGATGCTGATGTTGTTCTTCATCTCCTCCGGGACCTTGCCGGCCAGCGACTGCGTGGCCAGCACCAGGTGCTCACCGAGGGCGCGGCCCTTGGCGGTGACCGCGACCAGTTCCTTGACGAAGTCGGGCGCGGTGTCGAGGACCCGCGCGTACTCGTCGAAGATCAGCACCAGCCGGGGCAGTGGCGGCATGGCCGGGTTGGCGCGCCGGGCCTTCCAGTACTCGTCGATCTCGCCGCCGAACGGGGCCAGGGCGGCCTCCCGCCGGTTGGTCTCGGCCCGCACCGAACGGATCACCCGGTCGGCGGCGGCCTGGTCGAACACGTCGGCGGCGGTCGCACCGGTCGACCGGATCAGGCCGACGACGTGCGGGCAGTTCTGGAACGGCAGGAACGCGCTGCCGCCCTTGAAGTCGACCAGCACGAGGTTGAGCTCCTCGGGCGTGTTGGCCAGCAGCAGCGCGGTGACGAGCGTCTGGAGCAGCACGCTCTTGCCGGCGCCGGTGGTGCCGCCGAGCATCGCGTGGGTGCCCTGCTCGGCGAGGTCGACGACGACCGGTCCGGAGGCGTCGGCCCCGATCACCGCGGCCATCGACGGCCCGGGCACCCGGCGCCAGAGCGAGGCGACACCGTCCGGCGTACGGATGTCCACGTCGTACAGGTCGGCCTGGCGTACCGGGAACGGGATGGCGGTCTGCGCGGCGGCCAGGGTGAGCCGGTCGCGCATCGGGGTGAGCGCCCGGGCCAGCCGGGACACGGTCGCCGCGTCCACCCCTTCGGGTCGCACCGGCCGGTCGTGGTCGGCGCGGTCGCGGTTCAGCGACATGGTGGCGGCGTCGTCGATCCGGCACACGCCGTGACACTCGTTCATGTCGTTGCGGTCCACGCAGATCACGTAGACCCCGGCGGACGGCCCGTCGCGCAGCACGTCGCGCATGCCCGGTAGGTGCCGCAGCGCGAGTGCGCCGTCGAGGACGACCACCACCTCCTCGCTGTACCGGGCCGGCTGTGAGCCGTTCTCGCGCCGTCGCGCCTCGACCAGCTCGCTGAGCTCCTTGACCCGGGCGGCCCGGGTCGCCGCGGTGTTGCCGATCCAGCACGGGGTGTCGATGGCGTCACCGGCGTCCAGGTGCGGCAGCCAGCGGGTCCAGCCGAGGGTGTCGTCGTCGCGCGCGGTCACCACGACCAGCCGCAGGTCGTCCGGGCTGCGCAAGGTCGCGAGCTGCAGCAGCAGCCAGCGGACCAGGGCGTCGGCGTGCTCGCGGGGCCCGGCCACGCCGAGCACGCCGGTCGCCCGCAGGTCCACGGTGGCCGGCACGCCGCGCAGCGTCGGCGTCGCGAAACCCGGCCACGGCCGGCCCTGCAGGTCGACGGTGGCGGGCTCGTCGGTGGTGCCGACGCGCAGGGTGAGCCCATCGGCCGCGCCGGCGTTGCGGGGCCACAGGCCGCGGCGGGTGCCGGCCGCGATCGCCTCGAGCTCGCCGGGCGCCGGAGCCAGACCGCGGCGCAGGGCCTCCTCGCGCTCCACGGCGGCCGCGATCTCCCGCTCGGCGGCGGCCTTGCGGCCGGCGAAATCCCGCTGCCGCGAGCGCCTCTGGTGTCGTTCCACCAGGTACGCGGCGACGGCGGTGACCGGTCCGAAGAGGGCGATCATCAGCATGCTGGGCTGGCGCGTCACCATGGCCATGACGACGCCGAGGGCGACCGGCACCACCGCCGACACGATCACGGTGGCGAGGTTGCGCGGCGTCGTCTCGTCCTCGGGCAGGGTGATCCGGGCGGCCACGATCGCGGGTGCCGGCGCGAACGCGCGATCGAAGTAGATCAGGCCGTCCCGGCTGCGCCGCCCGACCGGCCGCCGATCGTCCGGTGGCGGCGCCGGCTCCCAGCGCAGCACCGTGTCGCCCATCTCCACGGTCTGGCCGGCGGCCAGCGGGACCGGGGCGGTGGCGTTGCGGCCCTCGACCAGGGTGCCGTTGGTCGAGCCGAGGTCCACGACGGCGGCCCGGCCGTCCGGGGCCACGTCGAGCTGGGCGTGCCGGCGCGACATCTCGGGGTCGCGGAGCACGGCCGTGCCGGTGGTGCCTCGGCGCACCTCGTGGCGGCCCGGGGTGAAGTGGGCGGTGGTTCCGGCGTCAGGGCCGGACAACACACGTAACGCCCCGGCGTACACGGGAATCATCGCGTCGGTGTCGGGACCGGGCGCGCCGACGCTGATCACCGCGCCGGCGACCAGCGGGCTGTCCGCGATCGAGACCCGCGGGTCGAGCGGCCGGCCGCCGGTGAAGCAGGGGCGGTCACCGACCCGGATCGGGAGGGCGGCCAGCAGCGGGCCGACGACGCTCTCGGGTTCGGCGCTCACCTCCGCGTCGTGGGCCTCGCCGGTCGCGGAGTCCTGGACGGTGAGCCGGAGAATCATCACGGACAGCCAGTCCTTTCCCGTCGTGTGAACGACGCGGCGCGGCCCGGGCGGCCGGTAATGTCGCGCAGGTGATCGGTGAGCAGGGCCGCCCGCAGATCCCCGGTGTCACCGGGCTGGTGTGGATCGGCAGCGGCGGCTTCGGTGAGGTGTGGAGCGGCTACCAGGAAAATCTGGATCGGCAGGTCGCGGTCAAGGTGCTCCGGGTGCACCGGCTCGACCGCAAGGCGCTCAGCGGCTTCGACCGGGAGACCAAGCTGATGGGCCGGCTCGCCTCGATGAACCGGAACGCTCTGGCGGTGCACGCCAAGGGGGTCCTCGACGACGGCCGCCCCTATCTGATCATGGAATTCTGCCCCGGCGGGACGATCGCCGCGGCCGGGGCCCTGCCGATCCCGCAGGTCGTCGCCCACGGTGCCAAGATCGCGGCCGCGCTCGCGGTGGTTCACTCGCTCGACATCGTGCACCGTGACGTGAAGCCCGAGAACATCCTGCTGCGGCACGACGGCGAGCCGGTGCTGGCCGACTTCGGCCTGTCCATCCGCCCCAGCCTCGATCAGAGCTACGGCCTGGACGCCTTCTCCCCGATGTACGCGGCCCCCGAGACCCTGCAGAACGCCGAGTACGGCCCAGCCACCGACATGTACTCGCTCGGCGCCACGCTCTACGCCCTGATCGACGGGGAACCACCCTTCCGGTACGGCCCGAACGAGGCCGCCATGGGCTTCCTGAGCCGGGTCGTGCACGAGCAGCCGCCGCCCCTGCGTCGCGCCGGTGTGCCGGACGCCCTGCGCGAGCTGGTGTTCCGGCTGCTCGGCAAGGACCCGGCCGGGCGCCCGGCGGCCACCGACGTGGCCCGCGCCCTGAGCGCGATGGCGGTCGCGCCGACCGGGCTCCTCGACGAGACCCGCCCTCGCGCCCGGCGCCCGGACCACATCCCGCCCGGTGCCACCCCGCCCACGGCCGGCCCGACGCACACGGGCCCCGTCCATCCCGGCGCGGCGCACGCCGGCCCCGCCCAACCCGGCCATCCGGCCCCGCCCTACGCGGGACCCGACCCGGCGCACGTCGGCCACGGTTTCGCCGACCCGACCACCTCGCGCCCGGCCGTCGACGATCCCGCCCTCGTCGCCGCGACGATCCACCGGCCGGTCCCGGCCCGGCCCAAGAGCCGGTCGGGCCTGGTCATCGGCGCCGGCGTGGCCGCGCTCGTCCTGGTCGCGGGCGGCGTCACCGGCTGGGCCGTGCTGCGTGACGACACCACAACGACGCCGCCCGGCAGCCCCAGCGCTCCGGCGAGCACGGCCGGCGCGTCCGCCGCCCCCGAGGTGGTCCTGGCCGTGCCGGTCGACCACGGCGACACGGTCGACCTGACCTGGACCGGCGCGGACGGCCTCTCGTACGCCGTGATCGTCGGCGCTCAGGGCGAGAAGGCCACCGCCGAGTTCGCCGGCCGCACCACCAAACGCACCGTACAGGTGCGACCGGCCACGCCGTACTGCTTCCTGATCCAGGCCACCCGCGGCGGCACCCCGGTGGAGAGCAACGTCCAGGCGATCCGCGGCGCGGTCTGCCGGTTCTGATCCGCTCATCGGCGGGGCCGGCGCAGGCTGCGCACGGTCAGCGCGGCCCGCGCCCGATGCCGCAGCGGCCCCTTGGCCAGCGCCGATCGCATCGACCGGACCTCACGCCAGGCGTCGCCGGCCGCCTCGGCCGGTGCCGCGCCGCCCGACCACAGCGCCCGGTCGGCGCACGCGCCCAGCCGCGCCAGGGCCTGCCGGCCCTCGGCCGGCACGGGCACCACCTCGGCCAGTTCGCGCAGCGTGGCCCCGACCGGCACCTCCAGGCCGTGATCGATGAGCCGGTCGCGGGCCTCGGCGCAGGCCCCGGCCACGGCCGCGGCGGGTTCGCCGGCCCGGCGGCGGCGACGGCGCGCGACCTTGGCCAGCGGCACCCCGACCGGCCAGGCCAGCAACAGCACGAGGACCGCGGCGGCGACCGCGAGCAACCCGGCGTGGTCGCTTTCCGGCGGGGGCGGCAGCACCTGGTCGCGAGGCTCGTCCGGCTCGGTGTCACCGGTGCCGCCCGTGGCCGGGTCCGGAGCCTTGCGGGCCTGCTCGACCGCGCCGGCCATGCCACCCTTGTCGGTGGCGGCGGTGCCGGCCTGCGCGGTCGGATCGAGCGGCACCCAGCCGGCCCCGGCCACGTGCACCTCGGGCCAGGCGAGCGCGTCGGCGCCGGTCACGGTGTAGGAGCCGTCGGCCCCGGCCGACGCCGGTTGCCGGTACCCGACGACGAGCCGGGCCGGGATTCCGGCGCTGCGGGCCAGGACGACGTACGCGGCCGCGAACTGCTCGCTGGTGCCGCGCTTGCTGGTCCGCAGGAAGTAGTCGAGTTGCGCGTACCCGTGGCCGGTGGGCAGACTGGTGCCGGTCGCGACCCGGTAGTTCTGCCGCATCCACTTCTCCAGGGCGAGCGCACTGTGGAAGGTCGGCGCCGCGTCGCCGGTCACCTTGGCGGCCAGCTGCCGGATGCTCTCGGGCAGCCCGGCCGGCGGGCCCGACTCCGGTCCGGCCACCAGCCCGGCCGCGGTGAGCTGCTCCGGCGTCACCCGCGGCTCGGCCCAGGTGACCTCGTAACGGTCGGCCGCCCCGTCGGCGACCACGGTCCCGGTGGCGTCGTCGATCAGGGCGCCAGCCCCGGTGAGCGCGACCGGATGACCGGGCGTGGGCAGCCACGGGCCGGACGCACCGGCGTCCAGTCGCACCGTCGCGGTGTGCTCGGTCGCCGCCGGCGCATCCGTCCCGGCCCGGAGCCCGAGCGGCCGGTAGCGGGCCGACGACGTCCAGGCCTGGCCGTCGAAGCGGTCGAGAACGACCAGCGGCCAGCGGGTCACCGGCGCGTCGGTCCGGTCGTGGAAGACCACCGCCTCGGGCTCGCTGAGCCGGTCGGCGATCTGGTCGAGCGGGTTCACGGCGGCACCGCGCCGCGGGTCGTTCTCCTGCTCGTGGTGCACCGTGACCGCGTCGTCGGCGGCCGGCCGCGCGGCCCAGGCGGCGGTACCGGCCGCGAGGACGGCCACCACGGCGACGGCCACGCCGGCGAGATCGCGGCGGGACGGCCGCAGCAGCATCAGCGCCGCGCACATCGCGTAGCCGAGACCGGCGGCCAGGGCCGTGGTGCCGGCGGTGGCCGAGAACAGCTGGGCCAGGCCGCCGAGGGCGAGGCCGGGGAGGATCGCGGCCAGTGGCGGCCCGGAACGCAGCAGTTCGACCGCGACGACGGCGGCGAGCAGGGTCAGCAGCGGAACGAACAGCATCAGTTCCGGATCCGGGCGGGCCGGCCAGGTCGACGCCAAGGTGAGTTGCCAGCCCTGGGTGACGGCGGTGCGTACGGTCGTCATCGGGTCGTCGACGCCGCGCAGGGTGAGCACCGCCAGCCCGGCCAGGGCGAGCACCAGGGCCAGCGGAGCCCGCCAGGCCCGCGCCCCGGGCCGGCCGGCGCTGAGCTGGTCGGCGAGCAGCACCGGCAGCGCGCTCACGGCCAGGGCGGGCAGCAGGGCGGAGATCGTGAACACCGGGGCGAACAGCGCCCCGCCGAGGGCGGCGGCGGCCACCGCGCCCAGACCGGCGGTCCGGCCGGTCACGACAGCAGCGGCGCGCCGGCGGTCAGGCCCCAGTCCGGCGGTCCGGCTGGTCACGACAGCACCGCCGCGCAGGTGGTCAGGGCGTCGACGGCGGACTTCGCGCGTACCAGAGCGGGGTGTGCGGGCCCGGCGGCGGAGAGGTCGACCGCCACGAAGGTCGCGAAGCGGCGGCGCAGCCGGCCGAGCGCGGCCACGTCCCCAGCCGCCGCGGCCCCGGTCAGCAGCACCACCCGCACCGCGTCGCGTTCCTGGCCGAGGGCCTGGAACGGTGCCTCCACCACCCCGTCGACCTGCTGCACGTCGCAGAACCAGGCGGCCATCGGCTCGGGCCGGATCGCGGTGTCCACCCCGGACGCCACGGCGGCGCTGACCCGCACCTCGTGCCCGGCGTGTCCAGCCGCCGTGGCCAGCGACGCCGCGACCTCGACGGCCTCCTCGAACTCGTCCGGGGACAGCACCGAACCCCGGTCGTCGAGCAGCACGACCAGGCGCGGCCGGTGCGGGTCGGTGAACTCGCGGACCATCAGCTGGCCGGTGCGGGCGGTGGACTTCCAGTGCACGTGCCGGGGCTCGTCGCCGACCACGTACTCGCGCAGGGAACGGAACTCGGTCGACCCGCGGAACGCGGTCTGCGCGGCCGGGCCGCCGAAGCCGTGACCGACACCGCCGGCACCGACACGCACCGGGTGAGTGCGCGGGCGGACCGCGACCGTCCGGGCCTCACCGGCCTCGACCGTTCGCCGGAGCAGCCCGAGAGGATCCTCGCGGAGCAGGCGCAGCGGACCGAGCCGCAGCCGTCCCCGCCGCGAGGTGGGCAGGTCGTACGTGCGCGGCGCCGACGCCCCGGCGGCCAGCGCGGGCAGGTCCACCTCGATCGCCAGGTCGGCGCCGAGCCGGTCGGCCGCCCGCAACGATCCCAGCCGGCGCCGGCCGGTGTTGCGTACGACCAAGCGGGCCAGAGCCGGCTCGCCGCGCTCGACCTCCTCCGGGTGCACATCGCGCCGGACCGCGATCCGCACCGGCCGTGCGACGGTGACCACCGCGGCGACCAGCCCGCCCAGCGCGGCCCCGCCGAGCAGCCGCAGGATCGGCAGGTCGGCGACCACACCGAGGGCGACCAGGGCCACGGCGGCGACGGCGACGACAATTCCCCGAGCGGTCGGACGCATGTCAGACGCGCGCCCGGGCCACGGCGGTGACACCCATGCCCGGCACCGGCACGGACGCCAGCACCTCGGCCAGGACCTCCTCGGTGCCGCGGCGGCGCAGCTCGGCCTCGGGCTTGAGGATCAGCCGGTGGGCGAGCACGGGCGCGGCCACCTGCTTGATGTCGTCGGGGGTGACGTACTCGCGGCCGTAGGTGGCGGCGAACGCCCGGGCGGCCCGGATCAGCGCGACCGAGCCGCGGGGGCTGGCCCCGAGGGTGAGGTCGTCGTGCCGCCTGGTCGCGGCGGCCAGGTTCACGGCGTACCCGGCCAGCGCCTCGTCGATGTGGATCCGCCGCACCGCCGCGATCACGCCGCGCAGGGCGTCGAGGCCCAGGACCGGCCGCAACTGCTCCGGACCGACGCCGGCGGCCTCGTCCAGCAGCACGCGGATCTCGGCCGCCGGGTCGGGGTAGCCGACGCTCAGGCGCATGAGGAACCGGTCGAGCTGCGCCTCGGGCAGCCGGTAGGTGCCCTCCATGTCGATCGGGTTCTGGGTGGCCACCACCATGAACGGCCGGGGCACCGCACAGCGCTCCGAGTCGACGGTGACGGTACGTTCCTCCATCACCTCGAGCAGGGCGGCCTGGGTCTTCGGCGTTCCGCGGTTGATCTCGTCGGCCAGCACCACGTTGGCGAAGACGCCGCCCGGGTGGAATTCGAAGCGATTCTCGCCCTGGTGGTAGACCATCACGCCGGTGACGTCGCTGGGCAGCAGGTCGGGCGTGAACTGGATGCGGCGCAGCTTGCCGTCGACCGAGGCGGCGAGGCTGCGGGCCAGGGTCGTCTTGCCGAGCCCGGGTACGTCCTCGACCAGCACGTGGCCCTCGCTGAACAGGCAGACCACAGCCAGCCGGACCAGGCCGGGCTTGCCGTGCAGGACCTGCTGGATGTTGCGGGCGACGCGTTCGTACGCCTCACCGGGGCTGATCTGGTTCACTGCGTGTCCTCTCACCAGGTGAGGTGGTTCGATTCGAAGCCGCCGACCGTGACCCAGACGGCCCGGCCGGGGAAGCCGTAGTAGCACCGCCCGCTGGTCACGGTGAGGCTGCCGGACCCGTCGGTCGACTGGGTCCAGTGGTAGTAACCGCCCTCCTCGGTCGGTGCGCGGCAGGTGATCGTGTAGCTGGTCGAGGCGGGCAGGTTGCGGGCCGACACGACCACCCAGGCACAGGCCGAGGAGGTGCAGTCGGCGGCCGTGTGCCGGGCGCCCTTGGAGACGGTCACGGTCGGCGCCTCGTTGGTGTGCACGCCGCGGTGCTCGCTCACCCGGCCCAGCCCGAAACTGTTGCCCGGCTGCACGTACACGTCGTAGTCGGTGCCGTAGGCGAGCCCGCCGATCGGGATGTCCTGGGTGCCCGAACAGCCACCCGACCAGACCTGCGTCCCGTTGAAGATGAGCTGGCAGGTGACGGCGCCGCTGGACCGCTCGTCCACGGCGACGCGCACGGTCACCGTACGGTCGCCGGTCAGCGTGACGCTCTCCAGAGCCACCGACGGGACGGTGCCCGGCTTGGCCGACGCGGTCGCGGTGGCGCCCTCCACCGTGGTCGGCGAGGTCTTGCCCCGGGTGACCGCCCGGACCGTGACCGTGTACTCGCGGCCGTTGGTCAGCCCGGTGAACTCGGCCGACCGATCCGTCGTGGTCCGGTCCAGGTCACCGGCGATCACGTAGTGGACCAGGTCGCCGCCGCCCAGGTCCGGCTCGGCCCAGGTCAGCTTGACGGTGCCGTCGGAGACCTCGGCCTTCAGGTCGCCGGGCGCTCCGGCCGGTGCGTAGGCCGCCGCCGGTTCGCTCGCCGCCGACGCCGCGCTGGTCAGCCCGAGGTCGTTGGTCGCGGTCACGGTGAAGGTGTACGGAACGCCGGCGGTGAGGGTCACGGTGGCCGAGGTTCCGGTGGGGCTGGCCACGACCTGCGATCCGCCGCCCGATCCGGCCGTCACGGTGTAGCCGGTGATCGCGTGTCCCTGCCCGTTCGCGGCCGCCCAGGACACCGCGATGGTGCCGTCGGTCCCCGCGGTCGCGGTCACCCGCTCCGGTGCCGAGGGCACGTCGGCGCTGGGCATCACCGGCGCCGACGTGCCGGGCGGTCCGGCGCCGACGCCGTTGCGGGCGATGACGGTGAACACGTACGTGGTCCCGTTGGTCAGCCCCGGCACGACCGCCGTGCGGGTGCGTCCGGACACCGACGTGCTTCCGGCCGGTGCGGTGCCGCCGGCTTCGACCCAGCTGATGTCGTACGCGGTGAGGGCCGACCCGTTCGCGGCGGCCGCCTGCCAGGCAACGGTGGCCTGAGCGTCCCCGGGCTGGGCGGTGACCCGGCCGGGTGCGCCTGGCGCCTTGGCCGGCGTCTTCGGTGGCCGGTTGGTCTTGGGCCCGTTGCCACCGGGCCGGTTGGTCTTCGGCGGTTTCGTGCCACTCTTGGGTTCGTCGCCCTTGTCGTTGCTTCCGTCGTTGTTCGACGGCGGCCGGACCGGGTCCGGTGCCTCGTCGGTGTTCTGCGGCCGGGGTCGCGTGGGCACGTCGGTGCCGCCGACGGTGACCCTGGTGACCTGGCCGTCCGTGTCGACGACGAGGCTGTGCGCGCCGTCGGCGTCGTCGACGTAGACCCGGCCGTCGCCGGACCGGGTCAGCCGCACGTCGGCCGCGGGTGGCGCGACAGCGGTCGAGCGGCGGCCGGTGCCGTCGGTTCGGAAGGTCATCAGGCGGGCGTGCGCGGTGTCGAGCACGGACACCGAGCGGTCGGTCGCGACCGGGCTGCGGAAGGTGCCGGCGCCCAGGTCGACGCTGATCGCACCGGCGGCTTTGGCGCCACCACGGGCGACCCAGGACGTGTCGGCCAGCACCAACCGGCGACCGGCCAGGACCGGCAGTCGCCCGGCGGCGTCGTTCGAGGCCACCTCGGCCGCGCCGGGCGCGCCGTCCATCACCCGTACCGCCGCGCCGAGGTCGTTCCCGGTGAGCATGGCGAGGGTGCCGGCGACCGGGTCGAGCAGCCCGACCCGGTCGTTGACGACGGTGAGCGCGGAGGGCCCGGCGGCGGAGTTCCGGCCGCCGCAGCGGAAACGCTGGGCGGTGACATCGAGCGAGCAGACAGCGCCGGTGTCGGAGCGGCGTACCCAGACGGTGCCGTCACTGGTCGCCACGGCCGAGGTCACCGGCCCTCCGACCTGCACGGTCAGCGCCGGGATGCCGAGCCGGACGAGGCTGCCGGCGGTCCGGTAGACGAGGTACGGCCCGCCCGGGACCTCGAGGGCGATCGGCTGCTCGCCCGGCCCGGTGGTGACGGCGCCGGACACGGTCAGGTCCGACTTGCCGAATCCGACGATCTGGGTGCCGTCGACCACGAAGCCGTACTTGTCGCCCTGCACGACCAGGCCACCGTTGGCGATACCGGGCGCCGCCACCTTGGCGTCGACGTCCTTGGCGCCGCCGTGGATGTGGAAGATCGTCTTCAGCCGTTTGTTGAGCACCCAGTGCCCCGCCTGCAGGAAGTTCAGCGCCTTGGCCGGGACCGAGGGCGCGAACACCACCGGGACGGTGACGACGGCGAGCACGAGCACGATGGCGAGTGCCCCGCCGACGCGTCCACGGGTGAGCCAGGCTGGCATCGTCCTCCGTTCCGATGGGCCTCAGGTGCGGTCGGTGTCAGCGTGCGGTGGGCCCGGAACTCCGAATCGCCCCGAAAAACTAACGACGACACCATGCGCGAAGGATCGGCCGTCCGTGCCGGACCTTGGGGCCGTCGGGCGCGGCCGGGGTCGGCCCGGCCGACTACCAACGGGTGAAAAAATCAGACGATCATCCGTCGTCCGGCGACTCAGGGGATGGTGTTCAGCACGGCCCAGGTGTTCGGCCGGCCGGGCCGACGTCGTTGAGGCCGCGTCGGCGCTGGAAGTCATTGAGCACCGTCTCGATGCGCGACCGCACCGACCGTCAGCGCAGTTCGGCGCGATTGCGGTCGGTGGCGGCGCGGATGGTGGGGTAGCCGACGGCGATCATCAGGCCGATCGTCACCCAGACGTAGGCGTTGCTGCCCGGGAAGGACAGCCAGCCGAACGGCTTGTCCCACCACAGCCAGACCAGGCTGCTGCTCATCAGCGCGACCGCGCCGAGCACCGCGGCCAGCCGGCGGGGGCGGTCCAGCGACTGCTCGATCAGCAGGAACAGCGCCGGCAGCAGCCACACCAGGTGGTGCACCCAGGTGATCGGGCTGATCAGGCAGGCGACCATGCCGGTCAGCGCGAAACCGGTGCGGTGGTCGGCGTTGCGGGCCGTCCACCACCAGAAGGCCAGGACCAGGGCGACCAGGGCGAGCCAGGCCGTCTCGGGGGCCTGGAGGCGGGCGATCACGCCGTGCAGCGACTGGTTCGAGACGTACTCGGTCCTGCCCACGCGCTGGGTGTCCCACAGGGCCTGGGTCCAGAAGGTGCGGGACTCGTCCGGGGCGACCAGCAGGGTGATCAGGGTGGCGCCGGCC
The DNA here is from genome assembly GCF_043197135.1 of Actinoplanes sp. NPDC049265. NCBI lineage: Bacteria > Bacillati > Actinomycetota > Actinomycetes > Micromonosporales > Micromonosporaceae > Actinoplanes > Actinoplanes sp. NPDC049265. The sequence goes on along the minus strand of NZ_JBICSP010000009.1, from coordinate 62,263 downwards.
GCGGTGCCGACGGCGGTGGCGGCGGCGCGGTACTGGCGGCGGATGATCAGGTAGCCGATGAAGACCGCGGGGGTCAGTTTGATCGCGGCGGCCAGGCCGACGCCCCAGCCGGAGAGGCGGTTGTTCTCCAGGTTGCGCAGGTCGGCGCCGACCAGCACGAGCAGGACCAGGTTGATCTGGCCGTAGCTGAAGGTGTCGCGGGACGGTTCGAAGAGCAGGAAGGCCAGAAAGACGAGGGGTACGACGGACCAGGCGGTCCACCCCCGCGAGCGCAGGGCCGGCAATACGTACCAGCGCATCAGCAGCCCGACCATGGCCGCGTTGACGACGAGGCCGGCGGCCACCGCCACCGGCCAGGACGTCCAGGCCAGGGGCGCGAACACGATCGCGGCGAACGGTGGATAGGTGAAGCCGTACTCGGTGCCCTGGTAGCGGTACCGGTAGAGGTCACCGTCGTGCAGCAGCCACGACTGCACCGCCCCGCGGTAGACGCCGAGGTCGAAGAAGTGCCGGAAGGTCGGGATGGTGGCCAGGAAGACGCCGACCGCGAGGGTCGCCCCGATCACGATGGCCCATTGGCGACGGTTGGTCATCGGGTGCCCCGAGCCAGTCGCAGCGAGGGCAGTGCCGCTCCCAGGCGTACCGTCGTGAAGGTCGCCATGCCGATCACCGCGCCCAGCGTGGCCAACAGAAATTCCTTCGTGTCGGGGGCGAAGCCGTCCGGCAGGACGGCCAGGACGAGCACCACCGACACCCCGGCCAGAACCTTGGTGACGCGGCGGTCGGTGGTGGCCGCGGCCAGCGGGGCCAGACCCCAGATCAGATACCAGGGGCGCAGCGCCGGGCCGAAGACGACCACCGCGGTGAGTACGATGCCCAGCCCGTAGACCTCTCCGAGGCGGGCCCGGTACGTCCACACCAGCGCCGCCACGATCAGCGTGGCCAGCAGACCGGCCCAGCGCCACACGTCCCGGGCCAGCGTGGCGCTGATCTCGCCCTCCAGCAGGTGGGCCGTCACGCGGCCGAGCCCGCTGGTCAGCGACCAGTTCTGCGGCGACATCGGGGTCTGCAGAGCGCCGATCCAGCCGTACCCGGTGCCGGCCGCCGCGGTGATCAGAGCGGTCGCCGCACCCGCCGTGCCGGTGACCGCGGCCACGGCCCGGACCCGGCGTACCCGTCCCTTCATCTGGTGCGCCCAGATCGCGGCGACCGCGGCCAGGCCCAGCACGGCCGGTGCCTTGACCAGCGCGGCCGCCACGACCAGGACGGTGGCCGCGACCGGGTGGCGGCGGACCGCGGCGGCCAGGCCGGCGGCGAGCAGGCCGACCATCAACGCGTCGTTGTGCGCGCCGCCGACGAAGTGGATCACGGTGAGCGGGTTGAGCACGACCAGCCAGGCCGCGGCGGTGGGCCGTACGCCGGCCGCCTGAGCCAGGGTCTGCACCGAGACCGCGAGCAGGGCCAGGCCGCCCACCGCGACCAGCCGCATCGCGACCACGCCGAGGAGCAGGTGCTCGGCCAGCGGGGGAGCGATCAGCTTGGCCACGATCAGGAACACCGGGCCGTACGGGCTGGGGGTGTGCTGCCAGATCTCCGGTACCTGGTCGGCGATCACGCCACCGAGCACGGACGGGCCGAAGTGGTAGACGTCGATCCCGGCGTCGACCATCTGTCCCTGGGCGAGGTAGCTGTACACGTCGCGGCTGAACACCGGCGGCGTGAACAGCAACGGCGCGCTCCACAGGGCGAGAGTGCGCCAGATGCCGTCCGCTGCCCCGGCACCGCCCTTGTCGCGGCTGAAGGCTGAGTTGAGAGCCCCGGTGCGTCCGTACCACCACCAGCCCAGGACGAGCAGGGCCAGCCCGCAGTAGACGGCGACCAGGCCGATCCGCGCGTTGGTGCCGCCGGCGAAGAACGGGATGCCGACCGGGAGGGCACCGGCGCCGAGGCCGCCCGCCGCGATCAGGACGGAGCCGCCGAACCCGGTTGCCCGGGACAGGGCGACGTGATCTCTGCGCACTGAGAGATCTTTGCCATCAATCGTGGCGATTGGTGAACCATTGCATGACGCGCAGGTGCATCTGCTGTCACGATGGGGCCTCGGCCGGACATGGAGTACATGTGAGCGCGACTCCCGGCGATGAAGCCCGGTTCCGAATACTGTACGCGGACAACTTTCCGTTGCTGCTCGCGTACGCGCTGCGCCGGGTCGAGCAGCCCGACGACGCGGCCGACGTGGTCGCCGAGACCTTCCTGGTCGCCTGGCGTCGAAGCCGTGAGCTGCCGCCCGAGCCCGAGGTCAGGCTCTGGCTCTACGGTGTCGCCCGGCGCGTGCTGGCCAACTTCCACCGGGGCGGGGTTCGTCGCGAACGGCTGGGCGAGCGTCTGCGGGAACGGCTGACCGCGGTGTTCGCCGCCGACCCGGGTGTCGAGGTGCCGGAACGCCTGGCCGTGCGGGCGGCCCTGGCCCGGCTGAGTGAGCCCGATCGCGAGGTTCTGATGTTGACCGCCTGGGAGGGGTTGGAGCCGCGCGAGGTGGCCACCGTTCTCGGGGTGAGCGCCGCGGCGGTGCGTACCCGTCTCTCCCGGGCCCGTTCCCGGCTCCGCGAAATGACCGGTGACGATGCCCGTCCGGCCGGACATGTACTGGATGTCCTGACCACACCCGCCCCGAAGGAGGCCCGATGACCGACGAGCAGATCGATCGGATGGTTCGCCAGGCCGATCCTGTTCCCGAGGCCGGCCGGCTCGCCGGTCGCCTCGACGGGGCGGAGCAGCATCTCCTGGAGGAGATCATGTCCGAGCCTCAACCGCGTCGCGGCGTGTTCCGGCGCGCCACGTTCACCCTGGCCGCCGCGGCCGTGCTGATCACCGTCGTCGCGGTCTCGCTGGCGTTCCGGTCGCAGCCCTCGCACCCGGCCGCGATCGTGCCACCGGCGGCCGTGCCCGAGCGGAAGGCCCAGGCCATGACCCCGGCGGCGTGGATGAAGCTGGCCGAGAACAGCCCGCGACTGCTGATCGACGCGCCCGGCTGGAAGGTGACCAACGCGTACGGCTTCGCCGACCAGAACGGCACCCTGGCTTTCGCCAACAACAAGCAGACGTTCGAGATGAACTGGTATCCGGCGAAGGACTACCAGGGCTACCGCACCGACCGCGACCATGTGAGCGCGCCGCGACCGGCCACGGTGGACGGTTGGCCGGGCAAGACCGTCACCTATTCCGACAACGACTTCGCGACCATGCTCGAGCCGCGCAAGGGTGTCTTCGTCGAGGTGCGGGCCCAGGGCGTCGCCGGTCGGGCGGCCTACGAGGAGCTGCTCACCCGGGTCAAGCAGGTCGACGTGAAGACCTGGCTGGCCGCCCTGCCGCCGGAGATCGTCACCCCGGACAAGGCTCCGGCGGCGGCGGCCAAGCTGCTGGCCGACATCCCGCTGCCGCCCGGGTTCGACCCCAAGAAGATCGCGTACGAGGGCACCAACGATCCGTACCAGTTCGGCGCCCGGGTCACCTCGGAGGTCGGTTGCCGCTGGATCGAGGAGTGGGACCGGGCCCGCACGGCCGGCGACAAGAATGCTCGGGACCGGGCCGCCGCCGCTCTGAAGGGCAGCCACCACTGGAAGGTCCTCAATGACATGAACGCCCTGGGGGACTGGCCCGAGGTGTTCTGGGACTACTCGGACAAGATCGCCGGCGGCGAGCTGCCCCGGGACTACAAGGCGGGACTGGGCTGCGGTACCACCTGGTAAGACGAGCAACACATTGAATAGTATCGATCCCTATGGAGGAGTTCGCGGGCCGGTTGGCGCGGTGGCGCCGGCTGCGCGGGCTGACCCAGGAACGGCTGGCCGACGCCTCCGGTCTGAGCGTCCGCGGGATCCGTGAACTGGAACGCGGCCGGGGGCGGGCACCCCGGCCGCGTACCGCCGCCCTGCTGGCCGAGGCCCTCCGGCTGGCCGGCGCCGACCGCGCCGAGTTCCTCGCCCTCGCCACCCGGGTCCCGCCCGACGCCGGACCGGCGCCACCGGGCGAGCTCCCACCCGCGATCAACGACCTGACCGGCCGCGACGGCGAACTGGCCCGGCTCGCCGCGCTCGCGTCGCCCGCCGTCAACGTCCGCCGCCCCGGCCCGGCCGTCGTGGTCGTGCACGGCCTGACCGGCGTCGGCACGACCAGCCTCGCGATCAGCGCCGGCCACCGGCTCCGCGGCGGCTTCCCCGACGGTCAGCTCTTCATCGACCTGCTCGGCGGCACGCCGAAACCACTCGACCCGGCCGTCGCGCTCGGCCGGTTCCTGCGCTCGCTGGGCCTGCCCGACGAGCAGATCCCACCGACCCGGGCCGGCCGGATCGCGCTCTACCGGACAGTCACCCACGACCGGCGGCTGATCGTGGTGCTCGACAACGCCGCCGACGAACGCCAGGTGCGCTCCCTTCGACCCGTTGGCGGCGGGTCGTTCGTGCTGGTCACCAGCCATCGGCCACTGGCCGGGCTGGAGGCGGTGGAGCGGCTGGCGCTGGGCCCGCTGACCCACCCGGCCGGCCGCGCGCTGCTGCGAATCATCGTCGGGCCCCGCGCGGTCAGCGAACCGGACGCCGTCGCCGAACTCGCGTACCTCTGCGGGAACCTGCCTCTGGCCCTGCGGATCGCCGGCAACCGTCTGGCCAGCCGCCCGTCCTGGAGCGTGGCCAGAGCGGTGGGTCAACTTCGCGACGAGGGTACGCGGCTGAGCACGCTGACCGCCGGCGACCAGAGCATGGCGGCCGCCCTGGCCGTCCCGTACGGCCGGCTGAGCCCGGCGGCGGCCCTCGCCCTGCGCCGCTGCGCCGTGCTCGCCCCCGCCGACCTCGACGCCGCCCGGGCCGCGCTCACCACCGGCCTGCCCGAGCCGTGCGCCACGGCGGCGCTGGAGGAATTGGTGGACTTCGGCCTGTTGTGTCCGGCCGGAGAGCGTTATCACTACCCCGACCTGGTTCGCCTGTTCGCCGCCGAGCAGCCGCCCGGCTGGGTCCTTCCCCGCGCCGTGACACCGGTGACCGGCACCTCCGGTTATGCCGGTCAAGTGCCTGGTCCGGGTGTTGATCCGGTGGTCAGCTGAGGTCCATCCCCAGCCGAACCTCGAAAGGCATCCCCATGAAGAGACGCCTTGCCGCCGCCGTCGGCATCGCCAGCGCCCTCGCGCTCGTCGTCGCCGTTCCCCCCGCCGCCGCCCTTCCCCCAGCCGGCGCCGCCGCTCCCGACCGGACGGTCCCGGCCGTCCAGTTCCCCGAGCGTTACCAGAAGCAGATTCCGCTGCAGAAGGCCGCGAGCGCGATCCGCGGCGAGATCGAGCGCGGCGGATACGCGGCCGGATACGCCGGCGTCGAACTCGCCGACGACCACGTGGTGCTCTGGTGGAAGGGCGCGCTGCCGGCCACCATGGCCGACGTCGTCGCCGCGGCCCGGGCCGGCGCACCGGTCACCGTCAGCGCCGCCGCGCACTCGCTGGCCGAGCTGCGGGCCGCCGGTTCCTCGCTCCGCGGGAAGGTGCCGGGCGCCCGGGTCAAGTACGCGGTCGACGGCAGCAAGGTGGTGCTGGCCGTGGCCTCGGCGTCGGCGCTGAAGAGCACCCCGAAGGCCGACGTGCCGGTGTCCGTCGAGGTCACCGGGGCGAAGGTGGAGACCAGCCGCCGTGACGACTGGGCGCCCTGGATCGGCGGCGCCGACGCGATCATCGGCAACGCCCGCTGCACCGGCGGATTCGCCGTCCGCAACGGCGCCAACCAGCAGTTCCTGCTGCTGGCCGGGCACTGCGGCGACAACGGCAACCAGGTCCGCGACGGCGTCGGCGAGACGATCGGCACCTTTACCGGCGACAACCCGACCCACGACCTCGCCCTGGTGTCCACCGGCTCGGTCGACAACCAGATGTACGTGGGCGGACTGGACAGCAACGCGATCCTCAACGTCGACGGCTGGGACTGGGTCTTCGCCGGCGAATACCTCTGCCAGTCCGGTGGCTCCTCGGCCCGGGACATCGGCGGGCCGGTCTGCAACCTGCGGGTCGAGAAGTTCAACACCGACCCGGGCGACGCGGTCGAGGCGCGGCAGGTCGACGGTCAGGTGGCGGTGCGTGGCGGCGACAGCGGCGGCCCGGTCTACTCCGGCTCGGCCGGCGGCGGCGCCATCGCCAAGGGCATCAACCAATACACGTACGTCGGCAACAACAACATCCTGGGCTTCCAGGACTTCGGCACGGCCACCCGCGACTACGGCATCTGGATCGCGGACTGAGTTTTGTCACACCCGGACGCTAACGTTCGCGACACCGGTGCCGGCGGCTTTCGTCCGGCACCGGTGTTGTCACGTTGGCCGGACGAAGGTGGGGCATGCGCAGTTTCGAGTTCGTCGAGGGCGGGTCGGCGAAGTTCTGGGAGATCCGGCGGGACGGTGCGGATGTCACCGTGCGGTTCGGGCGGGTCGGCACCAACGGCCAGACCAAGCTTAAGACCTTCGACGACACGGCCAAGGCCGAGGCGCACGAGACCAAGCTGATCGCCGAGAAGACCCGCAAGGGGTACGCCGAAACGACCTCCGCCCCGGCTGCCGCGCCCGCCGGCCCCACGCCCGGTCCCGGTTCTGACTCGCCGCCGACCTCGGGCGCCGAGCCGACCTCGGGCGCCGAGCCGGTCTCGGGCGCCGAGCCGGTCTCGGGCGCCGTGCCCGATTCCGCTTCCGGCGGCGTGCCCACCGATGCGGCGGGCCCGGCTCCCGCGCCGGTCGCGCGGGATGAGGACACGTTCGTGTTCCCACCGGCGTGGCACCGGCACCGGTATGCGCGACGGGACGGGCACGGTGTCAGCTCGTTCGAGCCCGACCCCAAGGCGGCGGCCGCGGTCGCCGAGATGACCTCCGTCTTCAAGCCCGAGACGGCCGGTCCGGAGTTCGCCGCCGCCCGGGCCGCGGCCGCCGCCCTCGACTGGCGGAACCGCGAACGCACGGTCGCGTTCGCCGACGACTGGATCGCCCGCTACGGCCTGCGGTTCGCCGCCGAGGCCGCCGTCCGGGTGATGACCGCGGTGGTCGTCGACGCCAAGGTGCCGGTCGTCCGGGAACTGCAGCCCGGCACCACCCGCCAGAGCCATTGGATCGACGGCCCGATGCTGATCGCCTTCCGGGTACGCCACGCCCTGGCCTCCGCCCCGGACGACGAGTACGCCTCGGTGATCGCCGCGCTCACCCCGCTGCGGGCCGGGCACGCCTACGCCCGTGCGGTCACCTCGGTGCTCGTGCCGACCCAGACCGGCTGGGTCGAGGAGGACGTGGCCGCCGCCGCCCGCGACCACGATGCCTACCGCGCCACCTTCCTGCTCGCCGCCGTCGGCTCCGCGGAGCAGTTCGCCACCCTGCTGCCGGATGTGCGGTTCTGGCCGGTGGTCGGCACACTCGCCCTGCCGACCACGCTGGCCGACGTGCTCGGGCCGGCCGTCGCGCCCGCCCTGTTCGCCTGGTTCGCCGAGGACTACGCCGACGCGGACGCCAAACGCCGCATCCTGAGCGTGCTCGCGGCGCTGCCGGGCGACGAGGTGATGCGCGGACTGATCGAGCGCGCCGATCAGAAGTTCGTTGCCCCGGCGCTGACCGACGCGGCCGCCCGCTATCCGGCCCGGGCTCTGCGGTGGCTGGCCGAGGGCGCGGGCAACCGTACCGTGGCCGATCTCCTGCGGGCCCACGTGCTCGCCCACCCCGAGGTGATCGACCCGGTCCGGCCCATGCTGAGCTCAACCGCGGCCGGGCGGGTGGAGGCGATCCGGTCGGCCGAGACCGTCCCCGAGGCGCCGGCCGGCGCGGTGCCGCCGCTGCTCGCCGACCCGCCGTGGCGCAACCGTGCCGAGGCGGCCAAGCCGGTCGTGATCGCCGGGCTGGAGTGCACCGACGCCCCGGCGATGAGCTGGGCCGGCGACGAGCGCGAGGCCTGGTTGAACACCCACCTGCACCGCTACCGCCCGGAGGGTTCGTGGGATGACGTGGCCCGGCGGGTGCAGACCGGCGAAGCCCGGTGGCACGAGCACCAGACGTTCATGGTCGAGGCGCCCGACCGGGTGGTGCGGCCGATGCTCGCCGGCTGGCGGCTGCACGACACCTGGAACGCGGGCAGCTGGATGCGGGTCGGCGTCGCGCGTTTCGAGCTGGACGCGTTCGCCTTCACGCTCGACGTCGCGCGGCGGTCGCCCACCGACGCGAAAGAGCTGCTTCTGCCGTACGCGGCCCCGGAGGTCGCGCTGCTGATGGCCGGCTGGCTGGCCCGGCTCAAGACCGCGCGCGGTGCGGCGCTGGCGTGGCTGGTGCGGCATCCCGGGACGGCGGCCCGGGCGCTGGTCCCGGCCGCGCTGCAGAAGCCGGGCACGGCCCGCCGGCAGGCCGAGAACGCGCTGTTCGCCCTGCATCACCAGGGCCACACCGCGTCGATCACCGAGGCCGCGGCGAGCTACGGCGAGGAGGCCGCGGCGGCGATCGCGGCGCTGCTCGCCACCGATCCGGCCGCCCTGCTGCCGGCCCGGCTGCCGCCGGTGCCGGCCTGGGTGACGCCCGGGCTGCTGCCGCCGGTGCTGGTGCGTGGCCGGGCCGGTGCGCTGCCCGGCGCCGCGGTCACCGCGCTGGCGCAGATGCTGGCCATGTCCCGCCTCGACGACCCGTACGCAGGCTTGGAAACCGCCACCGCCGGCCTCGACCCGGACAGTCTGGCCGAGTTTGCCTGGGGCCTGTACCAACGCTGGCAGAACTTCGGCGGCAACGCCAAGGAGAACTGGGTCCTGGACGCGCTCGGCCTGGTCGGCGACGACGAGACCGTGCGCCGGCTGACCCCGCTGATCCTGGCCTGGCCGGGTGAGGGCGGCCACGCCAAGGCGGTCACCGGCGTGACCGTGCTGGCCACCATCGGCACCGACGTCGCCCTGATGCACCTGCACGGCATCGCCCAGCGGGCCAAGTTCCGGGGCCTGAAGTCGGCCGCGGCCGAAAAGATGGACGAGGTCGCGGCCGTGCTCGGGCTGACCGCCGAGCAGCTGGCCGACCGGCTGGTGCCCGATTTCGGGCTGTCGGCTGACGGGAGCATGACGCTCGACTACGGGCCGCGGCAGTTCACCGTCGGCTTCGACGAGGCGCTCCGGCCGTACGTCATGGACAACAGCGGCAAACATCTCAAAGCCCTGCCCAAACCGGGTGTGAAGGACGACCCCGAGCTGGCCCCGGCGGCCTACAAGGCGTTCGCCGGCCTGAAGAAGGACGTGCGCACGGTGGCGGCCGACCAGCTGCGCCGGCTGGAACGCGCGATGGTGACCGGGCGGCGGTGGAGCGGTGCCGACTTCCGGCGGCTGTTCGTCGGGCATCCGCTGGTCTGGCACATCGTGCGCCGCCTGGTCTGGGGCGTCTACGACACCGAGGGCACGCTGACCGGCGCCGTGCGGGTGGCCGAGGACCGCACTTTCTCCACAGTGGAGGATGGTGAGACCGTGCTGCCCGACGATGCCGTCGTCGGTGTCGCGCACCCGCTGGAGCTGGCCGGCACGCTGCCCGACTGGGCCGAGATCTTCGCCGACTACGAGATCCTGCAACCGTTCCCGCAGCTGAGCCGGCCGACCTTCGGGCTGACGCCGGAGGAGGTCACGAGCGGCCGGCTGACCCGCTTCGAGGGCGCCACGGTCCCGACCGGTAAGGTGATCGGCCTGGAACGCCGCGGCTGGACGCGGCAGGATCCGCAGGACGGCGGCCACCAGGGCTATATCGAGCTGGAACTGGCCTCCGGCCACACCGTGGTCGTTCTGCTCGACCCGGGCATAGCGATCGGCGCGATCGAGATCTTCCCCGAGCAGAAGCTGGCGGAGATCTTCCTGTCCCGCGGCGGCGACCACTGGGGGCAGCCCGGCGGGCGACTGTCGCTGGAGACACTCGACCAGGTCGCTGTGTCCGAGGTCATCCGCGACCTGGCCGAGGTGACGCCGTGAGCCCTGCGGTGCCGCCGATGCTGGCCGACCCGCCCTGGCTCGCCCGCCGGGCCGCCGCACCGGTGGTCCTCGCCGGCCTGAGCTGCGCCGACCCGGCCACCATGGAGTGGGCCGCCGGCGAGCGGGCGGAATGGCTGGCGCAGCGGGCCGACGATCCGCTGCACCGGTCGTGGGACATGCTGATCCACCGCGTCCAGTGCGACGTGGCGTCCTGGGACGAGCAGATGTCGTTGTTCGTGCACGGCCCCGAGGATGTCGTCCGGCCGGAGCTGGCCGCCTGGCGCCCGGAACCGGGCCTGGACGGGCTTTACATCCTGCGCCGGGTGGCCGCCCGCTTCGAACAGGACGCCCTGCCGCCGGTGCTGTACGCGGCCCGGCGCCGGCCCGCCGACTTCGGCCCCCTGCTGGTGCCGTTCGCCGCGCCGGACCTGGCGCGGGTGATGGCCGAGCTGCTGGGCCGCAAGACGTCCGGTGGTGTCGCGCGGGCCTGGCTCGGGCGCCACCCGGGCCTGGCCGCCCGCGCCCTGGTGCCGGTCGCCCTGCGCAAGCCCGGTGCCGCCCGCCGCCACGCTGAGCAGGGGCTGCTCGTGCTGCACGACGACGGTCACGCCGGCGCCGTGCGGGCCGCCGCCGCCGGGTACGGCGACGAGGCCGTGGCGGCGATCGAGACGTTGCTCGCGTCCGATCGCACGGCTCCGATGCCGGTGGTTCCCCGGTGGGCCGCCCCGGGAACGCTGCCACCGGTCGAGGCGCGTGGCGGGGGCGCTCTGCCCGACGAGGCCGTGAGCCACCTGCTCCGCATGGTCGCCGCCTCCCGCCTCGACCAGCCCTACCCGGCGCTGAAGGCCGTGACCGCCGACCTGGACCGGGCCGGCCTGGCCGCGCTCGCCTGGGAACTCTTCAGGCGCTGGGACGGCCACGGCGCGGACAGCCGGGACGGCTGGGCGATGCACGCGCTCGGGCTGCTCGGCGACGACGACACGGTCCGCCGGCTGACCCCGCTGATCCTTCAGTGGCCGGGTCGCAACCATCATGCCCGGGCCGTCACCGGCGTTTCCGTGCTGGCCGCCATCGGGTCCGACCTGGCGCTGCTGCACCTGTACCGGATCTCCCGGACGGCCACCTACCCCGGCCTCAAGACGGCCGCCGGGCAAAAGATGGACGAGTTGGCGGCCGCCCTCGGGCTGACCGTGGAGCAACTGGCCGACCGCTCGGTGCCCGACTTCGGGCTGAACGCCGACGGCAGCATCACCCTCGACTACGGGCCGCGGCGGTTCACCGTCGGGTTCGACGAGCAGCTGCGACCGTACGTGCGGGATGCCGCCGGCAAGCACCTCAAGGCCCTGCCCAAACCGGGTGTCAAGGACGATCCGGCCGCCTACCAGGCCTTCACGACGCTGAAGAGGGACGTGCGTAAGGTCGCCACCGAGCAGCTGCGCCGCATGGAACGCGCCATGGTGAAGCGGCGCCGGTGGAGCGCCGCCGAGTTCCGCCGGCACTTCGTCGAGCACCCGCTCATGCTTCACCTCACCCGCCGCCTGGTCTGGGGCGTCTACGACCGGTCCGGGGCCATGACCGGCGCGGTCCGGGTGGCCGAGGATCTCAGCCTGGCCACCGTGGACGACGCCGAGACGACCCTGGCCGATGACGCCGTCGTCGGCATCGCGCATCCGCTGGAACTGGGCGACCGCCGGCCCGACTGGGCCGAGGTGCTGGCCGACTACGAGATCCTGCAACCGTTCCCGCAGCTCGCCCGGCAGACCTTCACCCCCACGGCCGAGGAGGCCGAGGCCGGTCGCCTCCTCCGTTTCGACGGCGCCGCCCTGCCCGACGGGCGGGCGCGCGAGCTCGAGTTCCGCGGCTGGACCCGCGACCAGAACCTGATCACCTTCGAGGTCGGTGCCGAGCGCACGGTGGTCGTCCGGCTAGGGTCCGACGCGTCGCTGGAACAACAGATCCTCGACATCGCCCTGACCGGGGACCCTCGGCTCCCGGTCACCTCGGCCGACCCGGTCGCCCTGTCCGACGTCATCCGCCACCTTTCGGAGGTCACCCCATGAGCCCGATCGAGGTCACCGCGCCGGTCGAGGAGGTGCAGCGGCCGCCGGCCGAGGTGCGGTACGCCGACGAGCTGGCCCGCCTCAAGGCCCGCGACGACGCCGCGCGACCGCCCGGCTGGGCGCTGAGCGTGCAGGCGGCCCGGCGGTTCGTGATCGGGGACGACCGGCTCGGCGTGACCCGCAAGTTCGTCGGCGACCCGTCGCTCATCGACCGGGCGCTGATCACCCTGGCCACCAGCCGCGGGCTGATGCTGGTGGGCGACCCGGGCACGGCCAAGTCGCTGCTGTCCGAGCTGCTCGCGGCCGCGGTCAGCGGCGACTCCACGCTGACCATCCAGGGCGGCGCGGCGACCACCGAGGACGCGATCCGGTATTCGTGGAACTACGCGCTGCTGGTCGCCGACGGGCCGTCCACCCGGTCGCTGGTCCCGGCGCCGCTGCTACGGGGCATGGCCGAGGGACGAACGGTCCGCTTCGAGGAGATCACCCGGTGCCCGCTCGAGGTGCAGGACTGCCTGCTCTCGCCGCTGTCCGACCGGGTGCTCGCGATCCCCGAGCTGACCGGGCCGGAGGCGATGGTCTTCGCCCGCGACGGCTTCAACATCATCGCCACCGCCAACACCCGCGACCGCGGCGTCAACGACATGAGCTCGGCCCTCAAGCGGCGGTTCAACTTCGAGACGGTGTTCCCGATCGCCGACTTCGACACCGAGCTGTCGCTGGTCGCCGACGAGGCCGGCAAACTGCTGCAACGCTCCGGGGTGACCGCCGAGCCGCGCCGCGACGTGCTTGAGGTCCTGGTCACCACCTTCCGCGAGCTGCGCGGCGGGGAGACCGCGCGGGGCGACTCGATGGAGCGGTTGTCGGCGGTGATGAGTACGGCCGAAGCGGTTTCCGTCGCGCACGCGGTCGGCCTGCGCGGCTGGTTCCTGCGCGGCGAGCCCGGCAACGCCGAGGACGTGGTCGCCTGCCTGGCCGGCACGGCCGCCAAGGACAGCCCGGAAGACCTGGCCAAACTCCGCCGGTACCTGTCCCAGCCGGTCGACTGGCGGCCGGGCCGGCAGTGGCAGGCCCTGCGCCAGGCCCGGCACCTGCTCCCGGGCTGAGCCGTGCCGGTCACCTTCATCGGCGTCCGCCACCACAGTCCCGCCTGCGCGCGGCTGGTCGCCGACACCATCGACGCGCTCCGCCCCGCCTACGTCCTGATCGAAGGACCGGCCGACCTCAACGACCGGGTCGGTGAGCTGCTGCTCGGCCACGAACTGCCGGTCGCGGTGTTCACCAGCTACCGCGACGACGAGCGGCGGCACGGCTCGTGGACGCCGTTCTGCGACTACTCGCCCGAGTGGGTGGCGCTCACGCACGGCTCGGCGGCCGGCGCGGAACTGCGGTTCATCGACCTCCCGGCCTGGCATCCGGCCTTCGCCGGGCGGGCCAACCGGTACGCCGACGCCGAACTGCGCTACGCCGAGGTGATAGCGCGGCTGTGCCGCGGCTTCGACGTGGACAACATCGACGTGCTGTGGGACCACCTCGTCGAGATCGCCCCGCCCGAGGGGCTGGCCGAGCGGCTGGCCACCTACTTCGACCTGGTCCGGGGCGAGTCCGCCGCGGCCGAGTCGGACACCGCGCGCGAGGAGTACATGGCTTCCTGGGTGCGGGCGGCGGAGTCCGAGGCCGGGGACCGGCCGGTGGTCGTGGTCACGGGTGGGTTCCATCGGCCGGCGCTGGTGTCGCTGTCGGCGTCGGGCCCGACGGCCTGGCCCGCGGTGCCACGGCTGCCCGAAGGCGCGCTGGGCGGCAGTTACCTGGTGCCGTACTCGTTCCGGCGGCTCGACGCGTTCGACGGATACCAGTCCGGGATGCCGTCGCCCGGTTACTACCAGGAGCTGTACGAGTACGGGGCCGAGGTGGCGGCGCGGCACCTGGTCGAGGCGGTCGCGGGCCGGCTCCGGGACCGGAAGCAGCCCGTCTCCACAGCCGACCTGATCGCGGCGCGGGCCACCGCCGACGGGCTGGCGGTCATCCGGGGCCACGCGTCCCCCGCCCGCACCGACGTGCTCGACGGTCTCGCATCGGCACTGGTGAACGAAGCTCTGGACGTACCCCTGCCGTGGTCCGACCGGGGAACCCTGCGGGCCGGCAGCCATCCCGTCGTGGTCGAGATGGTCGCCGCGCTCAGCGGAAGCCGCGTCGGGCGCCTGCACCCCCGCACGCCCGCGCCGCCCCTGGTCCACGACTTCGACGCCGAGCTGGACCGGGCCGGCCTCGACATCGTGGGCGACGTCGACCTCGACCTGACCCGCCCCGGCGACCGCTCCCGCAGCGTGATCCTGCACCGGGTACGAATCCTCGCGGTACCCGGCTTCACCCGGACCGCCGGCCCGTCGGTCGGGCTCGACCCGTCGCTGCGCGAGCGGTGGACCCTGCGGCCCGACCCCGGCCGCCTGACCGCGGTCATCGAGGCCGGCGCGCACGGCGCGACACTGGCCGACGCGTGCGCCGGCGCCCTGGCCGAACGGGCCGCCGCGGCCGGCCGCGACGTCGACGCCCTGGCGGCGATCCTGTTCGACGCCGCCCTGTGCGGCCTGACCGACGTTTCCGACCGCGCGCTGGCCGACATCGACGCCGGGGTGGCGGCCGCACCTGACCTCGGTGCGCTGGGACGCATGCTGGCCGTGATGCTCACCATGTGGCGGCACGACCGGGTCTTCGGTACGGCTCGCAGTGGCGCCCTGGGCCGGGTGGTCGAGGTCGCCGTCCGCCGCGTTCTATGGCTGGCCGAAGGAGTGCGGGGCCCGGCCGCGCCGGCCGACCTGGGGCGGATAGCGGCACTGGCGGCCTGCCGGGACGCGTTGCGCCACGCGGCGTCGGCGTTGTCCCTGGATGTAGGGGCGGCGCTGGAAACCGCGGCCCGGGTCTCCGCGGACACCTCGGCCCCACCCGACCTGCGGGGCGCGATGTTCGGCCTCCAGTGGGCCCTGGCCGACCTGGTCACCGACCTCGATCCGGTCCGGACGGTGCGCGGTGCCTTCGTGGCGGCGACGGCGGGGGACTGGCTGGCCGGGCTGTTCGCGCTCGCCCGCGAGGAGGTGCTGCACCACGAGGACGTGATCGGCTTGCTCGACGAGCTGATGTCCGGGCTGGGCGCGGACGACTTCCTGGTCGGGTTGCCGGCGCTGCGGCAAGCGTTCGAGTTCTTTCCGCCGCGCGAGCGCGAGATCATCGCCGGGCGGCTGCTGGCTCGGCGCGGGCTCAGCGGCAGCGCGCGCGGCCTGCTCCGGGGGACCGCCGACCCGCAGACCGTGGCGGCCGGCATGCGCCTGGACGAGCGGGTGGAGCACCTGCTGCGGGCGGCCGGACTGATCACCGAGAGCTCTGCTGTACGAAACAGTGTCGTTCAGTCGGTGGGGTCGGAGGGGGTGGCGTGAGTTCTGGTGTACGAAACTGTTTCGTTCAGTTGGCGGGGGTCGGTGGGCGTGGCGTGAGTTCTGGTGTACGAAACTGTTTCGTTCAGTCGGTGGGGTCGGAGGGGGCGGCGTGAGCTCACCTGTACGAAACAGTTTCGTACAGTCGGCCGGGACCGATCCGGACCTGGAGCGGTGGCGGCTGGTGCTCGGGGCGCCCGCCTCGGCCATGGGCGACCTCGGCGCCGACGGTGTGGCCCGGGACGCGGCGCTGAACTGGCTCTACGGCCGCGACGGCGAGCACGATCGGCGCGACGTGCGGCCGGGCGCGGCCGGCAAGGAGGGTGGCGACGGTCCCTCGGTGGTGACCACTGTGGACTGGCTCGACGATATCAACCGTCTGTTCCCCAAGGAGACCATCGAGCGGCTGCAGCGCGACGCGGTCGAGCTCTACCAGATCAACGACATCGTGACCGACCCGGCGGTGCTGGAGACGATCGAGCCCAATCCGTCGCTGCTGCGGGCCGTGCTGCAGACCAAACACCTGATGAACCCCGAGGTGCTGCGGCTGGCCCGGCGGATCGTCGAGGCCGTCGTGCGGGACCTGCTGGCGAAGATGGCCGTCGAGGTGCGGGCGGCGTTCAGCGGGACGCGGGCGCGGCGGCCCAGCCGGTGGAAGCAGGCCCGGGACTTCGACATGCGGCGTACGCTGCGAGCCAACCTCGGGCACTTCCGGCCGGAGGAGAAGCGGCTCTACATCGAGACGCCGCACTTCTTCTCCCGGACGCGACGGCATGTCGAGCAGTGGCAGGTGATTCTGCTGGTCGATCAGTCGGGGTCGATGGTCGACTCGGTGATCCACTCGGCCGTCACGGCGGCGTGTCTGTGGGGGCTGCCGGGTGTGCGTACCCATCTGATCGCCTTCGACACCGACGTGGTCGACCTGACCAGCGACGTCGACGACCCCGTCGAGTTGCTGATGAAGGTGCAGCTCGGTGGGGGGACTGACATCGCGCGGGCGGTGCGGTACGGCGCCGGGCTGATCGAGCAGCCGCGGCGGGCGATCGTCGCGGTGATCAGCGACTTCTACGAGGGCGGGTCGCAGTCGGTGCTGATCCGGGCGGTGCGGGAGCTGGTCGATCAGGGTACGAAGGTGCTGGGGCTGGCGGCGCTCGACGAGCAGGCCAGTCCGGCGTTCGACCGGGACATGGCCCAGAGCCTGGCCAACGTGGGCGCCTCGATGGGTGCGATGACGCCGGGCGAGCTGGCGGCGTTCGTGGCCGAGCAGGTGACCAGGTGAGCGCGGCTCTGATGAGGGTGGCTGAGCGGTCCGGGCGGGTGGCCCGGTGAGCGCGGCTCTGATGAGGGTGGCTGAGCGGTCCGGGCGGGTGATCCGGTGAACGCGGCCGAACGGTCCGGGCGGGTGATCCGGTGAGCGCGGCGGAGCGGTCCGGGCGGGTGACCCGATGAGGGCGGCCGAGCAGATTGGGTGGGTGACGCGGTGAGGGCGGATCTGCTGGCGTTGACCGAGGCGACGCTGGCCGAGCTGACCAATCGGGGGCTGGTCAAGCGCGCGGCCCGTGAGCTGGAACGTTCCACACCGGAGCTGACCGAGGACGAGGACGGGACGGTGCGGGCGGCGTTCCCGGACGGGGTGACGACGGCTCTGCCGGTCGGCGGGTTCGAGAGTGCCACCTGCGGATGCGGTGCTTCGGGCACCTGCCGGCATCTGGTCGGTCTGGTGCTGGCCTACAAGCGGATGCCGCCGGCAGCGGGGGCGGCGGACATGGACGCGGCGGGGTCCGTGGACGCGCCGGGATCCGTGGACGTGGCGGGGTCCGTGGACGCGGCGGACGTGACGGGGTCCGTGGGTGCGGCGGAGTGGTCACCGGGGGAGTTCACCGACGAGGAGCTGGTCGCCCGGCTCGGCGAGCGTCTGGTGGCGACGGCCCGGCGGGCGGCGGGAGCCGGGTATGTGGCCCGGGTGCGCCGGGGGCGGGAGGCCGACCCGGTGCCCAGTGTGGAGCTGCCCACGGCGACCGTGCGGTTCCTCGTACCCAAGGATCTGGGGTTTGCCACCACCGACACGGTCGCGGGGGTGCGGGACGACGTGATCGCGCTGGCCGTGTGGGCGTTCCGGGTGGCCGACGAGCGGGTGCCCGAGCTGGCCGACGCGCAGGTGCAGGTCGGTGGGGAAGCGGCGCCGGCCGGCGGGCCCGCGCTGGAGGCAGCGGTCGCGCTCGCGTCGACGGTCCTGCTGGAGGGGGCGGTCCAGCTCGGTGCGGGGCTGGCCGGGGAGATCGCGGGGGTACGCCGTGAGCTCGACGCCGCGCGCCTGCGGTGGCCGCTGCTCGCCCTCGACGACCTGGCCGGGCAGCTGGAGGCGTACCGGGACCGCGGCGCCCGCTACCGGCCCGAGGCACTCGCCGACCACCTCGCCGAACTGGTCGCGCGGCACCGCGCCGTCACCGGCCCGGGCGCCGAACTCCGGTCCCGGGTGCTCGGCACCGACGAGGCGGCCGAGACACCGCTGCGGCGGGCCCGGCTGGACGGGGTGGGTGCCCGGGTCAGCGCGGCCGGCGACGAGCGCGTGGTCGACCTGTTCCTCGCGCACGCTGACAGCGCCACCGTGCTCGTGCTGCGGCGGGCGTACCCGGCGGAGGAAGCCGGACCACAGCTTGCCGCACGTCGCGTCGCCGGGGTGACCGTCGGCCTGCTCGCGTCCGGCGCCGTGGTCACCGAGGCGGCGGCCCGCAGTGCCAGCCGCGCCGTCCGGCTGGGCGCGCGCCGGCTGAGCCGCACCGAGGCGATGGCCTCCCGCGGCTCCTGGCAGCATCTGCCGCCGGCCCTGCTCGCCGCCTCCCTCGACGCGCTCGCGGCCGAGCTCGACGCCCTGCCGCCCCGCCCGATCCGCGCCCGTGTGCAGGCCGAACTGGTCCGCGTGATCCCGGTGGCGTCGGTCCGCTCGATCAGTTACGCCCCCGGCGCCCAGCGTCTGGACGCGGTCATCGCCGACGCCACCGGCACCACCGCGGTCGTCCAGGCCACCCACGAGTCGTGCGCCCCGGGCCGCCTCGACAGCATGGCCGAGGCCCTGTCGGCCGGGCCGCGCTTCGTCTCGGGCACGGTCCGCCGCGGCGGTGGCGGCATCCTGATCGACCCGCTGGCCTTCGCCACCGCCGACGGTGTGGTGGTTCCCGACCTGGCGGCCGCCGCCCGCGGCACCGATCCCGGCGCCGGCCTGGCGCCGCCGGCCGACCCGCTGGCGCAGGTTATCGACGAGGCGGTGGCGCTGCTGGCCGAGGTCGCGCACCGGGGGCTGCGGCACGTGCCGTCGACGATGGGTACGCGCCTGCACGCCACGGCCGGCCGCCTGTCGAAACTGGGCCTGCGTCACGCCGCCGCGGCCGTTGAGGGGCTCAGTGACCTGCTCGGCCCCGACCCGGGTGATCCGGCCGTGTCGGCCTGGGTGGACGCCTACCTACGCACGAGCCTGGCCGCCGAGCTGCTGTAGGCCGCGTTTCGTAATCCACCCGGGGCTGCGGCGTGGGCCCAGGGCGCGCCTGACGCCAGCCACACTCTGGACCTCGCCTCGCACTCAGCCGGACTGCGGAACACGGTCTGACGCGACGAACCGGGCCTCGAGATCGTCGACCCGCTGGGCCGGCGTGCGGTGGTCGGGCAGCGGAACGCCCGCCTCGGCCCGCCACCGGGCGTCGCCGAGGACGGTGCGCAGATGCCAGGCCATGATCCGGTCGAGGTCCAGGGGTGTGCCGGTGAGCCGCTCGTACTCCCGGACCGTGGCCGTCAGCAGTTCGATCCCGCCGTCGCCGGGCAGGCAGCGCAGGTCGAACTCGGGTTCGCCCGGTCCGGCCGTCTCCAGGTCGACGACCAGCCGCAGCCGCAGCGTCCCGGGATCCCACAGGTGGTTGTCGCCGTGGAAGTCGCCGTGCACGAGTACGGTCCGGCCCGGCGTGTCCAGCACCTGGTCGGCCCAGTCGCACCAGGATCGGACCCGGTTCCGCCGATCCGGGTCGACCAGTGCGCCGAAGCGGGTGCGCAGCACGTCCGTCGGCTCGGCCGTCGGCGGCGGGCCGGACACCGTCCCGAGCCGGGCGGAGCCGTGCAGGCCGGCCAGAACCGTGGCGAGGTCACGGGCGACCTGTGGCCGCGCGCGGGCGGTGATCCGGTGCCGGACGGCGAAGAACGGCACCGCCGACGACCGGCGGGTGATCAGCATCGCGGGGTCCTCGGCGAACGCCACCACGGTGGGCAGAGGCAGCGCCGTACGCAGTGCGTCGAGCAGCCGCGCCTCCCGGCTGATCCGTCGCGCGGGCGGTTCGGCCCAGGCGAACTTCACCACGTACCGGTCGTCGATCACCGCGGTGGCCCCGGACCACTCCGGATCGTCCTCCGCCAACGGTCCGCGCGGCACGATCGTGCCCTCGGCCAGGTCGGGCGCCACCCGGCGGAGCGCGGCCCGCAGGGCGTCCACTGTCGGTTCGGCCAGCCAGGTCAACGTCATCCGCCCAGCATGCCGCCGATCAGGGTGTCCAGAGCCAGGTCTCCCGCTCGTACCGTGGCTCGAAGCCGGCCCGGATCAGGTTGCGGGCCGAGGTGTTGTAGCCGTCGGGGACGACGCCGGTCTCGGCGACCAGCACCGGGCAGCCGGCCTCGGCGGCGGCGGCGACCCGGGCGGCGATGACGGCCGATTGCGCGCCGTGCCCGCGATGGGTGCTGATCGTGGCGCCGGAGAACAGGTGGGCACCGTCGGGGTGCAGCCGGACCAGGCCGGTGGCCACGATCTCGTCGCCGTCCCAGCGGGCGTAAGCGCGAAACACCGGCTGCTTCAGCGCGGCCACGCTGATGGCGATGTTGGCCGGCGTCGACAGGCCGAAGACGCGCCACATCACCTGGGACCAGCGTTCGTGGTCGGACGGCTCGACCAGGGTCACGGCGGGCGCGGGTGCGACGTCCAGCGACGGGCGCGCGGCCAGCTTGAGGGTGCGGCCGGCTGGGGTGAGCCCGTACTTGGCGGCGATGGCGGCCCAGTCGCCGGTGCGGGCGTGCGGGGGCAGCGCGAACCGCGCCTGCTCGACGCCCCGGTCGCGGAGATGGTCGACGATCGCACCGATCAGGTCGGCCGGGGGCGGTTCCTCGAACCCGACGACCTGGCACCAGAACGAGGCGTCCGGCCCCGGCCGGGTCAGCACGGCGACGCCGTCGAAGGTCACGGCCCGGGTGTCCAGCTCCGGCGGCCCGGCCCGGACCAGGTCGAGGAAGGCGTCGGCCTCGGATCGCTCAAACACATTCGAAGCGACGGGTACGCGTGAGCAGCGTTCACGTGACAGCCGCCACACGACGCGCCACGCCCGTCGCGATGGCAAAACCTGGGCTATTTGTCCGGATTGGACTAGCTTGGTGATCATGACGGAGCTGGTCGCGCCGCGGGTGTCCGTACCCGCCGTGCTGGCCCGGGCACGCGACCACCTGCTGGCCCGGCAGGACCCGGCCGGCTGGTGGCGTGGCCTGCTCGAGACCAACGTGACCATGGACGCCGAAGACCTGCTGCTCCGCGAGATCGTCGGGATCCGCCAGCCGGACGACACCGCCGCCACCGCCACCTGGATCCGGTCCCGCCAGCGGCCCGACGGCACCTGGTCGACCTTCCACGACGGGCCACCGGACCTGTCCGCCAGCGTCGAGGCGTACCTGGCCCTCCGCCTGGCCGGCGACCCGCCAGACGCGTCGCACCTGACCCGCGCGGCCAGCCAGATCCGCGCCGCCGGCGGCCTGCCCGGCACCCGCCTGACCACCCGCTGCTGGCTGGCCATGCTCGGCCTGTGGAACTGGGACGCCCTCCCGGCACCGCCGCCGGAGCTGATCCTATTGCCGCGGTGGGCGCCGTTCAGCGTCTACCGCTGGGCCAGCTGGACCCGGCAGACCGTCGTGCCGCTGGCCGTCATCGCCGCGCACCGCCCGATCCACCGGCTGCCGTTCGACCTGCGCGAGCTCGGCGTGGGCCGGCCGCACCCGGTCCGGCACAAGCTCACCCTGGCCGGCCGCCACCCGACCCGGCCGCTGCGCCGGCTGGCCCTGCGCCGCTGCGAGTCGTGGATCCTCGACCGGCAGGAGGCGGACGGATCGTGGGGCGGCACCCGGCCCGCCACCTGCTACTCGATCCTCGCCCTGCCCGGCGGCCACCCGGCCCGCGAGCGTGCCCTGAACGGGCTCGACCGGTTCACCGTCCGCTCGGCCGAGGGCCGGTGGGTCGAGGCGTGCCAGTCCCCGGTCCGCGACACCACGCTGGCGGTCATCGCGCTCACCGACGCCGGGGTGCCCGGCGACCATCCGGCCGTCGTCGCCGCCGCCAACTGGATCCTGGCCGAGGAGGTCCGGCGGACCGGCGACTGGGCCCGGCGCCGCCCCCACGGCCGGGCCGGGGGTTGGTCGTTCCAGTTCGACAACGACCTCTTCCCGGACACCGACGACACTGCCCACGCTGTTCTCGCCCTGCTCCGGGCCCGCACCACCGGCAACGCCCGCCGGGTCGACGCCGCGGTCCGGCGCGGCTGCGAATGGCTGATCGCGATGCAGTCGACCGACGGCGGCTGGGGCGCGTTCGACGCCGACAACACCAGCCGGCTGCCCCGTACGCTGCCGTTCGCCGACGCCGGCGCGGTCACCGACCCGCCGTCGGCCGACGTCACCGCGCACGTCGTCGAGGCGCTCTGCCACGGCGGCGCGGGCGGGACCACCGCCGTCCGGCGCGGCGTCGACTGGCTGCTGCGCGCCCAGGAGGAGGACGGTTCCTGGTTCGGGCGGTGGGGCGTCAACCACGTGTACGGTACGGGCGCCGTCCTGCCCGCCCTGGCCGCCGCCCGCGCCCACGTCGACGGCGACCGCGGCGACCGGATCACCGACGCCGTCGACGGTGGCGTCGCCTGGCTGACCGCCTGCCAGCAGCCCGACGGCGGCTGGGGTGAGGACCCGCGTTCCTACCGCGACCGGTCCTGGGTCGGCCGTGGCCCCGCCACCGCCTCGCAGACCGCGTGGGGCCTGCTCGCTCTGCTGGCCGGCACCGCACCGCCTGGCACCGCATCGCCTGGCACCGCTCTGCCTGGCACCGCTCTGCCTGGCACCGCTCTGCCCCACACCGCACCGCTCGGCGCCGCACCGTCCGGCATCGCACCGGGCGGCACCGCGTTGCCTCGCACCGCACCGGGCGGTACCGGACCGGCCGAGGCGATGGGCCGCGCCGCCGAGTGGCTGGCCGCCCACCAACGCCCCGGCGGAGGCTGGGACGAACCGCACCACACCGGCACCGCCGTACCCGGCCACCTGTACGTCAACCACCACCTCCACCGCGTCGTCTTCCCGATCTGTGCCCTGGCCCGCTACGCCGCCCGTCGTCCCGGCGCGGCCTGACCCAGTGGCAGCCCTGCGCGGTATCCAGGCCTCGGATACCGCCCAGGGTTACCACTGCCGCTCACCCATCGTCACGAAGGTCGTCCATGTCACTGCTGCTCACTGGCTGGCCCGGCGCCGCCCCGATCCGGGAACGCGTCGGCGCGGCGCTCGACGTGTTCCTGGCCGGCCGGACGCTCCCGTCGACCGAGGAGTTCCGCCCGCTCCCGGCCCTGGTGATCGCCGGCTCGGCCCGCGGCGGCCGGCGGACCCGGTCCCTGGCCTGCGCGGCCGGCGCTTTCACGGGCGGTGCCGACCCGCTGTCGCCGACGCTGGTCAAGGTGGGCGCGGCGCTCGAGCTCTTCGGGGTGTACGCCGAGATCCACGCCGGCGTACGCCACCGCTCCTCGGCCGTCCAACGCGAACTCGCCGCCGCCCTGGGCGATCCGGCCTTCGGCACCTCCGGCGCGATCCTGCTCGGCGACCTGTGCCTGGTGTGGAGTCAGGAACTGCTCGAATCGGCCGGCCTCCCGCCCGCCGCCCGTCCGATCGTCTCGGCCCTGCGCACCGAGGCCATCGCCGGTCAGTACCTGGACGCCGATGAGTCCCTGCCACCCTATGACGAGGCCCGCGCCTGGAAGGTCACCCGCCTCTCGGCCTCCGTCCCGCGGCCGCTGCAGCTCGGCGCGACCCTGGCCGGGGCGCCCCGGTCGGCGCTGGCCCTGTGCGCGGCCTACGGCACCCTGGCCGGCGAGGCCCTCCAGCTGCGCGACGACCTGCACAGCGCCTTCGGCGACACCGCGGGCACCGCGCACTCCGGCGATCCGCGTGGCGGCGTCGAGGGTTCTGGCGATCTGCGTGACGGGCGGCGGACGGTGTTGATGGCGCTGGCCTGGCGGCACGCCGACGAGGCGCAGCGCCGCGTGATCTCGGCCCTGCACGGGTGCGCGGATCTCGACGACGAAGGCGTTCGTGCGCTGCGCGCCGTCATCCGGGCGACAGGCGCCGACCGGATGGTGGCCGATCTGATCGCCGACCGCACCGAGCGCGCCATGGCCGTCGTCCGCGACGCCGACCTGCCCGGACCGGCCGCGCTCGCGCTCGGCGAGCTGGTGTTCAGGGGGCCGGACGCAGGGCGGTGAGGATCCGGGTGACCTCGGCCTCGTCGGTGGTCTCGCGGGTCGCCCGGCCGTCGGCGGCGCTGCCCAGGGGCAGGCCGGTAGCGTCGGCGACGGTGCGTTTGGCGGAGGCGTGCACCGCGTCCACACCGGCCTCGATCAGGGCCTCGACCAGCGCGGGGGTCACTCCGCCGCCGGCCATGATCTCGATCCGGCCGGCCGCCGCCGACACCAGCTTGGCCAGCCCGGGCAGGCCCGACGACACGGTGCCGGGGCCGCCCGACGTGAGTACCCGGCGCACACCCAGCCCGGCCAGCGTGTCGAGGGCGCCGACCGGGTCGGGCAGCGCGTCGAAGGCCCGGTGGAACGTCACCGTGGCCGGGCCGGCCGCCTCGACCACCCGCGCCACCAGCTCCCGGTCGACGTCGCCGTCGCGCAGGCCACCGATCACCACCCCGGACGCGCCGGCCGCGATCGCGTGGCCCACATCCCGGATGGTGAGCGCGACCTCGTCCGGTGAGTAGGCGAAACCGCCGGTCCGCGGCCGCACCAGCACGTGCGCCGGAGGCCCGCCGGCCGCGGCCTCGATCAGCGCGAGGGACGGCGTGACGCCACCGAGCGGAAGGGCCGAGCACAGCTCGATCCGGTCGACGCCGAGGCGGGCGGCCACCGACAGGCCGTAGGCGTCCTGTACGGCAAGCTCGAAAGCGACCATCACGACCTGTCCATCATGTGGGCAGGCCCGGGGCGGCCGCCGGACCGGAGTCTACCGGGGCTGACTCGTAAGCTGATCAATGTCCCGGGCCGTCGACGGCAAAGGAAGCCGGTCAGGACGGTTCGCCGCGCGGTTGGTCGAGGCGATCTCGCGGGACGGCCAGCCGTGGTGGCGGCAACGCGCAGGTGATCAATTTGTCGATGGTGATGACGCGGGACGACGCGGCGCCTCACGCGGGCTGCATCTGCGGGATCCGGGCCGCGATCTCGCGCAGCCGGGCGTCGTCGGAGATGCCCTGGAAGTCGTAGCGCGGCGTGTACGGCGCTTCGAGCGTACCGATCTCGTCGTTGGTCAGATGGAGATCGGCCGCCGCCACCGCGTCGTCGATCTGGCCGGTGCTGCCCGCGCCCACCAGCGGGGCGGTGACCACCGGCTGGCTCAGCAGCCAGGCCAGCGCGACCTGGGCCCGGGACGCCCCGCGAGCCTCGGCCACCCGCCCGACCGCGTCGACGACGGCCCGGTCGGCCGCCGCGTTGGAAGCCGGGTACAGCAGGTCGGCGTAGTCGCCGTCGGTCGCCGAGCGCGCCGTCGACCGGGCGTCGTCCCAGGCCCGGGCGAGACGGCCCCGGGCCAGCGGACTCCACACGAGAGTGCCGACCCCCTCGTCCAGGCAGAGCGGGATCATCTCTCGTTCCTCTTCGCGGGCGAGCAGGTTGTAGTGGTCCTGCATGGACACGAACCGGGTCCAGCCACGCTCCCGTTGCAGGTGCAGCGCTTTGGCGAACTCCCAGGCCGGCATCGACGAGGCGCCCAGGTAGCGCACCTTGCCCGCCTTGACCAGGTCGTGCAGCGCCTCCAGGGTCTCGGCCAGCGGCGTGGCGTGGTCGTTGCGGTGGATCTGGTAAAGGTCGATGTAGTCGGTGCCGAGCCGCCGCAGCGAGTGCTCGGCCTCGGTCATGATCGCCTTGCGGCTGAGCCCCTTGCCGTTGGGTCCCGAGCGCATCGGGTGCCGCAGCTTGGTCGCGATGACCACGTCGTCCCGGTCGGCGAAGTCACGGAGCGCGCGGCCCAGGATCTCCTCGCTCGACCCGAGCGAATACAGGTTCGCCGTGTCGAAGAAGTTGATGCCCTCCTCCAGCGCGTGCCGGATCAGCGGCCGGGCCTCCTCCTCGCCGAGCGACCAGGCCGGGTGCCCGCGGCCGGGCTCGCCGTAGGTCATCGCGCCGATCGCCACGGGGGAGACATCCAGTCCGGTGGTGCCGAGCTTCACGTAGCGCATGATTACTCCTGTCCGACCCAACTCGCGGAGACCTCTCCGCTTTCTTCGAAACTAGCGGAGACTTCTCCGCATGTCGACCGAGGGACATATGACGTACGGCACTCAACGGCAGGCCGCGGCCCGCAACCGCGCGACCATCCTGGAGACCGCGCACGAGCTGCTGGCCGCGTCCCCCCGCGCCTCCATGAACGAGATCGCCAAGCGCGCCGGCGTCGGCGCCGGCACCCTCTACCGGCACTTCCCGACCCGGGAAAGCCTGCTGCTGGCGGTCTACCGCCACGACGTGGACCGCATCATCGCCGCGGTCGACGACGCACTGTCGGCGGGCCCGGCCATCGACGCGTTCGTCGCCTGGTTCGAGCAGCTGGCCGGCTACCTGCGCCTCAAGCACGGCCTGGGCGAGGCCTTCTACTCGGCGACGTCCCCCGAGCTGATCAGCGAGTCGTCCGCCTCGATCACGGCCGCGGTGGGCCGCCTGCTGGACGCCTGCGCGGCCGAGGGCTCGATGCGCGCCGGCCTCGACCCGTACGACATCCTGCTCCTGATGGGTTTCCTTTGGCGCGTCGGCACCGAGGAGGAGGGCCGCCGCCTGACCGCCCTCGTCCTCGACGGCCTGCGCCCGCGCTGACCGGGCCCGGCCTCAGTCGACCCAGAAGAGCAGGTGGGGCGGGAGGCTGCCGGCCGTCGGGGCGAGTGGGTCGTATACCGCCGGATTGAGCACGACGTAGCAGGTGGCAGGAGTGTTCGGGCTGGTGCTCAGGGCCAGGCGGGCCTCGCCGGCCGCGTTGACCGGAGTGGTCAGGGTGGTGCGGTAGCGGATCTTGGACTCGCAGACGTAGAGGTGCAGGCGGGCCGGCTGGCCCGGTGGGAAGCCGCCGATCAGCACCTCGACGGTTTCGCCGGGGGCGGCGTGTTCGGGGTTGACCCAGATCGTCGGAGCGGACGGACGCTCGATCTTGAGTTCGGTGAACGCCGTCTCCTTGTTCTGGTCGGCGCGGATGACGTACTTGCCGGTCTCGCTGCCGGGGCCGAGCCGGAAATCGATGTTGTCGAAGCCGTCGGAGGTGCCCGGCCGGGTGATCGTGGTGGGGCGGCCGCTGGGCGTGGTGACGGTCAGGGTCAGGTCGGTGTCGGCGAAACCATGGACACAGATGACGGGTACGGCGGGCACGCTACGGACGTCGGTCACGCCCACGCTCAGCGGCTCGGGCAGGAGGCCCAGGCACGACGTACCGCCGCCGGTGAAGACGCTGATCTGGTCGGCGACGCCCGCCGGCACCGGGTCGTGACGCTCGAGGGCCTTGTCCAGTGACGCGACCCCGGGGCCGTCGCCGCCCTCGCGCCGCGGCGGCGCCGGTGTGGGGGAGTGCGAGCGAGCGGGTGTGGGCCGGGACGCGGCCGGGCCTGGACGCGAGTCGGGACGCGACGACCCTGTGGTGTCGTCGACATCGGACGGATCGGACGCGGCCGGCGGCGTGGCCACCGGCGGGGAAGCGGGGGAAGGCGAAGGGGCGGGCGGCGACACGACCGGCGTGGCGGGAGGTGCCGATGGCGCGTCGGCCGGCCGGGACACCAGGTAACCGCCGGCGGCCAGCACCAGGGCGACCGGCACCGCCAGCAACCGGCGCGGAACGATCACGGGGTGCCTCCGGGCCGCCAGGACGCGACGGCGAGAAGGCGGGCCGGCAGTGCGGCGTCTCCCGTACCGGCCATCGATCGTCCTCCCCGCCCCGAATCGGCCGGGAGTCTACCGGGGAACGTCCATCCGCTGCGTTCCGATTACCGACAGGAGGCGCAGGGTTTCCTCGGCCGGCGAGCCCGGCTCGGCCGTGTAGATCACCACGTTCTGGTCGCGGTCGGCGATGTCGAGGGCGTCGCAGTTGACCGTCACCGGGCCGACCTGCGGATGCTGGAAGGTCTTGACCAGGACCGGCGCGGTGGTGACGTCGTGGGCCGACCACAGCGCCGCGAACTGCGGGCTGCCCGACCGGAGTTCGGCGATCAGCGCCGACACCTCCGGGTCGTCCGGGTAGCGGGCGGCGGCCGTGCGTAGCTTGACCGTCGCGTGCACCCGGAACTCCTCGACGTCCGACACCCCGAACAACTGGGGGCCGAGGAATGCCCGGCGGACCAGGTTGCGGTCCCGGCGCGGGACGGCCGAGAAGTCGGTCATCAGGGCGGCGGCCAGATCGTTCCAGGCGATCACCTCGAGGGTCGCCGAGGTGACGATCGCGGCGGCCTGCGGGAGGCGGTGCAACAGGTCGAGGATGCTGCGGCGGACCTCACGCGGCGGCCCGGGCGGCGGTGCGGCCGGCATCCCGGCCAGTGTGTGCAGGTGGGCGCGTTCGGCGTCGTCGAGGCGTAGCGCGCGGGTCAGGCCGGCCAGGACCTCCCGCGACGGGTGCGGGCCGCGGGCCTGTTCCAGCCGGGTGTAGTACTCGGTCGAGATGTACGCCAGCTGCGCCACCTCTTCGCGGCGCAGCCCCGGCGTCCGGCGGCGCGTCCCGGCGGGCAGGCCGGCGTCGGCCGGTGAGATCCGCTCCCGCCGGCTGCGCAGGAAGAGTGCCAGCTCACGCCGATCCATGCCGCCGAGTCTGCCGCGCCGAACGGCCGCCAGCCAGGTATCGGGCGTACCTGGATGGGTCTTCTGCTCCGGACGCAGGCTCGACGCATGGAAAATCTGCTTGCGGGAAAGGTCGCCTTCGTCTCCGGCGCGGGGCGCGGGATCGGCGCGGCGGCGGCCCGGCTGTTCGCCCACGAGGGCGCCGGGGTGGTGCTGGCCGCGCGCTCTGGTGATCAGCTCGAGGCCGTTGTCGAAGACATCAGAGCATCCGGGGGTACGGCCGACTGGGTGCAATGCGACCTGGGTGACGCGGACAGCGTACGCACGGCCGTGAACCGTGCCGTCGACCTGCATGGCCGCCTCGACGTGGCGTTCAACAACGGCGCCACCAACCAGAGTCCGGGCCCCTTGGACGAGCTGTCCGAGGACGAGTTCGACCGGCTCTACCGCGTCAACCTGCGCGGCGTCTGGCTGTCCCTGACCGCCGAGGTGGCCGCCATCCGCGCCACCGCGGGCGCCGGCGCCGTCGTCAACAACTCCAGCGTCGGCAGCCTGATGGGCAACCCGGTCCTGCCCGCCTACGGCGCGATGAAGCGGGCGGTCAACAGCCTGACCGAGTCGGCCGCGGTCACCTACGGCCCGGAGAACATCCGGGTCAACGCCATCGCCCCCGGCAACACGGCGACCGAGATGATGCGCTCGTGGGAGGCCGAGTCTCCCGGCCTCCAGCAGCGCCTCGTCGCGTCGACCCCGCTGGGCCGGGCGGCCGCCCCGGCCGAGATCGCCCAGGCCGCGGCCTGGCTCCTGAGCGACCGAGCCTCCTTCGTCACCGGCGTGGTCCTGCGCGTCGACGGCGGCGCCCGAGCCTGAGAATGGCGGCGGGCTCCGCCCATTGCGCCGTGGGCTACCACCAAGCCTCTCGGTGGTAGCCCACGGCGGTGTGATCCCGGCCAGGTCCGCGAATCCCCGACGCGCATGCCGTCCAGCGGACACCAGGTCGCCGTGACAACGTCAAGCCTCGTGCGCGGCGAGCTGGCGGTCGTGGAGGCGGGTCAGCAGCAGGAGGCTGGTGATGGCGCCGACGCCGGCCAGGAACATGTCCCACTGGGTGTCCCAGACGTCGCCCTGGGTGCCGAGGAAGTCGTCGGCCGAGGAGCCGCCGATCACCGCCGACAGCCACTCGAACAGTTCCCAGGTGGCGCTGACCGCCAGGACCACGCACACCACCAGCGCGAAGAGCCAGCGTCCGGGGCGCAATGGCGTACACCGCAGCAGCACCTCGCGGGCGACGACGGCGGGCACGAAACCCTGCGCGAAGTGGCCGAGCCGGTCGTACGGGTTGCGGTCGAGGCCGAGGGTGTCGCGCACCCAGTCGCCCGCCGGCACCTCGGCGTACGTCCAGTGGCCGCCGATCATCAGGATGATCGCCTGCGCCAGGATCAGCCGGTAGGCCAGGGGAGTGAGTGGGAACCGCCGGTAGGTGGCGACCAGTACGACGCCGGCGATCAGCGCCGCGAGCACCTCGAGGAACCAGGTGCCGAGCGACTTGGCCCCGATCGCGGAGACGACCAGGGCGACGACTCCGGCGGCGAACAGAACAGCGGGTTCACGGCGTTTCACCGGGTCAGTTTGGCCGACCGGCTCGTCGGGGCGCATGGGTACGCGTACTCGATCGGCGGTTTGTTGCCCTTGGGTTTCAGAGCCAGCCGCGGCGGACCGCCTCCATGCCCATCTGGAAGCGGGTGCGGGCGCCGAGCCGCTCGGCCAGTTCGTGGGCGTGGCGCTGGACCGTGCGGACGCTCCAGCCCAGCGTGCGGGCGATGACGGCGTCGGTGGCCCCGCTGGCCAGCAGGGACAACAACTGCCGCTGCTGGGCACCGGACGGCGCCTCGGGGTTGGGCGTGGCCCGGATGATCGGGGTGGCCCGGTCCCAGGTCGCCTCGAACAGGCCGATGGCCAGGTCGAGTATGGAGCTCTCGTGCAGGACGTACGCGATCTCCCGGCGCTGGTCCTCGGCCGAGCTGACGATGGCCGAGGTGGCGTCGGCGATGACCAGCTTGACCGGTAACCCGCTGGTGGTGCGGGCCCGCTCGCCCTTGCGGATGCCGTCCAGGATGTTGTCCATCCGGCCGGGCAGGGCCACCGACTCGGCGTCGTAGACCACCCGGTAACCGACCTGGCCGGCCGCCAGGTGCTGGCGTTCCTCCAGGTTGGGGCCGTCGTCGCCGTGTTCGCCGGGCGGGACGAAATATGGTGGCTTGTCGAACGAGCGCACCTCGGCGCGGGCCGACCGCTGGATCTCGACGAACGCCCGGTAGATCTTCGACGCACCCTCGATCAGCTCGACGTCGCGGGAGCGTTGCCGAGCGGCCCGGCCGGCCTCGAAGGCCTCGTCGAGGCGGTGCAGGTGCTGCTGGAGGCGGGCCAGCTCGTGTTCCCGCTTGGCGATCAGCACCGAGCCGGCCAGTGAGGGGGCGACGGCGGCGTACCGCACCGGCCGGCCGGGGGTGCGGGTGGCCAGGCCGCGGCCGACCAGTCCGGCCAGGGCGCGGGTCACCCGGGCCGACCCCAGGTGGGTACGCGCGGCCAGCGCCGCCACGGTGGCCTGCCCGGGCGGGATCAGCGCCTCGTACACCCGGGCCTCGACCTCGGGGATCCCGACCGTCTCCCACATCGGACCGCCTGTCGTATTCATGCCACCTGTCACAAAGCCGTATCGACAATCATCTTGTCCATCGTGACACAACTATGTCAGCGTCACTCCACATCGCACAGGTGGCCGGGAGTGAAGCAGCATGAAGTCGTCGTTACGGTTACTGGTCGCCGCCGCTCTGGTGGCGTTCACCGTCGTCCTGCCCCGGCCGGCCGAAGCCGACCCACCTCCGCCCAAGGAGGTTCCGGCCGGCTGCAACAAGAACCAGTCGACCGGCGCGGACGGCATCCCGGTGGCCCGGTGCTACGCCGTCGCCCTGGGCACCGCGACCGGTGGGACGGCCCAGCGCCGGCTCGCCGCCGGGCCGCTGCCGACCGCCCTCGGGCCGGCCGAGATCCGGCAGGCGTACCAGTTGCCCGACGCCGGCGAGGGGCAGACGGTCGCGATCGTCGACGCCTACGGCTACGAGAACGCCGAGGCCGACCTGGCCGTCTGGCGCGCGCACTACGGCCTGCCCGCCTGCACCACCGACAACGGCTGCTTCCGCAAGCTCGACCAGCGCGGCGGCACCGACTATCCGGCGCCGGACGAGGGCTGGGCGATGGAGACCGCCCTCGACCTGGACGCCGTCTCCGCGGTCTGCCCCAAATGCGACATCGTGCTGGTCCAGGGCGACTCGGCCAACATGGCCGACCTGGGCGAGGCGGTGACCACGGCGGCGGGGCTGGGTGTCACGGCGATCTCCAACTCGTACGGGATGAACTACGAGCACCCGCTCGCCGGGCAGTTCGACCAGTACTACGACCACCCGGGCATCGCGGTCACGGTGTCCAGCGGCGATGACGGCAACGTGCAGAGCTACCCGGCTACCAGTCCGTACGTGACCGGCGTGGGCGGCACCCGGCTGACCCGGGACGGCTCGGCCCGCGGCTGGAAGGAGACCGCCTGGGACGACGCCGGGTCGGGCTGCTCGCTCTACGAGTCCAAGCCGGACTTCCAGAACAACGTCGCGACCGCCTGCGACAACCGCGCCTCGGCCGACGTCTCGGCGGTGGCCGATCCGGCGTCCGGGCTGTCGGTCTACGGCACGTACGGCATGGACGGCTGGGCCCAGGTGGGTGGCACGTCGCTGTCCGCGCCCCTGGTCGCCGCGATGTACGCGCTGGCCGGCCAGCCGACGCCGGGCACCTACCCGAACCGCTACCCGTACGCGAACGGCCGCGGTCTGGCCGACATCACCGAGGGCGTCAACGGCACCTGCGGCGACGTGCTGTGCGAGGCCGGCCCGGGCTGGGACGGCCCGACCGGGCTGGGCGCCCCGCAGGGCGTGTCCGCGCTGACGCTGGGCGACAACGGCGAGATCCTGGGCACTGTCATCGCGGGCGGGAAGCCGCTGGCCGGTGCCACGGTCACGGCGGCCGGGGCGAACGGTGAGAAGTTCACCGCGACCACGGGTACGGACGGGAAGTACGACCTTTACGCGACGGTCGGCACGTACGCCGTGACGGTGGCCAAGTTCGGCTACCAGCCCGGCACAGCTGACGGTGTCGTGGTCACCACCGGTGGCCGGGTCACCGAGGACTTCACGCTCAGCACCACGGACAGCCGCACGGTCAGTGGCCGGGTCACCGACGGCTCGGGTCAGGGCTGGCCGATGCGCGCGAAGATCACCATCGACGGCTACCCCGGCGGGGCCGTCCGGTCCGACCCGTTCACCGGCGAGTACTCGGTCCGCCTGCCGGTCGGCGCCGACTACACGTTCCACGTCGAGGCGGCCGACCAGCCCGGCTACCGCACGGCGACGGCCAAGGTCACGGTGCGGGGGGTGGACGTCAAGCAGAACCTGGCGCTCCCGATCGACGCCGAGGCGTGCGACGCGCCCGGGTACGCGTACAAGAGCACGGGTTTGACCGAGAATTTCACCGGCTGGAGCGGGACGTCACCGCAGGCCGGCTGGACAGTTACTGACCAGGTCGGTAACGGGCAGACGTGGTCGTTCGGGACGCCCCGCTACACCGACACGCCGGGCGCCGACGCGTCCATGGCGATGGTCGACTCGGACGGTTACGGCGAGGGCGCCGGGCAGGACACCACCCTGGTCAGCCCGGTCGTCGATCTGACCGGGCACACCGCGCCGCAGATCAGTTTCGACGCCAGCTACATCCCGTTCCCCGACCAGGCCGGGTCGGTCGACCTCAGCCTCGACGGCGGCGCGACCTGGACCGCCTCGTACCCGATGCCGGGCGGCCTGCGGCACTTCGAGTTCGCCATCCCGGCCGCCGCCGGCCAGGCCAAGGCACGGGTGCGGTTCCACTACACCGGCAACTGGAGCCGGCGCTGGCAGCTCGACAACGTGCTGATCGGCAGCCGGTCCTGCGCGCCGGCGACCGGCGGCATCGTGGCCGGCGTCGTCACCGACGACAACACCGGCAAGCCGCTGGCCGGCGCGATCGTCACTAGCGAGGCCGACGCTACCTCGTTCGGGGTCACCGACAGCGACGGCTACTACTGGCTGCACAGTGCGCAAACCGGCTCGATCGCGCTGACCGTGACGAGCGCCTACTACCAGACGGCCAAGACCACGATTCAGGTACGCGACGGAGCGGTCAAGCGGGCCGACGTGCGCCTGAGATCGGGGCGGCTTTCCGTCGACCGCGCTGACCTGGCGTACGACAAAAAGCTGGGTCAAGCCGGAACCGAATCGCTCACCTTCACCAACGACGGCACCGAGCCGGTCAAGGTGCACCTGGGCGAGGACACCGGAGGCTTCACGCCGCTGAAGGGCACCAGCATGGCCACCGGCGCGGCCGACCAGACCGTGCCGGCCTGGGTGAGCATGGCGGAGTCGGCCGGCCCCTCGCCGGCTCCGCCGCGCCAGCCCACCCCCGCCGCCGCGCCGTGGGCCGACCTCGCCGACTACCCCCAGCCGGTGATGGACAACCTGGCCGCCACCCACGACGGCAGGGTCTACGCGGTCGGTGGCACCACCGGCCTGACCCGGTTCTCGGCCGGTTACGTCTACCAGCCGGCCACCCAGGCCTGGACCCCGATCGCCGACCTGCCGGCCGCCCTGGCCGGGCCGGCCGGTGGCTTCATCGGCGACCAGCTGTACGTGACCGGCGGCTGGACCAACGGCGGTGTGAACCGCCACACCTACGCCTACGACCCCGCGTCGAACCGGTGGACGCAGAAGGCCGACCTGCCCGGCCCCGCCGCAGTGGCCGGCAGCGCCATCGTCGGCGGGCGGCTCTACGTGGTCGGCGGCTGCACGGTCAGCGGCGGCTGCACCAACAGCGACAAGGTCTACCGGTACGACGCGGCCGCCGACACGTGGAGCACCGCACCGGCCTACCCCAGCGTGGTGGCGTTCCTCGCCTGTGGCGGGCTCGGCGACCAGGTGGTGTGCGCCGGCGGCACCGCGGGCAACGGCCACACCCTGCGTGACGTGTACGCCCTCGGCGCCACCGGCTGGGTGAAGCGCTCCGCCCTGCCCGGCGACCTGTGGGGCGGTGCGGCCGCCACGTCCAACGGCCGGCTGCAGATCGTCGGCGGCGTGGTCGCCGGCGGCACCGCGCTCACCAACCAGGCCGTCGAGTACGACCCGGCCACCGACGCCTGGACCCGCCTGCCCAACGCCAACAACGCCACCTACCGGGGCGCCGCCGCCTGCGGCCTCTACACGGTCGGCGGGGCCATCGGCGGCACCTTCTCGACGTGGTGGGTGCAGAACCTGAGCGGCTACGGCGACTGCGGCCAGGACGTGTCGTGGCTGTCGGTGAACAAGACCGACTTCACCGTGGCCGCCGGCCGCAGCGTCAGCGTCCGGGTCACCGCGGACTCGGCCCCGCTGACCCGGCTCGGCCGCTACCGAGCCCGGCTGACCGTGTCGACCGACACGCCCTACCGCGACCTCGCCCCGGTGTCGGTGACGCTGAACACCACGCCGCCGGCCGGGTGGGGCCAGATCGCCGGGTCGGTGCGCACCCCGGACGGCAAGCCGGTCGCCGGGGCGACGGTGGCCCTGTGCCCCGCGTACGACAAGGCCACCGGCACCTGCGGCCCCACGTCGTACACCCTGAAGACCGACGCGGCCGGCGCCTGGCACCAGTGGCTGGACAGCCGGACCAACCCGGTGCAGGTGATCGCCGCGAAGGACGGCTACACCCCGGCGACGCGAGTCGCCCAGGTCCGGAAGGGCGAGACGGTCACCGTCGACTTCGCCCTGGCGGCCGACCCCGACGCCACCGCGGCGGCGGTCAGCCGGTTCCTGACCGACAACCTCCACCGGAGGCGGTAGGGGGACCTCCGGAAGTAGCGGCCGGGCACTCCACCGGGTGCCCGGCCGCTCCCTCTCAACCGGGCCCTCGGCCGCCGGACCGTTCGACAACGCCAACCACTCGCTGACATGCCATTGAGACCTTCGATCGCATGTCATTCAGCGCCACCGACTCCTGCCGCAGCCGCCGGCACACCTGAAGCCCGTTCAGGACCGGCAGCATCACATCGAGCACGAGCAGGTCCGGTGCGGCCCGCAGCGCGTGGTCGAGGGCCGACTGCCCGTCGTGGACCACGGCCGCCCGGTGACCGTCGGCCTCCAGGTACTGCCGCAGCACCTCGGCCTGGCCCTCGTCGTCCTCGGCGTTCAGCACGTATGCGCACACGGCGCCACTTTAGGTAGGCATGACGGTCAATTTCGCCGTCCGGATCGTTGCCTCCGGCTAACAGGTTCCTGACGACGACGGCGGTGCGCACACCATGGAGGCCGGGCCGACGGACGTGAACCGGGCGGCCGGCTCCTTGTCCCGCGGCGTCTACACCGCGATCGTGATCGGGTAGAGATCATTTCCGGCCACGTCCCCGAGGGGGCGGCTCAGGTCACGGCGACGGCGATGAGGTCCTGACGGGCGGCGGCCAGCAGGGCGGCGAAGTCGGAGTCGTCGCCGAGGGTCCAGCGGTGGATGGCCAGGCGGAGGATCGCCGAGCCGACGTCGACGGCCAGGTACGCCGTCTGGCCGTCGTGGCCGCGGGCGGTCAGGGCGGCGACCAGCCTGCGGTTGAGGCTCACCATCTTGATCAGCTCGCGCTCCTGCAGCGGCGGGCTGGCCGCGATCACCGCCGCGCGTTCGACCACGAACTCGCGCGGGCGCAGCACGTCGGGCGTGGACGCGAACGCCGCCAGCAGCGTCGGCAGTGGCGCCTGCCGGGGCGGAGCGGCCTCGATCGACGGCAGGTAGCAGGCGGCCAGGTCGTCGTCGGCGAAGAGGACCTCCCGCTTGTCGGCGAACCAGCGGTAGAAGGAGCGCTCGGTCAGGTTGGCCCGCTCGGCGATCTGCGCGACAGTCGTGCCGTCGTAGCCCTGGTCCCGGAACAGGTCCAGCGCCGCTCGTTCGAGCCGTCCGCGCGCGTTTCCCTCCCACCGTGCCATGCGCCGATCCTAGTGATGTCAGATCCTGTCGTCACGGTGTAGCGTTGGTGACGACAGGATCTGACGTCACCTTGAGGGGGGACAACCATGCGCGCTCTTCGCTTCCACTCGTACGGTGACCCGGCCGACGTGCTGCGGCTGGACGAGACGGCACCACCGCGGCCCGGCCCGAACCAGATCCGGATCGCCGTCGAGGCGTGCGGGCTGACCCCGGCCGACTGGGCCATCTGCGGCGGGCTGCACACCGGAGACCTGCCCCGCGGCATCGGGCTGGAGGTCTCCGGCACCGTCGACGCGCTCGGCCCGGGCGCGACCGGCGTCCAGGTCGGCGACCATGTGCTCGGGCCGGCGGTGTACACCGGGCCCTCGGCCGGAGCGGCCGATCAGGCCCTGCTCGACGTCTGGGCCGCACGCCCGGCCGCGCTGGGCCCGGTCGAGGCGGCCGCCCTGCCGATGGCGGTCGAGACGGCCTACCGGGGCGTCGCCGCCCTCGGTGACGTGTCGGGCCGCACGGTGCTCATCAGCGGGGCCGGCACCACTATCGGCTTCGCGGCGGCGCAGATCGCCATCCGGCTCGGCGCCCGGGTCATCGCCAGCGCCGGAGAGACGTTCGGCGATCGGTTGCGCGCCGCGGGGGCCGACGTCGTCGCGTACGGCGAAGGTCTTGGAAAGCGTGTGACGACGCTGGCCGGCGGCCCGGTCGACCTGGTCTTCGACAGCGCACCGGCCGGAACCATGCCGGAGCTGCTGACCACTGTCACCGCGCCCGCCCACATTGTCACCGCGACCGACTTCGCCGCGCTCGAGCTGGGCGTACGCAGCACCGGCATGAACCTCCGCTATGACGTCCTCGGCGAGTACGCCGACCTGGCGGCCCGGGGCGCCTTCACGATCCCGGTCGCCGCGACCTATCCGCTCGAGAACTGGCGCGAGCCCGTGGCCGTCAGCCGCTCGGGACAGGCCCGCGGCAAGCACCTCCTGATCCCGTAGCCCTCACTCGCCGGCCGGCGGGGAACCGCGGCGCCGGGCGCGGTAGGCGGCCATCTTGGCTTGGCTCCCGCATTCCCGCATGCCGCACCAGGTGCGCCTGGCGCCCCGGGAACGGTCCAGGTAGAGCCGGGTGCAGGCCGGCTTGGCGCACTCCTTGAGCACCGCCGTGTCCTCGCTGAGCAGGGTGAGCAGGGCCCGGGCCACATCGGACAGGGCCGCGCCGGCGGGACCGGTGCGGTGCAGGCCGCCGGGGGTCAGGGTCAGCGTGACCGGCGGTGACGACGCGCACTGGTTGGCGATGGCCAGCGCGTCGCGGGGCGGGGGGCCACCGGCCGTGAGCAGGGCGTAGGCCGCCTCCCGGAGTTGCCGGGCGGTGGCCAGGTCGAAGGCGTCCGCCCCGGGCGGGGTGTCGAGTAGGCCGGCCGCGACCAGCCACGCGTCCAGGTCGTCCGGCGTGGCCAGGGTCTCCTCCGGCTCGGTGCGCCGCCACTTCAGGGTGCCGGCCAGGTCGAGCGCGACGTTGCCGCTGACGAAGACGAACATGCGCCTGACATTACCGCCTTGACCGGTAACCGGGACGGCGGGCAGACTGAGGGTTACCCCTCAGACCGGTAACCGGGAGAAGGCATGCTCAGTCGCGACGACTACCTCTACTTCGCCGACCGCGCGCTCGACGGGATGGCCGCGATCGTCACCGCCCTCGGCGACGAGCGGGCCAACCGCCGGCCGTCCGGTGGCAACTCGCCCTACGCGCTGCTCACCCACTGCCTGGGCGTGGCCGAGGCGTGGGCCGGGGGCCTGGTCGCCGGGCGCCCGATCGTGCGCGACCGGGCCTCCGAGTTCACCGCCGAGGGACCGGTCGCGCCGCTGCTCGAGCGCTGCGCGCGGGTCCGGGCCGCCTTCCACGCCGACGTGCTCGCCGCCCAGCCGCACGAGCCGCTGCGGAGCGCGCCGCCCGGCGACTTCGACGGGCCCGAGCGTGAGCTCACCCAAGGGGCGGCGTTGCAGCACGTGTACGAGGAACTGGCCCAGCACCACGGCCAGATGGAGGGGCTGCGCGACCAGATCGTGCGCGAGGTGCCGGGGCCACCGGAACGGCTGCGCGGCGGCATCGGGGCCAAGTGGCGGCTGGTCGAGCCGGATGTGCTGCCGGCCTGGGTCGCCGACATGGACCTCGGGGTGGCGCCGGCGATCGTCGACCGGATCGGCCGGATCCTGGCGCGGCAGGACCTCGGTTATCCGTACCGGCAGGAGGCGGTGGCCGAGGTGTTCGAGGGGCGGATGCGGGAGCGGTTCGGCTGGGCGCCACGGCCCGGGCGTACCCGTGTGATGAGTGATCTTCTGCAGATCCTGCAGGTCGTCATCGAGCTGACCACCGAGCCCGGCGACGGCGTCGCGCTGCACCGGCCGGCCTATCCACCGTTCGTGGCCTCGATCCGCCGCGCCGGACGGCGGATCGTGCCCCTGCCGATGCGCCGCACCGCCACCGGCTGGCAGCAGGACCTGGACGCGCTGCGCCGGAGCGACCCGAAGCTGCTGGTGCTGGTCAACCCCCAGAACCCGACCGGACGGGTGTTCACCCGGCCCGAGCTGGCCGAGCTGGCCGCGATCGCCGACGGCAAAGATCTGACCGTGCTGGCCGACGAGATCCACGCCGATCTGGTCTACGCGCCGCACGAGCACGTTCCGTTCGCGAGCCTGCCGGGGATGGCCGCGCGGACCGTGACCGCGACCTCGGCCACCAAGGCCTTCAACATCGCCGGGCTCCGCTGTGCCTTCGCTCACGTCGGGCCGGACGCGTTGGCCGCCCGGCTCGACCGGTTCCCGCTGGACTACTTCGGCACCCCGGACATCCTCGGACGGGAGGCGACAGTGGCGGCGTGGACCGAGGCCGGCCGGTGGCACGACGACCTGATGGTGCTGCTGAGGCGCAACCGGGACCGGGTCGGGGCCTGGGCCGCCGAGCACGGACTCGCCCACCACGTGCCGGAGGCGACCTACCTGAGCTGGATCGACTTCGGCACCGAGGACGCGGCCGACCGAATTTGGCGGGACGGCCGGGTGCGGCTGAGCCCGGGCGCGGAGTTCGGCGACGACTGCCGCTCGTACGCCCGGATCAACTTCGCGACCACGCCGGAAACCCTGGAGGCGGTGCTGCGCGGCGTCAGTCGGTCGGGTCGGACTCCCGTTTCCGCAGCTCCTCCTCGCGGCGCTTGAGGTCGGCCTCCCACTTCTTCATCAGCTGCTCGTCGTCCTTCAGCGACCCGGCCAGGTCGCGCAGGAACTCGGGGTCGTCGTCGGGTGCGACCGGTTGCCCGCGCCGGGGCCGCTGATCCTCTGGGAAACCGGCGCCGGGCCGCCACATCTCGCCGTTGCTCATCCGGACGGCCCGGGCCGGGCGGCCGGCCACGAACCAGGCGATCGCCCCGATCGGTGAGAACAGCAGGATGAGAAAGACCCAGGCCACCCGGGGCAGAGCGCGGATCGCGTGCTCGTCGGCCGACAGGCAGTCGATCAGGGCGATCACCAGGAGCGCGAGATCGAGGAGCACAAAGAGTGAGTAGAGCCGGAACATGGCCAGAATGCTCCCAGAAAACGTCCAGGTTCGTGGTACCTCCGAACGGACAGAGAATGCCTGGTCGAGCGGCGTGACGGCACGGTGCCCGGAAAGTGCCGGATTTTGAAGACCTTCTTAAGTACCAGCCGGTACGTGAACTACGGACGGTGAGGGCCGTCGCTGAGGTCGACAGAGCTGTCCATGCCAAGGAGTTCCCCGTCATGCCTCAACGCCGGACCAAGATCCGCGCCGTCAGCATCATCGGTGCCGCCGCCGTCGCGGCCGCCGCCTCGGCCGTGACCCTGTCGGCCTCCGCCGCCACCCCGATCGACCCGCCGGCCGGCTCGGTCAAGGTCGGCGAGTGGAACGTCGCCACCGGCATCCAGACCTACACCTGCGCCAACGGTACGTTCGTGGGCACCAACTCGGTGCCCGAGGCGCTCCTGGTCGACGCCGCGCAACAGAGCCCGCTGCACCACTTCGCCGGGCCGAGCTGGCAGTCGAGCGTCGACGGCTCGACCATCACCGCGACCAAGACCGCCGACGTGCCCAAGCCCGGCACCATCGCCGAGCTGCTGCTGACCGTGAACGGCCACAGCGGCCCCAACGGCATCCTGAGCCCGGTCAAGTACATCCAACGGCTGAACACCTCGGGCGGCGCCGCGCCGACCCGGGCCTGCACCACCGGAGACCGCGAGTCGGTCCGTTACAGCGCCACCTACGTGCTGTTCAAGTGACCGGCGGCCGCCGCCCGGGGAGTTACGCCCCGGGCGGCAGGCCGACCCCGGAGGTGGCTCCCACGGCCCGCGTGGTCGATGATGGGGGGCGATGCACTCGCCGATGGAAGCCGTACGGAGGCTTTTGGACCTGCGGCACCGCGGCCGGGCCGAAGACCTCCCCGCGGTGCTGTCCCAGGCCGCCCCGCTGCTCGGGGCCGAGACCGCGGGCGTGCTGCTGATCGACTATGCCCAGGTCGACCTGTGCCCGCTGCGTGGCACCGACCCGGGAGCGGCGGAACCCAAGCCGGTCGAGGGCACGCCGGCCGGCCTGGCGTTCACCAGCGCCAATGAGACGTGGCTGGACGGCGACGGCGACGGTGGGCGGCTCTGGCTGCCGCTGCTGCACGGCGCCGAACGCCTCGGCGTGCTGGAGCTGGGAGTCAAGGCCTACCCGGCGGAAGCGACCCGGCACGACCTCGCGGTGATCGCCGCGCTGGTCGCCGAGCTGATCGCCAGCCGGCGCTTCTACGGCGACGCGGTCGAGCACACCCGGCGCCGGCTGCCCATGCAACTCGCCGCCGAGATCATCTGGAACCAGCTGCCCCCGCTCACCTGCCAGGTCGACGGGACCCTGGTCACGGCGGTGCTCGAACCCTGCTACGACGTGGGCGGGGACGCCTTCGACTACGCCGCCAACGGCGACATCCTGCACGTCGGGCTCTTCGACACGGTCGGGCACGGGATCAGCGCGAGCGCCCTGACCACGCTGACGCTCAACACGTACCGTAACGCCCGCCGTTCCGGTCTCAGCCTGGTCGACACCTGCCGCTCGATCGACAAGTGGATCCGCGCTCAATACCCCGGCCAGTTCGTCACCGCGCTGATGGCCGAGCTCGACACCCGCACCGGCCGCTACCGCCGGATCAGCGCCGGGCACCCGCCCGAGCTGCTGCTGCGCGGCGGCCGCCGGGCGCCGTCGCTGCCCACCCCGAACGCGCTGCCGCTCGGCCTCGAACACATGGTCAAGCGGCCGCCCGAGGTGGTCGAGTTCCAGCTGGAGCCGGGCGACACGATCATTCTCTACACCGACGGCATCACCGAGGCGCGCGACGAGAGCGGGGCCCTGTTCGGACCGGACCGGCTGGCCGGGTTCATGCTCGACGCCCTGGCCCGGCGCGTTCCGGCGGCCGAGATGATGCGCCGGCTGATCCACGCCATCATCTCGTACGAGGCGGGCGAACTCCGCGACGACGCCACCGCCGCGATGCTCCAGTGGCATCACTGAGGGCGCCGGCGCATGGCCGCGGCGATCTGGTCCAGGGCGTCGAGGTTCAGCGGGCCGACGTGATCGACTGCGTACGGTGACGAGCGGACCACCGTCGTACCCGGGAACGAAGCCTTCTCGTCCGAGATCAGCCAGACGACCTCGGGATGGTGGCCCATCGCCTCGGCCCGGGTGACCTCGGCGTCGGCGTCGGTGACGTTGATGCCGCCGGCCAGCACCACCATCCCGCTGGCCAGGCTCGCGCGGCCCTCCACCTGGAGCAGGTCGTCGTCGGTGGGCACGCCGTGCACGATCAGCACGCGCTTGCCGCGGATGCCCGCCGTCGTCCGGCCGACCCGGGCGCGCATCTCGCGGATCAGCGCGTCGGCCCGGTCGACCACACCGAACGCGATGCCCACGTCCCGGACGAAGCCGTACAGGCCGCCGACGTCGTACTGCGGGTCGCCGCTGCCCAGCACCGGCGGGCACGCGGTCACCCAGGGCAGGGCGTCCGGGCCGGGCGGACGTTCGGACGACACGACCAGGTCGGCCTGGGGGCGTGGCCCGTTCAGGATCGGCAGGGCGGTCAGCTTCGCGCGCCATTCGGGGTGGTCGGCGGTCAGGCCGTCGGGGTCGCGCAGGGCGACGATCCGGTCGAGCAGGCCGAGGCGGGCCATGGTCTGTGCGGCGTACGCGTCGGTGACAATCGCCCGGCGCGGCTGGGTGTACAGGCTGAACCACTCACCCCGGCAGTCGGGCAGGCTGACCACCGGCTCCCGGGTGGCGCAGGCGGCCAGGCCGGCCAGCAGGAGCACGGCGGCCAGCATCCGGCGTACCGCATCGCATCGCATGGTTTCCGACCGTAGAGGCGATCCCGCCGCCGGTGGTGAAGATTCGGTGGAAGGACTGCGCTGAACCGACGCGTGTCCCGCCCGTCTACATTGCATAGTCTCGGGAATGGAGAGCGGATGCCTTCGGTACGCGTCAACGGGATCGACCTTTGGTACGAGACGACCGGACACACCGACGACCCGGCCCTGCTCCTGGTCATGGGTCTGGGCGAGCAGCTCATCGCCTGGCCCGACGGGTTCTGTGCCGCCCTGGCGGCCCGGGGCTTCCACGTCATCCGGTTCGACAACCGGGACGTGGGCCGGTCGGCCTGGCTCGACGATCTCGGCGTACCGGACATGCTCGGGCTGTTCGGCGGCGACCTCTCGTCGGTCCGCTACCGCCTGGCCGACCTGGTCGCCGACACCGCCGGGCTGATCGAGGCCCTGCATTTGCGCCGCCCGCACGTGGCCGGCGTCTCGATGGGCGGCATGATCGCCCAGCAGCTCGCGATCGACCGGCCCGACCTGGTGGCCAGCCTGGCCTCGCTCTCGTCGACGACCGGCGACCCGGCGGTCGGGCAGAGCACCCTGGACGACCCGTCCG
This sequence comes from Actinoplanes sp. NPDC049265, assembly GCF_043197135.1. Classification (NCBI taxonomy): domain Bacteria; kingdom Bacillati; phylum Actinomycetota; class Actinomycetes; order Micromonosporales; family Micromonosporaceae; genus Actinoplanes; species Actinoplanes sp. NPDC049265. Next base: position 18,689 of record NZ_JBICSP010000009.1, on the reverse strand, counting down.
CCCTGATGCCCCCGGCCGACGCCGACCGCGCGGCCGCCATCGCCGCCGACCTGGCGCTCTGGCACGTGATCGGCTCGCCCGCGTACCCGGTCGGCGACGAGGAGCTGACCCGCCTGGCCGCGGCCAAGTTCGACCGTGGCCACCACCCGGTGGGCACGGTCCGGCAGCTCGCCGCCATCCTCGCCACGCCGGACCGGACCGCCGCCCTGGGCCGGCTCGACCTGCCCGCGGTGGTCATCCACGGCGACGCCGACCGCCTGATCGACGTGAGCGGGGGACGGGCGACGGCCGCCGCGATCCCCGGCGCCGAGCTGGTGATCCTGCCCGGCATGGGACACGACCTGCCCGAGGCGGTGTGGCCCCGGGTCGTGGACGCGATCGCCGCTAACGCCGGCCGGGCCCGCGCCCTCAGCCGGTGATGGCGCGCTGGTGAAACGAAGCTGTTTCGTACAGACACGGAGGCGTGGGGCGTCTCAGTCGGTGGTGGCGCGCTGGTGAAACGAAGCTGTTTCGTACACACGCGGAGGCGTGGGGCGTCTCAGTCGGTGGTGGCGCGCTGGTGAAACGAAACTGTTTCGTACACACACGCGCGGGCGCGGGGTGTCTCAGCCGGTGATGGCGAACCCGGCGGTCGAATAGAGCAGGTGGCCGCGGACGACCATCGCCGGGTCGTTCATCAGGGCCAGCACCCGGTCGAGGTCGGCGTCGGAGAGGCCGGCGGCGCGGAAGGCGGGACGCTGCTGCGTCAGGTTGGCCGCCTGCAGCAGGGCGCCGGGGGTGCCGCCGGGCCAGGAGCGGGCGTGCACCTCGGTGCTCACGTCGGTGAGGCCGGCGTCGAGCATCGCCGCGAGCACCCGGCCGGCCCAGGTCCCGTCGTTGCCCCGGGCCGGCAGCACCTTGTCGACCAGGGCGTCGTGGAAGGCGTTGTACACCGCAGCGGCGTCCGGGTCGGGGGCCCGCAGCACCCCCTTGCGGATGGTCGACTCGAAGTCCTCGATCAACAGCAGGCCACCGGGGTTCAGCGCCGCGACCAGACGTTTCAGCACGGCGTCACGGCCGGGCAGGTGGAGCAAAACCAGGCGGGCGTGGATGAGGTCCCACGGCCCGGCCGGTACCGGCTCCTTCTCCAGGTCGTGCCTGAGCACGGCGAAGCCGCGGTCGGTGGGCAGGTGCCGGACGTCGAGGTCGGTGGCGAGCACGTCGCCGCCCAGCAGCACCAGCCGTTCGGCCAGGCTGCCGCCACCGGCGCCGAGTTCCAGGCAGCGCCGGCCGCGCACGCCGCCGAGCCCGGTGATCCGCGCGGCGGTGTAGTCGTCGAACATCGCGGCCAGGTAGCGGTGCCGGTTCGTGGCCTCGTCGTGGTCGTTGCCGAACGCGTAGCTCATCGTGGCGTCAGCGGGAACTCGGCCACCTTGTCGGCGGTCAGGCCCGGCGGCATCAGACCGGTGTCGACCAGCACGGCGATCGCGTTGGTGACGCGGGTGCGGTCGATCGCGCCGAGCGGTTGGCCGGCGGCCGTTCTGGCGTACGGGGTCATCAACGTGATCTTGCCCTTCGCGGCCCCGGCCGCGCTCGCCGGGTTCCGGTGCGGCAGATCGGCCGCCTTCTCCACGCCCGGGCGCCCGATCAGGATCCGGAGCTGGTGGGCGCCCGGCTCGGCGGGCCGGCCGGAGCCGCCGCCAAGTAGCAGAAGAATGGCGACGAGGGTAGGAAGCGCGCGTTTCCGGCTCACCCGCGACATTTAAAGCCATAGATCTTCTGTACGCCCCGGAAGTGTCCAAGAATCGACTCGTGATCGCGCCCCTGCTGAGCATCCTGCTGGTGCTCCTGCCGGCCCCGGCGCCGGCCGCACCCACCTGGGACGGGCCGCTGAGCACCCGCGGCCGCTACATCGTCGACGCGCACGGCGACCGGTTCAAGCTGAAGTCGGTCAACTGGCACGGCGCCAGTGGCACCTTCGACGGCACCGGGCACCACGCCGGCGAGGACTCGGGCCGGATCCCGCTCGGGCTCGACCGCGCGCCGCTGGACGAGATCGTCGCCGGCCTCCGGGACGTCGGCGCCAACAGCGTACGGCTGCCGTTCTCCAGCGAGATGGTCCACGATCAGCAGCCGGTCACCGACGCCGCGGTCGCCGCCAATCCGGAGCTGCGCGGGCTCACCCCACTCGCCGTCTACGACCAGGTGGTCGCCGCGCTCACCGGCGCCGGCCTCGCGGTCATCCTCAACAACCACACCAACACCACCCGGTGGTGCTGCGGCGTCGACGGCAACGAGCGGTGGAACACCTCCCAGAGCACGAGCGACTGGGAGGAGACCTGGCTGACGATGGTCCGCCGCTACCGCGACAACCGGCGGGTGGTCGGCGCCGACCTCTACAACGAGGTACGCCGCTCGGTGTGGGACGACCCGAACTGGGGGCTCGGCGACGACCACGACTGGTACGCCGCGTCCCAGCACCTCGGCGACCGGATCCTGCGCGAGGCCAACCCCGACCTGCTGATCATCGTCGAGGGCATCAACTGGACCGGCGTACCGGTGGACGGTTTCGCTCACGAACGGCCCACGCTCAAGCCGGTGCGTACGCTGTCGCACACCCTCGCGGTGTCCGGCCAGCTGGTCTACTCGGCCCACTTCTACGGCTACACCGGCCCCAACCACAGCGGCGCGACAGGCGCCGGCGAGACCACCGACCCGCGCTACCACGACCTGACCCGTACGCAGCTCTTCGACGTCCTCTACCGGGACGCCTTCTACGTGTCGGCCGAGACCGGTCGGCACTTCACCGCGCCGGTGTGGATCAGCGAGTTCGGCGTCGGCGGCAACGAACCCGCCGGCTCGGCCGAACGGGCGTGGTTCGGCAACTTCGTCGACTACCTGATCCAGGCCGACGCCGACTTCGCCTACTGGCCGGCCGTCGGCTGGGCCGAGAAGCGGGCGTCGAACGGCTGGGCGCTGCTTTACTGGGACCGGTCCGGGGCACGGTCGTCGGTCGCCTCCGACTGGCGGGCGTCCGACTGGAGCCGGCTGATCGCCGCGCCCGGTCTGGCCGGTCCCGTGCCCACGCCGGTGCGCTGGTCGATGCTCAGCCCCGACCACGGCGACTTCAACGCCTCCCGGCCGGTGACCGGCGACTGGGACGTGGGCGCGCGCAAGGCGGCCTGCCCCGACGGCCAGCGGCTCATCGGCCTGAGCCACACCGGCAACCGGGGCCTGTGCACGGACACCGGCGGCGGCATCGCCTGGACGTCGTTCGCGGTGGTCACCGACGAGCGCTACGTGACGGCCGACTGGGCGCCGGGCTACACCAAGCTGCAGTGCCCTGCCGGCGGGCGGCTGATCGGCTACGCGGTACGCGGCGCGGCGGTGTCGAGCGCGCTGTGCGCGGCGGGCACGGCCGGCGCCGCCGCGGGCCGCACGGTCTGGTTCGACCGCGGTGACAACCGGCCGGCGGGGGAGCCCGGCGGTGACTTCGCCTACGGTCGATACAAGGGCCAGTGCGCCGGTGACGAGTACGCGGCCGGCATCGCTTACACCGGCCGTTTCGGCTCCGCCCGTACCCCCGACGCCCTCTACTGCCGCGGCTGACCGCGTCCGGTCACGGCCCGCGCCCACCCTTGCCGGGGGTGATGCACCTCGGCTCCGACCTGGACCGATGCACTCTCCGCACGTCGCTCACGGGCGAGAAGTGCGGCACGGCGCCGGCCGCCGCCGGGCAGGTGGCGGAGACGACCGTGCTGCCGCTGCGCGCCGGCATCCGCGCGGAAGGCGCCGCCATCCTCGAGGTCCGCTGGCGGCTGCTCCTCAACCTGGTCGAGTGATGGCGCGCGTCTACGATGGCGCGATGCAGAGCGAGGACGGCGACGTCGCGCCCACGATCGACGTGTCGGTGCCGCATCCGGCGCGCCGGTACGACTACTGGCTCGGCGGCAAGGACAACTTCGCGGCCGACCGGGAGTCCGGTGACGCTATCGCCGCCCAGTTCCCGGGGATCCGCACGGCCGTGGTGGAGAACCGGCGGCTGCTGCGCCGGGCCGTCACCCAGCTCGCCGCCGAGCAGGGGATCCGGCAGTTCCTGGACATCGGGACCGGGCTGCCCACGGCCAGCAACACGCACGAGGTGGCGCAGCTGATCGCCCCGGAGGCACGGATCGTCTACGTCGACAACGATCCGCTGGTGCTGACCCATGCGCGGGCGCTGCTGACCAGTTCGGCCGAGGGCCGGACGGCGTACGTCGACGCCGATGTCCGCGACCCCGACAACATCCTGCACAGCCGCGAGGTGGCCGACACCCTCGACCTGAACCAGCCGGTGGCGCTCATGCTGCTGGCCGTCATGCACTTCGTGACCGACGACGAGGATCCCTACGGCATCGTCAAGCGCCTGGTCACGGCCCTGCCGCCGGGCAGCTGCCTGGTCCTGTCACACGCCACCGCCGACTGGATGCCGCCGGAGACCGCCGCCATGATCCAGTCGGGTAAGCACGGCGCCGGGCGGCTGCGCGGCCGGGACGAGGTGGCCCGGTTCTTCGACGGCCTCGAGCTGATCGAGCCCGGCGTGGTGCCGCTGGCCGAGTGGCGCTCCGAGGCCACGCCGCCGCCCGCCGCCGAGGTGGCCATGTACGCGGGCGTGGCGCGCAGGCCGAGCTAGGGCGCATCTGACGGATAACCCAGGGCCACGCCGCAGCCCGGGGTGATCCGTCAGATGCGTCCTAGACCGCTGAGCGAACGGTGGTGTATTGCTCGATCTCGGCCAGCGGCTTCCAGTCGCCGTCCTTCAGGCGTACCTGGAATCCCTCACTGCCGCGCCGCACCCCGACCGCCTCGGCCCACGCCTGCTCGCCCTTGACCCGCACGTGCACGTCGTCGAACGCACCGAACGCGGCGATCAGCTCCAGCCGCAGGTCACCGGGGGTTTCCACCGAACCCGGACCGGCGAGGTACGCCCGGGCCACGTCGGCCCGCGCAGCCGTGCGGGCGGCCGTCGCGTAGGACCGGGCCCGCAGGTCACCGGTCACGAAGTGGGCCAGCGCCAGCACCGTCGCGCTGATGATCACGGCACCGGCCGCGACCAGGGCGACCGCCATCGGTACGCCCAGCGAGTTTCGGAACGGCTCGAACGAGCTGATCAGCACACCGCTGATGGCGGCCAGCAGGCCGGCCGCGCCACCGGCTGCCCCTGCCCGCTTCAGCCACCACTTGGTCATGCTGGTCACGCCCGACTTGATCACCTGCAGGGAGCCGGGCGTGTCGGCGTCCCACCTCGTCTCCTTGACGCCCTTGGCGCGGTCCTCGTCGGTCGCCAGGAACTGCAGGGCGGTGACCAGATCGATCAGCGACACACCGTCCGGCTTCGACGGCGGCCAGGTCAATTTATCCAAAGTGTCCTTCGATGCCACGCCGGGCATGATCGCGGCTCCCGCGCTCGCTGTCCACCCTTTGGCGCCCGTGCACGTAACCATGTGTCCATGTCGATGGACGAATCTGAAGATCATGATTCGTACGCCGACCGGGTCGGTCGTGGCCGCGTTGACGATCACCCTTCGGCCCGGCGCCCCGGCCGCCACCGGCCTCCTGCTCGCCCGCAACCGCGGCACCTGTGTTAACACGCCGGGCGTGCCGTCGATGACGTCCTGATTTTCCGAACCGACAAGGAGAACTGTGTTAGGCAAACTTCTCGCACCGGCGCTTCTGCTGTTGCCGGCCACCCCGGCGCACGCGGCCGTCGACTACAGCTGCTCGCCCGACGTGTCGCTGCGCGGCTTCTCCGACGCGCTGGACAAGACCACCTTCTCCGGTACGCAGGTCGCCGGTCTCTCCGCGATCTCGCCGACCACCCGCGACCACGCCCTGGCGCTGGTCGACAACATCGGGAGCACACCGGCCCGCGTCTACGACGTCACGCTGAAGCGGCCGGCGGTGACCGGGGTGACCGTGCTGAGGCGGGCGGACGGCACCGCGTACACCGGAAGCGATTTTGACGGTGAGGGCCTTGTCGCCGAGAACCGGGGCAAGACGATCCTGGCCAGCTCGGAGCGGGAGCCGTCGATCCGCCGGTTCCGGATGTCCGACGGCAAGGAGATCGCCTCGCTGCCGGTGCCGGCCCGCTTCCAGGTCGCCCCGGCCGGCGAGGCGGCGGTCAACCAGACGTTCGAGGCGCTCGCGGCCGCCCCGGACCGGTCGGTGCTGTACGCCGGCATGGAGGGCCCGCTATCCGGGGACAACGACCCCAACTCCCGGCGGATCATCAAATACGTCGATCAGCGTCCGGTCGCCCAGCTCGCCTACCGCGCCGACGCGGGCCTCGGCCTGGTCGAGCTCCTCGCGCTCGGCGGCGACACGCTGGTCTCGATGGAGCGCGGCTTCACGGCCGGGGTCGGCAACACGGTCCGGCTCTACCAGGTGTCCACGCTCGGCGCCGCCGACGTCACCGATGTCGCGTCGCTGTCGGCCCTCACCGACCCGCGCGCCTGGGCCGGCAAGACGCTGCTGGCCGACATCGTCAACTGCCCGTCGGCCGGTGCCCCGGCCAAGCAGCCGCAACCCAACCCGCTGCTGGACAACATCGAAGGCGCCGCGCTGGGCGGCACGCTGGCCGACGGCCGCCGGATCGTGCACCTGATCTCCGACGACAACGGCAGCGCGACCCAGATCACCCGGCTTTACACCTTCGCCGTGCGGATCCGGCCCGACGTCACGCTCAAGAGCCGCGCGCTTCTGCCGGCCACTGCCTGGCAGCCCGGCCCGGTCTCGGGCACGCTGCTGCCGCCGACCACGGTCAACGGCGTCACGCCGCCGTTCCCGGGCCAGCCGATCCCCGGCTTCTCGGCGATCATCCCGCGGTTCGCCGACGACCGCTCGGGCCGGCGGCTGCTGGCCATGCCCGACAACGGCTTCGGCGCCAAGGACAACTCGGCCGACTTCCTGCTGCGGGCGTACGACATTCTTGTCGACCGCACGATCACAGTGAACGGGTTCATCAGCCTGCATGACCCGGACCGGAAGATCCCGTTCCCGATCGTCCACCAGGAAACCACCGACCGGTTGTTGACCGGCGCCGACTTCGATCTCGAATCGCTGCAGCGGGACGCCGACGGCAACCTGTGGTTCGGCGAGGAGTTCGGTCCGTTCCTGGTCAAGACCGACCCGACCGGCAAGGTGCTGCAGGCGCCGATCCCATTGCCCGACGGCACCAAGTCGCCCCAGTCGCCCTATCTGGCCCCCGGCGAGGCCGCGACCCTGCCGGCCAGCAAGGGCTTCGAGGCGATGGCGGTCAGCCGCAACGGCCGTACCCTCTACCCGATCCTCGAAGGCGCCCGGATCGCCGACCCCGACCAGCGTCGCCGGGTGATCTACGAGTTCGACGTCCGTTCTGCTTCCTACACGGGCCGGACGTGGAGCTTCGCCAACGAGGACGCGTCGCTGGCGGTGGGCGACGCCGCGATCCTCGACGGGCGGCGCATCCTGCTGATCGAGCGGGACGGCGGCATGGGCCCGGCCGCGAAGGTCAAACGCCTGATCGAGACCGACCTGGACCGCGTCGGTCCGAACGGCTACCTGCCGCGCGAGCAGGTCGTCGACCTGATGCGCATCGCCGACCCGCGCCGGATCTCGCTGCCGGCCCGCCCCGGCGAGTACGGTGTCGGCCCACTCTTCTCGTTCCCGTTGCAGTCGGTCGAGACGGTGCTGCCGCTGCCGGGCGACCGGGTGCTGGTGGCCAACGACAACAACTTCCCCGGCAACGACGGCCGCATCCCCGGCAAGCCGGACGACACCGAGATCATCACGATCGACGTGCCCCGGCTCCGTTAGCTGATTGTCGACGGTGATTCAGCGCCCCGCACCAGCAGGCGCGGGGCGCCGGTCCCGTCCGCGCGTACCTCATAGATGTCGGGTGTGCCGTCGTCCTGCCGCAGCGTGTAGGCCAGGGTCGCGTCGTCCAGCCACGCCGCCTGATCGTCCACGCTCGACGTCTCCGCGGTGTGCGTCACCCGATGGGTTTTGAGGTCGGGCACCGGTGGGTTCTTGAGATTGGGCACCGGTTGGCTGTTGAGGTCGGGCACCGGTGGGTTCTTGAGATCGGGCACCGATTGGGTCTTGAGGTCGAGGACCGACAGCCGCCAGCCCCGCGCCGGGTCCCCGCCGACCGCCTCCTTGAAGGCGATCCGCGTCCCGTCCGGCGACAACGACGGGCACTCGACGTTCTCCCTGAGCGTGACCACCTGCCGTTTCCGGAAGTCGCCGCGCACCAGATAGCGTTTTCCGCCGGTCCCCAGCGTCGCGAAGAACGTGTTGTCATCCCGGGCGAACGTGACCCCCCCAGAAGTTCACATCAACGCTCCGATAGATCTTGCCATCCCGCAAGATCACGAAATCCTCCAACGTCGTCACGGTCGCGCCGCTGGTCACGTCCAGTATTCCGGTGCGCGTCGAGAAGCCGCCGGTCGCATACGAGTCACCGCCGACAAACGTGGTCCAGGCGACCATCCGCCCGGTCGGCGACACCCGGGCGCGGTTCGGCTGGCCCGCGATCGTGAGCGTGCGCTTGGGCTTCAGGTTCGTGTCGAGCACGACCAGCTCGTTCGACCAGGGGTCGGTCGGTCGCAGGCAGACACCGGTGCCGCCCGCCGCGTAGGCGCGCAAGCACTCGACCGGGGAGACGCTGCGGGGGCCGCCCGGATCGGCCCGTTCGACCGCGGCCAGGTGCCGGTCGGTCACGGTGAGCAGGCGCGGGCCCGCTTTGAGGTCCACTTCCGCGGTGTACGCCGGAACGTCCGCGTTCTCCCGCGCCAGCGCCGCATATCCCACCGCCCCCGACGCCAGCACCACCGCGGAGCCGATCGCGATCCCGAGCCTCGCCTTCATCTCTTCCCGCCCTCTGCTGTTTCACCGTGATTGCTCTGCGTGCCGGGGGTGGTCGTCTTGCTCTGCGTACCGGGAGTTTCCACTCCGGACCTGAGCAGGCCGAACGTGCCGGCGACGGCCATCAGCGCGAGCAGCGCCGCAGCGCGGATCGCGACGTCCGGCCCCCAGAGTTGCCACGCCGCGCCGAAGAGCACCGACGACACCAGATAGGCCAGCGCCTGCCCGGTCTGCACCAGCGCCAGCCCGGTCGTCCGCAATCGCTCGGGCAGCACCGGCGCCGACAATGCCATCAGCACGCCGTCCGTGGCCGCGTAGAACAGCCCGTAACAACCCAGCACGACCGCCAGCCGCACCCAGCCGCCGCCCGACCCGGGCAGCAGCAGGTAGGTGACCGCGAGCGCCAGATAGCCACCGGCTACCACGGGCAGCCGCCCGACCCGGTCGGCGAGCCGGCCCAACGGCGCGGCCAGGACCAGGTAGGCGAGGCTGGTGCCGACCGCCAGCAGCGGGAACCACCGGGCTTCGAGGGCGGACCCGCGCTGCAACAGAAGATAGACGAAGCCGTCCCCGATGGTGGCCACCCCGAGAAGGCCGGCGGCGAGCAGGAGTCGGCGGGCGGCGGGGTCGCGCAACAAGCCGAGCGCGTCCACGGCCCGCACCGGCGCCCCGGAGCCGGCCGCACACGGTTTCGCGGAGGGCGCGACAGAAGGCGTCGTGGAATGCGGCACGGTGGGCGTCGTGGAAACCGGCACGGTGGGCGTCGTGGAATGCAGTACGGAGTGCGTCGTGGAAACCGGCACGGCGGGCGTCGTGGAAACCGGCACGGAAGGCGACGCGGAAGGCGTCGTGGAATGCGGTACGGAGTGCGTCGTGGAATGCGGCACGGCGGGCGTCGTGGAAACCGGCACGGAAGGCGACGCGGAAGGCGTCGGGGAAAGGGGAACGGAGGCCGCCGGGGAAACCGGCGTGGAGGCGGGCGCGGGCTGGGACGGCGCAGGCTGCTCGCGGACGAACAGGACCAGGACCACCACCCCGAAGGCCGCGACGCAGAAGCTGGTGACGAAGACGGCGTCGTAGGCCGTGTCGCCCGCCGCGAACAACACCCCGAGCGCCACCAACGGACCGAGGAACGCGCCGACGCTGTCCATCATCCGGTGCACGCCGAACGCCCGCCCCAGTGCCGCCGGAGGCGTCGACAGGCTGATCAGGGCGTCGCGGGGCGCCGTACGCAAGCCTTTACCCAACCGATCGGCCGCGATGACCGCGCCCAGCGCGCCCACCGACCGCCCGGCCAGCAGCAGCCCGAGCTTCATCACCGCCGACAACCCGTAACCGACACCGGCGATGAACTTGCGTGCACGCACCCGATCGGCGACGAACCCGCCCGCCACCCGCAGCACGGCCGTGGCACCGGTGTAGACGCCGTCCAGCAGGCCGAACGCCAGCGGGCTCAGGTGCAGGCCGAGGACCAGGTAGACCGGCAGGATCGCGGTGATCATCTCGCTCGAGACGTCGGTGATCAGGCTGACCGTGCCGAGGGCGAGGACGTTGGCGCCGACGCCGCCGCCCTTGGAGATGGCGGGCCGGCTCACCGTGGACAGATACACACCCGACATCGTCGGACGTCGATCAGGTGCGGCACAACGGAACTCATTCGTTGTTCACTCGAAGGCCGTGCGGTAACGCATCGACTTCCGTAGATTGAGTACCCATGCGAGCCCGCCGTGCCGTTCTTGCCCTGCTGCTCGCCGCGACCGCCTCCACGGTCACGGCCGCGTCGCCCGCCTCCGCCGCCTCCACGACCTTCACCGCCGTCGCCGACACGTACGTGCAGAACGACACGGCCGGCACCAACTACGGCACCGCGACCCAGGTGGTCGTCGACAACTCGCCGGTACGCCGCACGTTGCTGCGGTTCTCGGTCACCGGCGTCAGCGGCGCGGTCACCTCGGCCCGGCTGCGGCTGCACACGATCAGCGGCAACAGCGGCAGCCCGAACGGCGGCACGTACGCCGCGATGTCGAACACCACCTGGTCGGAGACCGGCACGACCTGGAGCAACCAGCCGGCCGTCGACGGCGCCACGCTCGGCTCGATCGGTTCGGTCAGCGCGAGCGGCTGGTACGAGGTCGACGTCACGCCGGCGGTCACGGGCAACGGCACGTTCAGCTTCGGCGGCTCGTCGGCCGACTCGGACGGCGCGTACTTCGACACCCGGGAGAGCGGCGCCAACGGCCCGCAGCTGGTCGTCACCACCGCTGCCACCGAGCCGCAGCCGGTCGACGACCCGGTCTTCGTCGGCGCCGGTGACATCGCCGACTCGGGTTCCGGCGACAGCGCGACCGCCACCCTCCTCGACGGTATCGACGGCACGGTCTTCACCACCGGCGACAACGTGTACGACAGCGGCACGGCGGCCGAGTTCACCAGCTATTACGCGCCCACCTGGGGGCGGCACCGCGCCCGCACCTACCCGACGCCGGGCAACCACGACTACGTCACCTCGGGCGCGAGCGGCTACTACGACTACTTCGGTACGCGGGCCGGCCCGAGCGGCCGCGGCTATTACTCGTACGACCTGGGCAACTGGCACATCGTCGCCCTGAACTCGAACATCAGCATGACGGCGACCTCGGCCCAGACCCAGTGGCTGCGCGCCGACCTGGCCGCCAGCACCAAGCCGTGCACCCTGGCCTACTGGCACCACCCGCTGTTCACCAGCGGCTCCAACCACGCCCCGTCGACCTCCACCCGCCCGCTCTACCAGGCCCTTTACGACTACAACGCCGACGTGGTGGTCTGGGGCCACAACCACCAGTACGAGCGCTTCGCCCCGATGAACCCGTCGGGGGCCCTCGACACCGCCCGCGGCCTGCGCACCTGGGTGGCCGGCATGGGCGGCGCCAGCCACTATTCGTTCGGCACGATCCAGGCCAACAGCGAGGCCCGCAACAGCTCCACGCATGGCGTCCTCAAATTCACCCTCCACACCAGCGGGTACGACTGGCAGTTCGTCCCGGTGGCCGGCCAGTCCTACACCGACTCCGGCACGGGCACCTGCCACTGACGCACAGGCCGTGTTTCGCAGCCCCGGCTGGACTGCGAACACAGCCTCGGTGGTGGCGGACGCGCTCGCCTACCGGACGTAGTGCCGCAGCCGCACCGCCTCGCCGCGTGGGCCGGTCCAGTCCGCGGTCGTCGTACGCGTGTAGCGCCACCCGGTGCTCTCGTAGAACGCGACAGCGGGGGAGCCCGGCTTGTCGAGGACGTTGAGGATGAGCCGGCCACCGGCCCAGATGCTCACGTGGTCGAGCAGGGTGCTGGCCACCCCCAGGCGCCGGGCCGCGGGCGCCACGAACAACCGCGTGACCTCCCGGCCGTTCTGCACGGCGACGTGCCCGACGATCTGACCGGGGGCGTTCGTGGCCACCCACGCCTGGTCGAGCTCGGGACGGTCCAGCCAGGCCCGGGGATCCGAGGGCCACTTCGCCGGATAGCCGTCGACCAGGCGCACCTGACGCAGCATGTGCACGCACTGGTCGAGGTCCGCCGCCCGCCGATCTCGGATGGTCAGGGGCCAGACAGCTAGATCAGTCACACCGCCATCATGACGCTTTCGCTTCCGCTGATGCTTCTCGGCGGGAGGCGTAGGGTCGGTCGTGAGATGAGCTAACGATCTGAGGAGCTGGGTGTGAGCACACAGCAGGCCGGTTCCGCCGGCACGATCGATGTGGGTGGGGACCTCACGGTCAACCGCCTGGGGTACGGAGCCATGCGGGTCACCGGGGACGGCATCTGGGGGCCGCCGAAAGACCGGGACCAGGCTGTCGCCGTACTGCGGCGGGTGGTGGAGCTCGGTGTCAATTTCATCGACACCGCTGACTCGTACGGGCCCGACGTCAGTGAGGAACTGATCGCGGAGGCTCTCCACCCGTACCCGGAAGATCTTGTCATTGCCACCAAGGGCGGGCTGACGCGGACCGGACCGGGGCAGTGGCCGCTCAACGGGCGACCCGAACATCTGCGCGAGGCCTGCGAGGGCAGCCTGCGCAAGCTGCGGCTGGAGCAGATTCCGCTGTACCAGTTCCACCGGCCCGACCCGAGCGTGCCGCTGGAGGACTCGATCGGGGCGATCGTCGAGCTGAAGAACGAGGGCAAGATCCGGCACATCGGGGTCTCGAACTTCGATGAGCAGCAGCTCCGGACCGCCCAGGCGCTGACGCCGATCGTGTCGATCCAGAACCGTTACAACATCGACGACCGGAGTTCAGAATCACTGGTCGACCTGTGTGAGCAGGAACGGATAACCTTCCTGCCGTGGGCCCCGATCCAGGACCACCATGGCAACGCGACAGTGCAGCGCCTGGCGCGGGAGCACGACGCGACCCCCTACCAGATCGTGCTGGCCTGGCTGCTTGCCCGTTCCCCGGCGATGCTGCCGATCCCGGGAACCGGCTCGATAGGTCACCTGGAGGAGAACGTGGCGGCCGCGGCGATCAAGCTGAGCCAGGCCGACGTCGCGGCGATCACCGGCGCGGTCTGACCTTCCGGTACGGCGTCAGCTTTCCGTACGGCGCGGGGGCGGTCGGGTACGCGTACTCACCCGAGGGGATGTGGCGCGACCTGACCGGCCTCACGTACGGGCCGAACTACTACTCCGACCACGACTACCTCACCCCGGGCTGGAAAGTCCTGCGCTCGGCCGGACCGCACAAACCGGACAAGGCCGGGCTGATCCGGTTGGCCGCCGCGCCGGACGCCCGCTACACCGCCCGGGACAAGAACGGGCACCTGCTCTCCGGCGGAAACTTCGCGTTCCACGAGCACAACGGGCGCGGCGCCGGTGGGGTCGCCGCCCAGCCGCCGTTCCACCAGTTCTGGTTCGACGACAACTGGCTGGCCCGCGTGATGGCCCGGGCGTACGGCGGCCCCGAACCGGACGGCCTCGACGACGACGACGGCCACGTCCGGTGGCGCGTTCTCTCCGGCGACCTCAACTGGACGCCGCACGACCGGGTCCGCCCGCTGCGCTCCGATCAGCCCGACCGGCTGATGCTGGACGGCCTCTACTACCTGGCCGCCGGCGACGAGGGCCGGGCGCTCCGCAAACTCGGGAAGATCCGCACCTCGTGGAACCCGGAGACCCGGCTCTACGACTATCCGGTGCTGCGCGAGAACTACCACATCGGCCTGGTCAAGATCCTGGTCGAGCAGTTGCTGACCGTGCTCGACCGGCCCGAGCTGATCCTGCACTCGGTGTCGCTGCGTAACCTGATCATCGCCAACCAGCAGCGCGAGGCGGGCACCGGCCGGCTGCTCGGCTGGACGTCGTCGGTCGAGCCCGGCGGCACCCTGATGAACATCGAGTCGCTCGCGGTCAACGCCCTCGCGCTGGGCGCCGGCGGCCTGGCCGCGTACGACCCGGACCAGACGGCGAGCCTGCCCGCCGGTTCGTTCACCGTCGAGTTCGTGATGCGCTCGCGGGGCGGGGCGGCGGCTCGCATCGACGTCGTCGACGCGCATTCCGGGGTGCCGCTGGGGGAGCGGGGCGTCTCCATCGACGACCGGTTCCAGCGGGTGGCCGTGCCGATCACCACCGCCGGCGGCACGGTGGCGTTCCGCTGGCACGCCGGGCGCAGCCCGCTCGAGGTGGCCGAGATCCGGATCCGCTAGTCGAGGCCGGCACCGGGCAGCCGCGTCGTGGTCGCCGACGGGAAGCAGGAGGACCGGCGTACCGTAACCACGTTCCGGTTCGAGCCGACCCGCTGGGGGCACAACCGGGCAGGCCGAGCACCTGAGTACGCCACGCCCGGGGAGCCGCGCCGTGTTTCGACCCGCCGCCTGCGCCGACCAGTGCCGCGGGGCCTACATGGTGGCGCCGGCCGCCCGCAAACTGTGCAATGTCTCGAGCGCCGCCGAGGCCGTCATGGCGGGCGGGTCGAACGGACCTCGGCCGAGCGTGCCGACGTCGACGGCCCCCATGCTCCAGCCGGGGAACAGCCGCTCGCTGACATCCTCGAAGGCGACCAGGGTGACTCCGCCGTGCCGCTGATCGCGGGCGATGGCCAGAAACTTGCGGGTGACCGCGTCCCGCGAGCCTTCGAGGCACTGCAGGAACCAGCGCCGGTCGAAGGCGAGAACACCGGTGATCTCCTCAGCCTTGTTCCCCGCCCGAGCCTCGTCGAGGATCCGCAGAACCCCGTGCACTCCGACGTCGCGTTCCTCGCTGAAGTAGATCAAGCGACTGAGCATCACAAACTCACGGTAACCAAGTGAACACGACCGCAAGGGGTCTTTCGGCCGTGCTCGCCGACTTTCCGCGTACCCGGGCGACGCTGTGGCCCGACGATGTCGTCACCCGCGGGCCCAGGGTGGTTACTCGTTGACCACGCTGGTGTTCTGGGCCGCGGTGAGCTGCCATGTTCCCTGCTCCTTGGCCAGGATGAACAACGGCGTGCCGACCTGCGGCCCGCCGGGGGCCTGATAGACCTGCCGAACCTTTACGGCGGCGACGTCAGGGCGGACGAACAGCACATGCTCGACCTCGAAGGTGACGGTGGTGTCCCGCATCGCGCCCGGAAGCACGCGATGGGTGAAGTCCGAGATCGCCTCCCGGCCGTACAGCCGCCGGCCGTGGCCCGTCGTCCAGATCGCGTCGGCGCGGAACAACGCGACGAACTCGTCCGGCCGCTCCTCGTTCTGGCTGCGTTCGACGGCCGCGACCAGCTGCCGGATCGCCTCGATGTCGGCCACTCGGGCCTCGTTGATCTCTGCCTCGGTCATGCGGTCACGCTAGGAGTTCAAGCTCGGTCGAGGTCAAGAGCCCGTCGACCACCGAGGCCCGCTGGCGGGTGTCCGGGCCGGGTGGGTGCGGCCGGCCCGGGTCATTTCAGCGCCGCATTGCGCGGTAGTGCTTCTCGCCCTTGACCTTCCACATATCCACGGGCAGCGTCGGTGCGACGCTGGCCTCCCGATCGTTTTCGGTCTCTGGCGCACCCCGGTCCACAGTGGTGTATGCAACGCGGGGAGTCAACGCGGCCGCAACGGATACCCGGGTGCCGCGGTGGCCGAGACCTCGTCCTTGGCCGCCGTCCACGCACGTCTCCAACCGATTCTCCGCTGTCAGAACGGCAGTCGGTCCACGACTGTGAGCGAGTTCGGCCGGAGGGATGGACTCCGGGCCATGTCCAATAAATAGATCAACGCCTATGCTTTGGGGATGCGCAGGCTGTCGCGGTGGCTGATGTCCGGTGTGCTCGTACTGGTGGTGGTGATGACCGCACCCGTGTCGCCCGCGCGGGCGGGGACGCCCGGTGAATACCCTGAGTTCCCGTACCCGGCGACGGCCTACGACGAGACCGGGCGCGGGCAGTTCCACTTCAGCTCGCGGGCCGGGTGGATGAACGACCCCAACGGCTCGTTCTGGTACCGGGGCCAATACCACCTCTTCTACCAGCACAATCCGCACGGTCTGGCCTGGGACACCATGCACTGGGGGCACGCCACCAGCCCGGACCTGGTGCACTGGACGCAGAAGCCGATCGCCCTCGAGCCGGGTGTACACCCGGGCGACCTGTGGTCGGGCAACGGCGTCGTCGACCGGGCCAACGTCACGGGGCTCAAGAGCGGCGACGATGACCCGATCCTGGTCTTCTCCGGCACCAACGGCGCGATCATCCACTACAGCCTGGACGGGGCCAAGACGTTCCAGACGTACGCCGGCGGGCGCAAGGTCGCCGTGCCCAACGGGACCAGCCGGGACCCCAAGGTCTTCTGGCACGCGCCGTCGCGGCGGTGGGTCATGGTCATGTGGTCGGACGGCGGCGGCAACGGGGCCGACTTCTACACCTCCACCGACCTGCTGACCTGGACGTGGCGCAGCCGCTACGCGGCCGGCTGGTTCTTCGAGTGCCCGGACATGTTCCAACTGCCCGTCGACGGCGACCCGGCCCGGCTGACCTGGGTGCTGACCGACGCCAGCGGCGAGTACGTGTTCGGCGACTTCGACGGCACCACGTTCCGGCCGCGGACCGGGGTGCAGCGCATGGACTGGGGGGTCAACGACGCGGGCGGCACGTTCTACGCGGGGCAGACGTTCACCGGGGACCCGGCCGGGCGGACCGTGCAGATGGCGTGGCAGCCGGCGTCGCGGGGGAGCATCTGGAGTGGCAACCTCACGTTCCCGGCCGAGCTTCAGATCAAGGGCACGACCTTGACGCGTACGCCGGTGAGCGAGATCGCCTCGCTGCGGTCGGGGACGGTGAGCGCGGCGGCGCGGACGCTCACGCCGTCGCAGCCGTACGCCATCGCCGGGGCCGACGCCTACGAGGTGACCGCCACCTTCGACACGGCCGGCGCCACGGCCACCCGGTTCGGGCTGCGTCTCAACGGCCGGGCCGTCCCCTACGACCGGGCCGCACAGTCGCTCGACGGCGCGCCGCTGGCCCCCGACAGCGGGAAGATCACCGTCCGGGCGCTGGTCGACCGGGGGCAGCTGGAGGTGTTCGGGAACGGGACGACCTCCAAGAGCGACGTCGTGACCTCCTTCGACTCGGCGGCGGGGGTGCAGGCCTGGGCCGAGGGCGGCAGCGTACGGCTGGAGTCGCTGCGCTTCGACCGGCTGGCGTCGGCGTGGGGGCGTGGCGAGCCGACGCTCGACAGCAACCTGCCCGGGACGTGGACCGCGTCCGGTGGCACCTGGACCGACGTGGCCGACGGCAAGCAGGGGTCGGCCACGGGGGACGGCTTCTACCTGAACGGGACCACCGGCGGGGACGGCACGTACGAGGCCGACGTGCGGCTGACCGGGGCGCGCGCCGCCGGCCTGACCTTCCGCGAGCACTACACGGCCGGCGTCGACACCGCCGGCCTGGTCAAGCTGTGGCGGCCCGGACGGGACATCGCGACCGCCCCCGCCCCGATCACCCGCGACCGCACCTACCACCTGAAGGTCGTCGCCGCGGGGGCCCGCCTCCGGGTCTACCTGGACCACGACACCACCCCGATCATCGACGCCACCGACACGACGTACGCCACCGGCCGGACCGGCGGGAACGTCTTCGCCGGCACCGCCGTCATCGACAACGTGCAGGTCGACGCGCCCGGCTTCGGGACCAACCTGACCGGCCCGTGGACGCCCGCCGGCGGCACCTGGACCACGCAGCCCGACCGCGTCTCCGGTCGCGGCGACGGCGACTCGTTCCTCTACAGCACTCAGACCGGAACGGATTTCACGTACGAGGCCGACGTCCGCCCGGTCAACGGCGTGGCCGGCGGCATCACCTTCCGCGACCACTACACGGCCAACGTGGACGTCAACGGCCTGGTCAAGCTGTGGCGCCCCGGCCGTGACGTGGCGACCTACGCCACCCCGGTGGTGCCCGGCCGCTGGTACCACCTCACGGTCACCGCCGCCGGCAACCGGTTCCGGGTCGCCCTCGACGGCCGCCAGGTCATCGACGCCACCGACGACGCCTACGCCACCGGCCGCTTCGGCCTCAACACGTTCGCCGGCAGCGCGCAGTTCCGCCACCCCGCCATCAACGCGCGGGGGGTTCTCGGCGGTCTGCCGCCTGGATGATCGTCCGGGTGCTCTGGGGCGCGGCCTGGCCTTGGGGCTGGGCATGCGGGGGCGGGTGCGCTTGGGGGCGCGGCCTGGCCTTGGGGCTGGGCATGCGGGGGCGGGTGCGCTTGGGGGCGCAACCAAATCTCGCACGTGGAGCGGAGCGACCTCGGCGGGAGTGCCCTGTGTCAACCGGTGGTGGGGTGTTGGGTGAGTAGGCGTTGTAGGGCGCGGTGTTCGGTGGGTTGGTAGGCGGTGTTGG
>NZ_JBICSP010000008.1:299239-365202 GCF_043197135.1 Actinoplanes sp. NPDC049265 | reverse complement strand
TGCGCTGCTGCCCACGCCGGGCGACCACGATCCTGCAGGCCATCCTCGTTCTGCACCACGTTGAAGCCGACCGCTACGCAGGATGAAAAACGCTCTTTGTATCAGCACGCCCGCGAACCGATGGCGATAGGGAGCTGCTCTCATCGTGACGGTGCATGTCACGATCGAGCGGTCCGCCGATTAGGGCTCTCCCGTTCGGGCAAGCACCCCTGGCGCGGTGCGAAGGTTCAGGTCATGGTCGATCTGGGGCGGTCAGCTGATCGTGGCCTCAGCGGCCCTGACCGCCGCCGCACTCACGTGATCAACGACGCACTGAGGGCTATTCAGCGCCGACCTCGAATCCCACACAGCCGCAGGTCAAGCGCTTGATTTCTGTTGCCCTGAATAACCCTCACCGAGTGTGACCTCTCGCTGAGAAGGCCTACGAGGGCGCGCGCGGCAGTGTTCGATCCCCCTTTCAAGCCCACCGCCGCCGGCCGAGACTCTCCGCTTGACAGAGAGGGCGCATCGCGCCACCGCGATCATGCAGGCCGCTCTGGTCCTATACCACGTCGAGAACCCGGCCCGCTTGAGTTGTAAGGCTGAGGTGCGTAAAAGCTCGGAACTTATTGGTGCGAATTGTCAATAATTAGCAGGATCTGTTGCGTTACAAGTCCTTCCAGCTCTGGCATGTGTTTTTGGCGATTCCTGCGTCACGCTCAACTCACATCGCACTGAAGTCCTAATCGATGAGGTTTCGGTGAGGCAGCCGAGATCTACTGCCGGCGATGATTCGAGAGATTGAAGGAGGAGTCGTGCCAGAGTTGGTTGAGGAAATTCCAAAATGGATAAAGATGGTGCAGGAACTCACGGTAATCTTACAGTTATTCGCTACCTCGATGATTGCCGGTCGGGCGGCCTGGTTGAACTATAGAAGATTTCGTCGCTGGTTGCGCCGACGATCTAATCACGCAGATCGGTATAGCCGTGAATGACAAATAGCCCGAAGGGGCCGCCAGATCAAGGCCTCCCCATGGAATGCCCTCGATGGAGAGAATTCTGCTGATTATCGGGTCGCCTGGAGGCCCTCCGGGCGACCCGAGCCTGATTATCCTGACATCCGGATTTGCCGCCGTCAGTGCGCGGCGGCCGGCGGCGACCCTAACGCGGTGTGACGCAGCTTGGGGCTGACCGATGTGCGCTCGCGCCGAGACGCCGGCGTTCAGCTTGGTGCGAGGTCCGAAACGTACTGCGTATGCTGAGCCAGATAGAAGGAATTCTTCGCGAAAGTTGGAACGTATGACATGCTTGTATAGGGAAAGGACACCCCAGTTGTGCTGGCCAGCCGAATTGGGGCGCCCTTCCACCCGAACGGCCCTGCATCGCGGGGCCGTTTCCCTTCTCTGGGCCTAGAAAAGGCCGGATCCTTTCAACGCTCCGAAGAGCGCCGCCACCGCTGACGCAACCTTAAGGGCGACAACGGTGACATCGCCGATGGTTCGCCAGGACCACGTCGGGTGCACAACCGGACCCTCAAGTCGAACCTTCTGCTGGTCGTCCACTCTCTACCCCTTCCTCTGGGGATCTTCGTCCCCAGGCCTGCGGGGCGAAATTGAGAGCTGCCGACTACATGCAAAGTACCTCAAGTTCGTTCACACGGACACTCCGAGCGGTGACTGTTAGTGCAGCTCAGAGGCTATGTGACCAGACTTTCCACAGCTTGACAGGAAGGGTAATAGGTGCCTCGGTAACTGGGAGTCACAATTCTTGGTCGACGCCACTCAGCAAGTCGGAAAAGTGACCTGAGCGATTCGTCAGTATCTGCCCTTGATCGATTTTGCCGCCATCGATGAGCCTTTTTCATCCTGCGTAGCGGTTGGCCTCGACGTGGTGCAGGACGAGGACGGCCTGCACGATGGCGGTTGCTCGGCGCGGGCAGCAGCGCAGCTTGGCCAGGATCTTCCAGGTCTTGAGCGTGGCGATCGCGCGTTCGCCGCGGGCGCGGATCTTCACGTGCGCCCGGTTGACCGCCTTCTGCCGGCGTGACAGCTTCGGCCGGAACCGGCGCCGCTTGAATGGGGTACGTACGCTGCCGCCGGCTCCTTGGTATCCCTTGTCCGCGAAGGTCATCACGTCGGCGCTGGTCAAGGCGTCGATGATGCCGTGGTGGCGGGCCGCGCTCAGGTCGTGCGTCGAGCCAGGCAACGCCGGCGAGGCCCACACGAGACGCCCAGCCGCGTCGGCGATGACCTGCACGTTCACCCCGTGACGCTTGTGCTTTCCGGAGTAGAACGGCTTCTGGTCGGCGACTCGGTCGATCGGAATCAGAGTGCCGTCCAGGATCGCGTACGCCAGCAGCCGGACCTGGTTCATGACGGTGTCCAGGTCGTCGCCGGTGGCGGCGAGCAGGTCGATGGCCTCGCGGACGTAACGCCAGGCCGTCGTGACGCCGATCTCGAAGCCGGCGGCCAGCCGGGTCAGGGTGTCGCCGTTACGTAGGTGGGCCAGGGCGAGCAGGGCTTGCCGGCCGGGTCCGAGGCGCCGCCACCGGGATCGACACTGCCGGCGGCGGGTCCGGATGAGGGCGGCAAGGTGGTTCAGGCTGCGGGTGGACAACGGAATCGCGGCAGGGTAAGACAGCACAGCGAGGCTCCCGGTTGGGGCATCTGATC
The DNA here is from genome assembly GCF_043197135.1 of Actinoplanes sp. NPDC049265. Lineage (NCBI taxonomy): Bacteria > Bacillati > Actinomycetota > Actinomycetes > Micromonosporales > Micromonosporaceae > Actinoplanes > Actinoplanes sp. NPDC049265. Next base: position 362,551 of record NZ_JBICSP010000008.1, on the reverse strand, counting down.
TTGGTCGATTGCTGTCTTACCGGGAGCCTCGTCCTACGTGGACATCAGGATCCGCACTGCCCGTGACCTGCACCGTCACGATGAAATGGCTCGATGACGGTGAGCTGGTCAAGCTGCGTGTCTCTGCTCACGGGACTCACTTCCACTGCGGCGTTCCCGCGGTGCGGTCAAATAAGCGATGCTGGCGCGCGCTCCTGAGGCAGAGCGAGCTTATTCGGTGGTTGCGTCGACGATTCGTACGGTAAGTTCGAAATCATTGCGGGCGAGGGCCGACAAAGGTCCACATCGAGCATCCTGAGAATTGCAAACATGCTCATTGTAAAAATACGAAGTAGGCGGAGATACCGTGACGCTAAATAGGGCGTTATCGCCAATCGAGATGAAAGCATTGGACAAGTACCCCGGTATCCAAAAGAATCCGTCATCCGTTCTGCAGAATTTGGCCATTCATGCATTGCAGGAAGCCGAAGAAAGCTGAACGCGCGCGTTCTAGCATTGGTTGTCGGCGCGCCGCCGCGGAACGCCTCAGCCTGCGAGTCTGCAAGCTTCGGCGCATTCATTTGCCGCCGATATTGCGCGGTCGGGGTGCCAGCCTTTGCCGGCCGAACTACCGGGGATCGGCAGTATCCCAGGCGTAGAGGAACGAGGATGGGTCGAGCCGCCAGTCTCGCAGGATCGTCAAGAGCTCCGACTCGTCGGCCGCAGCGACGCTGCGCAACAGCCTGGCTCCAATGTCGTAGTCGAATCCGTCAATGAGTTCCGCGTCGTAATCCCAGTGCTCGATCCGGAATGAGCGGGCAGCGCTCCGGTGCGCCCGTCTTTCGCCGCGAGCGGGTGCATCAACCTCGACTTTCCCCGGCGTTATGTCGACGAAGGCACGCCGTCCCGGATCCGTAGCGGGCACCTCGACCACCAGACGCCTGCCGAGCCGGAGAGCAGACATCTTCTCCGAAGGTAAGGCTGGTTGGTCCGTCATGCTGATCCTCGAGGCTGGGTGAGCATGAGAACAAGGGTAGAGCGGGATTCTTTCACTCCTGGCGGAGCATCCTCTTCTGCCGCAGATAACACGCGGTCGGTCCCGTCTCACCACCCCGCACCGGCATGTCCACCGGTACTCCCCGGAGCAGTCCTTGGACGCCGCAAGCTCAAGCATATCGATCAGCCAACCGGGATCGCCGGTGATGTTCCCGGCCTGCAGGACGGCGTTGACCCTCCGGTGGGCTGTGGGGCTGACACCCGGCGCTGGAAGTCACCTACAAACTCATCGCCACCATCGCCACCATCGCCACCATCGCCACCATCGCCACCATCGCCAACGGTGGCATCGCCGAACCGGCGTCGATGAGTTCATTGACTCGATCAGCAGCCAGTGCGTCGAGAAGTGGTTCGTCAGGGTTCTAATCGACGGCGTACTCGGCGTCGCCGGCATCCTCGGCGGCCTCGGTCTCGTGATCGCCGCTTGACCGCCCGGAGTTCGGCCGTTCCGGCCCTCGGGCCCGTGCGGTTCGGAACAATCAGGGGCATGGCGGCGGACAACCCCAGCAAGACGACACGCTGGTGGCCGTGGGTCCTCGCTGCCGTCGGTGCCGCCTCAGTCGGATTCGCCGCGTGGCGCAAGTGCATCAACGACGAAAGCGGCACCGTCAGCGTCTTCGCCATCCTCGGCGTCATCCTGCTGGCGTGCCCATTCGTCCTTCCCCGCTTGGAAGGATTCGCCGTCGGGCCCCGCAAGTTCGAGCTGCGACTGGTCCAGCAGATCGCCGACCAGGGCGCAGTGAACACAGCCAAGCTACTGGATCACAGTGAGCTGGCCCGACTGGCTGAGTCGTACGACGTTGTGCACCGTGAACTGCGAGGCGACAATCACCGGAAATCACGCATTCATGTGCAGGACGAGCTGGTGCGCCGAGCGGCCGGGTTCGCGGCACAGCACGAGTTCGACCCAGGTGAGGTGCGCAAACTGTTCCCAAAGGCACTGCCTGCGGTGCGGGTGCTGGTGGTCGGCTTGATGCAGGGCGATCCGCGGCTGCTGGATGGGCAGACGCTGGCCCTGTCGATTCGTGCGCCGGCATCTCACAACGAGCAGTTCCAGGCGCTGGTGGCTGTGCGCATGTACTGGGCGCATTTCACGACGGCGGATCGCCTGCTGTTGTTGTGCAGCATTGACGGCGCCAACATTGAGCTTGGGACGAATCGTAGCGCTGAGGTTGATCGGATCAAGCGTCTGACGACTTTCTCGGTGCGTCCCTCTCGGCGCAGGTTCTGGCGTCGTCCATCCGTGCACTAGCATCCGAATTATGTCCTAGCCTCGGCCCTTCAGGAAGGGCCGAGGGTGACGGTGCGGGGAACGCGAAATTGACGCTGCGGCGCTGGCGCGGTTGCGGGCGGCTCGTGCCGCCGCGCGGGAACTGGCGTGGGCGCAGCTGATCGAGACGCGCCGGTCGTTACCCGCGACTGTGGTCCTGGGCCAGGTGTTGCCGGGTTTCGTGCTGGACATCGACGCCACGATCGTGCTGGCGCACTCGGAGAAGCAATCGGCGACACCGACCTGGAAGACGTCGTTCGGGGTTCCACCCGCTGCTGTGTCTCCTGGACGCCACCGGCGAGGCCCTGGCCGGATGCTGCGCCCGGGTAACGCCCGCAGCAACACCGCCGCCCACCACGTGACCGTCCTGGGTCAGGCACTGCAGCAGGTCCCCGAACCACACCGCTTCGGCAGCCCGATCCTCATCCGGTCCGACTCGGCGGGCAGCAGCCACGAGTTCCTCGCCCATATCCGCAATCTGCGCAACATCAGGATCGACACCGTGTGCTCCGTCGGTGTCGCGGTCACCAAGCCGGTCCGCACCGCGATCACCGCCGCGCACGATTGGGTGGCAGGGCCCGACGGTGACCGCAGCCCCCCGCGACGGCGCCGAGGTCGTCGAACTCACCGACCATCTCGACCCGGGCGTGCTGACCTCGTTCCCGGCCGGCACCCGGCTGATCTGCCGCCGCGAGCGTCCGCATCCCGGCGCGCAGCTCTGCCGGACCCAAGCTCTGCTCCTGGACGGCGCGCTCGCGGCCGCCGAGCCGAAGAAGCTGCGCTACCGGCTGCTGCACGTCGCCGCGAAACTGACCCGTAACTGAAAGACGGAGGCTGGTTCCGGGCCGGTATCCGCCTGAATCGCATAGTGAGTCAACGCACGTCGGTCGAGACGTCGCAGGCGGGCGCGGAGTCGTTCCGCCTCCTCTGGGAGTGCCTCGACCGTTGCCGCCCAGTTCTCGGCGGCAGTTTCGGATCGGCGCCGAGCTTCGACCGGCCAGGAGTACTCAGCCATGGAAGAAGTCTGCCGGCACCACTGGGCCAAGGCACATTGTCATGCCACCGGCAACGCGCGGTCGAACGGCCAGCCGCGGTGCGGCCTCGGCGCTCATTGCTTCCTCCCCGTCGCGACGGTCTGGTTTGGTCCATCCGGGAGCATCGCGGCGGCTCTACGAACGTCTTTCAGAATTTTGGGCCGTCAGAGCGTGGGTGCCTCAGTCGGACTCCAGCCCGTTCCGCTGCGGGTGAGTCCGAACTCCTGATAGTTGGGCGCACGCTCTCTGGTGATTTCGGGATCGATGACGCTGATGACGCTGTGCCAGGCGACGACCTCGGTGAGCCGCCGCACGCCGCCGCCGGCCCGGGGCCTGCCCTCCACCCATCCGGTGAAGTTCTGCACGCAATGAACCCAGGTATGACCCAAATGACCAGTGGCCGGGAAGCCGGGACTGTCGTCGTAGACCACAGCTGAGGCATCGACGCGTTGGCTCTCCGGAGCGGGATCGTCGGGTCCGCTGCCCTGACCGCGCAATGCCGTACGCCACGGCGAGCCCAGTGGCTGACCTGTCTTGAAGAAGATCGCTTCGGGTCCGGACCACTGCCGCGGGCGTAGGTCCACATATCTTTCCCGTACACCGGGATCGAGCGGAAACACGATCTCGACCCCGTTGACGAGGTACGTCGCCACGCGATGGAAGCCGAGAGTCCGGCCCAAGCGGCTGCTTCCCGAATTGGCGAACTGTCCCGGGTGTACCACTCCCGCACCAACGGCTGTAGCTCCACCTGATCGTTGCCGCTGAACAGCGGAGACGACCGCCGCGTTCCCGGCCGCACGTTGCAAGCGCAGCATTTCGGATGCTGGAAACGGGACCGAACTGTGTGACGGCCCCGGGATCGAGGTGGCATCCGGGGTGGCGGGTACGCGGCGTAAACGCATGTGCGATCGCGCTCCTCGATCGGAGTTCGTCCCATTTCGCAGCGTACGCGCTCCAAGCTCGGTCGTACGTGCCAAGGCCACGGCAGCCTGTGCTGTTCATGTCGAGCGACCTGGACCGGTACCACCCGTCGTAGGTCCCCGCCGGCCGCATCAAGGCTACTGACGAAACCATCCCGGCCCGGGCGCCGTGTCGCTGCCGCGGTACGCCGGTTCCGCGAATGGCAGGACAAACTGCCGACCCTGCAGGTGCACGGTCGCCGGCCGGGCGACAGCATGCCATTCGCAGGCCCACACCCGGCCGAGCACCTGCGCCGGTGGGCGGGCGCCGTCGGCCAGCACCACGTCGGGCGTCTGCTCGCCGGGCAGCTCTCCGTAGACCATCCACCAGGCCGCGGCACCGCCCCACCCTCCGCCGCGTGAGTACGGCTGGGCGACACCGGTCCACGCGGCCCACTCATCCTCGCCGGGGAGGAACATCCCGGCGGCCTCGTCACGGTCCTGCACGTCGTTGAGCTCGCGCCAGAAACCGTCGCTTCGCCACTGCAGCAGATAGCCGACCCCGGGCAGCCGTAGCGTGCTGACCCGCGGCTGCCCGGCTGATCCGGTCACGGTTCCTCCTTCCAGCCGCCCCGCACAAGCATCGACCAGCCGCCCCGCACAAGCACGGACCAGTCGCCTGGCACAAGCATGGAACCTCAACCTCACCAGAATTGCGGCGGGCTCGACGCGCGCGGCCGGTGAGGAGCGGTCAGGAGCGGATGAAGGCCAGCAGGTCGGCGTTGATGGTGTCGGCATGGGTGGTGGGCATGCCGTGAGGGAAGCCGGCGTACGTCTTCAGCGTCCCGTTCGGCAGCAGCTTGGCCGACAGCGGGGCGGAGTCCTCGTACGGCACGATCTGGTCGTCTTCGCCGTGCATGACCAGCACCGGAACCGTGATCTTCTCGAGGTCGGCGGTGAAGTCGGTCTGCGAGAACGCCACGACGCCGTCGTAGTGGGCCTTGGCGCCGCCCATCATGCCCTGGCGCCACCAGTTCTCGATGATCGCCTCGGAGGGCTCGACGCCGTCGCGGTTGAAGCCGTAGAACGGGCCAGCGGCCAGGTCGCGATAGAAGACCGAGCGGTTGGCCAGCAGCTGCGCCTGCAGGTCGTCGAACACGCTGAGCGGCAGGCCACCGGGGTTGGCCTCGGTCCGCACCATGATCGGCGGGACGGCGCTGAGGATGGCCGCCTTGGCCACCCGGCTCTCGCCGTGCCGGGCGATGTAGTGAACCACCTCGCCACCACCGGTCGAGTGGCCGACGTGCACGGCGTCGCGCAGGTCGAGGTGCTCGGTCACGGTGGCCAGGTCGTCGGCGTAGTGGTCCATGTCGTGGCCGTCGCCGACCTGGCTGGAGCGGCCGTGGCCACGGCGGTCGTGGGCGATCACGCGGAAGCCGTGCTGGACGAAGAACAGCATCTGGGTGTCCCAGTCGTCGGCCGACAGCGGCCAGCCGTGGCTGAACACGATGGGCTGACCGGAGCCCCAGTCCTTGTAGAAGATCTCGACGCCGTCCGAAGTGGTCACAGTGGGCATGACTGCCTGCCTCCCAAGGCGGGGATGGGTTCGCACTAGCAACGTAACGCCGCCCATGAGCGCAGTGGTAGCCCTGGGCGGTGTCCGGGGGCCTCGGATGCCGCCCAGGAGTACCGCTGCGAACCAGAGCCGAACCTCACGGCGTGACCTGGCAAGATGCGGTTCATGACGTACGGATTCCTCAACGCGATGAAGACCAGGCCGGGGCAGCGCGACGAGGTGGTGAAGATTCTGCTGAGCGGGACCGACGGGTTGCGCGAGGCCGGCTGTCTGCTCTACGTGGTGGGGGTCGACGACACCGACGACGTCACGATCCGGGTCAGCGAGGTCTGGCGGAGCAAGGAGCACCACGCCGCCTCACTGCGACTGCCCGAGACGCGGGCCGCTATCGCCGCCGCCATGCCGATGCTGACCGGCGAGTTCAGCTCCCAGGATTACACCGTGGTCGGCGGGCTCGGGGTCTGAGACTCGGCGAGGCGTACGACCTCGGCGGCACAGCCCCAGGACAGCGTCATGCCGGCGCCGCCGTGGCCGTAAGCGTGGATGACCCGCCCCTCGCGCTCGACCCGTGGGCCACCGCGCCGGCACGGCCTCAGCCCCACCCGGGAACCGAGCACCTCAAGGCCGGCGACGGCCGGGACCAGCGCCGCCGTCCGGGCCAGGATGCCGTCGGTGACCTCGGCCGACGGCGTCAGATCCCAGCTGCCGGGCTCGAAGGTGCCGCCCAGGACCACGTCCGACGAGCGCGGGTGCACGTAGGCGCCGGGCGTACGCACCGATTCGGTCAGGCCCGGATTGCGTACCAGCACGATCTGACCCCGCGCCGGGAAGACCGCGTCGTCCGGCACGAGGGTGCGGGCGGCCAGGCCGGAGGCGTTCACCACCAGCGGAGCCGCCGCCAGGGCGTCATCCAGCGACGACACCGACCGCCGCACCACCCGCACCTGCTCTTCCAGCCAGGGCAGGTAGACGGCCATCTCGGCCAGCGGCGCGACGAACTCCGCCGACGAGGGCCCGGTGACCGACAGCCCGGGCGGCGCCCACCACAGATCGCCGGTGGGCATCGCCACGTTGCGGGTGGGCCGCAACGCCAGGCCGGGTACGCCCGCGGCCTGCTGGCGGGTGAATTCGTCGTACGCCGTCAGGGCCCACCGCTGGACCGACGGCGAGTAGTCGGTGTACGACGGATACCAGACGGCGGCCGAGACGACCGAGACCGTGCGGGCCGGGCCGCCGGGCGACCACACCTCGACGTCCAGGCCCGCCTCACGCAGCCGCACAGCCGCGGTGAGGCCGATGATGCCGCCGCCGACCACGATCGCGTCTGTCATTCCGTCATCGTGTCGCAACCCGGAGGTGAGTACGCAACCTCAGGTCACCTTCGTCACTCCCGGCCAGACTGACCGGCATGGAGAACAAGCCCGCCCGCCCGACCGCCGCCTTCACCGGCCAGGCCGTCGCGTCCTTCGGCATCGCGCTCACCGCCACCACCGTTGGCATCGTCTACCTGCCGGTCAACGGCTGGATCCGCGGCTTCCTGGCGATCGGCCTGCTCTATGTCGTCACCTCGGCGTTCACGCTGGCCAAGGTGATCCGCGACCAACAGGAGAGCACGTCGGTGGTCAGCCGGGTCGACCAGGCCCGGATCGACAAGCTGCTGACCGACCACGACCCGTTCAAGACGACTGTGCCGCGTTGAGCAACGTGCGGGTGCGCTCGTCGGGTCCGTCGTAGTAGCGGTCCAGCACCTGCTGGAACAACCCGGGTTCGGCGGCCGCCGCGGCGAAGAGGGTCATCGACGAGCGCAGCTTCAGGTCATCGGGATAGCCCATGATGTCGGAAATGTCGCCGGAGACGCTGAGCAGGGCGGAACAACATTCCGCAAGGCGCGGACCCAGCACCGGATGGGCGAGGTACGCGGCCGCTTCGGTGAGCCCCGAGATGGCGTAGGCGCGGGCGGTCGGACTGGAACCGAGCCCGTCCAGCTGCGGAAAGACGTACCACATCCAGTGGCTCCGCTTACGCCCCGCCCGCAACTCGGCCAGCGCCGTCTCGAAGACGCCGCCGGACTGCGCCCGTACAAATCGATCAAGAGATGCCATGTCTCACATTCGCCTCCCGTCCGGCGCCTCGCGTGTGAATTCGAAACACGGCACTAATATCGGCAGCGCAGCACCACCATCGTGTGTCCGCCGACGGGCAACCCGCCCCCGGCCTTGGTGACCCGCCGCCGGTTGGCCAGCATCGGGTCGGCCGTGTTCACCACGACCTCCCACGTCGCGCCGTACGCACGGGGCGGAAGCGTGAACGTCACCTCCTCGCCGAGCGGGTTGAACAGCAGCAGGAACGAGTCGTCGGTGATCGCCTCGCCCAGCGCGTCCGTCTCGGGAATGCCCTTGCCGTTGAGGAAGACCGTCATGGTCATGCCGCCGCGGGTGTTCCAGTCGGCCTCGGTCATCGGCTCGCCGTCGCGCCGCAGCCAGGCGATGTCGGGGACCTTCGTGCCGGGCACCGGCTCGCCCCGGAAGTACCGCCGGCGGCGGAACACCGGATGGTCGGCGCGCAGCTTCATCACGCTGGCCGTGAACCGGGTGAGCACGTCGTGGTGGCGGGCGTCGGCCCAGTCCATCCACGCGATCTCGTTGTCCTGGCAGTAGACGTTGTTGTTGCCGCCCTGCGTACGCCCCAGCTCGTCGCCGTGCGCGACCATCGGCACGCCCTGGCTGAGCAGCAGCGTGGTCAGGAAGTTGCGTTTCTGCCGCTCGCGCAGCTTGAGGATCTCGCCGTCGTCGGTCGGGCCCTCGGTGCCGCAGTTCCAGGACCGGTTGTGGCTCTCGCCGTCACGGTTGCTCTCGCCGTTGGCGTCGTTGCGCTTGTCGTTGTACGAGACCAGGTCGGTCAGCGTGAACCCGTCGTGGGCGGTGACGAAGTTGATCGACGCGATCGGGCGGCGGCCGTCGATCTCGTACAGGTCGGACGAGCCGGCGAACCGGGACGCGAACTCGCCCAGGCTGGACGGCTCGCCGCGCCAGAAGTCGCGGACCGAGTCGCGGTACTTGCCGTTCCACTCGGTCCACAGCGGCGGGAAGCCACCGACCTGGTAGCCGCCGTCGCCGACGTCCCACGGCTCGGCGATCAGCTTGACCTGCGACACCACCGGGTCTTGATTGACCAGGTCGAAGAACGCGGCCAGCCGGTTCACCTCGTGGAACTCGCGGGCCAGCGACGCGGCCAGGTCGAAGCGGAACCCGTCGACGTGCATCTCGGTCACCCAGTAGCGCAGCGAATCCATGATCAGCCGCAGCGACTCGTGGTGCCGCACGTTGAGGCTGTTCCCGGTGCCGGTGGTGTCGTAGTAGTACTCCTTGGCCTCGTCGACCAGCCGGTAGTAGGCCGGGTTGTCGACACCGCGGAAGGACAGCGTCGGGCCCAGGTGGTTGCCCTCGGCGGTGTGGTTGTAGACGACGTCCAGGATCACCTCGATGCCGGCCGCGTGCAGGGCCTTGACCATCGTCTTGAACTCCTGCACCTGCCCGCCGCGGCCGCCGAACGAGGCGTAGCCGTTGTGCGGGGCGAAGAAGCCGATGGTGTTGTAGCCCCAGTAGTTGGACAGGCCTTTCTCGATCAGGCCCGAGTCGTGCACGAACTGGTGCACCGGCATGAGCTCGACCGCGGTCACGCCGAGCTGTTTGAAGTGCTCGATCATCTTCGGGTGGGACAGGCCGGAATAGGTGCCGCGGACGTCCTCGGGGATGTCCGGGTGGTTGATCGTCATGCCCTTGACGTGCGCCTCGTAGATGACCGTCTGGTGCATGGGTATGCGCAGCGGCCGGTCGTTGGCCCAGTCGAAGAACGGGCTGATCACCACCGAACGCATCGCGTACGGTGCCGAGTCGCCCTCGTGGAAGGTTTCCGGTTCGCCGAACTTGTAGCTGAACAGGGCCTGGTTCCACTCGATGTGCCCGTCGATGGCCTTGGCGTACGGGTCGAGGAGCAGCTTGCCCGGGTCGCAGCGCAGGCCGGCGCCCGGGTTGTAGGGGCCGTGCACGCGGTAGCCGTAGCGCTGGCCCGGCTCGATCCGCGGCAGATAGCCGTGCCAGACCAGCGCCTCACGCTCGGGCAGGTCGACGCGGGTCTCTTTGCCGTCGTCGTCGAACAGGCACAGCTCGACCCGCTCGGCGACCTCGCTGAACAGGGCGAAGTTGGTGCCACCGCCGTCGTAGGTGGCCCCCAGCGGGTACGGGTTGCCGGGCCAGATCTTCGTCATCCCCATATTTTTGTCATCCCCGATCGGCCACACCATCGCCGGGCCGGTCGCTATGCGCATTGTCACGAACACGTTTAGAAGTGCTCAAGATCGCCCAGTATCCTCGACCGCATGAGCCCGCCTGCCCTGATCGTGGTGAGCGGGCCGCCCGGCACCGGCAAGACGACACTCGCCCACGAGATCGCGCGCTCGGTCGGCTGCCCGGCGATCTGCCGCGACGAGATCCGCGAGGGCATGACCCATGCGGGTACGCCCGACCGCACGATGCGCCGCACCTACGACGCGTTCTTCGACACCCTCGGCGTCCTGCTGCGGGCGGGCTGCACGGTCGTCGCCGAGGCCGCCTTCCAGGACCGCCTGTGGCGTCCCATCCTGTCCCCGCTGGCCGGCCTGGCCGCGATCCGCATCGTGCGCTGCCACGCCGACCCGGTGGTGGCCCGCGCCCGCGTCGAACAGCGCCTGTCGGTGCCGACCCGGGCCGCCCACGACGACCGTGGTCACCTGTCCCGCCCGCCCGACCCGTCGTGGACCCCGATCAGCCTGGACGCGCCCACCCTGGACGTCGACACCAACGACGGCTACCACCCCGCCTTCGCCGCGATCCTGGCGTTCGCACGTGCGTGACATGGTTGATCCGTGACCACACGATCACGGCCCGTCTTCGCCTTCCTGTACGGCCGAGCCGCCGAGGTGATGGACCGCCACGGCGTCGCACAGCACCGGCGGGCCGCCGTGGCCGGTCTCACCGGACGGGTCATCGAGATCGGCGCCGGCAACGGCCGGATGTTCGCGCACTATCCGCCGACCGTGACCGAGGTGATCGCCGTCGAACCGGAACGCCGCCTCCGCGCCGCCGCGCTGGTCGCCGCGGCCACCGCACCGGTCCCGGTGACCGTCGTCGACGGCCTGGCCGAGTCGCTGCCCGGGCCCGACGGCGCGTTCGACGCCGCCGTGAGCGCGCTGGTGCTGTGCTCGGTGCCGGCCCCGGACGCCGCGCTCGCATCCCTCTTCCGGGTCGTCCGGCCCGGCGGCGAGCTGCGCTTCTTCGAGCACGTGGCGGCGTCCGGGCCGGGCCCGCTGCGGCGGGTGCAGCGGCTGTGCGACAAAACCCTGTGGCCGGCGCTGATGGGCGGCTGCCACACTGGCCGCGACACCGCCGCCGCGATCGCCCGGGCCGGCTTCCGGATCGCGGCGATCGAGCGCTTCATGTTCCCGGCCACCGGTCCGAGCGGACCGGCCGGCCCGCACATCCTCGGGAGGGCCGTCCGCCCATGAAACCCGACGTCTCCTGCGTCTTCGTGTGCCACGACGAGGCCGGCCGCGTCCTGCTCGCCCGCCGCTCGGCCGGTGCCCGCGACGAGCCCGGCGCCTGGGACTGCGGGGCCGGCGCGATCGAGTTCGGCGAGACCTTCGAGCAGGCGGTCGCCCGCGAGGTGACCGAGGAGTACGGCACCGCGCCGCGGTCGATCGAGCTCCGCGGCGTACGCAACATCCTGCGTGCCGCCCCGGCCTCGCACTGGGTCGCGGTGATCTTCGCGGTCGGCGTCGACCGCGACGCCGTCCGGATCGGTGAGCCGCACAAGTTCGACGAGCTCGGCTGGTTCGACCGCGACCACCTCCCCGAACCGCGGCACTCCCAGCTGTCCGACACCCTGGCCGTGGTGTCCTCGCCCCACCGGTGACGCGCTCCTCCGCCGGCGGAGCGGGCGGGCGATCCGGCGCGTCCAGCTGACCCGAGGTCGCAGGTTTCCGGACCACGGCCGCTCGATCAGGTGCCGCGCCGGTCCAGTCCGGCGAGGGCCGCGTCCAGCAGCGGCTGCCGGTACTCCGGGGTGCCGGGGATCTTGGCGATGGCCATCACGAGGTCGAGGATCTGGTCGAGGTCGAGGTCGCCGGCGATCTCGCCGGTCGCCTGGGCGGCGGACAGCAGCGGCTGACCGGCCGCGAGCATCCGGCCCCGGGTCTGGAACACCGGATCGGTCCGGTCGGTGTGCTCGAGCAGCCCCATAACGACCGGCCGCTTGGTCGCGACGTACTGGAAGAACCGGCGCAGCCAGGTCATGAGCCGGTCGCTTGGGCTGTCCCCCTCGACCGTCGCGGCGGCGGCGCAGACCTCGTCGACCTCGTCGACCAGCAGCGCCTCGAGCAGTTCGTGGCGGCTGGCGAAGTTGCGGTACAGGGTGGCCATCCCCACCTTGGCCTGCCGGGCGACCTCGGCCATCGACGTCTCGGGGCCGGTGGCGGCGAACGCGGCGCGGGCGGCGTCGAGGATCCGCTGGCGGTTGCGGACCGCGTCGGCTCTCTTGGCGGGCGCGGAGTCAGTCATACCCTCGTCCTTGCGTAAGTGGATAGGCTATCCATATGATCCGAACACCCTCTCCGGTTCTCTCGGAGACCCTATCGAACCTGTTCGGGGATCCGCCATGAGCACAGCGACACCGGCACCTCCCGTCCACCGCTGGCTGGTGCTGGCGATCTGCTGCCTGAGCGTGGGCGTGACCGGCATCAACCTGACCATCGTCAACGTGGCCCTGCCCTCGATCGGCGCCGACCTGCACGCCTCGGTCACCGCCCTGCAGTGGACCGTCAGCGCGTACTCCCTGGCCATGGCCTGCCTGCTCATGCTGTCCGGCTCGATGGCCGACCGGTACGGGCGCAAGCGCGTCTTCCAGCTCGGACTGTCCGTGTTCGCCCTCGGCTCCGTGCTGTGCGGCCTGGCCCCCGGCACCGGCTGGCTGATCATCTGCTGCGGGCTGATGGGAGTGGGCGGCTCGATGCTCAACCCCGTCGCGATGTCGATCATCGTCGGCGTGTTCACCGACCGCGCCGAACGGGCCCGGGCGATAGGCGTCTGGGGATCGGTCGTCGGCGTCACCATCGCGGCCGGTCCCGTCCTCGGCGGCCTGCTGGTCAGCGGCCTCGACTGGCGCTCGGTGTTCTGGGTCAACGTACCCATCGGCATCACCGCCCTGCTGCTGGCCCGGCGGTTCGTCCCCGAGTCCCGCGCCGCCCGGGCCCGCGCGTTCGACCCACCCGGCCAGGCGCTGATCATCGTCCTGTTCGCCGCCACCGTCACCGCCACCATCGAGGGCCCCCGCCACGGATGGGCCAGCCCGTGGATCATCGGTCTGATCGGCCTCGCCGTCGCCGCCCTCACCGGCATCCTCGTCCTCGAGCCCCGGCGCGTCGAACCCCTGATCGACCTGCGGTTCTTCCGCAGCGCTCCGTTCTCCGGCGCGAACGCCATCTCCGTGCTGATGACCGCGACGCTGGGCGGGTTCCTCTTCCTCAACACCCTCTACCTGCAGGACATCCGCCACCTGAGCCCGCTGCGGGCCGGGCTGACGGTCATCCCGCTGGCCGCCGGGCAGGCCGTCGCCGCCATCCTCTCCAGCCGGTTCGTCGCCGCCGGCCGCGACCGCGTGCCCCTGACCCTGGGCGGCGCGCTCCTCGCGGCCGGCGGCTTCCTGCTCGTACCCCTGAGCGCCGGCACCGCGACCGTGCACCTGCTGGCCGCGTACGCCGTCTTCGGCCTCGGCGCCGGACTGATCAGCCCGCCGGTCAACCACACCGCCGTCTCCGGCCTGCCGCCCGACCAGGTCGGTGTGGCCGGCGCGCTCGCCGCCAGCGCCCGCCAGTTCGGCGCCTCCATCGGCGTCGCCGTCACCGGCTCGATGGTCTCCGGCGCCGGCGACGGCTTCGTCGCCGCCAGCCACACCGCCTGGGCCGTCCTGGGCGGCTGCGGCCTCGCCGCCCTCGTGCTCGGCGTCATCTCCACCAGCACGTGGGCCAAGAACACGGCCGACCGCAACGGCCGGCTCCTCACCACCGCCCCGATGGAGGTCCCTCGATGACCACGCCCGCCCTGCGGACCACCCGCGGCTGCCCGTACGCGCCCCCGGAGCAGCACACCCGCATCCGCGACACCGGCACCGGCATCGCCCGGATCACGCTGGCCAGCGGCCAGGTCGCCTGGGCCCTGAGCCGGCACGAGCACGTCCGGGCCATGCTGACCGACCCACGGTTCAGTTCCGACCGCCGGAACCCGGGCTACCCCCGCTTCACGCCCCAGCGGGCCAGCACCGAACTCCTGCGCAAATCGATCATCCGGATGGACCCGCCCGAGCACGGGCCGGCCCGCAAGGCCGTGGTCGGCGAGTTCACCGTCCGGCGCATGGCCGCCCTGCGCCCGCGGATCCAGCGCATCGTCGACGAGCGGATTGACGCGATGCTGGCCGGACCACGGCCGGCCGACCTGGTGCGGGAGCTCGCCCTGCCGGTGCCGTCCCTGGTCATCTGCGAGCAGCTCGGCGTGCCGTACCGCGACCACGACTTCTTCCAGACCCGCAGCGCGGCCCTGCTGAGCCGCGCCCTCACCCCCGAGGACCGTCGGCGGGAACTCACCCAGCTGCGCGACTACCTCACCGACCTGGTCGCCGCGAAGGCCGCCGAACCGGCCGACGACCTGCTGAGCCGCCGGCTCGCCCAGGGTCACGACCCGCAGGACGTGGTGGCGCTGGCCTTCCTGCTGCTGGTCGCCGGGCACGAGACCACCGCCAACATGATCTCGCTGGGCGTGGTGACGCTGCTGGAGCGCCCGGCCGCGCTGGCGGCGCTGCGCGCGGACCCGGCGCGTACGCTGCCGGCGATCGAGGAACTGCTGCGGGTCTACACCATCGCCGAGTTCGCCAACGCCCGCGTCGCCGTCGAGGACGTGACGATCGGCGGCGTGACCATCCGGGCCGGCGACCCCGTCGTGGCGCTGAGCAACGCGGCCAACCACGATCCCGCGGCCTTCGACCAGCCCGACGAGATCAGGCTCGACCGGGGTGCCCGCAACCATGTCGCCTTCGGCTTCGGCATCCACCAGTGCCTCGGGCAGAACCTGGCCCGCATGGAGTTGCGGATCGTCTTCGACACGCTCATTCGCCGGATACCGTCCCTGCGGCTGGTCACGCCGGCCGACGAGCTGCCGTACAAGGACGACGCCCTCATCTACGGCATCCACGAGGTGCCCGTGACCTGGGACGAGCCCGCCTGAACCGGGCTCGTTCAGGTGAGGCCGGCGGTCAGGGTCCGGCGGCCGGCGTCGAGGACGGCCACCGCACCGACCGAGTCGCGCTGCGTGAGGGGCACCCCGGACAGCACCGGGACGGACAGCCGGCTCAGCTGATCGCGGAGCACGTCGGTCAGCGTCCACCCGCGGTCGGCGAAGCCGTCGAAGCCGGTGAACGGGCCGACCGCCACACCGGCCACCCGGGTCAGGACGCCGGCCCGGTGCAGGTGGGTGAGCTGCCGGTCGACCTGGCCGAGCCCGAGGGTGCGGGCCCCGGTCAGCAGCAGGATCGCGCCGGTCAGGTCGGGCAGCCCGGCCCCGACCCGGGTACGCAGGTCGGCCAGGTCGGCGGCGAACAGCCGGCCGATCGCCCGCCCCGGCACCCACGCAACCTCCCCCGAGGTCACGCTGGGCACGGCAGTCGGCGCGCCACCGTCGTGCACCACCGGCTCGGCGGTGAGGGTGCCGGCCGCGGTGTCGATGATGCCGGGTACGCCGAGCGGCAGGCACATCTGATCGTCGGTGTGCCCGAACGGCAGCCCGCCCAGGATCGGCACCCCGAGGTCGCCCAGCCGGTCCCGCACGATCGCCTCGGCCTCGCCCGCCGGCCGGCCCGCCTCGGCACCGGACAGGTCACCGACGGCGAAGCCCCGGATCCCCCGCAACAGGTCACTGCGCCGCAACGTGGACAGGAACCGGTCGAAGTGGACGCCCTGCGCGCCCTCCAGGCAGAGGATCGCGCCGTCCAAGGTGGGCAGACCCGCGCCCACGAAATTGCCGACCGCCCCGGCCAGCCCGCCGACCAGCACACCCTCGGCCCGCCCGGCGACGATCGACCGCCCCGGCAGGGTGATCGGCCCGGTCTCGAAGAGCAGCTGCCGGGCGGTGGCGTCGACCCGGCCGCCCGGGCCGACGCAGCCGTGCACGGTGGCCAGGCCGGTGCGGGCCCAGAGGGCGACGTGCAGGTTGACGATGTCGCTGAAGCCGACCAGCGGCTTGGGGTCGGCGCGGACGGCGGTGAAGTCGATCCCGTCGACGATCCGGTACGCGCCCGCGCCGCCGGTGATCGCGACGACCGCCCGGACGCCCGGGTCGCGGAACGCGTCGTTGAGGTCGGCCAGCCGGTCCTCGTCCCGCCCGGCCATGTACCCGAACCGATCGCGCGCGTGCGTACCCACCTCAGGCCGCAGGCCCCAGCCCTCGACCACCTCCGCGACGCGCCCCACCCACTCGTCCTCGGCAAAGCTCGCGGGCGCCACCAGCCGCACCCGATCTCCCGCCCGCAGCCGCATCCCCCGCATCGCCCGACCCTACCGATGCCCGCCCGGTCAACGCGGCGCCGGTGAGCACGCCACCACCGTTGCCGCCCGGTCAACGCGGTACCGGTGAGCACGCCACCACCGATCCCGCCCGGTCAACGCGGCGACTGAGCGCCCGTCGCGGCGGTCACGGCCGTGGCCAGCAGCGGGATGCCGACGAGGGCGAAGAGCACAGGGATGCCGGCGTACGCGGCGCCGAGGCCGAAGAACGTGTAGAGCCCGACCGCCAGCACCTCGGCGGCGAAGCCGCTGACCGACAGGACCGTGGCCCGGACAGCGGTGGGGGTCAGGTCCTGCAGACGGGCCTCGGAACGGACCATCGCGAACTGCAGCAGGCCGAACGCCGCGCCGATGGGCAGCATCCCGGCCGGGTGGCGGCTGAGACCGCCGGCCGCCAGCAGCACCGACGCCACGGCCAGGACCGCGCCCAGCCCGCGCGGGCCCAGCGCCGGCCAGCGGCCCGCGAGCGAACTGCCCAGGGCCATGAACAGGGCCGGCACGGCGAAATAGAGGCCGGCGTACGCGACCGGAACGCCGGTGGCCCGGGTGACCAGCGGGATGTACTCGTCGAGGGCGGTAAAGCCGGGCACCAGCGCCGCCACCACCAGCGCCCAGCGGACCGCCTTGCCCCGGGCGTGCCGCAACCCGGCCCGCAGCGTGGCGACATAGCTCCCCGGCTGCGGGGCGTCGCCGCGCGAATCGGTGAAGCCCAGCGCGATCAACCCGGCGGCGAGGGCGACCAGGGTGCTCAGGACGCCGACGAGGAGGTAGCCGCCGAGCAGGAACACCGGCGTCGCCAGCAGGGTGGCGGCCAGCATGGACAGGATCGCGACGGTGCCGCCCCGGCCGGCCACCCGGGGGTACTCGGCCGGGTCCGCCAGGGAGTCGTACAGGATGGCCTCGAGGGTCCCCGAGCCCAGCGCCCCGCCCAGGCCCCACAGCACGAAACCCAGGGCGAAGCCGGGGTACGCGGGCCACAGCGTCCAGCACAGATAGCCCAGGCCGGTGCACAGGGCGCCGAGCGCGTACAGCCGGCGGCGCGACCAGGTGTCGGCCCACGCGCCGGACGGGATCTCGGCGACGAACGACACCACCGACCAGATCACGAACAGCGACGAGATCTCGGCCGTGGAGAGGCCGGCGTCCGCGAACAACAGCGCGTACACCGGGTAGAAGACGATGCCGTCCTCGCACGCGCGGACGGCGTAGAAACGTCAATGTCGAGTCATGGAACGACGATCGCGCCCGCCCGGCGTACCCGTCAAACGGTTTTCCACGGACGGGTGGTGACGGTGCCGATCACGGCCGCCGCCGCCGTAGGCTGCCTCATGCCCGACGTCGCTCTGGTGGACCGGATGCGGCCCGGCGACCATGTCTGCTGGACGTTCGCCGACGACCGCGAGCGGCGCCGGGTGACCGGCGACTGGGTGCGGGCCGGGCTGCGCGACCACCACCTGGTCGTCTACCGCACCGCCGCCCCGGACGCGCTGGCCGAGCTGGCCGACGCCCGCGTCGACACATGCGCGGCGATCGACTCGGGCCGGCTACGGGTGCGCCCGACCGGAACGGGCGTGTTCGACGCCGACGCCGCCGACCGCACCTTCCAGGCCGACGTCCGAGAAGCACTGAGCGACGGGTACGCGGGCCTGCGCGCCGTCTCCGACCTGGGGTGGGCCGCCCGCCGCGGGCCCGGCGCGGAGCAGCTGGCCCGCCACGAACGGCAGCTCAACCGGCACATCGCCGCCGGCTACGCGATGGCGTTGTGCCTCTACGACCGCCGCCTGTTCGCCGAACCGCGGATGAGCGAGCTGACCCGCGCCCACCCCGCCTCGGTCACCGAACGCACCTCGCACCCGGTGTCGCCGCTGCTGCGGATGCTCCGCCACGCCGAAGGTCTGCGCCTGTCGGGCGAGGCCGACCTGTCCAACCGGGACGCGTTCGCCACCGTCCTCGGCCACGTCCTCGAGGACAGCACCGCCCCTCGGGTGGTGCTGGACCTGACCGACCTGCGGTTCGCCGACGCGACCAGCTGCCGCCTCGTGGTCACCGTGGCCCGCGAGTCCGGCGGCCGGGTCCGCACGGTCGGCGCCCGCCCGTCGCTGCGCCGGCTGCTCGCCCTGCAGGGCGCCGAACGGGTCCCCGGCCTGCTCCCAACAGTGGCACCCTGAGCGGCATGACCAGGACCTCGATCTTCGAGTACGCGGGCGGGGCGCCCGCCTTCCGCGCCCTCGCCGCGGACTTCCACCGGCGCTGCGTCACCGACCCCGAGCTGGAACACCCGTTCTCCGGCGACCTCGACCCGGACCACGTCGAGCACCTGGCCGAGTACTGGGGTGAGGTGCTGGGCGGCCCGCCGGCCTACTCGACGCGGCGGATCGGCCACTCCGGCATGCTCGACATCCACGCCCGCAACGGCATGCGGCCGTCGCTGATCGCCGCGTTCGTACGCTGCTTCGACGAGGCCGTCGCGGCGCGGCTGCCGGCCGACCCGGCCCTGCGCGCGACCCTGCACGACTACATGCTCTGGGCGACGGCCGAGGTGCTGCGCTACGACCCGAAGGACTCGGTGGTGCCGCCCGGCCTGCCGACGCCGCACTGGGACTGGTCCGGCCCGGTCACCGCCTGAGCCCTCACCGCAGAAAATGGCGCAGGTCGCGGGTCTCGCCGGTGACCAGGCGGACGGCCAGGATGCACGTGTCGTCGTCGGGGTTGGCCTGGCGCAGGCGTTCGACCACCTGCTCCAGGGGGCGCTGCGGCGCGGCCGAGACCGCGTCGTCGATCGCCGTCATCACCGCGCGCAGGCCGTCGTCGGGGCCGCGGCGCCGGTGTTCGACCAGCCCGTCGGTGTAGAGCAGCAGCACGTCGCCGATGGCCAGGTCCAGGGTCGCGGTGGCGTAGGCCGCGTCCTCGACCACGCCGAGCATGCAGCCGGACGGGCGGGACAGCGACAACGTCCGGCCGCCCTTGCACAGCAACGGTGGCGGATGACCGGCCTGGGCCCAGGTCAGCCGCCGCGCCCTCGGGTCGAACCGGGCCACCACCGCGGTCGCGGCCAGCTCGGGGCGCTCGCGTTCCAGCTCACAGGTCAGCCTGTTCAGGTGGCCGAGCAGCGTCGCCGGGTCCGTGGTGACCACCGACAGGGCCCGCAGCGCGTGCCGGAGCTGGGCCATCGTGGTCGCGGCGTGGGTGCCGTGCCCGGCCACGTCACCGACGGCCAGCAGCACCGAGCCGTCCCGGGCCTCGGCCGCGTGGTACCAGTCCCCGCCGACCAGGCTCTCCTGACCGGCCGGCAGGTAGCGCAGCGCCACCTTCAGACCGGGCAGCTCGAGCGGACCGTCCGGGATCGGCAGGATGATCTGCTGCAGGGTGGCGGCCAGAGCGTGCTCGGCGGCCAGGTCCCGGCGCTGGACGGCGAGCTGCCGTTCCACCTCGGCCAGGCGTTGCGCGCTGGTCTCCCGCTCGGTGATGTCCTGCACGATGCCGAAGACCCGCAGCGGGCGCCCGGTCGCGTCGCGAGCGGCGTCGGCCACCGTACGCAGATGCTTGATCCGCCCGTTGACGCGTACCCGCAGGGTCAGATCGACCTGCTCCGAGCGGGCGAACGCCTCCTCGGCCGCCCGCCGCAGCGGCGCGTCCTCGGCCAACGTCATCGCGTCCAGCTCGGCCTCGCTCAGCGGGCCCAGCGCCGGGTCCCGCTCGTAGATCCGGTACAGCTGGTCGGACCACCGCACCGTGCCGCTGATCAGGTCGGCCTCGCCCCAGCCGAGGTTGCCGAGCCGCTCGGTGCTGGCCACCCGGTCGGCCTGCCCGGCGTCGGCGTGCCGGAACCAGGTCAGCAGCAGCCCGCCGCCGACCCGGTGCGCGCGCACCGAGAAGATCGAGTCGTAGGACGGGAACGGCGGCACGTCGGCCGGCTCGCCGGTGGACAGCACCCGGGCGTAGACCTTCCAGCGGTCGCTGGCGATGGTCTTCGGGAACCAGCCGGACATCGAGGTGCCGATCAGCTCCCGGCCGCGCCGCCCGTCGGGGGTCACCGCCTCCGGGGTGACCGCGGCGAAGACCAGGTCGAGCAGCCGGCCGTCGCCGTCGAGCACCGGGGTGAACAGCGCCGACGCGCCGGGCAGGGCGTCCAGCACCCGCTGCACGGCGGTCGGCCACGGGTCGCGGCGGGGCAGGCCGGGCGGCGCCGGGAAGGACACCACCGAGGACCGCGGCGCGACCCCGGTGTCCGGGATGTCGAGCAGGCTGATCACCCCGGCGGCCACCTCGGTCAGGCTCCGTTCCTGCTCCTGAGCCATCCGGAGCAGGTGCCGGCGGGCGTCGGTGAGCCGGCAGCGGATCCGCCCGGCGAGCAGGCCGACCGCCTGGTCGACCGTGGCGTCGTGCCGTTGCTCCCACACCGTCTCGGCCAATGCCGCGCCTCCCACGTACCGCCTCCCCTTGTCGCGTGTCGCGGTTCCACGAATACGCGGTAAAGGCGGCGAGCGTCATCCCCCGAACACCCGGGAGGCGGGCTGACCAGCGGTGACGCGGGGTCAAGGTCACCCGTTAGGGGCCGGCTCAGATCTCGAAGAGGTCGCGGACGGCGTCGTTGAGCCGGACCATGCTGGAGCCGGTGACCATGCCGAGCAGCTCGGCGCCGATCGCGGCCGGCAGCCGGCGCATCCGGTTGACCACCACGACGCCGGTGATCGGGTCCTGTTCGGTGAGCGCCACGGCGAACGGCGGCAGCTCGGTCGCGCCGCGCTGCCGCACGATGGGCGCGCAGAAGGGCGCCGCGTTCTTGCGGTCGTTGTACGCGTCACCGGACAGAACGAGCACCCGGTACCGCAGATCCGTCCGGCTGCCTATCGTCCAGATTTCGCCACGTTTCATCGCAGCTGTGTCCCCTCGGCCGGCCCCCTGGTGGTCGCGGCCACGACCCACCGACCCCCCGCCGACGCCATGCGTGGCAGCGTACCGCCGGGCCGATCTTCCCCCGCGACCGGCCGCACTGATCCGACCCAATCGAACTTCGCCGGTCGCGAACGCGTAACAATGACCGGGACAGCCGAGGGAAGGAACGTGCAATGACGGAAAAGGCGCAGATCGGGGTCACCGGCCTGGCCGTGATGGGCCGCAACCTGGCCCGGAACTTCGCCCGCCACGGCCACACGGTCGCGGTGCACAACCGGAGCTACGGCAGGACCAAGGAGCTTGTCGAGCAGTACGGCGACGAGGGTACGTTCCTGCCCGCCGAGACGGCCGAGGAGTTCGTGGCCAGCCTGGAACGGCCGCGACGCGTGGTGATCATGGTGAAGGCGGGCGCACCCACCGACGCCGTGATCGACGAGTTCGCCCCGCTGCTCGAGCAGGGCGACATGCTCATCGACGCCGGCAACGCCCACTACCTGGACACCCGCCGGCGCGAGGCCGCCCTGCGGGAGAAGGGCCTGCACTTCGTCGGGGCCGGCGTCTCCGGCGGCGAGGAGGGCGCCCTGCACGGCCCGAGCATCATGCCCGGCGGCCCGGCCGAGTCCTACGAATCGCTCGGCCCGCTGCTGGAGGACATCGCGGCCAAGGTCGACGGGGAGCCGTGCTGCGTGCACGTCGGCCCGGACGGCGCCGGCCACTTCGTCAAGATGGTGCACAACGGCATCGAGTACGCCGACATGCAGCTCATCGCCGAGGCGTACGACCTGCTCCGGCAGGTCGGCGGCCACTCGCCGGCCGAGATCGCCGAGATCTTCAAAGGCTGGAACGAGGGCCGCCTGGGCTCGTACCTGATCGAGATCACCGCCGAGGTGCTCAAGCAGAACGACCCGGCCACCGGGCAGGCGTTCGTCGACATCGTGCTCGACCAGGCCGAACAGAAGGGCACCGGCCGCTGGACCGTGCAGTCGGCGCTCGACCTGGGCGTGCCGATCAGCGGCATCGCCGAGTCGGTGTTCGCCCGCGCGCTGTCCGGCGGGGCGTCCGTGCGCGAGGCCGCGGCCGGCCTGCCCGGACCGTCGGCCACGGCCGGTGCCGGCGGCGCCGACCTGCGGGCCGACATCGAGCAGGCGCTGTTCGCGTCCAAGATCGTCGCGTACGCGCAGGGCTTCCAGCAGATCCAGGCGGCCAGCAAGGAGTACGACTGGCAGATCGACCCGGGCGCGATGGCCAAGATCTGGCGGGCCGGCTGCATCATCCGGGCCAAGTTCCTCGACTACATCAAGCAGGCCTACGACAAGAACCCGTCACTGCCGACGCTGCTGGTCGACGACTACTTCCTGGACGCCGTCAGCGGCGCGCAGGACGCCTGGCGGCGGGTCGTGGCGCTGGCCGCCCAGCAGGGCATCCCGGCTCCCGGCTTCGCGTCGTCGCTGGCGTACTACGACGGCCTGCGGGCCAAGCGCCTGCCCGCCGCGCTGATCCAGGGCCAGCGCGACTTCTTCGGCGCGCACACCTACCGCCGCACCGACAAGGAAGGCTCGTTCCACGTCCTCTGGGCCACCGACGACCGTAACGAGGTCGACGCCTAGTTCAACACCGGGGCGGTCGCGACCATGAGCGCGGCCGCCTCGGCCGGCGGCAACGGCCGCGCGAGATGGAAACCCTGGCCCAGCCGGTAACCCATCTCGCGCAGCCGGGCCGCCTGCGCCTCCGTCTCGATACCCTCGGCCACCGCCGACAGCTGCAGATACTCGGCCAGCTGGGCCACCGCCGCGGCCACCGCGAGCCGCCCCCGGTCCGACCCCTCGCTGATCCCGTCGACGAACGACTTGTCCAGCTTGAGCACGTCGACCGGGAACGCCCGCAGCAGGCTCAGCGACGACTGACCCGTACCGAAATCATCCAGCGCCAGGCGTACGCCCATCGCGTGCAACGCCTCCAGCGACTCCCGCACCCGCCGCCCGTCCAGCACCGACGACTCGGTCACCTCCAGCACCAGGTTCCCCGGCTGCAACCCGAAGTCCCGCAACGCCGCCGCCACCTCACCGACGAACCCGGCGTCGCGCAGCTGCCGGGCGGCCACGTTCACGTTGATCGACCGGATCGCCGCCGGGCCCAGCTCCGAGTGCCACCGGGCCAGCTGGGCACACGCCTCCCGCAGCACGAACCGGCCCAGCGCGATGATCAGCCCGGAGCGCTCGGCCACCGGGATGAAATCGATCGGCGGCACGAAGCCGCGCTCCGGGTGCCGCCACCGGACCAGCGCCTCGGCCCCCGACATCCGGCCGGTGACCAGGTCGAACACCGGCTGATAGAGCAGGAACAACTCGTGCCGGATGATCGCGTTGTGCAGCTCGCTGCCCAGGCGGGCGTGGTTGACCACGTCGGCCCGCATCCGCGGCTCGAACCGGGCCCACTCGGCCTTGCCGGCGTCCTTGGCCGCGTACATCGCGATGTCGGCGTTGCGCAGCACCTCGTCGGCGCTGTCGCCGGCCCCGGCCAGCGCCACCCCGATGCTGGCCTGGGCCAGCAGCTGATGCTCGCCGACCGCGAACGGAGCCGACAACAGGTCCAGGATCCGGGCCGCGGCCTGCTCGGCGTACTCGGCGTCGTCGGCGCTGAGCAGCACCGCGAACTCGTCCCCGCCGAGCCGGGCGGGCAGGTCGGTCTCGGCCCGGCTCCCGTGCCGCAGCCGCTGCGCCACCTCGTAGAGCAGCTGGTCACCGAGCGCGTGCCCCATCGTGTCGTTGACCATCTTGAAGTCGTCCACGTCGATCAACAGGACCGCGGCGGGCAGGTGCGCGTCCAGCCGCTCGGCCAGCACCGTGCCGAACCGGGCCCGGTTGGCCAGGCCGGTCAGCGGGTCGTGCAAGGCCAGATGCTCCAGCTCGGCCTGCTGGCGGCGGATGCCCCGCAGCGCCCGGCGGTGCTCGTACACCCCGGTCAGCTGACGCAGCACCACGAAGCAGGCGATCAGCACCGCCCCGATGACCACCAGCCGCTGCGGCCAGGTCATCTCCCGCGCCGACAGCACCACCAGCAGCCCCGCGGTGCTGGCCACGGCCAGGAACGGCATCAGGTTGAACATGCTGCGGCGGGACGTCTCGGCCACCGGGACCGGCGCCGGCGCCGGGGCGGGCCGGTCCAGCACCCAGATCTGCCGGTACGCCGCGACGCAGATCGCCGTGGCCACCACGGGCAGGGCCAGCACCGCCAGCACGTTCCGCGCGTACTCGTCCCCCATGATCTCGAAGACCGCGGTCACCACACCGAACAACGGGGCGATCGTCAGGAACCGCAGCGCTCCCGCGTCGACCGGCCCGGCCGGCGCGGCGGCGGCCCGCCCGATCACCACCAGCGCGATCAGCCCGCCCACCCCGACCAGCGACATCCCGATCCGGGTGGCCGGCGCCACACCGGCCGCGGTGTACTCACCCACCACGGCGAAGAACACCAGCCCACCGGCGACGGCCACGGTGAGCCCGTCCAGCACCATCCGGATCAGGGTCAACATCGACCGGTCGCCCAACGGCAGGTGCAGGAAGCCCAGCATCGACATGACCACCGCGAGGACGAGCCCGGCGAACAGGTACGGCGCCAGCACCATTTTGTGGTAGCCGTACGCGACCACGACCAGCATCGACGACAGGAACAGGCAGAACGACGCGTGACCGTGACGCTTCCAGAAGCCGCGGACGGCCCGGCTCACGATGATCTGCGAGCTGATCCGGCCGCACAGGTAGGCGGCGGCCAGGCAGGCGAACATGCCGGGCAGCAGCCCGCTCGGCGCGAGCTCGCCACCGTTGGCCACCAGCCAGACGGCCGACGTGGTGGTGCTCGCCACGGCCGCTGCGAGCGGAACGAGGCCGCTGCGGCGGCCCGGAGGACGGCTCATCTCGGGGTTGGGCTCCTGTCACTGGGCGTCCTCCCCTTCGGCACCGAACCTCGCGATCTGAGCTTTTCGCCCCTTACCCCGCCGCCACGCCCGGCTCCGGGACGCCTCTGCCCGATTCCGCCGCCGCCGGTTCCGGGACGCCACCGCGCGCCTGCGCCACCACCGGCTCTGGGGCCACTGCCCGCCTGCGCCGACGGGTGGTCGCCGGGCTGACCAACGGCACCACCTACCACCGGCTCTGCCCGCTTCCGCCGTCGCCGGGCGCGGCCGAGTTCGCTATGCGGGCGCCGCGACCGGCTCGACTGGACCCGCGGGGGTGACCCGGCGGGCCAGCCGGGTGATCACCGCCGCGTAGATCACCAGGACCGGGACGTCGATCGCGACCATCGGCCACGGCAGGTCGGCCGCCGTCTCGTCGATGCGCAGCTGCCCCAGCAGCGCCATCTGCACCGCGGCGGCCAGGTTGTTGAGGACGTGCAGAGCGATACCGGCCTCGAGCCCGCCGGTCCGCACGGTCAGCCAGCCGGCCACCGCGCCGAAGGCCACCAGGTCGGCGAAGCCCCACGGGGTCCCCCAGCCGTGCATGGCCGCGAACATCACCGCCTGGAGCAGGATCGGCACCCAGGGCATGGGCCACATCGCCTGGACCGTCCTAGGATGTTCGTCTCGGAGCACGGCCGGATGCAGGCTGGCGAAGGCCTGCAGCAGATAGCCGCGGAACGCGTACTCCTCGGCCGCGGCCTGCAACGGCACCAGCAGAAGCAGCGCCGCCAGCGTGCGCACCACGGCACCGGCGCCGACCAGGTGTCCACCGGCCGGATCGACCCAGAGGCCGGCCACGAGCAGCACCGCGGCGACCGGAGCGGCCACAGTCGCGCACCGGGCCAGCCACCCCCACCGCAGCCGCCCGGCCACCGAGCTCAGCGTCCCCAGCCCGCGCCGCTGCAGCACCCGGACGGTCAGCCAGGTGGCCGGCAGCAGGGCCGCGACCGCCGCGAAGTCGAGCGCCAGCAGCAGACGCGGGTCGGTCAGTCCGGCCGCGTCGCCCACGCCGTAGATCACGGCCGACCCGATCAGCCAGCCCACGCCCACGGTCAGGATCCCGATCAGATGCTGCCAGGCCGGACGCCCGGCGGCCAGGAGGTGGTAACTCATGGCGCTGATTCTCTCGGCGGCGGCACCCGGCGCGGATCCGCCCCGGGACGGACCTCTCCCCTGTCCTCGGATATAGACGTGGTCGGTATCGTCCCGGGCAGGCCCGGTCGTCGATCAGTGAGTGTGGGGGTGACGTCATCGCCGTCCGCGTGATGGTCGTCGACGACCAGGCGATGGTCCGGGCGGGCATCGCCGCGATCGTCGACGCCGAACCCGACCTGACCGTGGTGGCCGAGGCCGGCGACGGGGAGTCGGCGCTGACCCGGGCCGCGGCCACCCGGCCCGACGTGGTGCTGATGGACATCCGGATGCCGGGCATGGACGGGCTGACCGCCACCGCCCACCTGACCGCGGCCGGCGACCCGCCCCGGGTGCTGGTGCTGACCACGTTCCTCGAGGACGCCTACGTCTACCAGGCACTGCGGGCCGGGGCGTCGGGATTTCTGCTCAAGGACGCCCTGCCGGCCGACCTGCTCTCCGCGGTCCGGGTCATCGCGGCCGGCGAGGCGATGCTGAGCCCGGCCGTCACCCGCCGGCTCATCGACCGGTTCGCGCCCGGCGAGCCCCCGCTGAGCGGCCGGGACGCGGCCGGCGAGCCGCCGGCCGGCCGGTTCGGGCCCGTGGGGCCGGCCCGGGCGCCCGACGCCGGCCGGCTCGACGCGCTCACCCCGCGCGAACGGGACGTACTGCTCCACGTGGCCGGCGGGCTCTCCAACGCCGAGATCGCGGCCCGGCTCAACATCTCCCTGGGCACGGTCAAGCTGCACGTCACAGCGCTGCTGGGCAAGCTCGGGGTGCGTGACCGGGTGCAGGCCACGATCGTCGCGTACGACCTCGGCCTGGTGGTCCCGCATGGGTAGGACCAGCCGGCACTGGGTCTGGCTGCTGCCCGCCCTGCTAGCCGCCGGGCAGCTGCTCGACTGGCCGATCCGCCCGCTGCTGACCGGGTCGCGACCGGCCGCCGCGGCCATCGCCGCCGTCCTGGCGATCACCGCCGCGGCCGCCGTGGCTCTGCTCTGGCGGCGCAGCAACCCGGTCGCGGCGACCGTCGTGGCCAGCGCCGCCCTCAGCGCCGGGGCGTGGGGGCTGCCGGCCGACGCGCTGACCGTGATCGCGCTGGCCGACGCGATAGCCCTGTTCTCGGTCGCCGCCCGACGCCCGCCGCGCGTCGCCCTGCCGGTCACCGGCGGCCTGATGGTGGCCCAGACACTGGTCGTGACCTTCGACAACCGGCACGACCTGCCGACCGGCGTGGAGATCGCGCTGACCGTCACCGTCTACCTGATCGTGCTGGCCGCGGGCCGGCGGCACGCCCGGTGGCGGGCCGAGCGGGCGGCCGCGGCCGAGCGGTTCATGCGGGCCGAGGAACGCCGGGCCCGCGCCACCGAGATCGAGCGGCAGCGGCTGACCCAGGAGCTGCACGACATCACCGCACACCACTTGACCTCGATCGTGGTCGGCGCGACGGCGGCCGAGCGGATGGCCGGGGAACGCGCCGAGCTGGTCGCACAGACCCTCGACCACGCCGCGCGGACCGGCCGGGCCACGGTGGAGGCGCTGCGCCGGCTGGTCGCGATCATGCAGACGCCCCCGCCGCCGTCGTTGCCCGTGCTGGTCGCCTCCTTCCAGGACGCGGGCCAGCCGGTCACGCTGACCGCACCGGACGTCGCGCTGCCCGAGGCGGTCCCGGCGATCGCGCGCGAGGCACTGACCAACACCCTGCGGTACGCGCCGGGCGCGCCCACCCGGGTCGTGGTGGCCCGGACGCCGACCGGCCTCGAGCTGACGGTCGAGAACGACGCCCCGGCCGGCAAGCCCCGCGAGCTGAGCATCGGCAGCGGCAACGGGATCCCGGGGATGCGCGAGCGGGCCCGGGCGACCGGCGGCGACCTGACCGCCGGGCCCCGGCCCGGCGGCGGCTGGCAGGTCCGGGCCACACTGGACGCCCCGCTCGAGCCGGTCGCGGCGGCGCGGCCGGCCCGGCCCTGGTCGGCCCACGTGATCGACGCCGTGCTGATCGGGCTGGCGCTGGTGCCGCCGGTGTGGGCGCTGTGGACGTACGTCACCGGCTCCAACCCCGCGGTGCCGGGCGGGCCGGCGCTGATGGCCGCGATCGTCGCGATCCACGCCCTGCCGCTGGCGCTGCGCCGGACCCGTCCGTGGCCGGTGCTGGCCGCGGTGGCGGTCACCGGCATGCTGTGGGCGGCGGCGATCGGCACCGACCTGCTGCCCGCCGCGTCCGGCTACATCCCGGTCACCGCGATCGGCGCCGACCTGCTGGCGGTGCACGCGGTCGGCCGGTACGGCCACCGGGCCCGGCTGGACTGGCTGGCCGTCCCGGCCGGCGTGCTGCCGGCCGGGCTGTCGTTCGGGCTCGCCTTCGCCGCGACGCCGGCGGACGGGCCCGACCGGCCGCCGTGGATCGCCCTGCTGCTGATCTTCACCCTGATGTTCGCGCTGATCATGGCCGTGCCGCTGGGCCTGGGCTGGCTGGCCGGCTGGTTCGTACGCCGCCGCCGGGCCCAGGTCACCACCAACGAGGAGGAGTGGATCGCCTGGTCGGCGCACCACGCGTCGATGGCGGCCACGGCCGAGCGGGCCCGGATCGCCGACGGGCTCAGCGAGGCGGTGCTCCGGCACACCGAGCGGATGATCGAGGCGGCCGAACGCGGCGCCCTCGGCGAGGTGATGACCGAGGCCCGGGCCGCCCTCGCGGCGATGCGCGGCCTGCTGCGCGACCTGCGGCGGGTCGAGCGGCAGGAGTCGCCGGCGGCCCGGCCGACGCTGGCCGAGCTGGCCGGGAAGTGGCGCTCGCACGGCCGGACGGTCACGCTGCGGGTGACCGGCGACGACGCCGAACGCGGCTACCGGCTGGTCGAGCTGCTGCTCGCGGCCGACACCGGCCCGGCCGAGGTGGAGATCGACGCGACCGGTGAGCCGCTGCGGATCACCATCCGGCCCGCCCCGGACGATCCCGACGGCGAGATCGCCGCCGGGTTGCGCGCCCGGGACGGCCGGGTCGAGGCGAGCTCCGGCGCGTGGACCGTGCTCAGCCCTTGAGGGCGGCCGAGACCACCGCCCGCGCTTCCTCCTGGATGGTGGCCAGGTGGTCGGGGCCCCTGAACGACTCGGCATAGATCTTGTAGACGTCCTCGGTGCCGGACGGCCGGGCGGCGAACCAGCCCGACTCGGTGACCACCTTCAGACCGCCGATCGACGCGCCGTTGCCCGGAGCGGTGGTCAGCACCTGCGTGATCGGCTCGCCGTCGAGCTCCTTGGCGGTCACCTGTTCCGGGGAGAGCTTGGCCAGGATCGCCTTCTCGTCCGGGGTGGCGGGCGCGTCGATCCGGGCGTACGCGGGATCGCCGAACTTGCCGGCCAGGTCGCGGTAGTGCTCGCTGGGGGTGCGACCGGTGCCGGCCAGGATCTCGGAGGCCAGCAGGTCGAGCAGGATGCCGTCCTTGTCGGTGCTCCAGACGCTGCCGTCGCGGCGCAGGAACGACCCGCCCGCGCTCTCCTCGCCGCCGAAGCCGACCGTGCCGTCCAGCAGTCCCGGCACGAACCATTTGAAGCCGACCGGCACCTCGTCCAGCCGGCGGCCCAGGTCGGCCGCGACCCGGTCGATCATCGACGAGGAGACCAGCGTCTTGCCGATGGCCGCGCCCGCCGGCCAGCCCGTCCGCACCCGGAACAGGTAGGAGATGGCCACCGACAGGTAGTGGTTGGGGTTCATCAGGCCGGCGTCCGGGGTGACGATGCCGTGCCGGTCGGCGTCGGCGTCGTTGCCGGTGGCGATCTGGAACCGGTCCTTCTGCGCGACCAGCGACGCCATCGCGTTCGGCGACGAGCAGTCCATCCGGATCTTGCCGTCCCAGTCCAGGGTCATGAAGCCGAAGGTGGGGTCGACGTTCGGGTTGACCACGGTCAGGTCGAGGCCGTAACGCTCGCCGATCGCACCCCAGTACTCCACGCTCGCCCCGCCCAGCGGGTCGGCGCCGATACGCACCCCGGCCGCCCGGATCGCCTCCAGGTCGATCACCGAGCCCAGGTCGTTGACGTATTCACCGCGGAAGTCGTAGCCGGTGACCAGGTCGGACCGGCGGGCCCGGGCGGCCGGCAGCCGGCTCACCCCGGACAGCCGGCCGGCGATCAGCTCGTTGGCCCGGTCCTGGATCCACCTGGTGGCGTCCGTGTCGGCCGGTCCGCCGTTGGGCGGGTTGTACTTGAAACCACCGTCGGCGGGCGGGTTGTGCGACGGCGTCACCACCACACCGTCGGCCAGTCCGGACGTGCGGCCGCGGTTGTAGGCGAGGATCGCGTGCGACACGGCCGGGGTCGGCGTCCAGCTGTCCCGGCTGTCGATCCGCACCGCGACGTCGTTGGCGGCGACCACCTCGAGCGCCGTGATCATCGCTGGCTCGCTCAGCGCGTGCGTGTCCCGCCCGAGGTAGAGCGGGCCGTTGGTGCCCTGCTCGCGGCGGTACTCGACGATGGCCTGGCTGGTCGCCGCGATGTGGTCGGAGTTGAACGCGGTGTTGAGGCTCGACCCGCGATGGCCCGAGGTGCCGAAGGCCACCCGCTGACCGGCGATGGAGGGGTCGGGGTGCTCGGTGTAATACGCGGACACCACCCGCGGGACGTCGATCAGGTCGGCGGGCTGAGCGGGCTGGCCGGCTCGGGGATGGGCGGGCATGCGGGGCCTCCTGGGGCGCGTGGACCTGAGCGGATCGTATCGTCGCTGACTTGAACCTTTTCCCCACGCCGTCCGAACTACTCCGTGTGACAGCGACCCGCATGCTCGGCGGGGCGGTGCGAGTGCTGCTGCTCGTCCTCGGCCTTCTGCTGCTCCCGGCCGCCCCGGCCAGCGCGCACTCCAGCCTGGTCTCCTCCACGCCGGAGGGCGGCGCCGTGCTGCGCACCCAGCCGTCGGAGATCGTGCTGACCTTCAACGAGCCGATCACCGCCCTTCCGTCGCGCACCCAGGTGCTGGCGCCGGACGGCAAACGGATCAGCGAGTCGGTCACCGCCGACGACAAGACCCTGCGGATCACCCTGCGCAAGGCCGACCGGCCGCTCGGCACCTACCTGGTCAGCTACCGGATCATCTCGGGTGACAGCCACCCGGTCGGCAACGCGCTGATCTTCTCGGTCGGCGCGCCGTCGGCCCGGCCCGCCGAGTCCGACCCGGGCCAGGTCGACGGTTCGGTCACGGCCGCGGTTCCCACGTTCAAGTTCCTCGGGTACGCCGGGCTGACGCTGGCCATCGGCCCGGCCCTGTTCCTCGCGCTGCTGTGGCCGCGCCGGCAGTCGCGTACCGGCGCGGTCCGCCTGGTCCATGCCGGCCTCGGCCTGACCGCGGTGTCGACGCTGGGCTCACTCTGGGCCCAGGCGCCGTACGCCAGCGGCGCACCCCTCTGGAACGTGTCGTTCACCGAACTCGGCCAGGTGCTCTCCGGTGGTTTCGGTCTCGTCATGCTGGCCCGGCTGGCCCTGGTCGCGCTGGCCGCCGGGCTGATCGGCCCGGTCCTGCGTGGCGCCGCGACCTGGTGGCGGGGCGGCGCCGTCGTCGTGGTCGCGCTGCTCGGCCTGACCACCTGGCCACTGACTGGGCACGCCGTGGTGGCGCCGCTGGCCGGGGCGATCGTCGCGGCCGACGTGGTGCACCTCGGTTCGATGGCGGTCTGGCTCGGCGGCCTGGTCACGCTGGCCGTGTTCCTGCTGCGGCGCCGGCATCAGCGGGTGCTCGGCGTCATCCTGCCGGCCTGGTCGCGGTGGGCCACCCTGGCCGTGGTGTGGCTGGCCGGCGCCGGGCTGGTGCAGGCGGTGGTCCAGGTGGGATCGGTCCCGGCGCTGTGGCAGACCGGGTACGGGCGGCTGATCATCGCCAAGGCCGCCATCCTGGCCGGGGTGCTGGCCGTGGCCGCGTACGCCCGCGCTCTGGTCCGCACGGCGCGGGTTCCCGCGGCCGGTCCGGCCCGGCTGATCCGTACCGTGGGCATCGAGCTGACCGCGACCACCGCGATCCTGGCCCTGAGTGCCGTGCTGGTCGGCACCACCCCCGGCTCCGCGCGCGACACCGAGCCCAAGGAGCCGGTCGGCGACGGCGTCTCGCAGACCCTCACCTCGAATCTCTACACGCTGCAGTTCAACATCTACCCGGTCGAGATCGGCGAGTGGAACACCGTGCACGGGTCCACCTACACACCCGAGGGCAAGCCGATCCAGGCCGCCGAGTGGACCGTCACCACCCGTTACACCGGCGCCACGGTCGAGGCGGTCAAACAGCCGATGCTGCCGCTGCCGGGCCGCAACGACGCCCTCGGCTCGCTCACGTTTCCGCTGGCCGGCACCTACGAGCTGACGTTCACCATCCGCACCACGGAGATCGATCAGGCCACCGTCCGCACGACCGTGAACGTTCCGGCCATCCGGAAGCGGCCGGGAGGTGAGATTCGTCCCTCGACGGGGAATGACTGAGGGTCACTTCATTCATTCACCCGACTCGGGGGGCGCCGTGCACGTGTCGGTTGTCGGCAATCCGGACGACTCGGTCGTCGTCTCCGTCCGCGGTCACCTCGACCTGGACAGCGCCCCGGTTCTGGCCACCACGCTCGACCAGGTGCTGGACCGGTCCCATCCACGGGTGGTGGTCGACCTGTCCGGTGTCGAGTTCTGCGACTCGATCGGGCTCAGCGCGTTCGTGGTCGGGCAGCGGCGGGCCGAGGGCTCCGGCGGCTGGCTGCGGCTCGCCTCCCCCGGCGGCTGGATGACACGGCTGCTGGACACGGTCGGGCTCACCGAACGGCTCGGTGTCTACGCCAGCGTGGCCGACGCGCTGGCCGGACGCGGGCCGACTAACCTTTCGGCGTGCTGATCCTGCTGCCGCCCTCCGAGGGGAAGTCCGCGCCGGCCACCGGCGCACCGGCCGATCTCGACGCGCTGTGGCGGCCCGAGCTGGCCCGGCACCGCCGCCGCGTGCTGACCAAGCTGGTCGCCATGTGCGGGCGCGGCAGCACCCGCGGCGTGAACGCCTCGCTGGCCACGCTGGGGCTGACCGCCGGCCAGCACCCCGAGGTCACCCGGAACGCCGGCCTGCTCACCGCGCCCGCCGCGCCCGCCTCCGAGGTCTACAGCGGCGTGCTCTACGAGGCGCTGGGGTTCGCCGACCTTCCGCCCGCCGCCCAGGAGTGGGTCGCCGGGCGGGCCGTGGTCTTCTCGGGGTTGTGGGGCGCGGTCCGGCTGTCCGACCGGATCCCGGCCTACCGCTGCTCGGCCGGCGTCACGTTGCCGGGCCTCGGCGGCCTCACGCCGTACTGGAAGAAGGCTCTGACCCCGGCCCTGAACCGGACCGAAGGGCCGATCCTGGATCTGCGCTCGGGTGCCTACGCCGCGATGTGGACGCCGTCCGCGCCGGCCGTCGCCGTCCGCGTGCTGCACGAGCGCGTGGCCGACGGCGTCGCGAAACGGTCGGTGGTCAGCCACTTCAACAAGGCGACCAAAGGCCGGCTGGTGCGCTCCCTGGCCCTCGTCTCGGCCGAACCGCGCACCGTCGACGAGCTGGTCGAGGCCCTACGCGACCTGAAGCACACCGTCGAGGAGCGCTCCCCCGGCCAGCTCGACCTGATCGTCAAAGACCTCTAGCAAGAAGCCCTCCAGTCGTGGCCCCGCGCGGCAACTCGTACCGAGACGCCGCGCGGGGCTACCACTGTCGGCCGGTCAGGCGGCCTGGAGGATGTCGATCACGAAGCGGAGCGCACCGGCCGGCCGGCCGCCGCCCGGGTTGTCGCCGTAGGCCAGGTCGGACGGGATGTCCAGCTGGATCCGGCTGCCCACCGGCACGCCGACCAGGCCCTGGTCCCAGCCCGGGATCAGCTGGCCGACACCGACCTGGAACGTCGCCGGCTGCCCCGACTGGAACGAGGACTCGAACACCTTGCCGTCGCCGTAGGTCGCGCCGACGTAGTTGACAGTGAGCTGCTGACCGGCCTTGACCCGCGGACCGCGGCCCGGCACGAGCGGGTTCACCACCAGCTTCGTCAGCTTGCCCTTACCCGCCGTGATCTTCGGCTCGGACTGCAGGCGCGGGTCGGCCGGCGGCGCCGACGGGGCGGCCTGCTCCGACGGCTGCTCGGCCGGCGCCTGATCGGCCGGCGTCGGCTGGGCCGGCTCGGAGGCGGCCCCAGCCGGCGCCGCGGCCGGCGTCTCGGCCTTGTCGTCGCTGTTCTGCACAACGAAGAACACCACGACGAGCAGGACCACCACGGCGACTCCGGCGAGCGCCCCCGCGATGGCCCGGCCCCGCCCGGCCGTGGTCTGAACTGGATTACTCATGGGAGAAACACGCGCTCCTTGTCCGGATCAATCGGCGGAAACTCCGCACACGCTACTCGGCCGCCCGTCGTTGATCTCCGACGAACCACCGATGGGTATCCTCGGCCATCAGGCCGATAACCTTCCCACGGGTGGATCGGCATCCATCCGGGTGAGATCGTGGACTCCCCGCACCACAGTGACCAGGAGGATCGGTTGCCGGACGACCACAGCGCCCCGCGCCGGCCCCGCCCCTCGGCCGCGATGCCGGCCGAACTCCTGCGCGACAGCCGTCGCCGCCCCCTGGCCGAGTACCTCATGCCCGCCGCGATCATCGTGGCCGGCATCCTGCTCGTCGTCGCCGTCGGCTTCGTCATCAACAGCGCCCTCAGCGGCAAGGAGCCGACCGCGCTCCCGGCCCCGCCGCCACCCGCCCTGGGCGACATCCCGCCCGCGTCCGACCAGGCGGTCATCCCGCTGCCCAGCGACCCGGCAACGCCGAGCAAGAGCGCGACGACAACGCCTCCACCGGCCCGGCCGAGCACGACCCCGCCGGCCCGCAAGACCCGGCCGCCGCTCGACGTGGCCATCGCCCGCGGCGCTATCCCCGGCCGGGTCGACCTCTCCGGCGAAGGCGGCCGCGACTGGGTGCACTGGGGCCAGCAGGGCAAGTTCTCGCTGGAACGGGCCAAGGACGGCGACTTCCAGATCCTCGAGGGCGCCCCGACCGCGCCCCGGTTCCAGCAGGGCCGAGGCAAGACGCTGTACAGCTGGCGGGACGGCTCGCCCGAGGCGACCAACGGCGGCACCCCGGTCGGCATCAACACCTGCGACAAGGGCAACGGGTTCACGCTGTCCGTCCCCGCGGCCAAGGACGACCGCACGCTGCGGCTCTACGTCGGCGTGCAGAAGGCGCAAGGCCGGCTCGAGGCGAAGCTGTCGGCCGGCGGCGGCACCGAGGTGGGCACGCTGGAGGAGCGCGGTGACGGCTTCGGCACCGCGGTCTTCACCATCACCTACCGGTCGGCCCAGGGCGGCAAGCTCAACCTGAGCTGGAACACCGCGCAGACCTTCGGCGACGGCTGCGGCGGCGTGGCGTTACAGGCCGCGACCCTCCGATGAGCTTCACCGGCTGGGGTTCCGGCATCGCCCGGTTCCGGGTTCCCGTGCTGGTCGGGACCCTGCTCGTGGTGATCGCGGCCGGGGTGTGGGGCTTCGGGGTGTTCGGGAAGCTGGTCGAGGGCGGGTACGCCGACCCCGGCAGCGAGTCGGCCCGCGCGGCCGAGGTGGCCCAGCAGGCGCTCGGCGCCCAGGGCGGCGACGTCCTGGTCGTCTACACGCCGGTCAAGGGCTCGATCGACGACCCGGCCCTGGCCCAGCGGGTGCGGGCCCGCCTCGACCGGCTGCCCGCGTCGGCGGTCACCAAGAGCGTCAGCTACTGGCAGCAGAAGGCGCCACAGCTGCTGTCGGCCGACCGGAAGAGCGGGCTGGCGATGCTCACGCTGGCCGGCGCCGACGACGCGGCCAAGATGGACGCGTACCGCGAGATCGAGGACGACCTGACCGTCGAGGGCGCCCGCACGCAGGTCGCCGGCGGTGTGGTGCTGGGCGACGCGACGTCCGAGATCACCACCCGCGACCTGGCCACGGCCGAGGCCATCTCGCTGCCGATCGTGCTGGTGCTGCTGCTGTTCCTGTTCGGGTCGCTGGTCGCCGCCTCGCTGCCGGTGCTGGTCGGCGGGTGCGCGGTGCTCGGCGCGCTGGGCATCCTGCACGCGGTCACGCTCACCCACGACGTCAACTCGTTCGCCGTCAACGTGGCCAGCCTGCTCGGGCTGGGCATGGCCATCGACTACGGCCTGTTCATGGTCGGCCGGTTCCGGGAGGAGCAGTCGCACGGGCGCTCTCCCGCCGAGGCGGTGGCCCGGACGATCGCCACGGCCGGGCGTACCGTGCTGTTCTCGGCGACCCTGCTGATGATCGCGCTCGGTGGGTTGTTGCTCTTCCCGCAGGGCTTTCTGCAATCTTTGGCGTACGGCGGGCTGGCCGCCGTCGGCCTGGCCGCGCTGCTCTCGCTGACCCTGCTGCCCGCGCTGCTCGCCCTGCTCGGCCCGCGCGTCGACAAGCTGCCGGTGCGGTTGCCGCGCCGCTCGGCCGGACCGGCCGGCGCCGGGTGGGCGCGGCTGGCCGCCCTGGTCCTCAAACGGCCGGTGCTGTTCGCTTTGCCGATCCTGGCCGGGCTGCTGATCCTGGCCAGTCCCGTGCGCGGCGTGCACTTCGGCGAGGCGGACGAGCGGGTGTTGCCGTCGTCGTCGCCGGCGCGGCAGGCCCTGGAAACGCTGCGGGACGACTTCCCGGCGATGAGCTCGGCCGGCATTCAGGTGGTCGTACGCGGAAACGCCGGGTCCTTCGCCCAGAGCGTCGCCAAGCTGCCCGGTGTCGCGGCGGTCACGCCGACCGGAGCGGCCAACGGCGTGACCGTGCTGACGGCGACGCCGAAGAACACCGACCCGTTCAGCGACGACGCCCGGGACGCCGTCCGCGGCATTCGCGAGCTGGCCACCCCCGCCGGTGCGACGGTTCTGGTCGGCGGCACCACCGCCCGCAACGTCGACAGCCTGGACGCCACCGTCGACCGCCTCCCGCTGATGATCGGGCTGCTCGCCGGGGCCACGCTGGTGCTGATGTTCCTGGCCTTCGGCTCGATCCTGCTGCCGATCAAGGCGGTCGTGATGAGCGCGCTCAGCCTGGCCGCCACCTTCGGCGTGCTGGTCTGGACGTTCCAGGACGGTCACCTGGCCGGCCTCCTGCACGTGACACCGGCACCACCCGAGGTCGGCATCGTCGTGCTGATGGCCGCGGTGGTGTTCGGCCTGTCCACCGACTACGAGGTGTTCCTGCTGTCCCGGATGGTCGAGGCCCGCACCCGCGGCGCCGGCACCGCCGAGGCGGTCACCACCGGCCTGGCCCGCACCGGCCGCGTGATCAGCGCGGCCGCGATCCTGCTGATCGTGGTGACCGGCGCCTTCGCCCTGTCCTCGGTGACCACGATGCGCTTCGTCGGCGTGGGCATGATCCTGGCCCTGATCCTCGACGCCACGGTCGTCCGGATGCTTCTCGTTCCCGCCGTCCTCGGCCTGCTCGGCAACGCCGCGTGGTGGGCGCCGGGCCCGCTGCGGCGCCTGCAGGAGAAGGCCGGCCTGGCCGAGTATTCCGGCGACGAACTCTTCCCGACCGAGTCGGTCGGTAGGCACGCCGCGCCCGGCTCGGCCGGCCCGCGCCCCGCCGCGTCGGCGCCGCGCCATTCCTGGGACGAGGCCGACGGCCCCCGCCCAGCCTGGACCGCCGAGCGCGTCCGCCCCTTCCCGTCCGCGATCGCCCCCGCCTCGGCCTCGGCCTCCGACGACGGCCCCTCGGCTGACTCAGGGCCCGGGCCTGGGCCTGGGTCCGCCGACGCCGCCGGTCAGGCGTCGGCCACCGAGTCCACCGCGACGTCCACCGCACGCCGCGGCCCAGCGGCGTCCGAGGACGACGTCGCCGAAGTCGGACCGCTGATCCCGGTGGCCATCCCGGGCGCGCCACCGCTGTTCCCCACGCCCGACCACCGCGACCCCGGCACCGACCCGGCCGCGCGGCCCGTCTCCGACGATCCGAGCCTCGCGGAGACGGTCCGCATCGACACCGGCGAGCGGCCGGTGGTCAGGCCGGACGCCGCCACGCTCGACCCCGACGAGGTGGAGACGGTCGACATCGCCTCCATCCGGGCCGAAGAGCCGCACCAGGGACCCGAGTGGCTGGCCAACGGCCCGCACCCCGGCGACGACAGCAACGACCAGCCGCGCACCGGCAACGGTTTCGGCGCACGCGGCCCCGCCCCGGCGACCAGCGCTTCCGCGCACCCGACCAAGACCGGTCCCGTGGGCCCCGGCCGCCCTACCGGCCCCGGTCGCGCACCCGGCTCCACAGGCCCCGGTCCTACCGCGCACCCCGACCCCGCAGGCCCAGGCCCCACCGCGCACACGGGCCACGCGGGCCCCGAGGCCACCGGGTCGACCGCGCGCGCCAGCTCCGATGGCGAAATGTCCGAAGCGGACGGTGCCGCGGAGACCGAGGTGCTCGACCTCGATCCCGAGTCGGTCGCCCGCGTCTCGGCTGAGCAGGACCGATCCGGCGGCGTCCGGTAGCCACCGGGTCAACTGTCACGTATGTGTCAACGCATGCCGTCGACCCTTGCTAGGTTCGGCCGCATGGTTTCTCGCCGATCCCTGCTCCGCGGGGCCACCGGCCTCGCCGCCGCGGCGCCGCTGACCCTGGCCGGCGGCCAGGCGTTCGCCGCCGACGGTGACACCGTTCCCGAGATCGTGGCCGCCCCGAGGGGACCGCTCGGCCCCGGCCGGACGGTCACGCCCGAGGTCGAGCTGACCCACCTCAGCGTCCCGGCCGGCACCGGCCTGCGGGTGCGGACTTCGGCCGGATGGCGTGACCTGGCCGCCACCGGCTGCCCCGCCGGCTCCGACGCGACCACGGCGCCCGGCAACGTGCTGGTGCCGGCCGCCGGCGTCACCGCGTACCAGCTCACCGGCGTACCCACCGCCGTGACCGAGCTGAACACCGTCAACGGCCGCAAGCAGGCCCTACGAGCGCGACCCCGCACTCTCACCCTGCCCCGGGCCGACCGGGCGCCGTGGCGGCCCAGCTACCTGAGCCGGGCCGCCTGGGGCGCGGACGAGTCCTACCGCTACAACCCCGACGGCACCCTGGAGACACCGCCCGCGTTCTTCGGCGTGCAGACGCTGACCGTCCACCACAGCGGCGAGCCCGCGCCGATCGACGACCCCATCCAGCACGTACGCGGCATCTATTACACCCACGCGGTCACCAACGACTGGGGCGACATCGGTTACCAGCTGCTGATCGACAAGTACGGCCGGGTCTTCGAGGGCGTGTACTCCGACCCCGATCCGATCCCGGTCTTCGGCCCCGAGCTCGGCCCCGACGGCCGCCCGCAGATGGTCAACGGCGCCCACGTCGGCGGCTTCAACGCCGGCAACGTCGGCGTCTGCGTGCTCGGCAACACCAACCTGGTGCCGCCGACCGCCGCCGCGTTGCGTTCCCTGACGATCGTGCTCGCCCTGCTGGCCAAGGTCACCAACCTCGACCCGGAGGGTACGACCGCCTACGTCAACCCGATCTCCGGCGCGCGGGCCACATTGCGCACGATCAGTGCCCACCGCGACTGGCACGACGCCAACCCCGCGGCCGGCGCCACCGAGTGCTGCGGCACCTCGCTCTATGCCCAGCTTCCGGCCATCCGCACCCGCGTCGCCCGCCTGGTCGACCTGCTGTAGAACGGGGCAGC
This sequence comes from Actinoplanes sp. NPDC049265, assembly GCF_043197135.1. NCBI lineage: Bacteria > Bacillati > Actinomycetota > Actinomycetes > Micromonosporales > Micromonosporaceae > Actinoplanes > Actinoplanes sp. NPDC049265. The sequence goes on along the minus strand of NZ_JBICSP010000008.1, from coordinate 322,462 downwards.
GCGGTCGTCGCCGGTCCTGATAGCCTTCGCGGGCGCCCCCGGATGGGGCCTAGCGCATGGAGGTAACGGCTTCCCAAGCCTGTGACAGGACCGGCAGATCCGGGCCTTCCTCCATGACGTCCACCGGGGTGGTCTCTGTCTTCTTGTCGCCCTCCATCTATCCGATGGAAGAGGTTTCGTTGACCGACGAACGCGTCAAAGGGATGGGCGACTGGCTCATCGAGGTACACGACTGGTTCCGCACCGAGCTGGCGACCCTGCGCCGTCAGGCCGTCGCCGGCGAGCAGCTCACCCCGTCGACCGACCTGCGCGCCAATTGCCTGGCCTTCTGTGGCTACCTGACCCGCCACCACACCGGCGAGGACGGCGGTGTCTTCCCGATGCTGGCCCGGATCCACCCGGAACTGTCCGAGGTGGTCGCCCGGCTCGAGAAGGAGCACGAGGTGGTGGCCGAGATCCTGCGTGAGCTGCAGGATTTGGCCCGCGACGAGGGCGACCGCGACCGTCTGGTGCGGGGGCTGGACCGTCTGACCGCCGAGCTCACCGGCCACCTGCGCTACGAGGAGGAGACCCTGTTCGACGTGCTCAACGAGACTCCGGCGCCACCGATGGGCTGATCCAACCCGTCGATTGCGACAGATCCTGAAGGGGCGTCGCCAACCCGGCAGCCGATGTCGGCCGGGGCGGCGGGGCGGAACGTCCAGGACATCAGTCCTCCACGGGCAGGGCCAGGTAGGCGGGACGGAGCCGCTCGACCAGGTCGTCGCCGAGCGGGGGCGGGTCGAGCTGGTCGAGGAGAGTGTCGGGGCGGGTACGGGCCGGCGGCGGCGCGGCGGCCGGCGTACCCGTACCCCAGAATTCCTCGAAGTCACCCAGGTCGCCGGACGGCTGAGGCGGGGGCGGCGGCTCGGCCCGGGCGGTCACGGCCACGGCTCCGCGCAGGCGGCGGAGGCGGTCGAGCAGCTCCTCGCGGGTGCGGCCACGCCAGGTGAAGACGCCGAACGGGTCGGTCTCGAACGAGCGGGCCAGCTCGTACAGGGTGGCGGCGAGGTGGATGCACGGCATCGGCCAGCGTTCGCAGGTGCAGTCCATCGCCACGTCGTCCAGGGACAACGGCAGCAGGGTGAGGCCCGCGCGGGCGAAGATCCGGTCGATGCCGGCCGGCATGCGGCCGTCGAGCAGGTCGGCCACGAAGCGGGCCTCGGCGGCCAGCGCGTCCTCGACCCGGGCCCACTCGGCCGCGCCGAACGCCCGGACCGCGATGCGGGCCCGGAACGCCGCCCGGTCCTCCGGCCCGCGCACCTGGGCGACGACGAGGCTGCTGGACACGGTGATGCCGCGGACGTGCCCGTTGCGGGCGTCCCGCCGGCCCCGCGAGAAGGTCGAGGTCATCCGCAGGGACTCGAACGTGCTGAGGAACGGCTGCAGGTCACTCACCGACGGCCTCCGGCGACAGGGCGAGCAGGTCGCGCAGCTCACCGGTGGACAGGGTGGTCAGCCAGCTCTCGCCGTTGCCGACCACCCGCTCGGCCAGCGTGCCCTTCTCGGCGATCAGGCCGTCGATGCGTTCCTCCAGCGTGCCCAGGCAGGTCAGGGTGTGTACCCGCACGTCGCGGTCCTGCCCGATCCGGAACGCCCGGTCGGTGGCCTGCGCCTCGGTCGCCGGGTTCCACCACCGGTCCACGTGCACGACGTGGTTGGCCGCGGTCAGGTTGAGCCCGGTGCCACCGGCCTTGAGCGACAGCACGAACACGCCGGGCCGGTCGTCGGCCTGGAACTCACGCACGAGGCGGTCGCGTTCGGCGCGCGAGGTGCCGCCATGGAGATACCGCACGGGTATGCCGAACCGCGCGGCCAGATGCGGCACCAGCATCGCCCCGAACCGGGTGAACTGGGTGAAGCACAGCGCCCGCTCCCCCTGGGCCAGCACCGCGTCGAGGATCTCCTCCAGGCGCTCCAGCTTGCCCGATCGCCCGGGCAGCGGCGAGCCGTCGCCGAGCAGCTGGGCCGGATGGTTGCAGACCTGCTTGAGCTTGGTCATCGTGGCCAGCACGTAGCCCTTGCGCCGGTCCGAGGCCTCGCCGATCCGCTCCAGCATGTCGTCGAGCACGGCCTGGTAGAGCGTGGCCTGCTCGGCGGTCAGCCCGCACAGGTGCCGCACGTGCCGCTTGTCCGGCAGGTCGTCGATGACCGTCGCGTCGGACTTCTCCCGCCGGAGCAGGAACGGCCGGGTGGCCAGCCGCAGCCGGTGGGCGGCGTCCTCGTCCTCGTACCGCTCGATCGGCACCGCGAACCGCGCCCGGAACGTCGGCGCGCCGGCCAGCACCCCCGGGTTGAGGAAGTCCAGAATGGACCACAGTTCGGCCAGCCGGTTCTCCACGGGCGTACCGGTCAGCGCGATCCGCGACCGCGCCGGTATCCGCCGGACGGCCTTGGCCACCGCGCTCGCGCTGTTCTTGATGTGCTGCGCCTCGTCCAGCACGATCCGGTCCCAGCCCTGTTCGGCGAGAGCCCGGTGGTCCCTCATCGCAGTCTGGTACGTGGTCAGCAGCACATCGCAGTCTTCGCTTTCCGGCCGCTCCCCGCCGTGCCACACGCTCACCCGCAGCGACGGCGCGAACCGGGCCGCCTCCCGCTGCCAGTTGCCCAGCACCGAGAGCGGGCAGATCAGCAGCGTCGGCCCCCGACGCGCGTGCAGGAGCAGGGTCAACAGCTGTACGGTCTTGCCCAGCCCCATGTCGTCGGCCAGGCAGGCGCCCAGCCCCAGGCCGTCCATGAAGGCCAGCCAGGAAAAACCCCGTCGCTGGTACGCCCGGAGCACGCCGTTGAGGTCCGGTGGCTGGTCGAGCAGTTCCAGCCGCTCGTCCAGGTCCCCCGACAGCAGCCCCGCGGCCCACCCTGCGCCGGACACCGCGGTCACCGGCAGCGGCAGCTCCTCCGGCGGCAGGATCCGGATCATGCGCAGCGCGTCGCCGGCGGTCATCGAGCCGCCGCCGCGCTGGAGGAAGGCCAGGCCGGCGGTGAGCCGCTCCGGGTCGAGGTGCACCCAGCGTCCCCGCAGCCGGACCAGCGGAACCTTGACTCTGGCCAGGTCGGACAGCTCGTCCTCGGTCAGCACCCGCCCGCCCAGGGCCAGCCCCCAGTTGTAGTTCACCAGCGACGCCAGGTTCGTGGTCCGGTCGCGCAGCACCGGGGCGATCGGTTCCGGCGTACGCACCTCGAGCGCCAGCCCCAGACTGGGCCGGTCCCGCCACCAGGCCGGCACCATCACCCCGTAGCCGGCCTGCTCGAGCACCGGCGCGTTGCTCAGGAACCGGTGTGCCCCCTCGGTGTCCAGCACCAGGTCGACCGGCCGGGCCACCCGCAGCGCGTCCCCCAGCTCGGGCACCAGCCGCGCGGCCCGCCCGAGCCCGGCCAGCAGCCGCTCCTGCGGATGATGCGTCCACCGCCGCAGCGGCGCGATCTCGTCACGCCACACGTCCGCGGCGGTGACCAGCACGCTGGGTTCGTCGAGCGGCTGCACCAGAAACTCAACCAGCCACGCGTCATCTTCCTGGGCGACGCTGGTTGGCTCTCCGGTGGCATCGGGCCGATCCGGCTCCATCTCGTGCAGGTGGCTCAGCCGGAACACGACCCGGACAGCCGCCCCGCTGACCGCATCGGCGTGCCAGGCGTCAAGCATCTCGGTCAGCGCGTGCACCACTTCCGGCGCCGCCTCGAATTCCCCGGCCTCCCGCTCCCCGCCGCCCGCCTCGTCGTCCTGCCCACCCCTGGTGTACGAAACTGTTTCGTTTCGCTCCAGGGCGCCGCCTTGGTTTCGCTCCAGGGCGCCGCCTTGGTTTCGCTCCAGGGCGCCGCCTTGGTTTCGCTCCAGGGCGCCGCCTTGGTTTCGCTCCAGGGCGCCACCCTGGCTTCCCGACAGCCCGCCGCCCTGGTCTCCCGACAGCCCGCCGCCCTGGTCTCCCGCCAGCGCATCGCCCGCACCGTTCTCCGGAACGCCACCAGCGACGAGCTCGACCCGCCGGGTGGGCCGGGGCAGGGTGTCGTCGGTGAGGGCGACCAGCCACGGGTCACCGGTGAGGACTACGCCGACTTCGGCCAGGCGGGTGCGGACCAGCCCGTCGACCAGGCGGTTGAGCGCGGCGTGCAGCAGCTCGGCCGCCGGGTGAGCGTCGGTGCCGCCCGGCCGCAGACGCTCCGCACGGCAGGCGGCGGGCATGCGCCGAAGCAGTTCCGCGTGCCGGGTGGCGTCGGGCCCGGTCAGCACCGGCCGCCAATGAGCTCGTGGCCGTACCCCATCGGGCCAGACGCCCGGCAGCACCCGCCCCCGCCCCACCAGATCGGCGGCAAACGCACACACCTCGACCAGATAGTCGAGCGAGGGCGCCGCCCGATCATCGTCCCGCGCGACATCGCCGGTCACGAACGGCACCGTCACCGCCGCCACCCGCCACGCCTGCCAGCGCGGCTTCCCGCGCCGAGCCGCCAGCCCAAGCTGCGGCGACGCCAGCGGCCCGCTCGAGGTAGACGGCAACAGCAACGTCATCGGCCCCCGCGCATCCCCTTCCGGGAGCCCGTCACTCCCCGCCGCGAAGGGATGCCAAGCCGCCTCCCCACGCCGCCGCGCCCGAGACACGACCACCTCTCCGTGCGCGACCTCGTCGCCGGAAGGGCCGTGGGCGGTGGTCGCGTCGATCTCGGCCCAGAGCGCGAAGGCGCCGTCCCCGGCGATGACGCCGTGCAGGACCCGGGTGACCGTCACTCGGCGGTCCAGGTGATCACCGGCGGCCGGACCCGGGCACAGATCGGCCCGCCGTCCTGGTCGGTCAGGCCGAGCCGCCCCACCAGCGTGGCCGTCCCCGCGTGCCCCGCCAGCAGCGCGTCGCCCGGGATGTCACCGAAGAGCAGCTTGGCCCGCCGGAACATGTCGAACCGGTCGCCTGTCAGCGCGCCCCAGGTCAGATACAGGAACCGGGCCCCCGGCCGCCCGTGCACCCAGGGCCCGCCGACATCCACGAGGCCCTCGCCGACGGTCCGGCTGTCGACCTCCAGCTCCCACGTCGCCGACTCCGCCGACGCGGGCACCAGCGACTCCGGGCGGTCTTTGCGCTGCACCCCGACATGCACGTTGGCCAGCCGCAACTCATCGGCCGTGGCCCCGCTGCGCCGCCCCGGCAGATCACTGCCCTCGATCCTGATCCGCACCGCCCAACCCTAAGCCGCCCGTACGACAACCCAGTCGTAGCCCAGGGCGCCAGCCACGCCCCAACCACCGCCCAGCCCTACCACCAAACCCGCCACCCAGTGGTAGCCAAGAGCGCCAACCCCGCCCGGGACCACCAACCAGTGGTAGCCCAGCACGCCCGAAACACCGCCCGGGGCCACCACCAAGATCACCAGCCTGTGGTGGGCCCGAGCGCCGAGCACGTCCGAAACACCGCCGGGGCTACCACCGAGACGCCGAGCGGTGGGCCCGAGCGGTATGCGGGGCCGAGGCACCGCCGGGGGCTACCACTGAAGGTTGGGGGTTGGTCAGGCGTTGTCGCGGAGCCAGGCGTCCATCAGGCCACCGAAATGAGCCAGGAACCGTTGCTGCTCGTGCTCGGGGTAGGTGCTGCGGACGGTCTGGTCGAGGAGGGTGCGGAACTCGGGCGAGCTGACCCAGTCGTGGACCATCTCGTCGACGTGCGACAGGTGGCGGGCGCAGAAGTCCTGGTACTTCTCGATCTCGAAGTACTCGTCGGCGAGGCGGCGGTAACCGGCCAGCTTCTCGGCGTACGACAGGTCGTCGCGGTCGCCGATGGCGAAGTAGTCGGCGGTGTTCATGTCCAGCCGCGGCTTGCGTCCCGTGACGACGCAGAACACCGTCCAGCGCAGCAGCGCCGCCATCGCCCACGGGAAGTAGTAGTGCAGTGAGGTGACCGCGACGTCGGGGCAGGCGTTGGCGTAGTCGATCGGGTACACCTCGGTGCCCTTGATCAGCGACTCGCAGCTGTTGAACTCCCACCGGAAGAACGCGTTGATCAGCCGCGAGATGGTGATGACCTCGTCGCCGGTCTCGGGCGTCAGGAAGTCGTGCGAAACCGCGTACCGGTCGTACATGGGCAGTTCGGGCCGGAACTTCATGACCATGGTCTCGGGTCCGATGGTCAGCGACCGGGCGAACACGTCGTAGCCCTCGACCGACGCCTGCAGGTGCATGAGGCGCTCGCCCGAGGCGTCGTAGGCGGTGTGCAGCTCGTCGGCATTGCGGATCTTGGAGACGCCGACCCAGGCGCCGCCGTCGTACGGCTTCATGAACATCGGGTAGCCGACCTGGGCCGCGGTCTCGTCCAGGTCGAACGGCTCGTTGTAGCGGGCCGACGTGTACGCGTACCGCGAGTTGTCCAGCGGGTTCTTGTACGGCACCAGCACGGTCTCGGGCACCTTGAGCCCGAGCCGGATCATCGCGCAGTACGCCGTGTGCTTCTCCATCGACTGGAACGTGAACGGGCTGTTCAGCAGGTACACGTCGTTCATCATGGAAATCTTCTTGAGCCACTCGCGGGGGTGGTAGTACCAGTAGGCGAGCCGATCGATGACCAGGCTGTGCTTGGGCTGGTCGCGCAGGTTGAAGGGTTCGATGGTGACACGTTCGCTGCGTACGTCGTGGGTGCGCCCGTTGTCGTCCTTGATCGCACCGACCCGGCGTAGCAGGGCCTCGTAGGCCCGCGGCCAGTCGTCCTCGGTCCCCAGCAACAGTCCGATGGTGTGTTCGACGTCGGCCACGGGTCGCCTCCAAGCGAGGATCTAGAACACTTTCCGCAACAGCGCGGTGAGGTGCGGGTCGAAGGCGTCACGCCAGCCGACCCAGGTGTGCGCGTCCGGCACCTCCGCGAACGCGACGTCGTAGCCGTGGCCGTCGAGCACGGCGGCCATGTCCTTGTTGTTGGCCAGGTTCTCCTCGACTGCACCACAGGTGAGCGTGATCGGCACGGCGGGGCCGTCGGAGCGGCGGCGGACCCGGCCGGTGAACCGGACGATCCGCAGGTAGCGGCCGAAGTCGCGTTCCTGCCGGTCGAAGCGGGGCTGGAACAGGCTGGCGGACTGCAGGAACAGCGCGGCGAAGGCGGCCGGGTGGCGGCGCTGGGCGTGCAGCATGGCCAGGCCGCCGAGGCTGGCGCCGACGCCGACGACGGGCCGGTCGGCGCCGAGTTCGGCGGCGAGCTTGGGCAGGGCGTCACGGGCCAGGGCGCGGGCGTACGCGGGACTGGCCGAATACCATTCGAAGCGCTCGCCCGGCGGCAGCAGCGCCAGGTGGAACGGCGGCACCCGGCCGGCTCCGATCATCCCGGCGGCGTAACGGCCGAGTTCGGCGTAGCGGTGGTAGTCGGGCCCGTCGTGGGCGACGACGACCCGGCCGGTGGGCTCGTCCGGCGACCAGACCCGGGCCACCATCTCGCCGTGCACGGCCGGCAGCGGCAGGTAGACGTCGCGCCAGCCGCCGTGTGCCTGCGGCAGGTGCAGCCAGCCGGGTTCGCGATAGTCGTCGCACCGCAGTTCGGACGAGTCACCGAAGCCACCGCCGGCCCGCTGTGGGTTTTCCGGGTCCAGGACCCATTCGGTACGCCCGTCCGGGTGGCTCAGTTCCAGCTTGTACTCGATGCGCCAGACGCCGGGCCGGGGCAGCCGCAGCTCCCAGCGATGGTCGTCGGGCCGGTAGGTGAAGGACAGGTCGCTGCCGCGCGGGAAAACGCCGCTTCCCAGCCGTACCCCCGACAGCCGTTGATCTTGATCGTGCAGCTGGAAGCAGAGCTCGTCACCGCGGCAGAACGCCCCCACCGCCGTCTCCATGAACGAACCTTAACGGTCGGTTCATGGAAGGGCACAAGATCTGAGGGCGGTCAGGGCGTGTAGTGCTGGGGCGAATCGTGCGACGCGGGGAGCCCGAACATCTCGGCCAAGCCGGTGACCCGGAGCTGGCGGTGCACGAACTCGCTCGGGTTGCGCAGCACGAACCGGGTGCCGGTCTCGCGGGCCACGTTGTAACCGGTGACGAGCGCGCCCACGCCCATCGAGTCCATGAACGTCACGAACGTCAGGTCGACGATCATGGTCACCGGACGTTGCGCGTGCAGGGTGGAGAGCAGTGCCTCGCGCAGGGCGTCGACCGTGGCCGCGTCCAGCGTGCCGCGCACGTCGACCACGATGGCGCCATCGGCCTGGCGCCGGGTCGTCATGACGGCCTCGCCCATGCTGCGCCCTCTCCCTTGTCGCGTGCTCTCCGACCAACCGTACAACGCCCTGCTCACACCTCGCAGGTTGGCGCACCTTTCCGTGATCCCAGCGCACAAAGCGTGCGCTGTTCGTCACCCACTGTCGGCCGGATTGCACAAGTCAAATCACCAAGATTGCCGGACTCTGCTGATCCACTTGCCGTCCAACTTGCGGCCGACCACCGGTGACGGAACTGTGAACATCGGTATTCATCCAGGGCGGAGGTGTGCCGTATGGCCACAACATCAGGGCATAAACCGGGGATCTTCGCGATCCGCGACGTACGTTCGCTGATCACCGAGACGACCCAGGAAGGGAGCGGCCTGAAGAAGGCGGTGGGCGCGACCCAGCTCACCGCGATGGGGGTCGGCGCCATCATCGGCACCGGCATCTTCGTGGTCATCGGCGAGGGCGCCAACGTGGCCGGCCCGGCCGTCATCCTCTCGTTCGTGCTGGCCGCCGTGGCCTGCGCGTTCTCCGCGTTGTCGTACGCCGAACTGGCCTCGTCCATCCCGGTCGCCGGCAGCGCCTACACCTACACCTACGCCACCCTGGGCGAGATCGTCGCCTGGATCATCGGGTGGGACCTGATCCTGGAGTACGGCGTCTCGGTCGCCGCGATCGCCGTCGGCTGGGGCGGCAACCTGAACGCGTTCCTCGACTCCGCCTTCGGCGTGGCGCTGCCGGACGCGATAGCCAAATCGCCCGAGGACGGCGGCATCTTCAACCTGCCGGCCGTCTTCATCGTCCTGGCCATCACGTTCCTGCTGGTCCGCGGGGTCACCGAGAGCGCCCGGGTCAACCTGATCATGGTCGTGGTCAAGCTGACCGTGCTGCTGTTCTTCATCGTGGTGGCGTTCGTCAACTTCGGCACCGGCAACTTCCAGCCGTTCACCCCGACCGGCGTCGACGGGGTGACATCGGCGGCGGCGATCATCTTCTTCGCGTACATCGGCTTCGACGCGGTCTCCACCGGCTCCGAAGAGGCTCGCAATCCGTCCCGGGACCTGCCCCTGGCCATCATCGGCTCGCTGGTCATCTGCACGATCTTCTACGTGCTGACCGCGGTCGGTGCGCTGGGCATCGCCAGCCCCGCGCAGATGTCGTCGAGCGACGCGCCGCTGGCCGCCGCGCTCGACAAGGGCGCGGGCATCAGCTGGGCGGCGGGCATTCTGGCCCTCGGCGCGGTCGTGGCGATCACCAGCGTGGTGCTGGTCATCATGTACGGCCAGACCCGCATCTTCTTCGCCATGTGCCGCGACGGCCTGCTCCCCCAGCGCCTCGCGAAGGTCAACCAGCGGTACGGCACCCCGGCCCGGCTGACCATCGGTCTCGGCGTGCTGATCGCGATCCTGGCCGCCCTGGTGCCGTTGAGCGAGATCGTCAAACTGGTCAACATCGGCACGCTGTTCGCGTTCGTGCTGGTCAACATCGGTGTGATCATCCTGCGGCGGACCCGGCCGGACATGCCGCGCCCGTACCGGGTGCCGTGGTCGCCCGTCCTGCCGATCATCGGTGTGCTGTTCGCCATCTACCTGATGACCGACCTGCCGGTCGACACCTGGATCCGGTTCGTGGTCTGGCTGGTCATCGGCATCGTCATCTACTTCGCGTACGGCTACCGCAACTCCAAGGTCCGCAAGCAGGCCATGGCCGGCGACGCCGCCGCGCCGCCGCCGGACGGGGGTGAGCCCCGATGACCGGACCGGTCGTCACCGGTGTCGACGGCCAGGCGTGCGGCACCGACGCCCTGCGCCTGGGCCGCTGGCTCGCCGACAGCCTGGGCGGGCCGCTGATCGTGGCGGTGGTGCACGCGGCTCCCGCGGCGCTCGGCTCGGGCCGGGTCGACGCCGAGTGGGTCGCCGACCGGCACCGGGCCGCCGAGGCTGTGCTCAACGGCGCCCGGGAATCCCTCAAGGACGCGCCCGGCGAGGCTGAGTATCGGGCGGTGGCGTCGACGTCGGCCGCGCACGGGTTGCACGACCTGGCCGAGGAGGTGGACGCGTCGATCATCGTGGTCGGCTCGAAGCTCAGCGGCGCGAAGAACCGGCTGTTCGCCGGGTCGACGGCGGAACGCCTGCTGGCCGGCAGCCAGTGGCCGATCGCGGTGGCGCCGCAGGAGATGACCGCCTCGCCCGGGGACCACGGGCGGGTCGGCGTGGCGTACGTGGACACGCCGGACGGGCGCGCCGCGCTCGAGGAGGGCGCCGAGATCGCCCGCCGGATCGGCGCCTCGCTGCGGTTGTACACGGTGGTCGCCGACCAGGACTCCACGCTGCCCTTCCTGGTCGGGGCGGATGCGGAGCACGCGTTCCTGGAGACTGCCCGGGAGACGTACGAGGAGTCGTTGCGTCGGGCGGCGGCGACGGTGTCCGGGGTCGAGGTCGACTGGCGGCTGCTGACCGGGAATGTGGTCGACGCGCTCACCGAACTGGACGAGGTGGACGTGCTCTGCTGCGGTTCCCGCGGCTACGGGCCGGCCCGCCGGGTGCTGCTCGGCGGCGTCTCGACCAGGTTGCTCCGGGGCGCCCGCAGCCCGATCATCGTGGTCCCGCGTAGCGGCTGATCCGGGGGCCGGTCTCAGGGGGCCGGTCTCAGGGGGCCGGTCTCAGGGGGCCGGTCTCAGGGGGCCGGTCTCAGGGGGCCGGTCTCAGGCCGCGGACGAAAACCGCCAGTCCGTAGTCGAAGTGGGAACCGTAGTCGGCGGTGGTCAACGCGGACGCGGCGGCGGCCAGGTGCGGGTACCTCTGTGGTTCCAGCGCCTGCCGCAGCCGCTCGACCCCCGCCGGCGCCGCGGCTACATCATCGACGGCGTCCTCATCGATGACGTCATACGCCGCGGCGTCGAGAATCGCTTGCTCCTCCAGCGTGTGCCCAACCGTGAAGTGGATCAGCGCGTACGCCGCCCGGGCCGCGTCGTCCGGGCCGTGCCCGAAGTCGCCCAGCGCCCCGACCATGGCGTCGGCGAAGCCCAGAGTGTGCGGACCGATGGAGTGGGTCCCGGCGTAGACCCGGGCGCCGTCGCGGTGGGCGAGCAACGCCGCCCGCAGTCGGCGAGCCAGCGCGGCCGGGCGATCGGCCGGACCGACGTCGGCCGGGAGGTCACCGCACCCCGCCAGCATCAGTTCCGCCATCGCCGTCAGCAGTTCCTCCTTCGTCGCGAAGTAGCGGTACAACGCACCGGCCTGCACGTCGAGGGCGTCGGCGAGCCTGCGCATGGTCAGCGCCTCCAACCCGACGTTGTCCAGCAGCTCGAGCGCCACCTCGACCGACCGGCCGCGCTCCAGCCGGGGTTGCCGACCGCGCGGCCGCCCGCCGACGGGAACCGGCCGCGACGTTGTCGAGGGCACCATGCCGTCACTATAGAGACGGTGGCCCGGCCCACCTCCGTAGCGCCGCTTCCCGATCCGCGTCCGACGGCACTTCGCTCTGCCGGCGCACCCAGGCGATGTGCCCGTCCGGCCGGACCAGCACCTCGGCCAGGTCGTCGAGGCCGGGATGGGGTGCGGCGGTGGCGGCCTCGACCCGGTGCCCCCAGCCCGCCGACACAGCCTTGGCCGCCCCGCCGCCGACCAGCTCGAGGAAGCCGAACCGTCCCCCGTGGAGCAGCGCGAAATCGGCCGGTGGCCCGGCCAGGCGCGCGCCGACGAACGGATCCTCGCCCGGCGTCGCGTAGGACGTGTCGAGTGCCGACACGAGACCGGCCAGCCGCGCGTTCGCCGCGGGGATCGCCAGCAGGTCGTCCAGCAGCTCGCGCAGCGCGGCGACCGGCTGCTGATATTCCTCGACCAGGGTCAGCTGCAACAACAGGGTCTGAGCCTGGGTGTTGCCGGTGACCGCACGCCCGGCCGCGTGCCGTTCGGTGTGGTAGCTGTCGAGCAGGCCCGGTGCCGCCCACCCGTTGATCTCAGCGGCCAGTTTCCAGCCCAGGTTCATGGCGTCCTGCAGGCCGGTGTTCAGTCCCTGCCCGGCCGCCGGGAAATGGATGTGCGCCGCGTCCCCGGCCACGAAGACCCGACCGGCCCGATACCGGTCGGCCAGCCGCGTCGCGTTCCCGAAGCGGGACAGCCACCGCGGCTCGTCGACACCGAACGAGGAGCCGGTCATCCGGGTCAGCGACTCCCGGAACTCGTCCACGGTGACCGGCTCGGACCTCGGGACACGCATGCGGTCCGGGTCGGTCACGACGAACCGGGTCAGGCCACCCTCGAGCGGGACGACCAGCACTCGCGTCCCGGCCGCGGCGGCCAGGGCATCCTGGTCGACGACCGCGAAGTCGCCCAGCATCGCGGTCATCGTGGCCTCCGAGCCGGGGAACCCGATCCCCGCGCTCGACCGGACCCGGCTGTCGCCGCCGTCGCAGCCGACCACGAACGCCGCCCGCACCGTCGACTCGCCATCGGGCGTCCGGACGCGGACGTCGACCCCGGCGTCGTCCTGCGTCAGCCCGGTGACCTCGTGCTGGTACGCGACCTCGACCCCCAGCTCGCGCGCCCGCTCCTCCAGGATCCGCTCGGTGTGCACCTGCTCGAGGAACAGCGTGTAGCCGTGACGCGTGTCCAGCCGGGAGAAGTCGAGCGGCCGGTCGAGGCCCGCGAAATGCCAGCCGGGAACGGTACGACCGCGGGACAGGAAGCGGTCGGCGAGGCCGCGCAGGTCCATGATCTCGATGCTGCGCGGGTGCAGGGTCAAGGCCCGCGACTGCTCGTGCCGGCGGCCGCGGCGTTCCAGCACTCGCACCGCCGTCCCGGCCAGGGCCAGCTCGCAGGCCAGGAACAGCCCGGTCGGCCCGGCGCCGCTGATCACTACATCGGTGTCCACCGGATCACACCTCCTCGACGGCCGCGACCACGCGCACCTCGATCAGGAAGCCCGGCGCGAACAGCGCCGACACGGCGACCAGGGTGCTGGCGGGCGCCGCCGTCATGCCGGCGCGCAGCGGGTCGAAGACGGCATGCAGCAGCTCCGGTGTGTAGCCGACGACGAACACGGTCTCGTCGACGATGTCGTCGCGGGTGGCTCCGGCGGCGGCCAGCACCGCCTCGATGTTGCGGGCGACCTGCGCCGACTGCGCGGCGTAGTCGTCGCCGCCGACCAGGTTTCCCTGCGCGTCCCAGGCGACCTGCCCGGCCAGGTGGATCAGCCGCCGACCGGCGACGGACACCGACTGGCTGATCTGGTCGGTCGGGTTGAAGACGCTGGAGGGACTGCTGCGCGTCACGGTCATGACGAACTCCCGATTTAGTGAACGGCGTTCAATGAACAGCGTTCACTATAGGGCGCGTGGGTGCGGTCCGCCAGTATGCTCACGCGGTGGACTTCGCCGAATTCCTTACTACGCATACGTTTCCGCTGGCCACGGTCGATCCCGGGGCACCGCTGGACGACCTCGAGCCGCTGGCCGAGAGGCTCGCGGCCGCGCGGGTGATCGCCATCGGGGAGAACGCCCACCTGGTGCGCGAGTTCTACCTGCTACGCCACCGGCTGCACCGGTTACTGACCGAACGGCTCGGGTTCACGGTGTACGCGATGGAGAGCGGCTTCAGCGAAGGCCTCGCCGTCGACGCGTGGGTGCGCGGGGACCGGCCGGCCGAGGAACTGCGGGCGGTCGCCGACCACGGCATCACGTACACCATGGGCCGGTGCCAGGAGATGCGCGACCACCTGTCCTGGATGCGGACGGCCGAGCCGCCGGTACGGTTCTCCGGACTGGACGTCCCGGGGTCGACCGCGTCGGCGTTGCCCGCGATCGAGGGGGTACGCCGCTATCTGCGCGACGTCGACCCGGACGCCGAACCGGCCCTGGACCGGCTGGCCACGCTGATCGGGAAGTACGCGGGCGAGCACTCGATGCCGGCCTACGCGGCGTACGCCGGTCTCGACCCGGCCGAACGGGACCTGATCACGGTGACCTTCGCCGAGCTGGCGGCCCGGTTCGACGCCCTGGAACCGGAGTACCGGGCCGCCGCGGGCACCGGGGCGTACGCCGTCGCCCGGCATGAGTTGCGCCTTGCCCTGCTGCTCGACCAGGCCATGCGCAGTTACGCGACACCGGCCGGGGTGGCCACCCACCCGAAGGTCGCCGCCCGCGACCGGGGCATGGCCGAGACGGTGTTCTGGCTGCTCGAACGCTTCGGCCCCGACACGAAGATCATCGTGGCCGCCCACAACAACCACATCCAGCGCACCCCGGTGACCACCCCCGCGTTCCCGCTCTCCGCGGCCGGCCACCACCTGGCCACCCGGCTGGGCCCGGAGTACCTGGCCATTGGCGTGACCTGCACCGCCGGGCGGACGGTGACCCACCGCGCGGACCCGGCCGCACCGGGTGGCGTGGCCATCGTGGGCGCCGGCCTGACGACCCCCGAGGAGGGCAGCGTCGAAGCAGCTCTGCCCGCCGGGCTGTGCGCCGTGGATCTGCGGACGGCGCGAGACGGTGGGGTCACCGGCGCCCCGGACAAGATCCGGATCATCGACCGCTACCAACCCGTGCCGGTGGTCGACGCCTACGACCTGATCGTCAACGTGCCCGAGGTCCGCCCGACCGCCCAGGTGTCCGAGTAGCGTCCTGACCATGCCTTACGCAGTGGACTTCGACACCGTGTCGACCGCCGGCCTGGAGTCGTCGCCGGTCGCTCCCGCGCTCGCCGGCCTCCGGGCGAACGAGGCTCGTTACTTCCGGAACAAGTACGCTCACGTCTTCGCCGTCGAGCCGGCCGGCGACGCCCCGGAGGCCGTCGACTGGGTGCACCACATCCTCGATGCGGAGCGGGGCATCGTCATCTCGTCGCCCGCCCTGGAGGCGACCACCTTCCAGGTCGAGAACATCCGGATGGCGTACGTCTTCTACCGGAGCGGCCTGTCCATCAACGTGATGTACACGGTCGACGACGGCGGCAAACGGGCGGTCGGCTTCAAGCTCTCCGACGGCATGGACGTTCCCGACGAGCTGGCGTCGTTCAAGTTCGCCCGGCAGAGGTCGAAGCTGGCCGGCACCATCCGCGGTTCCTACTTCGTGATCAAGAACGAGTACTGATCAGCTGTCGGCGCGGTGGCGGCCGAAGCGGGGCTCGGTCGGCATCGCCGCGGCCGTAGGGGCCTCGGCCGCGCGCTGGTCGAAGGTCGGCGTCGGGCGGGACATGGCCGAGTCGATGTCCATGATCGGCACGTAGACGCGGGCGTCCACCGCCTCGGCCAGCAGCAGGGCCGCCACCAGGGCGGTCGGGCGTTCGCGGGGGTCCTTGTCGAGGCAGCGGGAGACGAGGTCGAGCACCTCGGCCGGCAGGTCCTCGATGGCGGGAAGCTGGTCGGGGTGGTTGAAGCGCTGGGCGTGCACCAGCTCGGTGTTGGTGCCCGCGGTCCACGGCAGGCGGCCGGACAGGCAGTGGTAGAGCAGCGTACCCAAGGAGAACATGTCGGTCGCGGGGGTCGCGGGCAGGCCGTCGAAGCGTTCGGGGGCGACGTAGGCGGGCGTACCCATCACCGGGCCGTCGGGGTCCGGGTCGGGTGAGCCCACCGCGGCGGCGATGCCGAAGTCGAGGACCTTGGCCCCAGCCGGAGTCAGCATGATGTTGGCCGGCTTGATGTCGCGGTGCACCACGTGTTCGGCGTGGGCGGCGGCCAGGGCGGCCGCGACCTCGGCGCCGACGCGGACCGCGATGCGCCAGTCGAGCGGGCCCCGGGCGAGATGGTCGCTGAGCGTCTGGCCCTCGACCAGTTCCATGACGATGTACGGGACGTCCTCGTCACCGGCGCGCGAGGTGCCGAAGTCGTGCACCCCGGCGACGTTGGGATGGGCCAGCCGGGCCGCCGAGCGGGCCTCGGTGCGGACCAGGTCGACGCCGGAGACGTCACCGAGCGTGCCGGCCGCCTGCGCGGACATGATCTTCACCGCGACGGGACGGTCGAGGACCTGGTCGTGACCGTGCCACACCTCGGACATCCCGCCGATGCCGATGCGCCGTACGAGCTCGTACCGCTCGCCCACCACGCGCATCCACCACTCCCGTCCCCTGTTGACGAAGATCTGCGTACCCGAGGGGCCGGTGCGACAAACGGCGCGATCACTCGAAAGGGAAACGGCGGAGCGGTCCTTGTGGGACGCGCTCCGCCGTCGACGGTGCCGAGTAGTACGCCGGCACCGGGCGTTCGTGATCGAAGCTAGGCGAACTCCGCAGCCGGTGGACAGCCGCCCCCGGGCAGCGTGACGCCGCTCTCAGGCCTGCTCGCTGCGCAGATCGTGGGCACCGTCGGCCCGGGTGGCCTCGTAGTAGAGGCGGGTGCCGCCGTCCGGCATGGTGACCAGGCTCAGGTAACGGAGACCGTTGGGCGCGTGCGGGCTGCCCAGCGGCGGGCCGTCGGCGGCGGTGAGCGGGCCGAAGCTGCCGTCGGCGAGGCGGGTGCCGCCGGCCGTGCCCGTGCGCTCCTCCCAGTTCTCCCCAGCGGTGGCCCGGCCGTCGTACGCGGCCTGGAGCTGGTCGCCGTCGACGACCACGGACGAGACGCGTACGCCGCGCGCGTCCCACTCGCCGGCCCGGCCGGTCAGCGCGGTCCGCCGCCACGTCCAGAGCAGGCCGTCGGGGCTGGTGAAGTATTCGGTGGTCATCCGGTCGGCGTCGTCCCAGGACTCGAGCGGGTGCACCGAGGCCCACAGGTGCCAGCCGTGCTCGTCGTGGTGCAGTACCGGGTCCTTGACGCCGCGCGCCTCGTCGCCGGCCAGCACTGTCCGCGGGGTGGCCGTGGCCAGGCCCTCCGGGGTGCCGGCCTCGATCAGGTCGACCTTCCAGTGTTTGGTGCCGGGGGTGGCCGCACTGACGTAGAGGCGCCAGCGGCCCTCGGGCGTACGCACGATGGCCGGTCGTTCCAGCGACTCGGCGCCGAAGGTGTCCTTGCTGATCTCGGCCAGCACGGTGAATTTCACCCCGTCGGCCGACCGGGCGACCACGTTGGCGATGCCTCGCCCGGCGCCGATCGGCAGCCGGAGCCGGTAGGCCAGATAGACGTGCCCGTCGGCGACGATCGAGCTGGGCGCCCCGGACCAGGCTCCGGGCTCGCTGCCGGGCGGTTCGACCACCACGACGGATTCGTCCCAGCGGGGCAGGGGCAGCGTGGATATCCCGGTGGTCACGGCGGTCTCCCTTGAACTCGCGACGATGATCGCTGCGAAGGGTACCCGCATTCTCTACATGACTGGTGGGGATTAAGCCTTGGTGGCGTGTCGCTCCACCTCGAGCCAGTCGTCGTAGCTCTCGCCGGTGATCTTCTCCAGCAGGGCGATGTCGGCTTTGAAGTATGGCAGCAGCGCCTCGCGGATCGCCGGGGTGGTGCCGGGCCGGGTGCCGTTCTTGCGGTGCAGCAGGGTGAGCAGCGGACCGCGGGCGGCCAGCCGCAGCGGCACCGGGAAGTGGTGGCCGTAGGTGCCGCCGGCCCGCAGCAACGCCCGCAGCACCCGGTTGACCGCGTTGTCCTCGACCACGTGCCGGTTGACGTTCTCCCTGGGGATGACCGGCAGCCGCCCGGTCGCCACTCCCAGGAACGCGCACACCCGGTCGAGTGTCTCGACCGGCCGGTCCTTCAGGTCGCGGTAGCGCAGCAGCAGCACCCGCTCGCGGTCGACCCGCTCG
Source organism: Actinoplanes sp. NPDC049265 (assembly GCF_043197135.1). Lineage (NCBI taxonomy): Bacteria > Bacillati > Actinomycetota > Actinomycetes > Micromonosporales > Micromonosporaceae > Actinoplanes > Actinoplanes sp. NPDC049265. The sequence goes on along the minus strand of NZ_JBICSP010000008.1, from coordinate 304,583 downwards.
AACAGGTGCTGGACCTGCTCGCCGTACAGGCCGAGACGCTTGTAGTGCCAGAAGTCGGCCCAGCCGGCGGCGATCCGGTCGGCCTCGGCGTCACAGGCGGCGAGGAAGTCGGCCTCGGACTCCAGACCCGCGATCCAGAGGTGGGTCCAGTTCGAGTGGGCGCGGTCGACCGGGTCGCGGAGCAGCAGGATGACGCGTACGTCGGGGAGCAACCCGGCGATCCGATCGTGCGAGGCCAGGTCCCCGAGGTAGAAGGGCGTCGCCTCACCCTTCTTGACCCCCGGCGGCGCCGCGGCGAACAGGGCCTCGTAGTCGGCCCGCCGCCACACGTGTTCCTGGTAGGTCTGCACGTCGCCGGGCCCGCCGGTGGCCGGTGGGCGCCCGTTGCTGAGGAAGAACTTCGGCTCCTTGACCCGCGACAGCAGCAGCTCCGGGTGCGGGGCGAGCGCGGCGTGCAGGGCCGTGGTCCCGGCCTTGGGCACACCGGCGATCAGGAAGTCCGGGAGCGCCATAGGGTCCTCCTCACAGGCGGCCCGGCGGCCGCGAACTGAGAGTTAGCCTACCGGCTTTATAGGGTTTGGCGAATACGGCGGGGCGGTTTCACCCCGGTCGGCGAGCTCAGACGGAGCGGCGCCACCAGCGCTTGAGCCGGAATCGTCCGCACTTCTCGGCGCCACAGAAGGTGCAGTCGGTGCCCTTCCGGAGATGTTCATGAGCGTCGCGCGGGTGGCCACAAACACACACAGCACTGTTGGCCGTCATCGCCTCACCCACGGTAGTGCCTGACTCACTCAACGAGTCTAAGCCGTCCAGAAATCGTGAGTGATATTCAACCATCGATGCCTGGCCGGCCGCGTCCCCCGTCCGATATAACCGGGCTGCACCCTGACCTCACGTTTTGTAACCGCACTGTCGAGTGGGATGGCTCACAGCTGGTATTCCGACATACCAACAATGCCCCATTCCGATGCTTGATCGGCGGTACTGCGATCATCCGGTACCGGCTGGCCGGTTACGCGGACCTTGATCACCAATGCCCGTTACCAAGTGTAACGGGCGGGACTTCAAGTCAATCTTGGTGTCCGAGTGAATTACCGCAGCTCATACGGTTGGCGGCAGTTCAACGCACGGACATCGCCACCCTGTCCCTTTGGTCAGTTGACGCTACGTAGCGTGTTGCTAGGGTCGTCAGCAGAAGCGAGCGACTCGGGTTCGGGGCTCCGAACCCACCGGAATGGGTCGCCTTGCCGCCCCCTGAAAGGGACCGACATGCAGCTCTCCACGCCATCCGGCAACACGCCGGGTAACGGAAAGGCGTTACCGACCGTAAGCGTCGTGATCCCGACTCTCAACGAGGAACGGAATCTCCCGCACGTGTTCGCCGACCTGCCGGACGGGATCGACGAGGTCGTCCTGGTCGACGGCGGATCGGTCGACCGGACCGTCGAGGTGGCCCGCGAGCTGCGCCCCGACGTGGTTGTCGTCCAGCAGACCCGCACCGGCAAGGGCAACGCTCTGGCCTGCGGATTCGCCGCCTGCACGAGCGACATCATCGTGATGATCGACGCCGACGGGTCGACCGACCCGAAGGAGATCCCGCTGTTCGTCGAGAAGCTGGTGAACGGCGACGACTTCGTCAAGGGCTCACGGTTCAGCCACGGCGGGCACAGCCACGACATCACCAAGCTGCGCAAGCTCGGCAACGACGGGCTGAACGTAGTGGTCAACGTACTGTTCGGTACGAAGTTCACCGACCTCTGCTACGGCTACAACGCGTTCTGGCGCCGCGTGGTCCCGTCGCTCGACCTGCCCGACACGCGTCTCCCCCGCAACGCCGACGGCAGCAAGCACTGGGGCGACGGCTTCGAGATCGAGACGATGATCAACATCCGAGCCGCGGTCGACAAGCTCAAGGTCGGCGAGGTCGGCAGCGTCGAGCACGCCCGCATCCACGGCGTGACCAACCTCAACACCTTCCGTGACGGCGCCCGCGTGCTCCGCACGATCTTCAGCGAATACGGGCGCATGCGGCGCAACCGCCGCGCCGGCGTCGCCGTGACCGCCCAGGTGCCCGCCCAGCCCACCGGCAACCGGCTCGAACGGGTCAACCGGAACACCCCCGCCGCCACCGCGCACGCCGCCGATCCCCGCTCGGCCGGCGCGCACGTCAACCGCGGCCCGTTCCGCGAGGTCGGCGCCGGGCGTACCGACGACATCAAGAAGCGTCTCGAAGCCCGCGCCGGCGACTGAAGCCCCACCACCCGCTCCCCAGTTCCACCGCCTCGCAAGGAGTCCCCCCGACGTGGAGAACTTCCGTCCCGCGATCAGCATCGTGATCCCCACGCACACCGAACAGCGCTGGGCATCGCTGGTCCGTACCGTCGCCTGCGCCCGCTCGCAGATCTACACCCCGGCCGAGATCGTGGTCGTGGTCGACCACAACCCGGCCCTGTACCGCCGCGCCCGCCGTGACCTGCCAGGCGTGACAGTGCTCGAGAACCTGTACGCCCAGGGCGTGTCGGGCAACCGCAACACCGGCGCCTTCCACACCCACACCGCGCTGATCGCGTTCATGGACGACGACATCACCGCCGAGCCGGACTGGCTGGGCAGCCTCGTCGCTCCGTTCGCCGACCCGAAGGTGATCGGGACCGGCGGCGGGATCAGCCCGGCGTGGGAGGGACCGGAGCCGCGCTGGATGCCCGAGGAGTTCCTCTGGGCCGTCGGTGGCTCGTACGCCGGCATGCCCTCCGAGGTGTCACCCATCCGCAACGTGTGGTCGGCCGGTATGGTCGTCCGGCGCGAGGCGTTCACGCAGGTCGGCGGCTTCCGGACCGGCTTCGGCAAGCTCGGTGGGCAGAACCGCCCCGAGGACACCGAGCTCTGCATCCGGATGAGTCAGGCCACCGGCGGCCACTGGATGTACGTACCCGACGCGATCATCCGCCACGAGGTGCCCGCGATCCGGTCCACGTTCTCGTTCTTCGTCAAGCGCTGCTACGCCGAGGGCCGCGGCAAGGTCCAGATGGCCGGGCTCAACACCAAGGGCGACAGCCTCGGGGCGGAGCGCGACTACCTGCGCTCACTTCCCCGAGCGGTGGTACGCAACATCGCCGCCGCCTCCCGCGGCCGTGGCGTCGACCACGCCCTCAAGGCCGGCAGCGTGCTCGCCGGCGTCGCCGCGGCCGGCTTCGGCGGTGCCGTGGAGACCCTCTCGACCAAGCGCACCCGCACCGCCCGCCGCCCGGAGCTGGAGGCCAGCCGATGACCACCGACATCAACGGCGCCGCGTGGGCGCCGGCCGACCGTACCCACGACATGCTCCTCGGCCCGGACGTCGAGCCGGCCGGCGGCACCCGTCCCGCCGCCGTCCACGACATCGACCTGTCCGACCCGCTGCCCACCATCGCCGGCATCGCCGCCGACGGCCGCCGCGTCCTCAAGGCCTGGATGCTGGTCCGGCTCTTCTCCGAGCCGATCGGCACCGTCCTGGTCGACGTGCCGCTCAAGGGCCTGCGCCCGGCCGACGTCGGCCGGCTCATCGACCATGAGCTCGGCGTCACCGTGCAGCCCAAGCTGGCCGCGCTCGGCCTGGACACGCTGCCGATCGACGGGATCACCACCGACACCGAGCCGGCCTTCCTGGCCCGCCGCCGCGAAGTGCTGGCCACCGCGCCGCACATCACCGTCGTGGTCTGCACCCGCGAGCACCCGGCCGAGCTCGAGAACTGCCTCGACAGCCTGCTCGCGATGAACTATCCCGCCTTCCGGGTGCTGGTCGTCGACAACGCCCCGACCAGCGACGCCACCAAGAACGTCGTCTCGTCGGCCGCCGCGAAGGGCCACGTCGACTACCTCTGCGAGCCGACGCCCGGCCTGTCCTTCGCCCGGAACACGGCCGTCAAGGCGGCGCCGGGCGAGATCCTGGCCTGGATCGACGACGACGAGCGGGCCGACGTCAACTGGCTGGCCGAGGTGGCCCGGGCGCTGGCCGACCACCCCGACGCCGACGTCGTCTCCGGCGTCATCGTCCCGGCCGAGCTGGAGACCCAGGCCCAGCTGTGGTTCGAGCAGTTCGGTGGGCACAGCAAGGGCCGCGGCTTCCGGCCCGACGTGTTCAGCCCGGCGACCGCGCACAAGCAGAGCCCGCTCTACCCGCTGCCACCGTTCGGCACCGGCGCCAACATGACCTTCCGGCCCGGCGTGATCGAGCGGATCGGCGGCTTCGACGTGGCGCTCGGTGCGGGCACCCCGGCCATGGGCTCCGAGGACACCCTGGCCTTCACCCAGGTACTGGTCGGCGGAGGCACGATCGTCTACCAGCCGTCGGCCGTCACCCACCACTACCACCGGCGCGACCTGGCCGGTCTGGAGAAGCAGATGGTGGGGTACGGGGCGGGGCTGACCGCCGCGTACACCAGCCTGATCCTGAGCCGGCCGGGACTGCTGTGGCCGCTGATCAAGCTGGCGCCGACCGCCCTGCGCGACCTGACCGGCTCGGACAGCCTGCGGGTGTCGACGCTGCGCGAGGACTTCCCGCGCGAACTGCTCAAGGCCAACCGCCGCGGGATGCTGGCCGGCCCGCGCGCGTACCTGAAGGGACGTCGCGCCGCGCGAGCCCGCGCCCGGAGCGCCAGCTGATCGTGCCGATCACCCGAACACCGGAAAAGTGGACCTTGTCCGGGGCATTCTCGGCTCAGGGACCACAGATGTCGCGAGACCAGATGCCCGCCGGGGACCTAGATGCCGAAGGACGAGACGCCCGAGTCGCCGCGCGTGCCACCACCAGGGTGGCCGCCGGCGCCGGCGACGTCGATCCATGGCCTGGAGTCCCCCGACGCCGCGGAGGCCCCCGAGATGTCTGACCAGCGATCCGGCGACCGGACCGCGACCGAGGACGCACCGGAACGCCCGCACGACCGCGCTCGTGGCACCGCCCAGGTGCCGGGTGGGCGGCCGCCGGCCCGGCCGGACTCGGCCCGCGGCAGTGCCCGGGTGCGACCGGAGCCGACCCGCACAACCGAGCCGCCCCGTACACCCGAGCCGACGCGCGCAACCGAGCCGACGCGCACGGTCGACGCGAGCCGGGCCCAGATCGCCGACACCCAGACGACCGAAGGCGTGCCGGCCAAGCCGATAGCGCCGGCCCAGGCGGCCGCGGCCCTCGGTGCGACGGCCGACACCGACACCGACACCGCCGAGCCCGACACCGCTATCGAATCCGAGGCGGAAGCCGAGACCGAAGCCGCGGTCGAGACCGAGACCGAGCCGGAGACCGAGGCCGGAGCTGAGACGGAGCCAGAAGCCGAAACCGAGGCCAACGCCGCGGTCGAGACCGAGGCGG